>CAVRCC010000035.1:0-32500 GCA_963719395.1 uncultured Gammaproteobacteria bacterium | reverse complement strand
TCTGTTGAAAAAGACGAGGATGAGCGGTGGATCGGAGTGAAAGGCTAATCAAGCCCGGAGATCGCTGGTTCTCCCCGAAAGCTATTGAGGTAGCGCCTCGCGTCTCACTCCCGGGGGTAGAGCACTGTTTCGGCTAGGGGGCCATCCCGGCTTACCAACCCGAGGCAAACTCCGAATACCGGGAAGTGCAATCGCGGGAGACACACGGCGGGTGCGAACGTCCGTCGTGAAGAGGGAAACAACCCAGACCGCCAGCTAAGGTCCCCCAATTACGGCTCAGTGGGAAACGAAGTGGGAAGGCCCAGACAGCCAGGAGGTTGGCTTAGAAGCAGCCATCCTTTAAAGAAAGCGTAATAGCTCACTGGTCGAGTCGGCCCGCGCGGAAGATTCAACGGGGCTCAAGCCGTATACCGAAGCTGCGGCTGCCGATGAGGCAGGGTAGGGGAGCGTTCCGTAGGCCGGCGAAGGTTGCTCGCGAGAGCGGCTGGAGGCATCGGAAGTGCGAATGCTGACATGAGTAACGATCATGCGGGTGAAAACCCCGCACGCCGCAAGCCCAAGGGTTCCTGCGCAACGGCAATCGGCGCAGGGTGAGTCGGCCCCTAAGGCGAGGCCGAAAGGCGTAGTCGATGGGAAACGGGCGAACAGTCCCGTACTGGATGGTACTGCGATGGGGGGACGGAGAAGGCTACACCGGCCGGGGATTGGTAGTCCCGGTTTAAGGTCGTAGGGAGGATCGCCAGGCAAATCCGGCGGTTCAATCCCGAGAACCGATGACGAGCTCTTCGGGGCGAAGCGGTCGATGCCCGGCTTCCAGGAAAAGCCTCTAAGCTTCAGGTACCATGCAACCGTACCCCAAACCGACACAGGTGGGCTGGGAGAGCATCCCCAGGCGCTGGAGAGAACTCGGGTGAAGGAACTCGGCAAACTAGCACCGTAACTTCGGGAGAAGGTGCGCCCGCGGTAGGTGAAGGCCCTCGCGGCCGGAGCCGAGGCGGGCCGCAGTGACCAGGTGGCTGCGACTGTTTACTAAAAACACAGCACTCTGCCAACACGAAAGTGGACGTATAGGGTGTGACGCCTGCCCGGTGCCGGAAGGTTAAGTGATGGGGTCAGCCGCAAGGCGACGCTCTTGATCGAAGCCCCGGTAAACGGCGGCCGTAACTATAACGGTCCTAAGGTAGCGAAATTCCTTGTCGGGTAAGTTCCGACCTGCACGAATGGCGTAACGATAGCCACACTGTCTCCACCCGGGACTCCGTGAAATTGAACTCGCTGTGAAGATGCAGCGTACCCGCGGCAAGACGGAAAGACCCCGTGAACCTTTACTACAGCTTTGCACTGGACTTTGAGCCTTCTTGTGTAGGATAGGTGGGAGGCGTGGAAGCCGGGACGCCAGTCCCGGTGGAGCCGACCTTGAAATACCACCCTGGAATGCTCGAGGTTCTAACCTCGGACCCTGATCGGGTTCAGGGACCGTGCATGGTGGGTAGTTTGACTGGGGCGGTCTCCTCCCAAAGCGTAACGGAGGAGCGCGAAGGTACCCTCAGCGCGGTCGGAAATCGCGCGATGCGTGCAAAGGCCAAAGGGTGCTTGACTGCGAGACGGACAGGTCGAGCAGGTGCGAAAGCAGGTCTTAGTGATCCGGTGGTTCCGAATGGAAGGGCCATCGCTCAACGGATAAAAGGTACTCCGGGGATAACAGGCTGATACCGCCCAAGAGTCCATATCGACGGCGGTGTTTGGCACCTCGATGTCGGCTCATCACATCCTGGGGCTGTAGTCGGTCCCAAGGGTATGGCTGTTCGCCATTTAAAGTGGTACGCGAGCTGGGTTTAGAACGTCGTGAGACAGTTCGGTCCCTATCTGCCGTGGGCGTTGGAGAGTTGCGGGGCGCTGTTCCCAGTACGAGAGGACCGGAATGGACAGACCTCTGGTGTACCGGTTGTCATGCCAATGGCACGGCCGGGTAGCTACGTCCGGACGGGATAACCGCTGAAAGCATCTAAGCGGGAAGCCTCCCCCAAGATCGAACTCTCCCGAGTCCTTGAGACTCCTGAAGGTCCGTGGAAGACCACCACGTGGATAGGCGGGCGGTGGACGCGCGGCAACGCGTGCAGCCGACCCGTACTAATCGACCGTGCGGCTTGACCCCCTAACCCCCAACCCTGTGGGGGCCCGCCCGACCCGTCGCCGCTTCGCACCCTCCACCCCTCTTCGCCTGGCGACCTCAGCGCGCGGGAACCACCCGACCCCTTCCCGAACTCGACCGTGAAACCGCGCCGCGCCGATGATCGTGTGAGATCCACTCACGCTAAAGTAGGTCATCGCCAGGCTCCTATGCCAAACCCAACCTCCCTCGGGAGGTTGGGTTTTTTATTGGCTCAAGATGGACTCCAGTCAGTTCACTACGTTATGCGACCAGCGGCTTCAAGAGGAGGCCGAGCAAGGCCTTTCTCCGGAGGCGAGCGTTGTGGACGGACTGAAAGAAGCTCGGGTAAAGCGGCAGCTTTTCTTGCGAGATGCCCCGACGGGGTCGCAACCAGGAGCGCAGCAAGGACCAGAAGCCCTCAATGGTGTTGATACCGATGCGACTGGCCCACACGCCGCGCGCTGTGGTCGACTGCATCAAGCAGCAGTCGCACCGTTATCGCTGAATTCCGGCAACAGTCGTTCGTATTCGGCGATCACCTGCGCCCCCAGCAGAATGATCAGGCTCGCCGCCTCCAGGGTCAGCAAGGCGATGATGACGCCGGTCAGCGATCCGTAAACCACGTTGACCAGCGACAGATTAGTGAAATACCACAGCAATCCGTACCGTACTCCTTCCCACAACAGGGCCGCCGAGATACCGCCGACCAGGGCATGCCGCCATGGCAACCGACCCGCCGGCATCAGCATGTAGAACAGCGTCAGCACCCCCATCTGGCTCAGCAGACCGATGGCATAAAGCAGGGTGACGTTCAGGCTGTCCGGCGACCATTCCCAGCCGAACAGCCGGATATCGCCGGCCATCAGCGTTTGCAGGACTCCGATCAGCAGAGTGACCACCAGCAGGCCGAACCCCAGCAGCAGCACGTATAGATACGGTAGCAACAGCGAAATCAAGGCGTGCCGGGTATGAATGGGGTGGCGGTGAGCGAAGATAACCGCCATGGCGTTTTCCAGAACGCCAAAGGCCAGCGAGCTGAAAAAAAGCAAGGTTCCAGCCATCATCCAACCCAGCGTTCGCCGATGGCCGAGAAATTGCGTCACCTGTTCCATCACCAGATCCGATTCTCCGGGCACCAGTTGTTCCAGGTAACGATCCAGCAAGGCTAACAACTGCGCCTGATCCACCACATGGGACAGAGCCACCAGCAGCAGAATGATCAGCGGGACCAGCGACAGCAGGGCATAGTAGGCGACAGCGCCGGCGAGCAATACCCCTCTATTGGCCTGGAAACGACGCAACACGCGCCCGGCGAAAGCGAGCGGATGGTGGAAAACAAAGTAGATGGGGTGTTGATCCCTCACCGGTCGGCGCTCTCGATTGCGGGAAAAGGAAGGTGATGATGCCAAAGTAAGCCGGTTTTTACATGGTGTTCGGCACGGTTTTTTGCTATGTGAAAATCCGTTCGAGGTCTATCCTCGCTAGCCTCCATTTCAAGCCGCTGCGATCACGATCATGAATGCTCACAAAAAAGCTTTACGGCACTGTGAAGATGCCATGGCGCGGGCGACGGATTATGCCGGCTGGCGTGAGGCGGCGCGCGACCATGATCGGCTTTCCGGCGCCGCCGACTGGAAGGAGCAGCTTGAATCATCCGATTACGACTACCCATTGATCCAGGCGCGGCTGGACGAACTGCGCGTGCTGCGCCGGCATGGCGAAGTCGCCCGGCTGGTGTTCTGCCTGCACGAGGGACTGCATGGCAACCTCGGCAACATCGCCAATCCAGCGTTGTATGCTCAGTGCCGGTTCGGCACCAAGCGACTGCTGTCCGACTATTTCGACGAGGTCGCCGCCGCGCTCGATTATCTGTGCGATTACGAAACGCCGGCTTTCCCGCTGGCGGACAAGTTGCGATTTTTCGAACGCACCGCGCAAAGCTTTGGTCGCTCGGCGCTGATGTTGAGCGGTGGGGCCACGCTGGGGTTGTTTCACTTGGGAGTGATCAAGGCGCTTTGGTCGGAAGGGCTGTTGCCGCGAGTCGTTTCCGGTTCGAGCGCCGGCTCCATCGCCGCGGCGACGCTGGGCACGCATACCGATGCCGAACTGTCGTGGATCTTCGACGCGACCCTGTTCTCGGTGGATGCCTGGCGCAGCCTGGGCTTGAAGAGCCTGCTCAAGGGCAGCACGTTGATGGATAGTCGGCAACTGGAACGGTGCATCGAGCAGAACGTCGGCGATCTGACCTTCGAGGAGGCTTTCGACCGTACCGGCCGGATCATCAACATTCCGGTCTCGCCAGCCCGGCCGCATCAGCACTCGCGGCTGCTCAATTATCTGAGCGCGCCGAACGTGCTGGTTCGCCGCGCGGCGCTGGCATCCTGCGCCATTCCGGGCGTGTTTCCGGCCGTGATGCTGGAGGCCAGGGATTTCAATGGCATCGTCGTTCCCTACATGCCCCACGACCAATGGGTGGATGGCACCTTGAACAGCGATCTGCCGATGCTGCGGGTGGCCCGGCTGCACAACGTCAATCATTACCTCGTCAGCCAGACCAACCCGCATATCGTGCCGTTCCTGTCCGAATCCAAGCCGCACAAGGGCTTGCTGCCGTTCACCCGCCAGATCGTGACTTCGACTTTTCATCTCTACACCAAGCACCTGCTCGATCTGGCCCGACAGAATGTCGATTCTCATGCCTTGGGGCTGCTGCTCGACAAGGCCTACTCGATGGCCGATCAAAGCTACAGCGGCGATATCACCGTCGTCCCGCCGTCCTGGCTGAGCAATCTGCTGAACGTTTTTTCCAACCCCAGCCCCGAGCGGATCGCCGAGTTCATCCTGACCGGCGAGCGGGCCACTTGGCCGAAGCTGGAGCGCGTGCGCAACGCCACCCGCATCAGCCGCACGTTCGAAAGCTGCCTGGAACGGCTGCGGGTGCGATTCGCGCTCGCAGCGACCGTGGACGGTCCGGCCGCCCGCGCCGTGGTCCGGACCGATTCACAAACGGGTGAGTTCCTCCAATAACAGTTGGAGTTCCACCGCATACTGGTAATGCAGGTTCGGATCGGTGGCCAAGGCGGGATCGCGAGAGCCGGCCAGAATGGCTTGCAGTTTGGCAATCAGCAGTTTGCCGGCGGGTGGGATGTTGGAGTTGTTCGCGATCTGTTCCAGCCTGGCGGCTAGCGTGGCGGTATCGCCGGCGTGGATGGCGCGACTGATCTGCGCGCACAATCGGGTGCCGGGATTGGTGTTTTCACCGCCGGCCCGCCGATAAGCCAAGTATTTTTGGATCGCCCGTTGTCGCGCTTGGTCGGCCACGCTGGGGTTCTCGACCGTCTGGCCGACATCGTGCAGGCCACGGCGGATCGCCCAGTTGCGAGCGGTGGGGCTTTCGGGCAGGTTGCACTCGCTGGCGCGGTACAGTTCCCGGCGGGCTTCGTCGTGCCGCCGCAACTGAATCAGCACGTTGGCCAGCCGGTTGCGGCTGGTTTCCTCGCCGCGGCCGTCGCCCAGTTCCGCATACAGATCCGCCATGCGCCGGTAGGCCAGCACCGCTTCCTCAAGCTGGTCGAGCACTTGGTGCAGGTGGCCGAGTTCGCCCAGAATCTCGGCCACCCCGGCGCGATTGCGCTGCTGCTCGTACAGGTACAGCGCCTGCTGGCAGGCTTTAAGCGCCGGCCCCATCTCGCCGTTTAGCTTGCGGGCCAAGCCGAGCTGCCGCCAGGCCCGCGCCGCGCTTTCCGGCTCGCCCAGCTTTTCGAAGGTCCGCCGCGCCGCGTCGTACAGCACTGCGGCATCGGCGTACTGTCCCTGCCGTTGGCGCACCAGCCCCAGTTGCAACTGGTTGGCGGCGACCGTGGGGTTGACGGCGCCCGGCGCGATGTGGGCGAGCGCGGCTTCGTAGGCGGCCGCGGCGTCCTGCAAGCGCCGCAGATAGCTCAGACAGTCGCCGGTCTCGGCATCGGCCACCGCAGCCATGCGGGCGGCGTTGGTGTTGCCGGCGTCGGCCAGCGCCTGGAACCGCTGGCGGGCTTCGGTCAGTTCCCGGGCCGCAGGTTCGGCGGCGCTGGCCATTTTCAACAGTTTGCCCAATTGGAAGTGCGCGCGCGCCCAATCGTAGGCGGCGCCGGGGTAGGCATCGCGTCCCGCCTCCTGGCATTGGCGCAGTACCTGTCGGGCAGCCTGCAAGGCGTTCTCCAGCGCCCCATCGTCGCGAAGCCGCTCGATGCGCAGCCGCTCGGTTTCGAACCGCGCCCGGCTCCAGCCGAGCAAGGCTTGCCCGGCCCGCTCGCGAGCGGCGGCGGCTTCGGCCAGCACGCTGGCAATCCCGAGACTGGCTAGCAGTTGCTCCAACTGGCTGACCATCCGCGCCGCCTGTTCCGCGGGGGTGTTCTGTTGACCGTCGCGCAGCAGGGCCAGCAGGTTGGGCAGTTCCAGCCGCAGCAGCCGTTTGGCGCGGGCGCTGTCCTTGAAATGTTGCTGGTAGAGTTCGGCGAGGAAATATTCCATGCCGGCGCGCCAGCGCTCCCGCCAGGCCGCCCGCTGGTTCGGGTCCAATTGGCCGTCCAGGTAGCGCACCAGCGCTGGATCGAAGCGCAGATGGCCGTAGCCTCGATCCTCGGCCAGGCCCAGGGCGATGAGCCGGGCGCAGAGCGCATTGGTAGTCGGCGTGTCCAGTTCCAGGGCGCGCTCCAGCGCGATGCGATTGACGCCGTCCTTGAAAAACGCCAGCACGGCCAGTGGATCCCGGGCGCTGACCGGCAGCCGGCGCAAATCCAGTTCCAGCGCCAGGTACAACGGCCATTGTGGATCGTCGTCGTGGCGGCGCAACAGATCGGCTCGGAGCGGCCGCAACAACCTCAGGGCCGCGCTCGCGCCCCGGACCCCGATTTCGTGCGCCACCCGAAGCAGGGCGCCGGGATGGCCGCCGGCCAAGGCCGCGAGTTCGCACAATTGCCGAAAACCGGCGCCGCTGTCGGCGGCGGGAGGCCCTTCCCCGGCCGCGATCAGGGTTTGGCCGATCAAGGTGATGGCGTCGGTTTCATCCAGGGGCGCCAAGCGCATTTGGGCCCAGGGCTGGGCGAAGGAGGGCGGTCCGGTGCGGCCGAGCGCCACCAGGCGCAAAGCCGGCCATTCGTTCACCAGATCCTTCCAGAAGCGAGCGAAGGCCTCATCGTGCTCGGCGGGCCAGCATTCAATTTGGTCGAGCACGATCAGGATCGGTCGCGGACGCAGCGTCTGCCGCAGATGGTCCAGCGCCTGCCACAGGGTCGGATATTGCCCGACCGCCCAGTGTTCGCCGGTGGGGAGTAGTTGCCGACCCAAGGCATCCAACAGCGCGCGCGGGTCGCTGGCGTCGTCGGCGTGGGCATAGGCGATGTGGCGGTAGCGGCCGAGGCGTCCCAGCCAGCCGGCCAGCTCCACCGCCAGCGTGGTTTTGCCGCTGCCGCCGGGACCCTTGACGAAAACGGCGGGCCGGTTTTCCAGCAGCCGTTCCACGAGCAGCAGATCGCGTCCGCGCCCCAGACAGCCGGTCGGGGGCAAGGCGGGCATCGGCCCCGGTAGGGAGAGCCGCGGCCGGCTGGCCAGCCGGCGCCAGAGTTCCAGCGGCGGGCGCAGCATGAGGCGGGGGTCGTGTTGGCCCAGATACAGCTTGCAGGCAGGCCAGTCCCGCAGATAGACGCCGCCGCCGCCCAGGCCGGGACCGCGATAGCTGTCGCCGGCCAGTCGGCGTTGGCCGGCGAACAGCGCCTGGCCGATATGGGCGCCCCGCAGCAGCTCTTCGTGGAACGTGGTCCAGAACCGGCGCAGGGTTTCCGGCGGCGCATCGGGATGCACCGCGATCACCGCCGCGATCCTCGCCGCCAGCAGGGTGGATGCCAATTCGACCGGCCTGATGGAACGGGCTGTTTCCCCCGAACCCCTCAGGACGACCAGGCGGATGCAATAGGTGGCCAGCAGGGAAGCAAGCGTCGCCACCGAAACAAAATGAGCATTGCGGCAGAGTGGCACGTGCAGGTCGTAGCTGGCTTCGAACCCGAACAGAGGAGTGCCATCCTTCGGATCGCGGCGGAAGCGTCCGTCCAGATGCACGGCGGTGAAGGGCCGCCCGGCCGCCCAGGCGTCGTTCAACTGTTTTTCCAGCGCCGCCAGGGTCGGTGGGGTCAACATCGAGACTTCAGCCAGGGCGCCCAGCCCGTCCAGCGCCTCCAGCAGCGGCAGCGTACCGCGCCGGTAGTCGGGCTGGCCGGGTTCGGTATCGGGACGCGGGCTGAGGGTCAGAATCCGCAAGGGTGGCGGCGCGGGCGGGAAGGCTTCGCCACCGCCGGCGAGCTGGCGCTGGATGTGGATGGGTTGTTTGCCCTGCATGAGAAAACCGGTGGTATCGCGCAGGAGCTCCCAGGGCAGGTCGAGAAGGGCGGCGGCGGGATGCGCGTCATCAATCCGCAGTGTCAGGCGGCGTTCGCAGGGGTCCGGAAATTCGCGCCACGCGGTGGTCAGGGCCGCCATCCCGGGGTGGGCGAGCGTGGCCTGATACAGGGCTTGGCCCCAGGCGCCAAACAGGGCATCGACGCGTTGGGCGAACTGCCGGACCGTGTCGGTCGGCCAGCGGGGATGGTGGTCTAGATACCAGCGTGGGATGTCTGGATCGAGCGCCTGGGGTAGCGGACCCAGCGCCATGCTGGCGCCGAGGGCCGACGCGGGCTCGGGACGGCGGTTCAGGCGAGCGGCGAGCCGCCACGGGCTGGCGGGCGAGGCATCGGCGTGGCCGAAGGTCAGCTCCAGTGCCGCCAGCGGCGGCGGATTGCGTTCGGCGGCGCTGTCGCTGGGCGGTGGTTCGCCCAAGGCGGCCAGGAGCGCCGGCAGCGCCGCGCCCAGACCGTCGACGGTCAATTGAATCGGGGGGGTTGGTGGGGCTGGGTTGAACCAGGAGCCGAGCCGGGTGTGATCCAGGCCCGGCAGCAACAGCGGAATCACCCGATAGGTGTGGGTCCGGCGTCGTTCCATTTCCTGCGCGAGTTCGATTTCCCGGCGCATCCAGGCGGCCTCGCCGGTATTGAGGCCGAGCACCACAATGATTTGGCGGGCCTGTTCGATGGCCCAGCGTACTTCCGGGGTCAGTCGGTCGCTGCCGCGCAGGTTGTGGGTATCGCGCCAGACGCTCAGACGACAGGTTTCCAGCGCTATCGCCAAATCCTGGGCGAAGGCCGCATCGGGCTGGGCGTGGCAGATGAAGACGGAGGCGGCGGCCATCATGGGTTCCAGGGCGGCAAGGGAAGGGTAAGACGATGAATAGCTTAGCGCAAAAATGACCGGCCGTGACCCTTGAAATCGGCCGGGTTGCCCCCATCTAATAACCAACCTAGAAAGGCGTTCGCCAGAACGCCGCAACCCAAAACGTGAGGAGGTGCAACCATGGCTCTGATGCGCTATGAACCCTTGAATCTGTTGAATCAGTTACAACGGGAAGTCAACCGCCTGTTTGAAACCAGTCGGTCTGGCGATGAGGAAACCGGGCACATACTGGCGGATTGGATGCCCCCGGTGGACATCAAGGAAGAAGCGGCTCAGTTCGTTATCCATGCCGACCTGCCGGGCGTGGACATTAAGGATATCGAGGTCACGCTGGAGAATGGCGTGCTGACTCTGAGGGGCCAGCGGGCGAGCGAGAAGAAGGAGGAAACCGAGCAGTATCGGCGGGTCGAGCGGGTGCGCGGCACCTTCCTGCGGCGGTTCTCGTTGCCGGATGTGGCTGACGCCGACAAGGTGGTCGCCAAGTGCAAGGATGGCGTGCTGGAGGTGACCGTGCCGAAGCGCGAGGCGGCGCAGCCGCGCAGGATCGCGATCGAAAGTTGATGGAACCCAACCGGAACGCGGCGGGATGTCGCGTTCCGGGGGGTTGACCGCCGCCGCCGAGCGTCGAAGGCCGCAGGGCCGGATCGACACGGCTTCAGCAACAAAACGGCGGCGGCGTCCAGCCGGATCTGCGGCCCTCGCAAAATCCGTGATGACCCACCTCGACGCCTGCCCATGGGTTGACTACACTTGGGTGAAGCCCCAACAAAACCCATGGAAACCACCATGCGCCGAGTCGTGTTCAATCAGAAAGGGGGGGTGGGTAAATCCACCATCGCGTGCAATCTGGCCGCCATCAGCGCCGCGCGAGGGCGGCGAACCCTCCTGGTGGACCTGGACCCACAGGCCAATGCCTCCCGCTACCTGCTGGGCGCCGCCCTGGACGAGCAAAAGAAAACCCTCGCCCATTTTTTCGATGACATCCTGGCCTACAAGCTGTTCGCCGACAAACCGGCCGCCTACGTCGTCCAGACCCGCTTTCCCAATCTGGGCGTTCTGCCCTCCGATCCCCGGCTCGAAGACCTGCAAATCAAGCTGGAGTCGCGCTACAAGATGTACAAGCTGCGGGAGGCGCTGGAGACGTTCAAGGAATTCGACGAAATTTTCATCGATACGCCGCCGGCGCTGAACTTTTTCACCCGTTCGGCGCTGATCGCCGCCGATACGTGCCTGATTCCCTTCGACTGCGACGATTTCTCCCGCCGCGCCCTTTATACCCTGATGGACAGCGTGCGCGAAATCCAGGCCGATCACAATCGCGCGTTGCGGGTGGAGGGCATCGTGGTCAATCACTATCAGGCCCGCGCCAACCTGCCGGTGCGCCTGGTCGAGGAACTGCGCGCCGAGGGGCTGCCGGTGCTCGAAGCGTTCCTGTCGGCCTCGATCAAAATTCGCGAGTCGCACGTCCAGGCGCTGCCGATGATCCACCTCGATCCCCGACACAAGCTGACTCGCGAATTCGAGGCGCTTTACAATCTGCTGGCCGCCTGATCCCGTCACTCCACCCACGCACGCAGCGAGGCCGCGCCATGTCCGACCCCAATCCTGCTATCGTTGCCCGCGTCGCCGAAGAACTGCGCCGCGCCCGCCGGCTGTTTTTCATCACCGGCGCCGGCATTTCCGCCGATTCCGGCCTACCGACCTATCGCGGTATCGGTGGGCTGTACAACAACCAAGCGACCGAGGAGAACTTCTCCATCGAAACCGCCCTGTCCGGCTCGATGTTGGAAGCCAACCCGGCCATCACCTGGAAGTATCTGCATCAAATCGAAAACTCCTGCCGGGGCGCCCGCTTCAACGACGCCCACGCCATCATCGCCGAATTGCAGAATTCTTTTGAAGTCTGCGTGCTGACCCAGAACATCGACGGCTTCCACCGCGACGCCGGCAGCCGCAATCTGATCGAAATCCACGGCGATATCCACGACCTGTACTGCACCCGCTGCGACTACGCGGTCACGGTGTCGGACTATAGCGGGCTGGAGATGCCACCGTCCTGCCCGCGCTGCCACGCGCGGGTGCGGCCACGCGTGGTGCTGTTCGGCGAGGTGCTACCGTCCCACGCCATCCAGCATCTGTATCGGGAACTGGATCAGGGCTTCGACCTGGTGTTCAGCATCGGCACCACCAGCGTTTTTCCCTACATCGCCGGGCCGGTGGTGCAAGCCAGTCAGATGGGCATCCCGACGGTGGAAATTAACCCGACCGATACCCACGTCACCCGCTTCGTCGAATACAAACTGGCCTCGGGCGCTGCGGCGAGTATGCGGGCGATCCGGCAAGCGTACCAGCAGGCGCTACACTAAACCGAGCAACCGTTCCAGCCAGCCGGCAGCCTCGGCGACGCCGCTTGGCGTCGCCGCTGGCCGGGCCGGCTGGGCCAACAACTCCCGCAAGGGCTCGGCCAATTCACCGGTCGCCAGGTGCCGACGGTCGATCTTGACGCCGTTGCCGTGCTCGACCAGCCAGCGGCTCAGCCAGGGTTCTTCCGGCCAGTCATCGCGCTCCACGTACAGTACCCGCGTCCCGTTGCAGGCCGCCTCGGCGAACGCACCGTAGCCCGGTTTGGTGAACAGCACGTCGCAGGACCGGATCAGATCCAACATCGAGCAATCCGCCAGCGCTGCCCAGTCGATCATATCCGGTCGCGCGATCTCCCAATTGGGCGGCGTCAACCAGCGTACTCCAGGAAACGTCGGCCAATTTTCCAGCGGCGGCCGCATGTCCACGCCCCCCAAGCCCATCAGCACCAGCGTCTCGCCAGCCCGCAAGCCGAGCCGGCGGTCGATCTCCGAGCGCCGGTCCCGGCCCAGCGCGGCGATGGGACCGGTCGGCCGACCGTTGGTCAACTCCGGCATCGGCATGGACGGCGCCGGTTGCAGGAACGCGACGGCGCTGTTGTAGGCGGCCAGCATCGGCGCGCGCAGTGCTTCCAAATCGGGCGCGTCCGCGCAATAGCCGGCCAGAATGTCCGCCCAGTTCAGCGAACACAGCGCCAGCGCCGGGATTTTCAGCCGCGCCGTCGCCGCCAGGGTCAGATAGGGGACATCGGCCAGCACTCCATCCGGCGCCACCGAACGCAGCACGCTTTCCTGCCAAGCCAGCCGCGCGCCCCATTCCGCGTGGAAAGCCCGATAGGCCGCCAGACTCTCCGCGACCTTCGCCTCCAAGGCATCCACCATCAACATGCCAAAATCGGCGGTGCCGATGACGACCGCGAATTCGCCGACGATGCGCTGATGCAATACCGTTTCCGGCAACGCGCTCTGAAGGGTCAGCCGCGCGTCCGGCCGACGGCGGCGGAATTCGTTCAGCACCGGCGCCACTTGCGCCAGATGTCCGAAACCATGACCCGACAACGCGACATAAAGGTGTGAAAACCGGCTCATTCAGTGGCTCCCGACCGACCACGGCCAGCGGCTATTGCCCCCCGCTTCCGCATGAGGCAACTCGCTTGCAATTTCGTGTAAATTGTGATAACCATAAATACAACAGATTTGCCTTTATGAGACAAAAATGTCTTGTAGTGTCTTCTATGATACTAAACATTGGATGGTGCGGAACCCCTTCGGGGTTAGCGCCATCCCCCAAGGCGTGAGGGCATCATCATGGCGCGGATGCTTACACCAGAAATGTTGGAAGCCGACAATCAGTTGTTCGCGGGCACCGGCGGCATCAGCCAGGAAAACCGGCACTGCGGTTTCATTCCCGGTTTTCTGGACCGGGAAACGGGTGCGGTTTACTGTTCCTGCTGGGCCGATGGCCGCCCAGCTCCCTTTCACGCGCTGGACGGCCTGCCCGATCATCTGATCCTGGAGCGGGATTGCGGCGGTCATATCACGGTGATCAAATCCAGCGTCGTCGCCGGCTTTATCCGTCAAGGCTATTTCTACACCCGCGAACAGGCCGCCCATTGCCTGGAGTAGCGCCGTGCTCGCCAGGGTTCCCGCGCTCGCCCACCGCTATCCCGTCGCCGGTTCCGACCGGCGACTTGCATTTGGAAGCAGCCCGACTATCGTTGTTTAGGATGTTCGCGGCAATCAGCGAACAACCCACTCTGACGCACGGTTTGCGGCTGAAACCACTAAAGCCCCTGATGCTATCCGGCTCGGTTCGGCTCACCGGCTGTTTCCGATCTCCCCAGCACACCCACGGATCCTATTGCCATGACGATTAAAACCCTGGAAAGAAGCCAACCTGCATCCTGGCTGACGGAATTGCCGCCCTTGGGCATGGACGCCAAGAGCATCGCTGCCGATTTCCGACGCTACTTCAGTCACACGCTGGGCCGTGACCGGCACACCACCTACGCCAACTATATGTACGAGGCGCTGGTGCTCACTCTGCGCGACCGGTTGTGGGAACGCTGGAAAAACACCCGCTATGCTTACGAGGCGGACGGTGGCGTGCGCCGGGCTTACTACCTGTCGATGGAATTCCTGATGGGTCGGGCCATGAGCAACGCCATGCTCAATCTGGGCGTCGCCGAACCGGTCAACAAAGCGCTCTATGAAATGGGCGTGGCCCTGGAAGAACTGGTGGAGTGCGAGAACGACGCCGGTTTGGGCAACGGCGGTCTGGGCCGGCTGGCCGCCTGCTTCATGGACAGTTGCGCCACCCTGCGCCTGCCGGTGATCGGTTACGGCATCCGCTACGCCTACGGCATGTTCCGCCAGCGCATCGAGAACGGCTACCAGGTCGAGGAACCGGACCACTGGCTTCGCAGCGGCAATCTGTGGGAACTGGAGCGTACCCGAGTACACGCAACGGATCAAATTCGGCGGTCGCACCGAAGCTCACCTGAAGGCCGATGGCGAGATGGGCTGGCGCTGGCTGGACACGCACGATGTGCTGGCGGTGCCCTACGACGTGCCGATTCCCGGCTACCAGAACGGTACGGTCAACACCCTGCGGTTGTGGTCGGCGGCCGCCACCGACGAATTCGATTTCGAGGACTTCAACTCCGGCAGCTATACCGAGGCCGTCGGCGCCAAGAACATGGCGGAAAACATCACGATGGTGCTCTACCCCAACGACGCCACCGAAAGCGGCAAGGAACTGCGACTGCGCCAGCAGTACTTCCTGGCCTCCGCCAGCCTCCAGGACGTGATCCGGCAGTGGGTGCGCGTGCACGGCGAGGATTTCAGCCAGTTCGCCGCGAAAAACTGCTTCCAGCTCAACGATACCCATCCCACCATCGGCGTGGCCGAACTGATGCGGATCCTGCTGGACGAGCACGGAATCAAATGGGACGACGCGTGGGCGATCACCAGCCAGGTGATGGCCTACACCAACCACACCCTGCTGCCCGAGGCGCTGGAGCGGTGGCCGGTGCGGTTGTTCCGGCAGTTGTTGCCGCGCATTCTGGACATCATCTACGAGATCAACGCCCGGTTCCTGGCCGAGGTGGCGCGCCGCTGGCCCGGCGACATCGACCGCCAGCGCCGCATGTCGCTGATCGAGGAGGGGTACGAACAGCAGGTGCGCATGGCCTATCTGGCCATCGTCGGCAGCATTTCGGTCAACGGCGTGGCCGCGCTGCACTCGGAACTGCTCAAGCAGGGGCTGTTCCGCGACTTTCTACGAACTGTGGCCGGAGAAATTCAACAACAAGACCAACGGCGTCACCCAGCGTCGCTGGATGGCCAGTTGCAATCCTGGTCTGAGCGCACTGATCACCGAAACCATCGGACCGGGCTGGGTCACCCAACTGGATGAGTTGCACAAGCTGATTCCCTACGCCGACGACGCCAAGTTCCAGGCCAAGTGGCGGCAGATCAAGCACGACAACAAGGTGCGACTGGCCAGCCTGGTCGAGGCCGATTGTGGCGTGACCTTCAATACCAGCGCGATGTTCGACGTGCAGGTCAAGCGGATTCACGAGTACAAGCGCCAGTTGCTCAACATCCTGCACGTCATCCATCTGTACGACCGGATCAAGCGCGGCGATACCGTCAACTGGACTCCGCGCTGCGTGCTGATCGGCGGCAAGGCGGCGCCGGGCTACTACATGGCCAAGCAGATCATCAAGCTGGCCTGCAACGTCGCCCGGGTCATCAACAACGACCCCGACATCGGCGACAAGCTTAAGATGGCGTTCCTGCCCAATTATCGGGTGTCGGCGATGGAAATCATCTGTCCCGGCACCGATCTGTCCGAGCAGATCTCGACCGCCGGCAAGGAAGCCTCGGGTACCGGCAACATGAAGTTCATGATGAACGGCGCCGTCACTATCGGCACCCTGGACGGCGCCAACATCGAAATCCGCGAGGAATGCGGCGACGAGAACTTCTTCCTGTTTGGCCTGACCGCCCAGGAAGTCGAGGAGCGGCGACAAAATTACAATCCGGTGGCCATCATCCACGGCGACCCGGACATTGCCCGGGTGATGCACCTGCTGGAAAGCGCCCACTTCAACCAGTTCGAGCAGGGTATTTTCGATCCGATCCTGCACTCGCTGACCAGCCCGCACGATCCCTGGCTGACCATCGCCGACCTGCGCGTCTTTATCGACGCCCAGCAGCACGCCGCGCACGCCTATCAGGATCAGGAGCGCTGGACGCGGATGAGCATCCTCAACACCGCCACCAGCGGCAAGTTCTCCACCGACCGCACCATGCTGGAGTACAACGCCAACATCTGGAAGCTGAAGCAGCTCCCGGAAATGCCGCTGGCGTAACCGGTCTTTACCCTCCATCTCGATCGATCCCCCCATCATGGGGGGATTTTTTTGCCCGTTCGCGCATCCTCAAGCCCGACCCGAGCGCAGTGCGGAGACTCTACAGCGACAAACTTGATTCAACTTCTGTATACTGATAGTGATCGCATGGCATTTATCGAACAGAAAAGCAACATGCGCCCCCATTTTTGTATTTTCTAATGTCCCTGACTTTTTCCTCGAAACTGCCCAACAAAAGGAGGGCGCGTCGCTCGCTGGGCGCGGCGGCCTCGCTCGTTATCGTGGCCGTGGGGGGAATCGCGACGGCTCAGGGCACGGCGGACGACGATCTGACCCAGCTCAGCATCGAAGAGTTGATGAACGTCGAAATTTTCTCGGCGGCAAAGAAAACCCAAAAGCTGTTCGACACCCCGGCGGCGGCGTTCGTGATCACTCGCGAAGATATCCGCCGCTCCGGCGCGACCAGCGTTCCGGAAGTGTTGCGGATAGTGCCGGGCGTGGAAGTGGCCCAAATCAGCGCCAGTGAATGGGCGATCAGCATTCGTGGTTTCAATGACCGCTTCGCCAGCAAGCTGCTGGTGCTCATCGACGGCCGCAGCGTGTACACGCCGCTGTTCTCCGGGGTCTACTGGGGACCGCAAGATACGGTGCTTCTGGAGGATGTCGAAAGCATCGAGGTGGTGCGCGGACCGGGCGGCACCCTGTGGGGCGCCAATGCGGTCAACGGCGTGATCAATATCCGCACCCGCCAGGCCCGCGATACCCAGGGTGCCTTGGCCACCGTGCTGGGGGGAAACCAGGAGAGTAACGCGGCCTTGCGCTACGGTGATCGATTGGGAGAGAACGGCTACTACCGGGTCTACGCCAAGGGTTTTCGGCGCGATGCCCTGCGAGATGCCGAAGGCGATCGGGCGCATGACGCCTGGGATCAGGTTCAAGGGGGATTCCGCGCCGACTGGACCCTCTCCGGGCGGGACGAACTGACCTTGCAGGGGGATTTTTACGACGGGCAGCCGGACCAGACGCTGACCATCTCCTCGCTGACGCCACCGTCCGCCCCGATCGTCGAGGACAGCGTCGACTTGCGGGGCGGTAACCTGCTGTTCCGCTGGAAACGGCAACTGGGGGCGGATTCCGAGTGGATCCTGCAAACCTATTACGATGCCAACGAACGCCGCGAAGTCGATCTCGACCAGCGCATCGACACCTTCGATATCGAGTTCCAGCACCGCTTTCCCTGGGGAGACCGCCAGGAAATCACCTGGGGACTCGGCTATCGCAGCGTGCGGGACGATCTCGATGGCAGCTTCACCGTTTCCTTCGACCCGACGAGCCGTCGCACGGAACTCTACAGCGCGTTCGTGCAAGACGAAATCCGGCTACTGGATCACTTGCGGTTGACCCTGGGCTCAAAATTCGAGCACAACGACTACACGGGCTTCGAGATTCAACCCACCGCCCGCCTGCTCTGGCAGGTCGATCCTCAACAAAGCGTCTGGGGTGCGGTATCGAGAGCCGTGCGCACCCCCTCGCGGTCGGATTCGGACATTCGCATCAACCTGGCGGGTATCCCCGGAACGCCGCCCACCCTGCTCTCCATCTTCGGCAACGAAGACCTGGACAGTGAAGAACTGCTGTCCTTCGAACTGGGCTACCGCAGCGAACCGAGGCGCGATCTCTCGCTGGATGTCACCGCTTTCTACAACCGCTACGACCAGCTCATAAATGTTGAAGGTTCGGCCAGCTTCGAACTCACCCCGCCGCCGCCGCATGTCGTGCTCGCCCAGAACTTTGGCAATTTGACTCGGAGGCGGACACCTATGGTTTGGAAGTGGCGTTGACTTGGCAACCGCTGGACCACTGGCGTCTCAACGCCGGTTATGCCTGGATCAACATCGATGCCCGGAACGACTCCCACGCGCAATGTCGTGATCGCGGCGAGTCAGTACGAGGGCAACGATCCCACCCATCAGTTCGTGCTCCGTTCGCAATGGGAATTCGCCAAGAACCTGGACCTGGACCTGGCGTTGTATTACGTCGATGACCTGCCGGCGCTGAACGTTCCGAACTACACCCGGCTGGACCTGCGGCTGGGCTGGCGTCCCCGCAAGGATCTGGAATTTAGCCTGGTGGGGCAGAATCTCCTCGACGACCGCCATCTGGAGTTCGCCAGCTTCGATCTGGTGGGCAGCGAGATCCCGCGCAGCGTCTACGGCAAGGTTGTTTGGCGATGGTAGCGATGGGCTCATGCCGAATGATGAAACAATGCGTAAGCGTATCGTCCATGCTGGCCATGCTGGCCGGTCTGGGCCTGGCGGCGGGTCCGGCGCGGGCCGCAACCGACCTGGCCGAGTTGAGCCTGGATGCTTTACTGGAAGTGCCCATTGTCGGCGCCTCCAAGTACGAACAACGGCAGAACGCGGTGGCCGCCGCCGCGAGCGTCATCACCCGCAACGAAATCAAGACCTTCGGCTGGCGCACGCTGGCCGAGGCCCTGAACAGCCTGCCCGGCGTTCACATCACCTACGACCGCCAGTACACCTATATCGGCAACCGCGGCTTCGGCCTGCCGGGGGATTACAACACCCGCCTGTTGGTTCTCATCAATGGCAATCGTCTCAACGATGCCACCTATGACAGCGCCTTACTGGGACGGGAGTTCCCGCTCGACATTGATCTGATCGAGCGCATCGAATTCATTCCCGGCCCCGGCGGCGCGGTGTATGGCCGCAATGCCATTTTCGGCGTGGTCAACGTGATTACCCGCGCCGGCATCGACGTCGATGGCGCGGAACTGGCCGCCGCCTACCAAAGCCCACAGTCCCTCTGGCACGGGCGCGCCACCTGGGGCAAGGTGCTCGACAACGGCGCCGATGTGCTGCTTTCCGTCTCCGGCCTCGATGCCCAGGGCGAAGACCGCTTCTACGTTTTCCCCGGCGCCGGCCCCGACGGCGCGGATCTTGCCAGCGTGGCTAGCGGCCTGGACGGCGAACGCGACCAGGAGGCCTACGCGCGCATCGCCCGCGGCCCCTGGTCGTTCGGCCTGTTCTATGGGAATCGCCGCAAGGACGATCCCACCGCCGGTTACTTTTCCGATCCCTTGGCACCGGGACAGTATCAGCGCGACCGCTATGTGCTGGCGCAACTCCAGTACCAAGACAGCTTTGCCGGCGACACCCTGCAGGTGCTGGGGCGGCTGTTCCTGAACCAGGAACGCTACACCGGCATTTTCAACTACGGCACGCAATACCGTTCCACGGGATCGAGCGACTGGCGCGGGGGAGAATTGCGCCTGCTCTCCACCGCGCTGGCCGATCACAAGCTGATGGTGGGGGTGGAATACCAGGATAACGCCCGCGCCGATCAAACCTACGAGGATCTCGCCAATCCCGATAACAATCGAATCGACATCCCGACCTCGGGCTATGACCTCGGGGTCTACGCCCAGGACGAATGGAGCCTCACCGACAACCTGACAGCGACCTTGGGCTTGCGGGTGGACTTCACCGACGTGATCGACACCCAGTGGAGCCCGCGGCTCGGGCTGATCTGGCAGGCCACGCCCGCCACCACGCTGAAGGCCCTGTATGGCCGCGCCCACCGCGCCCCCAATGCCTACGAGCGCGACTACGGCGACGGCGAGTTTCAACTCGCCAATCCGGCGCTGGGCGGCGAAACCATCAACACCCTGGAACTGGTGGTGGACCACCGCGTGGCCCCCGATCTGAGCCTGCGGGGCTCGGTCTACCAATGGACCATGCTCGATTTCATCACGTTCGACCCGGAGCGGTTGCAGTTCCAGTCGGGCGACACAGTGAAAGCCCGCGGGCTGGAACTGTCGGTCGACAAGACCTGGGACTGGGGCGGCCGGCTGCGCGGCAGCGTGTCCTACCAGGATGTCGCCTTTGCGAACGGCGGTGGGCTGAACAACTCCCCGATGTTCCTGGGCAAGCTCAATTTCTCCAGCCCGCTGCCCTTCGCGGGCCTGCGCCTGGGCTACGAACTGCAATACGACAGCGAACGCCAGGCGGTTGACGGTACGGATTTGGACAGCTACTGGCTCTCCAATCTCAATCTGATGGCGGAGGGCTGGGCCAAGGGGCTGGAGGTGTCGCTGGGCATCTACAATCTGTTCGACGAGCGCTACCAACATCCACTTCCCGAGGGTAACTGGACGAACGCCCTGGAACAGGATGGCAGAAGCGTTCGCTTGAAGCTGGATTACCGCTTTTAATGAGCCCATGGCGCCTATCACCCGCAAGCCAAGCCCGCCCATCGACGCATTCCTACGCTGGCCTGAGCGATGCCCGCGCTCGTTCTGGCGAGGGGCACAGTGAACATCAGCGCCCGCGTCCGTTTGCTGGCCGGACTGTTCGCCCTGCTATGCGGGTTGTCGCCGGCCCAGGCGGACAACGGGTCCGAATATCGGTTGAAGGCGGCCTTTCTCTACAACTTTGCCAAATACGTGGAATGGCCGCCGGGGGCGTTCGCCAGCGCCGACGCGCCGCTGTTGATTTGCATCGCCGGGGACAATCCGTTCGGCGACGCGCTGGCGGAGCTCTCCGGCAAGACGGTGGAGAGCCATCCGGTGGCGGTGCGCCATATCCCGGCGGCGACAGGACTCGAACAGTGCCATATCGTGTTCGTGGGTCGCGCGGAACAAGGTCGCTTCAAGACCGTGCTGGCCAAACTCGCTGGCCTACCGATATTGACCGTCAGCGACATCGGCGATTTTGCCCAGACGGGCGGCATGATCGGCCTGGTCGAGGCCGAATCGGGCATCCGGTTCGCCATCAGCCTGACCGTCGCCCGCCAGGCCAATCTGAAGCTGAGTTCCCAATTGCTCAAGCTGGCGACCATCGTGCAGTAGGACGGCGAAATGCCAAAATGATCACCTTCGGCAAGTCACCATTTTGAGAATTTCAAGAGAATTGAATGAATAAGTTATCAAAAGCGCTGGGTTTGCTAGCCTGCATGGCAATAACAACCGGTCAGGCCGGGGCCGCCACGCCGGATTTAACCCAATTCAGCATCGAGGACCTGATGCAAGTCAAAGTGGTGTCGGCGGCGAAGGTCGAACAAGCATTGGAAGACACGGCGGCGGCGGTTTTCGTCATCACCGCCGACGACATCCGCCGGTCGGGGGTGACCAACGTGATGGAGGCGCTACGGCTCGCGCCCGGCGTGGAGGTGGCCCGTATCGATTCCAGCCGCTGGGCCATCTCCATTCGCGGTTTCAACGGCCGGTTCGCCAACAAACTGCTGGTTTTGATCGACGGCCGCTCGATTTATAACGCCCAGTTTTCCGGCGTGTATTGGGAAATTCAGGATTTGTTCTTGCCCGACATCGAACGGATTGAGGTGATTCGCGGCCCCGGCGGCAGCCTGTGGGGCGCCAACGCGGTCAACGGCGTCATCAATATCATCACCAACAATACCAAGGACACCCAGGGCGGGCTGGTGACGCTGACCGCCGGCAATGAAGAGCGGGCCATCGCGGGAGTTCGCTATGGCGGCAAGCTGGGCGATAACGCCCAATATCGGGTTTTTGGCCAGTTCACCGAACGCGATGGCCTGGTTACCCCCGACGGTCGCGATGCCGGCGATGATTGGAGCATCGGCCGTGGCGGATTCCGTCTGGATTGGACGCCATCGGCCAAGGACACGGTCGCGGTGCAGGGCGATTTGTACGATGGACAATTCGATCAGAATTACGTGTTGCCCACCCTCGTTCCGCCGTATGACGAACAGCAATTGTCTCCAGTCGATGCCTCGGGCGGCAGCTTGCAGGCGCGTTGGGAGCATCAATACTCCGCGACATCGCGGATGGGGCTGCAAGCGTATTACCAATATGAGGACCGTAATGATCCTCTTTACATTGTTGACTCGGATACCTTTGATCTGGATTTCCAGCACAATTTCGCGATGACCGATCGACAGGAGATCGTCTGGGGATTTGGATATCGTCGTAATCGGGATCAGTTCAGCGATACCGAATTCAGCGCGGTCAGACCTAATCAAGAAACAACCCAATTATTTAGCGCCTTTATTCAGGATCAAGTGGACCTGATTCCAGAGCGGTTGCGATTGACAGCCGGTCTCAAGGTCGAGCACAACGATTTTACCGGCTGGGAATGGCAGCCCAGCGTCCGCATGATCTGGACTCCGCATCAAGACCATCGGCTGTGGGGGGCGGTATCGCGAGCCGTCCGAACGCCCTCGCGCGGGGAGGAGAACGGTCGGGTGGATCTGTATGTCCTGCCGCCTTCGCCGTTGGCGGGAAATCTACCGACGCTCTTTTCCGTGTTTGGCAACAACCAACTCAATCCTGAAACGCTGATCGCCTATGAAATCGGTTACCGCGCCCGATTGGCGGAGCGATTTTCCGTGGATGCCACCGTCTTCTACAACGACTACGACCAAATTATCGACACGGTTCCTGGAACACCGTTTCCAGAAACCAGAATAGACTCTCCGAATTTGGTAGTACCATTTCAATTGCAGAATTCCGCGTCGGGCCATAACAATGGATTTGAATTGGCGGCGGATTGGCGCCCGACTCAAGACTGGCGGCTGCAACTCGCCTACTCGTATTTGCATCAGGACATCAATGGAATCAATGGGCCGGTTTATAACAGTGGTAATCTCAATCAGGTTTCGCTGTTGTCATCCTGGGATCTACAGAATAATCTTAGTCTGGATGTATGGGGGCGTTACGTCAATTTTGATGGCGTGATTAGCACCCTTTCCCAGTTCGGCAACGTCAAGATCGATCCTTATTTCAGCCTGACTCTGCGCCTGGGATGGCGGCCCCGCAAGGATTTGGAATTGTCGCTGGTGGGCGCCAATTTGTTGGAGGGCAGTCACCTGGAATTCGTACAGGAAGCCTACACTTTCCCGGTTGAAGTCGAACGCAGCCTCTACGGGCAAGTGAAATGGTCGTTCTAAAGCCGCCGCCAAAATCGACCTCGTCCGATAGGGGCGGGACCGTCGGCGCGGGGTCGGTTTCTGACCATAGCCGCCTCCCATCGGGGCCGTGGTGGCGCCGCTGGCTGATGGCCTTGGCAACACTGTTGCTGGGCGGGCTGCTGCTGGGGGGCCACGCCTGGGCCAGCGAATTCGACGAATATGCGGTCAAGGCCGCTTATCTGTACAATTTCGCCAAATTCGTGGAGTGGCCGCCGGGGGCGTTCGCCAGCGCCGACGCGCCCCTGTTGATTTGCATTGCCGGCGACAATCCGTTCGGCGACGCGCTGGCGACGCTTTCCGGCAAAACCGTGGAGAGCCATCCGGTGGAGGTGCGCCCTATCCCGGCGGCGACGGGTCTCGAAAAATGCCATATCGTGTTCGTCGGCCGCGCGGAACAAGGGCGATTCAAGACCGTGCTGGCCAAACTCGCTCGCCTGCCGATCTTGACGGTTAGCGACATCGGCGGCTTTGCCCAGGCGGGCGGCATGATTGGTCTGGTCGAGGCCGACCAGCGCATCCGTTTCGATATCAACCTGGCCATCACCCACCAGGCCAATCTCAAGCTGAGCTCCCAGTTGCTCAAGCTGGCCACCATCGTGGAGCAGAGCGGCGGAGTACCTGAATGATCGTCTTTAACAAGCTGTCGGTAAAAAACAAATTGATGGTGGTCATGCTGCTGACCAACGCCCTGGTGTTGCTGGCGGTCGGGGTGGCGCTCGTCGTGAACGAGACTTTTTCTCAGCGCAAGACCGCCCAGGCTCAGCTCGTGACGCTGGCCAGCGTCATCGGCGCCAATGCCGCTTCCGCCCTGCTCTTCAACGATCTCAAGGCCGCCGAGCAGAATCTGGCGGTGCTGCGCACCAAGCCCGATGTGTCCTTTGCCATCATCGACGATCCCCAGGAAAAAATGCTGGCCGAATACCGGGCGGTGGGGCTGACGGACGCGCAACGAGATCGGATCTGGAAGTGGCATGAGGAACTCGAAGGCGGATACCAAGAGCGGGGGATGAAAGCCGAGCAAACCACTCTCAGCGAAGCCGGACTGCTCGGCGCCCAGGGTCGAATGCTGGCCGTCAAAGTGCCGATCCAACAGGATGGCCAGATCCTCGGCTATCTTGAACTCTATTCGGATTTGCGGGAGCTGAGCGAAAGCCTGTACCGCTATTACTGGATCATCGCCGGACTGCTGGTGGCCTCGCTGGCGCTGGCGGCGTTGCTGGCGTCGGGGTTCCAGGCGTTGATTACGGGGCCGATCCTGCGCTTGCGCACGGCCATGAGCGACATCGCCGACACTCGCGATTACGCCGTGCGGGTGCCGCGCACCAGCGATGATGAATTGGGCGCGCTGGTGGACGGCTTCAACGATATGCTGGCGCAAGTGCAGCAGCGCGACGCCGAATTGGCCGCCTACAGCGCTGGCCTGGAGACCGAGGTCGCCGCGCGCACCCGCGATCTTTCGGTGGCCAACACGGAATTGCAGGATTTGGTTCGGGAACTGAGCGCGGCCAAGGAACGGGCCGAAGCGGCCAGCCAGGCGAAATCGCAATTCCTGGCCAACATGAGCCACGAAATCCGCACGCCGATGAACGGCATTCTGGGCATGGCCGAGCTGTTGCTGGAAACCGCGCTGCAACCCAAGCAGCAACGCTTCGCCGAGGTGATCCAGCAATCCGGCGTGAGCCTGCTGGGCGTCATCAACGATGTGTTGGATTTTTCCAAAATCGAGGCGGGCAAGCTGGAATTGGAGCATGTAGACTTCAGCGTGCGAACGGTGGTCGAGGAGGTGGCGACCCTGTTCGCCGACAGCGCGCAGCGCAAGGGACTGGAACTGCTGTGCGCCCTGCCGCCGGAACCCATCCCGGTACGAGGCGATCCGGGGCGGTTGCGCCAGGTGCTGACCAATCTGGTGGGCAACGCCGTCAAGTTCACCGATCAGGGCGAGATCGTGATGCGGGTGAAGGTGCTGGAGGCCACCGCCGCCGCGTATGCGCTCAGTTTTGAAGTCAGCGATACCGGCATCGGCATTCCAGCCGGTCTCCAGGAGCGGATTTTCGAGGCGTTCGACCAGGCCGACGGTTCGATGACCCGCCGGTTTGGCGGGACCGGCCTGGGCCTGACCATCGCCCGGCAACTGGTGGGTCTGATGGGCGGCGCCCTCGCGGTGCGCAGTATCGAGGGGCAGGGCTCGACCTTCGGATTCGTGCTGCAATTCGAGCGCGCGGCCAGTCTGGCGGACGAGCCGGAACCCCCCCCAGTCTTTCAGGGAGTCCGCGTGTTGGTCGTGGACGACAACGCCACCAACCGCGAAATCTTGCGCCATCAATTGCGGTCCTGGGGAATCCGAGGTGAAAGCGCTGCCAGCGGGCCAGAAGCGCTGGATCGGCTGCGGGGCGCTCACGCCAGCGGCGATCCTTACGCCATCGCCTTGCTGGACGGGTTGATGCCGGGAATGACGGGGCCGGATCTGGCGCTGGCGATTCATGAGGATCCCCAGTTGCACCCGATCAAACTGGCGTTGCTGACGTCGGTGACGTTTCGGGGCGTGCTGTATGAAAAGGCGCGTCAGGCCGGGGTCACTCAGCATTTGAACAAACCGGTGCGCAAAGCCCAGTTGCACGAATGCCTGCGCCGGATGCTTAAAGAGTCGGATAGCCAGCGTAATCTGCATGCGGCCACGCCGACCCGTGGCGGTGGGCCGGTTCTGGCTCGCCGGGGCGCAAACGTGCTGCTGGTCGAAGACAATCCAGTCAATCAGGAAGTGGCCAAGGCCATGCTTGTTCAGCTTGACTGCGTGGTGACGGTGGCCGAGAACGGTCGCAAGGCGGTCGAAATGGTGGCGCAAGAAACGTATGATTTAGTGTTAATGGATTGCCAAATGCCGGTCATGGATGGATTCCAGGCGACGGCGCTCATCCGCGAGCGGGAGCAGGAGCAGGAGCAGGAGCGACATACGGCCACGGCGACGCGATTGCCCATCGTGGCGCTGACCGCCCACGCGGTCAGCGGTGATCGAGAGCGTTGTTTGGCCGCCGGCATGGACGATTACTTGAGCAAACCGTTCATGCGGGAGGATCTCATTGCGATCCTGAATCGCTGGCTGCCCGCGCCCGTCGAGCCCGTGACGGACCAACCCGCGCCGAGCACGCCCGTCGCCGCGGGCTGGATGCGGATGCGGCTGTGGTGATCGACCAGAGCGTGCTGGATAGAATTCGGACGCTGGAACGCAATGGCGCTCCCAACCTGCTCGCCCGCCTGGTCGAACTATACCTGCAAGGGACGCCGCCGCTCATCGAACGGATGGAGCAGGCCATCGCCAACAACGATTTTCAATCGCTGGGCGTGGCCGCGCATACGTTGAAGTCCAGTAGCGCCAATGTCGGAGCCCTGCAGTTGCAGGGCTTGTGCAAGGAACTGGAAATGCAGGCGCGAAATGGACGGGTCACGGATGCCGGAGGGCAACTGGCGGATATCGAGCAGGCATTTATGACCGCTCGAGCGATCTTGCGCACCGAGCTGGTGGAGGACGTTTGATGGGTGCGGTACCGGAACAACCACGGGTTTTAGTGGTGGACGATGATGCCGGACAGCGCTTGCTGGCCAGCGCCGCGTTACTGCAAGGCGGGTTCTCGGTTTTGGAAGCGGCGGATGGCGAACAGGCCTTGAGCCTGTTCCAGCGCGAGCAACCCGATATCGTGCTGCTGGATGTGATCATGCCGGGGCTGGATGGATTTGCCGTCTGTGAAGTGTTGCGGCAATTACCCGGTGGCCAGCATCTACCCATCGTGATGGTCACGGGCCTGGACGATGTCGAATCGATCGAACGGGCTTATCAGGTCGGAGCGACCGATTTCATCACCAAGCCGATCCAGTGGTTGGTTCTACATCACCGGGTACGATACATCCTGCGCGCCAGTCAGACATTACTGGAGTTGCGGGAAAGCGAAGAGCGGTTTCGCACGCTGATACAGGCCACGGGCAGCGTTATTCTGGTGTTGGACCGCAAAGGCCGGGTCATGGAATTTAACCCAGCGGCGCAAAAATTCTACCCTTTCCAACAGGGCGAGCCGGTGGAAGCGGACTTCATGGCCGCGTTGCCGTCCATGGGGAATTGGAGCGGGCTGGAAGGATCGCGCAGTGGCGAAAGCGTGCTTCAGGCATTGGATGGCAGCGAATATACGTTGCTCTGGAACATCGCGCGGTTTACCGACGCCGAGGAAGCGACCGCCGGATGGGTGGTGGTGGGGCAGGATATTACCGCGCGGCGCCGGGCCGAGGAGGGCATGTGCAAACTCTCCTATGCGGTCGAGCAGAATCCTGTTTCCATCCTGATGACCGATGCCCACGGCATCATCGAATATGCCAACCGCAAGTTCACTGAAGTCAGCGGCTACACGCAGGAAGAACTCCTGGGCAAGACCCCCTATTTTTTGCAGACCAGCACCCTGACCGCCGAGGCGTATCAGCATCTGCAGCGGGCCATCGCTGCGGGTGGTGTCTGGCAGGGAGAGTTATGCAACCGTCAAAAGGACGGCGAGTTGTTCTGGGAGTCAGCCCTCGTTTCCGCTATCCGGAACGAGCAGGGCGTCGTCACGCACTTTGTCTGGTTGCGGGAGGACATCACCGAGCGCAAGCGGACTGACCAGCACATTGAGTTTCTCGCCAATTACGACCACCTGACCCGACTGCCCAATCGGGTTTTGCTACAGGAACGGCTGCGGGAAGCCATCGAGTTGGCGAAAGTCCGATCCCAGATACTGGCGGTGATGTTTTTGGATCTGGATCAATTCAAGCGGATTAACGATTCGTTCGGACATCGCGTCGGCGACCTGCTGTTGCAGCAGGTGGCGGTTCGCCTGCAGGACTGCGTGCGTTCGGCGGATCGTGTTTACGCGACCCACTCCGATCTGTTGTTGTCGCGGGATGTGCTGGCGCGGTTGGGCGGCGATGAATTTGTCATCCTGACCGAAATCAACGATCCCGACGATATCGCCAAGGTGGCCCGGCGGATTTTGACGGTTATCGCCCAGCCGTTCATGATCGATAGCAATGAGATATTCAGCGGTTGCAGCATTGGCATCGCCCTGTATCCTCTCGATGGCGCCGACATGGAAACCCTGTTGAAGAATGCCGATGCCGCGCTTTATCACGCCAAGAGCCAAGGGCGGAACAATTACCAGCTTTATTCGGACCGGATGCACGCCGCTACCATCCAGCACGTTGAAATGGAGGGTTTATTGCGCAAGGCGCTGGCCCGCCAGGAACTGACGCTGCACTACCAGCCGCAAGTGGATATCGGTAGCGGACGAATCGTGGGCGTCGAGGCTCTGCTGCGCTGGCAGAGCCAAGAACTGGGGAGCGTGGCGCCCGCCGACTTCATTCCGGTGGCCGAGGACACCGGCTTGATCGTTCCCATCGGTGAATGGGTGATCCGGACCGCTTGCGCGCAGGCCGTGGCGTGGCAGAACATCGGGTTGCCGCCGTTGCGAATCGCGGTCAATCTGTCGCCACGCCAGTTCGCTGACCCGGAGCTATCGGTGTCGATCGCCCGGATTCTCCAGGAAACCGGCCTGCGGTCGGAATTGCTGGAATTTGAAATCACCGAGAGTCTGGTGATGAAGGAAGGCATGCTGGAAACCTTGCATGCTTTAAAGCGGCTGGGCGTTCAACTGGCGATTGATGACTTCGGTACCGGCTATTCCAACCTCAGTTATTTGAGACGGTTTCCCATCGATCGCCTCAAGATTGATAAATCTTTCGTGCAAGACATCAGCGGAGAGATTGATGACGACGCCATTGCGGCCGCGGTCATCGCCATGGCCCGCAGCTTGCGGTTGGGGGTGATCGCCGAGGGCGTCGAGACCGAAAATCAGTTAATGCTCCTGCGGGCGATGAACTGCGATGAGATGCAAGGCTTTCTCTTCAGTCGACCGCATCCCACCGAGCACATCACCGCTCTGCTGCGCGACCACTTTGCCCAGGCGTAGTGTTTCCCCTGTAGATATCGGCTTAGTGATTTAATTTTGTGACATCTCGTCGCGCTGGCAATCACCCCGTTCTACGGCATCGGCGGGACCAGTAGCGCGGGATCGATGCGCGCGTCGCGCCAGTTCATCCGCCAGTCCAGATGCGCGCCGGTCACCCGGCCGCTTTTGCCGACCGTGGCGACCACATCCCCCTTGCGCACCCGCTGTCCGACCTGGGCCTGAATCTGGTGCAAATGCATCAGGGTGGAACTCAGGCGGTAGCCGTGGTCGATGATCAGCGTCGCGCCGGTGTAGTACATATCCGGCTCGGCCAGGGTCACGATGCCGTCGGCCGGCGCGCGCACCGGGGTGCCGACCGGCGCGGCGATATCCACGCCGTAGTGCGGCTGGCGCGGTTGGCCGTTGAGAATGCGCTGGCTGCCGTACACCCCGCTGATGCGGCCCGTCGTCGGCCAGGCAAAGCCGCCGAGGAAATAAGGTTGCGGGATGTGTTGCCGGCGGGCTTCGTCCACCCGGGCGTTTTCGCGGCGGATGCGCTCGAGCAGCGCCGGCGGCGGCGTCACTTTGTCCGGCGGCAGGCCGTTGAGGCGCTGGATGTCGTACTGGCGCTGGGCGATCCTCAGCGGTCGTTCTTCCCGAGCGCCATCGGGAAAGATCACCACCAACCGCGCCTGGGGCGGCGCGTCGCGGCTGAAGCCGAACACGAACGCGCCGTCCGGCCCCACTGGAACCGGGTGACCGTCCAGCTCCAGCCGGGTTCCCGGCAACGCCCGCCCGGCGAGCAGCCCCCCTTGGGTCAGTTGCCCCTGCCAGTTCAATTCTCCGGCGCCGGCCGATAGCAGCCACAGCGCCAGACCCGCCAATCCCAACCCTCGTCGCATCGCCATCCTCTCCAGTTCGGTGTCAATACCAGCACTTTCAACGGGCGTATTACCCGGACGCGCGCTATAGTAACTGTTCAATCGAAATGTACCGACCTTAAAATGATCTAATAACGATCCTCACCACGCCCAGCAAAGGAGAAGGCATGGCCCAGCATTACGATCTCATCGCCATCGGCGGCGGCAGTGGTGGCCTGTCGGTGGTGGAGCGCGCCGCCCGACAGGGCGCCCGTTGTGCCCTGATCGAAGCCGGCCGGCTCGGCGGCGCCTGCGTCAACGTCGGCTGCGTGCCCAAGAAGGTGATGTGGTATGCCGCTCACCTGGCCCATGTGCTCGATGATGCCCCCGGCTACGGTTTCAAGCTCGATTATTTCGGCTTCGACTGGCAAAAGCTGAAGACTGCTCGCGACCGCTTCGTGAGCGGCATTAACGAATGGTATCGGGGCTATCTGGCCGAAGCCGGGATAGACCTGATTCGCGGCTCCGCCCGGTTCGTGGACGCCCGGACCCTGGAGGTCGGCGGCGAACGCTACAGCGCCGACCACATCGTCATCGCCACCGGCAGCCGGCCCCAGGTTCCCAATCTGCCTGGCGCCCAGTTCGGCATCACCTCGGACGGCTTCTTCGAGCTGAACGCCTGTCCGGCGCGCGTCGCCATCGTGGGGAGCGGTTACATCGCGGTGGAGTTGGCGGGAATGCTACACGCGCTGGGCGCCGAGGTCACCGTGCTGGTTCGCAAGGATCACCTCTTGCGGCCGTTCGACGCCATGCTGCGCGAACAGTTGCTGGAGCGGTTGCGCGAGGACGGCATCGCCGTGTTGACCCGCACCCAGGTTCGCGCGGTCGCGCGCCTGGCCACCGGGGCGTTCAGCCTGCATTGCGAAGGGTCGGGTAGCGCCCCGAACGTGAACGCCGTGCTGTGGGCCATCGGCCGCGATCCCAACACCGATGCGCTCGATCTCACCGCGGCGGGCGTGACCACGAATCCGAACGGCGCCATTCCCACCGATCTCTATCAGAATACCAATGTGCCCGGCGTTTACGCCATCGGCGACGCGACCGAGCGCTTCCACCTGACTCCGGTGGCGATCGCCGCCGGCCGTCGGTTGGCCGACCGCCTGTTCGGTGGCCAGCCGGATCGCCGGTTGCCCTACGAAAACATCCCCACGGTGGTGTTCAGCCATCCGCCGATCGGTACGGTGGGCCTGACCGAAGAGGACGCGCGGGGGCAATACGGCGACGCGGTGCGGATTTATCAGACCCAGTTCCGCCCGCTGTATCACGCCTTCACCGTCCGCCAGCCGAAAACGGTGATGAAGCTGGTCTGCGTCGGGCCAGAAGAAAAAATCGTCGGCTGTCATCTCATCGGCGAGGGCGCGGACGAGATGCTGCAAGGGTTTGCGGTCGCCATCCGCATGGGCGCGACCAAGCGCGATTTCGACGACACCGTCGCCATTCACCCCACCAGCGCCGAAGAGCTGGTGACGATGCGCTGAGCGCGAGGATGCCCGCCATGCAACGTGTGCTGTTTCCGATCTTTGTCTTCCTGCTGCTGGCCGCCTGCGCCAACCGGCCCGGCGATGGCGACATCCAGCGGCAGGTGACCGAACGCTTGCTGCGCGAGGGCGTCAATCTCTATATCGTTGAGAACTTTCGCAAAGCTAACGGTTTCGAGCCCAGCCAAAACGTCTACGTCGCCGAGGTGGAATACGATCTGGTGTTCCAGAAAAGTCTGGCCGATCTGGCGCTCAATCTGCGCGACCGCAGCGACCCGTTGCTGGCCGGGCTGGATCTGGTGGCGCTGGGGTTGAAATACGGGCAGTTTCAGGCCGGCGAACGTCGCCATCGCACCGAGCGGGTCACCTTTCACAAGACCGAGCGGGGCTGGCTGCTCCAGGACGACCGCTAATTTCCCCACCACGAGAACCGTCATGCCGATCCGTCCCTTCGAGCAACACGCGCCGCGCATTCATCCCTCCGCCCATGTGGACGACACCGCCGTGGTGATCGGCGATGTCGAAATCGGCGAGGACAGTTCGGTCTGGCCGCTGTGCGTGATTCGCGGCGACATCCAGAGCATCCGCATCGGCGCCCGCACCAGCATCCAGGACGGTACCATCGTCCATGTGACCCACGACAGCCGGTTTTGTCCGGGCGGCCAGCCGACCCTGATCGGCAACGATGTCACGGTCGGCCATAAGGTGATCCTGCACGCCTGCACCATCGAGGACTACTGTCTGATCGGCATGGGCGCGGTGGTGATGGACAAGGCGGTGGTGCAAACGCGGGTGACCATCGGCGCCGGCAGCGTGGTGCCCACTGGCAAGATATTGGAAAGCGGTTATTTGTACGTCGGCAGCCCGGTCAAGCAGGTCCGCCCGCTTAACGACCGCGAGCTGGAGTTTCTGGAATACTCGGCCCAGAACTACCGGCGACTGAAGGATCGGCATCGGGCGATGGCAGGGTTGGGATGAAA
>CAVRCC010000034.1:0-203038 GCA_963719395.1 uncultured Gammaproteobacteria bacterium | reverse complement strand
AGGAGCATCAGGCGCTGCTGGATCTGGTGCGGGAACGCCGCGCCACCGCCGGGGCGCTCCCGCCGCCGCCGCCGCGTCAAAACGGATTGGAGCGGCTGGGCCGATGGGTTGGGCTGCACGCGATCCGCGCCCTCGGATTTCTGGCCTTTATCGGCGAAGCGGCGGCGGCTTTGGGGCGGTTGACGCTGCATCCCGGCCGGTTTCGCTGGCGGGCGCTGTTCGGCAACGTCGAAACCGCCGGCGTCAACGCCCTGCCGATCATCGCCCTGCTGTCGTTCATGATGGGCATCGTCATCGCCTACCAGGGCGGTCAACAGCTCAAATCCTACGGCGCTAACATTTTTATCGTCGAACTGGTGTCGCTGACCATGTTGCGCGAGCTGGCGCCGCTGATCACCGCCATCATCGTCGCCGGTCGCACCGGCTCGTCCTACACCGCCCAGATCGGCACCATGCAGGTCACCGAGGAGGTGGACGCGCTGCGCACTATCGGCATTCCGCCCATGGACCTGCTGGTGCTGCCCAAACTGCTGGCGCTGGTCGTCGCCCTGCCGCTGCTGACGGTGTTCGCCGACGCGCTGAGCGTGTTCGGCGGCATGGTCATGGCGCGGGTGCTGCTGGAGGTCAGCTTCGGCGATTTCCTCGACCGCTTCCCGCAGGTGGTGACGCCGACCTCGTTCCTGCTCGGAGTGGGCAAGGCGCCGGTGTTCGCCGCCATCATCGCCCTGGTCGGCTGCTACCAGGGCTTTCAGGTGCGCGGCGGCGCCGACAGCGTCGGCCGGCAGACCACGGTCAGCGTGGTGCAATCGATCTTCCTGGTGATTGCCGCCGATGCGGTGTTCTCGGTGATACTCGGCAGCGTGGGATTATGGCGCTGAGCGCGGTCCAGGGGGATATCGTAATTGCGGTTCGGGGGCTACGAACCCAGTTCGGCGCGACGGTCATTCACGAACATCTGGATCTCGATGTTCGACGCGGCGAAGTGGTCGCCCTGGTCGGTGGCAGCGGTTCCGGCAAGACCACGCTGCTGCGGGCGATTATCATGCTGCTGCGGCCGGCGGCCGGTTCCATCCAACTGTTTGGCCAAGAGATCGTCGGTATCGGTGATAGCGCGGCGTTCCGCTTGCGTCGGCGCTTTGGGATGCTGTTTCAGCAGGGCGCGCTGTTTAGTTCGCTGACGGTGCGGGAGAACGTGGCGGTGCCGTTGCGCGAACATACCCGCCTGCCCGCAGGGCGGATCGCGGAAATCGCCGATCTCAAGATCGCGCTGGCGGGGTTGCCCGCCGACGCGGGAGACAAGCTGCCGCGCGAACTGAGCGGTGGGATGCTGAAGCGGGCGGCGCTGGCGCGGGCGCTGGCGCTGGACCCGGCACTGTTGTTTCTGGACGAGCCGACCGCTGGACTGGACCCGGTCAGCGCCGGGGCTTTCGATGAACTGGTGGTGCAGCTCAAAGAGTCGCTGAAATTGACGGTGGTGATGGTGACCCACGATCTGGATACGCTGTGGAGCGCCACCGACCGGGTGGCGTTCCTGGGCGAAAAGCGGGTGATCGGTTATGCGCCGATGCGGGAACTAACCCAAGCGGAGCACCCCCTGATTCGGGCTTATTTCGAAGGGCCGCGCGGTCGCGCGGCGCGGGAGCAGGCGTGCAGAGCAAAGTGAATTACGCCTTGGTCGGGCTGTTCGTGATCGTCCTGTTCGCGGCGTTGGCGAGTGCGGTGTTCTGGCTGACGCTGGGCGGTGATAACAAGACCTACGACCGCTATCGGGTGTACTTCCGGGAGTCGGTGGCCGGCCTGAACCCCAAGGCGACCGTGCGCTATCGCGGCGTCCAGGTCGGGCAGGTGGAATCCATTCGGTTGGACCCCAACAATTCCGATCAGGTGGATGTGGTGCTGGACATCGAACGGGGCACGCCGATCCGGCGCGATACCATCGCGACCCTGTCCAAGCAGGGGCTGACCGGGGTGGCGGCGGTCGAGTTGAGCGGCGGTGGCGGTCAATCGCCGCCGCTGGAGAAGGATGCCGATCAGGAATTGCCAGTGATTCAAGCCGGACCGTCGCTGGTGGCGCGGTTGGACGACGCCTTCAACAATATTTTGACCAACGTCAACAGCTTGTCGAGTCGGTTGGAACGGTTGCTGAACGACGACAACCAGACCGCCATCACCCAGACCTTGCAACATCTCGACAAGATTACCGGGGCGCTGGCCGATCGGGCCGACAGCCTCCGCCAGACGCTGGCGAATGTGGAAACCTTCACCGGCGCCCTGGCGGGGCGCGCGGAGCGGATCGGCAAGGCGCTGGATCAACTGGCGGTCGCGCTGGAAGGCGCAGGCGACTTGAACGGGCAGCTTCGTGCGACCTTGGAGCGATTTTCGCGCGGGCGCCCAGGCGGTGCGCAAGACGGCCGATACGTTCAATCAGACCAGCCGGGATTTGAGCGGCATGGCCAAGGATGGGCAGCGCGAATTGCAGCGGCTGGGGCAGACCACCGTGCCCGAGTTGAACGAATTGCTGGCGCAGGCGGGTGAAATGGTGACGACCCTGCGGCAACTGGCCGAGTTGCTGGGACAGAACCCCCGCGCTCTGCTGCTGGGCAAGCCCAGCGGTCGGCCGGGACCGGGGGAGGAATGAGTAAAGCGAAGGGCGAAAAGCGAAAGGCGAAAGGCGAAAGGCGAAAGGCGAAAGGCGAAGGCGAAAGGCGCTTTGCGCTTCGAGCGTTTTTTCCATAAATCAATAGAACGGTTGGAACAGCCAGGAGAGAGGATATGACACGCGTCGTTGGTCGCGAACGCAAACGGGCAGCGACCCGGGTTGGTGGGGTATTGTGGGCGATGCTAGCGCTAGCCGGATGTACGCTGCCGCAGGATCAATCGCCGCCAGCGCAAACTTATTTGCTGGAGGTCGGTTATTTTTCTTATGCCCGCGCCGGCCCGGCGTGCCAGCGGCAAGACGCTGTTGGTGACGGCGCCCAAGGCGGCGCCGGGGTTCGACTCCAACCGTATGGCCTACACGCGGGAACCCCCCAAGCTGGATTACTACAAAGACAGCACTTGGAGCGATGCGCCGGCCCGGATGCTGCTGCCGATCCTGGTGCGCGCCTTCGAGAAGACCGGCGCGTTCAAAGCAGTAATATCGCCGCCGGCGCCGGGACTGGCGAACCTGCGGGTGGATGTGGACGTGATCCGCTCAACAGGAATCCATGACCCGTCCCAGCCGGGTGCGGCTGACGGCGCGGATCAAGGCGGTGGATATGAAGAGCGGGCACGTGCTGGGCACGCAGGTGTTCGATGCGGTGGAGCCGGCGCCCAGCGAGGATGCCAACGGTGCGGCGCGGGCGGCCAACGCGGCGGTGCAAAAGGTGTTGGGCGAAATGGTGTCGTTCGCGCTGCGCTATCTGAAGTGAGGCGAGCCGTCCTTCCAGGATGAGAGGCCGCCCCCGTGGGCGGCCTCGGTTGTTTCACCACTCGGCATCGGTATTGCGGGGCGGTTTAGCCGCCGTTCGCGCTCTTGCCGCGCCGCGCGCCCAGGGCATCGCCCAACTGGTACCAGTCCACCTTGCGGGTCAGCACCATCACCAGCGCCAGGCAGCCGAACAGAGTCACCGAGCCGGCCAGCAGGGCGTGATCCTCCAGGCTGATCAGGACGTACAGCACTCCGAACACGGCGGCGAGCAGCGCTCCGAAGCTCGCGCCCCGGACGAGGCTGCCCAGGACGTAAACCAGATAGTAAGCCAGCAGCGCCACGCAGGCGACGGTGGCGATGGCGTAGGCGATGCCGAAGTCCAGATGTTCGGACAGCGACAGCAGCAGCAGGTAGAACAGCACCAGCGCCCCGCCGGTCAGCCCGTACTGGAAGGGGTGGATCGCCAGCCGCTTGAGCACCTCGAACAGGAAGAAGGCGGCAAAGGTCAGGCCGATGAACAGCAGCCCGTATTTGATTGCGCGGTCGGTCTGGGCGTAGCCGTCGGCTGGATCGACGAAGCGCACCCCGATCAGGGTGTCGAGGCCCTGATCGCCACGCAGGTAGGCGTTCAGTTGGTGAATCAGGTTGGTGGCCAGCCGGGTGGTGGACCAAGTGGCGGAGAAGCCGGTGGCGGTCACTTCGCGCGTTTCCGGCAGGAACTGCCCATAAAAGCTGGGGTGCGGCCAACCTCCGCGCACGCTGATCCGGGTCGTATCGCCGACCGGGACCAAGTCGAAGGACTGAGTGCCGCGCAGGTCGAGCGAGAGTGCGAACTCGGCCGACCACGGCCCCTGTGGGTTGATGCCACCGATGTGGGCCTGGATGCCGTTCGGCATTTTTTCCTCGGCGGTGCCCGGCAGGACATCGAGCCGTTGCCCGGCCCAAGTCAGCACCGGCGCGCGCAGGATGCCGCGCGGATCGGCGATGCCGACGATCAGGCGCGGGTCGCCGAAGGTGATCTGTTCGTTGGGTTCCGGCTTCAGCAAGCCGCCCTCGCTGGTGAAACGGCCCTTGACCACGATGCTGGCGCCGAACACCACAGCATGGTATAGGCTGCGCCGCACCTGTTCGGTGTTCAGGGTGGCTTGAATGTCCAGTTCGGCCGGCAGCAGATAGATGTAGTCCGAAGCGCGTTTTTCCACCTTGATCATCTTGTTCTCGTCCTTCTCGCTGGGTTTCAGCGTCTTGACGATGCGGGTGTAGGGAAGGACCAGTATCGGTCCCACCAGGGTTTGGTCGCGAGCGGTGGCGGCGGCGATTTCGGCGACGACGCTATCGCGGCGACCGGCGCGTTCGTCCACCAGAAATCCGATCCGGGTCAGCCCGATGGCGAGAATGATGGTGATCAGGAAAATCAGGGTGGTTTTGGCAAACAGGCTGTATCGCATGGAGGGCTCCCTCGGTGAATCGATGAGCTGAGCCTATCCGGTCCAGTTGAGCTTTTGATGGGCGGATCGTGAGGGACATTGTGGGGATTCGGTGAATTCGGGCGCGGGGCGTGAAGTCGAAGACCGATCAGGCCGCCGGCAGCGTGAGTCGGGCAACCACGCCAGCAACGGCGCCTTCCGAATCCAGCACGTTATCCACCGCAATCGCCCCACCGTGCAGTTGCGCCACTTCCCGGACGAACGCCAGCCCCAGACCCGTGCTTTTCCGGCCAGTGTCCGGGCGGGGCAGGGAATAGAAGCGCTCGAACAGACGGCCGCGCGCATAATCGGGGATAGCGCTGCCGGTGTTGCTTACCGTCAGCCGCCAAGCACTGTCGACCGATTCGGCATCCAGCGTGATGGCGCCCTGAGCGGGAGTGAAATCCAGCGCGTTGTCGAGCAGGTTGCCGATGGCCTGGACGATCAGGAACGGCTCGCCCCGAAACGCTGCGTCCGCCGGGATACGGTGGTCGATGCGCAGCGACTTGCGGTCGATGGCGGGCGCGTGGGAGGCGAGCCATTCCTCCACCGTCTGGTGGATCGGGACCGGCCGCCGTTCCTGCGGCTCGCGCCGCTGCTCGACCGTGGCCAGCGCCAACAACCGCTCGACCAGGCGCCGCAGTCGTTCGGCCTCGCCGGCGACCAGATCGGCGAAGCGTTGTCGTTGCGGTGCGGCCAAGTCGCCCTGCAACAGTTCGGCGGCGCCGGCGATGGCGGCCAGCGGACTCTTCATCTCGTGAGTCAGGGTGTGGACGTAGCGTTCCACATAATCCCGACCCTCCAGCCGGTTCCGCATCGTCTCCACCGCTTCGGCTAGCGCTCGCAGTTCCGGCCCGCCGCCCTTCGGCGCGATTCCCCGCCGCCCTTCGGCGGCGGCGCGAGCGTAGGTGGCCAGCCGGCCGATGGAACGCGCCAGCGACCAGGAGAACACCAGTCCCACCGCCAGCGAGACCATCACCAGCACGGCGGCGGCCCGTTGCAGCTTGGTTTCGGCCCGGTCGACGTAGGGCTGGACGCTGGAACCCGGCTTGGCCACGGCCAGCACCCCGAGGATGCGTTCGCCATCGCGGATCGGCGCCGCCACGTACATCACCGAACTGCGCTCGTCGCGGGGATCGTCGCGGGTGGTGCGGGCGCCATATCGACCGCGCAGGGTCAGGTAGACATCGTTCCAGTGGGAGTAGTCCCGGCCGACGGCCTGGCCACTGGAATCGAACAGGACGATGCCCCGGTCGTCGGTGATGTAAATCTGATGGTCGAGGCGGTTCTTGACGATGTCCCACACCCGGGCGTTGGGCGCGCGCTGGGCGTACTCGTTCAACCGGGCCTGAAAGCGGCCGTCGGCGATGCCACCGTTCAGCAGTTCGTCGCGCGCCAGCACCGCCAGGATGTTGGCGGTGTCGATCAGGGTTTCCTCGGTAGCTTGGCGGAAAGCCGGTTTCAATTCCTTGCCGAGGATGTTCAGCGAGAAGTAGACGCCGAGGCCGACGATCAGGAAGTAGCCGAGAAACAGCTTGAGGCCAAGGCGCATGGCGGCCGGGATTCAAGACCGGTCGCTGGTCTGGATCGAATAACCCAGGCCGCGATGGGTACGAATCGGATCGAGGTTCGGGTCAAGCTCCCGCAGCTTGGCCCGCAGCGTCTTGATATGGGTGTCCACGCTACGCTCGAAGCTGGCGGTGGGGTCGGGCCAGACCCGGTCCATCAGTTGCGCCCGGGAAAATACCCGTTCCGGCTGGGCCAGCAGGGTTTTCAGCAGCAGGTATTCGTAACGGGTCAGGTCCAGCGGTCGGCCGCGAAAGCACACCGTGGCGCGGGCTTCATCCACCACGAACCCGGCGTCTGGGCTTGCATCGGCGGGCGTCGGTTCCGCGGCAGGGTGGTTCCGAACGGTGCGTTTGAGAATGGCCTTGACTCGGGCGGCGAGTTCGCGCGGGCTGAACGGCTTGGCGACGTAATCGTCCGCGCCCAGTTCCAGCCCGAGCACCCGGTCCAGTTCGGCGGTGCGGGCGGAAAGAATCAACACCGGCATCTCCGACGCGCGCCGCAACCGCTTGAGCAGTTCCAGCCCCGATCCGTCGGGTAGCCCGAGGTCGAGGATGAGCAAATCGAAGGAGGCGGTGGCCAGCGCGGCTTCGGCCTCGCGGGCGAGCGAGCGCCAGTTCACCTGGAAGCCTTCGCTGGCCAGCGCGAATTCGACGATTTCGGCGATCGCTGGTTCGTCCTCGACCAGCAGGATGCGGACGGTCATGGGAGTTCCGGAAGAGAAATTACGAAGGTGGCCAGCGTACCACTGCAAAGCAACGGCGGGCAGGCCCGTTCCAAATACCCGTTTTGTCCCAGCCATCTAAAGAGACTAAACTATACCGCTAACAATCAGAGATTGGTGGAACGCCCTGCGTCTTCCGCCGAAACCACCGACGAGCGCGCAATGAACGACCAGAACTACGATGTCATCGTGATCGGCACCGGTCCGGGAGGGGAGGGAGCCGCCATGAAAGCCGCCAAAGATGGGAAGTCGGTGGCGGTGATCGAGAAATACCACCTGGTCGGCGGCGGTTGCACCCATTGGGGCACCATCCCGTCCAAGGCGCTGCGGCATTCCATCAATCGGATGCTGGAGTTCAACACCAGCCCGGCTTTCCGCAACGCGCTCGGTCACACCTTGAAGCTGTCCTATCCCGACCTGCTGCGCTCCGCCGAATCGGTCATCGCCCGCCAGACCACCATGCGTCGGGATTTTTACGAGCGCAACCGGGTTCGGCTCTACCACGGCCACGCCAAATTCCTCGACGCCCACACCCTGGGGGTGCGTTCTGGTCAGCAGGCCGAGCCCACCGTCCTGACCGCCGACGCTTTCGTCATCGCTTCCGGCTCCCATCCATTCCGGCCCCGCGATATCGATTTCAACCACCCGCGTATCTTCGACAGCGACACCCTGCTCAGCATGTCCACTACGCCCCGTTCCATCCTGATCTACGGCGCGGGGGTGATCGGCTGCGAATACGCCAGCATCTTCCGCAACATGGGCTGCAAGGTGGATCTGGTCGACACCCGTTCGCAATTGTTGTCCTTCCTCGACGACGAGATCGCCCACGCCCTCAGCTACCACCTGCGCGACCAGGGTGTGATGATCCGCCACAACGAGGAGTACGAAGCGGTCGAGGGCCTGCCGGACGGTGCGGTGATGAGTTTTAAGTCCGGCAAACGGATCAAGGCCGACGTGCTGCTGTGGGCTAACGGTCGCACCGGCAACACCGCCAACATGGGGTTGGAGGATCTCGGTATCGTTCCCAGCAACCGCGGGCAAGTGAAGGTGGATGAGAGCTATCGCACCGCCTTGCCGCACATCTACGCGGTGGGTGATGTGATCGGCTATCCCAGCCTGGCCAGCGCCGCCTACGATCAGGGCCGGTTCGCCGCCACCCATCTGGTCAACGGTAGTTGCGACCATCATCTGGTGGATTACATCCCGACCGGCATCTACACCTCGCCGGAGATCAGCTCGGTGGGTCGCACCGAGCGCGAGCTGACCGAGGCCCGGGTGCCCTACGAGGTCGGCCACGCCTATTTCAAGAGCCTGGCGCGCGCCCAGATCACCGGCCGCACCGTGGGTATGCTCAAGCTGCTGTTCCAGCGCGACACCCTGGAAATTCTGGGCATCCACTGCTTTGGTGACCAGGCGGCCGAGATCGTCCACATCGGACAGGCGATCATGGCCCAGCGGGGCGAGGCCAACAGCATCCACTATTTCGTTAACACCACGTTCAATTATCCGACCATGGCCGAGGCGTATCGGGTCGCCGCGCTCAATGGTCTGAATCGTCTGGCCTGAGGGAGGGTTTGCCGTGGATATCACTCCTTATCTTAAATTGATGGTCGATAAAAGTGCCTCCGACCTGTTCTTTTATGTGGGCGCGCCGGTGAACATCAAAATCGGCGGGGTGGTGCGCCCGATCGGTAACAAGATACTGGGGCCGGGCCAGGTGCGCGAGATCGCCTACTCGGTCATGAAGGACGATCAGATCAAGGAATTCGAGCACGAGTGGGAACTCAACTTCGCCATTCCACTGCAGGGCGTTGGCCGGTTCCGCTCCAACGTGTTCAAGCAGCGCGGCGAAGTGTCCATGGTGATTCGCTACATCAAGGGCGACATCCCCCAAGTCGAGGAACTGGGTCTGCCGCCTCTGTTGCGGCAACTGGTCATGGAAAAGCGCGGCCTCATCCTGTTGGTGGGCGGCACCGGATCTGGCAAATCCACCACGCTGGCGGCGATGATCGACCACCGCAACTCCAGCGCGCCGGGTCATATTCTCACCATCGAGGATCCGATCGAGTTCACCCACCAGCACAAGAAATCGGTGGTGGGCCAGCGCGAGATTGGCATCGATACCCACGACTACGAAAACGCTCTGCGCAGCGCCATGCGTGAAGCGCCGGACGTGATCCTGGTGGGCGAGGTCCGCGCCCGCGACGTGATGAAATACGTGCTGACCTTCGCCGAAACCGGCCACTTGGTGCTGTCCACCCTGCACGCCAACAACGCCAACGGTGCGCTGGAGCGCATCGTCAACTTTTTCCCCGAGGACGCCCGGCCGCAGTTGCTGATGGATTTGTCGATGAACCTGCGCGGTATTATCTCCCAGCGACTGATCCGCTCGCTGAGCGGCGGGTTGGTGCCGGCGGTGGAGGTGCTGCTGAACACGCCCTACATCGCCGATCTGATTCAGAAGGGCAAGATCGATTACATCAAGGATGCGATGGAGCAGTCCACCGAGTCGGGTACTCAGACCTTCGATCAGTCGCTGTTCAAGTTGTACAAGGAAGGCAAGATTTCCAAGGACGAAGCCATCAAAAACGCCGATTCCAAGAATAACGTCGGCTTGCAAATCCGGCTGACCGAGGGCACGGAGACGAGCAATGCCCAGCGAGCGACCAACCTGCCGGATCTCGCCATCCACGAGGAAGACGACGACCGGGGGCGGACGTTTGGCCGCTGACAAGGTTGCGTCCGCCCGCCGCATGGCGGACATCGCGCCGTTCCACGTCATGGCGCTGCTGGCCCGCGCCAAGGCGCTGGAAGCGACGGGCCGTTCCATCATCCACCTGGAGATCGGCGAGCCGGATTTTCCGACCGCCGCGCCGATCATCGCCGCCGGCCAGCGGGCGCTGGCGGAAGGCCGCACCCGTTACACTGCCGCCGCCGGCCTGCCGGAACTGCGCCAGGCCATTAGCGATCACTACCGGGACCGTTACGAAGTTGAGGTTCCCGCCCGGTGCATCCTGATCACCCCCGGCGCTTCCGGCGCGCTGCAACTGGCGACGGCGGTGCTGATCAACCCCGGCGACCGGGTGTTGCTGGCCGATCCCGGCTATCCCTGCAACCGGCATTTCGTGCGGCTGGTGGAAGGCGAGGCGGTGGGGATTCCGGTCGGGCCGGAGACCTGCTACCAACTCACCGCCGAGTTGGTGGAGCGTTACTGGGACGAACGGACGGTCGCCGTGCTGCTGGCTTCGCCGGCTAATCCCACCGGCACGGTGATCGCGCCCGATGAGGTGGCGGCGATCATCGCCACAGTCGAGGCGCGGGGCGGGCGGGTGATCATGGACGAGATCTATCATGGATTGGTTTATGGCGCGCCGGTCCAAACCGCGCTGGCTTACTCGGAGCGGGTGTTCGTCGTCAATAGCTTCAGCAAGTATTACGGGATGACCGGCTGGCGGCTGGGCTGGCTGGTCGCGCCCGAGGATTGCGTCGGCGATGCGGAAAAGTTGGCGCAGAATCTGTACCTGGCGGCGTCCACCCCGGCGCAATACGCAGCGCTAGCGGTTTTCGAGCCGGAAGCGCAAGCGATCTTCGAGGAACGCCGGCGGGAATTGCAGACGCGGCGGGATTTTCTGCTGCCGGCGCTGCGCGAACTGGGTTTTCACATCCCCGTCACCCCGGACGGTGCGTTCTATCTCTACGCCGACTGCGGCCGCTTCACCGACGACAGCTACGGTTTCGCCCTGCGCCTGCTGGAAGAAACCGGCGTCGCCATCACGCCGGGCCTCGATTTCGGCCACCACCGGCCGCAACAGCACGTCCGTTTCGCCTACACCAACGCCATTCCACGACTGGCTGAAGGGGTGGAGCGGCTGCGGGCGGCGCTGCGGGGCTGAGAACCTGAAGAGCTATTCAATCAGGTTCAGATTCGGCGAGTAAAAGGTTGCCAATCTCCACCCAAGAAGCCGAAACACGCACCGAAAGGCGATCTTGATTTTAGGGATTTTAAGAATGGATAAGATCGATTTGATAGTGGCTGTTTTGGGAATAATAAGCGCTGTCATCGGGCTGTTGACTGCCATAATACAATTACAGCATGTTAGTCCTCCAAGAGAACCTCAAGAGTCTCAAGATAATCGCAGTTATATTAATATCAGGAAATGGTTCAAGCGGGCTTTTATGCTATTCGGTATTCCGTTTGTTGCTCTTCCGTTCAACCATACTGCTAGCACCAAGCTGCGCTCAGAGCATCGTAGCTGAAAGCTACCCGCCTAAAGGCAGGGGTTTTAACCTTACATATCAAAATAAATTAATGATATCATATAGTTATGTCTTGTCTTTTGGATCTCCGTACAGAGCTGTCGGGCTCATGTCTTGTCTTTTGTGTCTCCAACGTCGTCAGCGTGACCCATGAGGTTGCTTCTTATAGGAACAGGGACGCAAAAGACATGACCTGACCTCTATCGTTCTCTCAAAGGTGAAGGCAAAGCCGATCACCTTCAATCAAAGCTTGCTTGATCTGTTCAAGTATGCTCTCTATATTTTAGCTACTGCAACAGATGAAAATAAGTAAGGTGATACTGTGGAAAACTTCGTTCCTGTCTTTGAATCAAAAGTCAAAAAGCTTCGTGACAAGATAGTCAAAGAGCTTTCTATTCCCAAGAAGAACAGAAATAAGAAGCGCCTCAAAAAGATGCTTAATGAAATCAAGGGCATCAAGAAAACTATTAAGTCTGCGAAGAAGATCAAAACTTGTCCTCATTGTGGTCATCCACTCTGGGGTGAGGAGTCACTATAAAACAGATGACGGCGCATCCGACCAGTCTTCCACCGCCGCCACGTTCGCCCGCAGATGCGCCGGATTCAGGGTGCCGACCACCACGCTGCCGATCCCCGGCTCGGCGTAGATCAACTCCAGCGAGGCCCGCACTGGATCAACCTCCGATCTTTGATCCAGATGGCCGCTAAGCAGGCCCTTCTTGATCAATACGCCCTTACCAACGGCGTGGGCGGCGCGGATTACCGGCAACTCCTCCCGCTGGGACAGGTTGTAGGTGACCATCACCAGATCGCAGTACTCCACCGCCCGCAGACCGCCAGCCACGGTTTTGCTGGACATCCCGACTGCCCGCGTCAGACCGGCCTGTTTGAGATCGAGCAAGGTTGGTAACACGGCTTCCCGCTCCAGAATCGCCAGATCGTCGCCGCTGGAATGGATCAACACCGCATCCAGCGCCTCGACCCCCAGCCGCTGCAAGCTGCGTACTACGCTGGCGCGGGTCGCGGCGGCAGAGAAATCGAAGCGGGATTCGCCGGCGTGGAACTCCTCGCCGACCTTGGTGACGATCACCCAGTCCCGCCGGCATTGCCGCAGCAGTCGGCCCAGCCGCTCCTCGCTCTCACCGTAGGCCGGCGCGGTATCCAGCAAGTTGATGCCCAGCTCCCAGGCCAGTTCGAGCAGCGCCAGCGCCTCCCGGTCCGACGGCAGCTCGAACGCCCGTGGATACTTGACGCCCTGGTTGCGGCCGAATTTCACCGTGCCCAACCCCAGCGGGCTGATTCGCAGGCCGGTCGCGCCCAGCGGCCTCAGCTCCATGCCAGATCTTCCCGGTCCCAGGGCGGGATTGCTACCTCCGGTCGTGGCCAGTCCGCCAGCGACTGTAAATGAGCCGGCCGCGGACGTACGCCGAGCTTCCGCAATTCGTCCTCAATCCGCTCGGCCAGCAGCGGCGCCAGCGCCAGCTTGGTCGGCCAGGCGGCGAGCATCCGCCCATTGCGGAAAATGCCGGGTTCGGCTGGCCGGGTTCCCTGCGACTGGCGAGCTTCGGCCCGCTGGACGGTGAAGGTAGCGAACTCCGCTTGCGACCAGTCCGCCCACGGCAGCAGCGTTTCGAGTTCCCGTCGGGCCGCACGAATCTGTTCGCGACGGTCGCGCTGGACTCCATCCTCGGCCAGGCCGCCGCCGAGATACCAGACCAGCCGGCCACTGGCGTCGCAGTGACTGGTCACGGTCAATCGCGGCACGTCGCTGGCGCCCAGACAGTGCGCGTAAAGCGGGCCGGGCAGGGCGATGCCGCGCGCCATGACCATGTGCAGGGGCCGCAGTTGCAGCGTCGCCCACGGCACCGCGGCATTGCCGGCGCCGGCGGTTAATACGGTGCAGGTCGGTCGGATCACCCATGTCGGTCGGCCGGCATGACGCAGGGTGAGCGTGCCATCCGCCTTTGGTGTCACCGGCCCCTGATTGAGCACGATGGCGTCGCGGTAACGCTGGGCGAACACCGCCAACACCGAGGCTACATCCACGATCGGCTCGTCCAGCCGGTACACCACGCCTCGGAACTCCGGGTGGCGCAATACCGCCGGCGCATCGTCCGTCGCCTTTGCCATGCGTCCGCCCATCAGCTTGCTGGCGAAGAACGCCGCCAGCCGCGAGGTCGGAGCGCGAGTCGCCCACAAGTATTGGTGGTTGGCCAGCACCCGCGCTTCGCGCAGGTCGATTTCGTCCCCGCCGCTCAAGCAACGCCGCCACAGGGCCGGCATTCCAGCGATGGCGGTGGCCGAATCGCTGAGCTGGCCGCTCAAGCTGTACTTGGCGCCGCCGTGGATGATGCCTTGGGCAGAGACGGTTTGACCGGCGCCGAGCCGCTCGTTTTCGATCAGCAGCGCGCCATAGCCGTGCTGGCGCAGTCGGGCCAAGAGCCACAGGCCGGCGATGCCGCCGCCGATGATGGCGACGTCCACGTTCAAGGTCGGATTTAGAAGCTTCATGGCCGGCGCAGGATTCGGGCAATGGTGCTAGTGGTCGAGCAGCCTTTGATATAGTCCATGACCACTACCTGGCCGCCCGCATCCCAAACGCAGCGGTTGCCGGGAATGTGGGCCGGGTCGTTGTCGCCGCCCTTGACCAGGTAATCCGGTTTGACCGCGCAGATCAACCGCTCGGGGGTGTCTTCGTCGAACGGCGTCACCCAGTCCACTGCCGCCAGTCCGGCCAACACCCGCATCCGTTGCGCCAGCGGATTGACCGGCCGGTCGACGCCCTTGAGCCGGCGCACCGTGGCGTCGGCGTTGACCGCCACGATCAGGCGGTTGCCGAGCCGTTTGGCCTGTTCCAGATAGGTGACGTGCCCGGCGTGCAGGATGTCGAAACAGCCGTTGGTCATGACGATGGTTTCGCCATGGGCCTTGGCGTCGGCCACCGTCCGCAACAGTTGCGCCTCGTCGAGCACCCGGCGCGGTGGTTCTTCGTGTTCGTACAACGCCCGGCGCAGTTCGGACACGGTGACGCTGGCGGTGCCCAACTTGCCGACCACGATGCCGGCCGCCAGATTGGCCAATACGGTCGCCGCCGGCAGATCCAACCCGGCGGCCAGCCCGGCGGCCAGGGTGGCGATCACCGTGTCGCCGGCGCCGGTCACGTCGTAGACCTCACGAGCGCGGGCCGCCAGATGCAGCGGATCGGCTCCGGCGCGCAGCAGGGTCATGCCCTGCTCGCCTCGGGTGATCAGCAGGGCTTCCAGTTCCAGATGTTCGCGCAGCGCCTGGCCCTTATCCGCCAGTTCCGCTTCGTCGCGGCAGGAGCCTGCCACGGTTTCAAACTCGGCCAAGTTGGGCGTTAGCAGGGTCGCGCCCCGGTAGCGGCCATAGTCGCGACCCTTGGGATCCACCAGCACCGGTCGGTCGGCGGCGCGGGCAGCGCCGATCAGCGCCTCGACCTCGCGCAATGCGCCCTTTTGATAATCGGACAACACCACAACATCGCTGTCCGACAACCAGGCAGCAAAGCGTTCCTGAAGGGCGGCCGGGTCGAAACCGGGGAAGCCGTCCTCGAAATCCAGCCGTAACAACTGCTGGTTGCGGCTCAGCACTCGCAGCTTGGTGATCGTCGCCTGACCGGGCTGGCGGATCAGGTCGCTGGCCACGCCCAGCCGATGCAATTTGGTTTCCAGCACCGCAGCGGCCTCGTCGGCGCCGGCGACGCCGAGTACCCGGACCTGACCGCCGAGGGTGGCGATGTTGACCGCCACGTTGGCCGCTCCGCCGGGACGTTCCTCGACGTCCTCGACCTTGACGATGGGCACCGGGGCTTCCGGCGAGATGCGCGAACTGGGACCGAGCCAGTAGCGGTCCAGCATCACATCGCCGGCGATCAGCACCCGGGCCGGGGCGAAAGAGGGAATTTGCGGTTTCATCGACTGATTGGGGACTGTTTCACGATGACGGCATGATAGCATGATGCGGCAAGGCCAAAGGAGTGAGGGGGGCGGGCGGACGTTGAAGACGCCTCGCCCCTCACGCGCCTCGCCCCTCACCTGTCCGCCATTCCAAGATGATGAATAGCAAGGACCTTTACCTCCGGCTGCTGCGATACGTCCGGCCGTATACCCGCATCTTCGCGCTGTCGATGCTCGGCACCGCCGCCGCCGCCGCGACCGAGCCGATGATTCCGGCCTTGATCAAGCCCCTGCTGGACGGCAGCTTCGTCGAGAAAGATCCGTCCACCATCCGCTTGATGCCGTTGTTGCTGGTCGCGGTGTTCATCGTGCGCGGCGTGACCGGTTTCATCGGTTCGGTGGCGATGAACTGGATCGCCCACCGGGTGGTGATGGATCTGCGCGATGCCCTGTTTGGCCGGTTGCTCACCCTGCCGACCCGCTATTTCGACGATCATTCCGCCGGCAGTCTGCTGTCCCGCCTGACCTACGATGTCAGCCAGGTGATGACCGCCACCACCCAGGCGCTGGTGACATTGGTCAAGGATGGGTTGGCGGTCGTCGGCCTGCTGGGCTGGATGTTGTATCTGAACTGGAAGCTGTCGCTGATGGCGTTCCTGATCGCGCCCGGCATCGCCATGATCGTCCGCGTGGTCAGCCGGCGGTTGCGGCGGTTGAGCCGGGAATTGCAAAACCTGATGGGCGACCTGACCCACGTCATCGACGAAGTGCTGCAAAGCCATAAGGTCATCAAGATCTTCGGCGGGCAGGACTACGAGCGAGAGCGTTTCCACCGGGTTAACAACCGGGTTCGCCATTTTAGCATGAAGCTGGTCGCCGCCTCCGAGGCCAGCGGACCGCTGGTGCAATTACTGGCGATTCTGGCCTTGGGCGCGGTCATCTATTTCGCTTCCCTGCAATCGGCCGCCGACCAGATTACCGTCGGTGGCTTCGTGTCGTTGTTCGGGGCGATGGCCATGTTGCTGGCGCCGATCAAGCGGCTGACCAAGCTTAACGAGCAGTTGCAGCGCGGACTGGCGGCGGCGGAAACCATCTTCGCGTTGTTGGACGAGCCGCCAGAACCGGATCAAGGCACCCACGCCCTCGGCCGCGCCCGAGGTCAGGTCAGTTTCCACCACGTCAGCCACCGCTACCGGGACGACGGCGCCGAAGTGATCCAGAACCTCAGCCTCGAGGTGCGGCCGGGCGAAACCATTGCCTTGGTCGGTCCTTCCGGCAGCGGCAAAACCACGCTCATGGCGCTGCTGCCGCGCTTTTACGAACCGGAGGCTGGCGACATCCGACTGGATGGGGTGCCGATCCGCGAGCTGCGGCTGGCCGATCTGCGCGCCAACATCGCCTACGTCGGTCAGGACATCGTGCTGTTCAACGACACCGTGGCCGCCAACATCGCCTACGGGGCCGGCTGCCGAGCCAGCGAGGCCGAGTTGATCCAAGCCGCCGAAAGCGCGCACGCCTTGGCCTTCATCCGCGAGTTACCCGAAGGCTTCGCGACCCTGATCGGCGAGAACGGCGCCCGGCTGTCGGGTGGCCAGCGCCAGCGGATCGCCATCGCCCGCGCCCTGCTCAAGAACGCGCCGATCCTGATCCTGGACGAGGCCACCTCGGCGCTCGACACCCAGTCCGAACGTAAGGTCCAGCAGGCTCTGGACACGCTGCGCCAGGGCCGCACCGCCTTCGTCATCGCCCATCGGTTGTCCACCATCGAGAACGCCGATCGTATCGTGGTGCTTGACAAGGGTTGCATCGCCGAGATCGGCACGCACAGCGAATTGTTGGCCCGGAACGGACTGTATGCGCGTCTGTACCAGATGCAGAGCGATGGCAATCAAGCAACAAAGTTGCTAATAAAATAAAATTATTGTCAGATGCACAACATGGCTGGTTTGCGCGGTCTAACAACCGACCATGGCTTACGAATACGGATGATGTACGGCAACGTTGATTGTTCTAAAAAACTGGCGCCACTGCTGCGCCAGGCTTTCCGGCAGGGCGTCGAAGCGGCCACGCAGGGCGACGACCGTAATCCCTACGTCCCGGACAGCTATCTCTACCACGCCTGGGTGGCGGGTTGGGCGGCGCTCGCCCGCGGCTGGAACGACACCGACGATCTTCGCCTGTCCTGATCGGCTTCGGTTTCCGCCGGCTATCGCGCCCGTTCGGTTTTCGCTGCCCGCTTTTGGTTTTAGCGCCGAGCCCGACTAGAATGGCGCAACCGAGCCAACCTCGCCCTTCACGGGCAACCACCGACCGGCGACAGGGGAGTAATGCGATGACCGAACCGACCCACGGCAACCCACTGGTTCAGGCTTACGACCGGATGATGGAGCGGGTAAAGCTCCGTCTGGAGGAGTTGGAGCAGGCCGAACAGGCGGCCTTGCCCCAGTTGCGCGCCAGCATCGAGCACGCGGCGGAAAAAGCGGTGGAACTGGGTGAATTGACCCGCGAGGAAGCACGGCTGATCGGCGGCTATCTCAAGCGCGATCTGGAGGACGCGGGCCAGTATCTGACCACCACCGGCCGCGATCTGCGCGCCTGGCTGCGCTTCGATGTGGAATTGCTCGAAGACCGGCTGCTGGACTTTTTCCAACGCGGCGTGGATCAGTCGCGACTGGAGTTTCTAGCGTTCGAGGGATCCGAGGCGGACGCGGAACTGATCGAGTATCGCAGCGGCGAAATCACTGGCCCCGGTACCCTGCAATGCGCGGAGTGCGGCGAACCGATGATCTTCCACGCGCCCGCCGCCATCGCGCCCTGTCCGATCTGCGGCGGGACGATGTTCGTGCGCATCGCTGAAGAGTCGTGATAGCGCTCATATAGGTAAAAACCATGACTCAATTGAGAATCTTCCTGATTTACCCGCAGGCTCGATTGTCGTTAACTAAGCGCCGCTTGAGCTGGTTTCCACAGCGAAGCGTGTTTTAAGCTCAATATCCTGTACTTGACCGCCAGCCGGATTTGCTGGCGGTTTTTTTATGTCCGCGTTACGGGGAGCCGGCCCATCATCGGATCGCTGACTCATGTTTGAGGGTCTGGATCGATGTCAATGCCGTAAGTGGCGCCTTGGCCGCGCGATTCGTCGATCCGCAAGTTCGCGCGCCGGATCTGCTCCCGCCAGGGCAGGGCGGGGTCGCGGGTCAGTTCCGCCCAGAACCGTTCGAATAGCAGTCGAGCCAGATTTTCGACGGTGATGTTGTCGGCCGCCAGCACCGTCACCTCGTCGGCCGGCAGCACGTAGCGCTTGCCGCACAGCCGGAACGCGCGTTCGTCGTCCGCGCCGGGCAGCCATTCCAGCCAGGGGCTGTCGCCAGCGATCAGCACCTTTTCGTCCCACTCGTCGCAGACGGCGCGCAGCGCCCGTTTGAAGACCTCGTAGCTGAGCATCCGCGCCAGCGCCGGCGGTTCGGCCAGTTCCACATCCAGTTGAACCTGATAGTTGTGGCCGTGCAGGCGTTCCTTGCCGCCGTCGGGGAACACGGTCATGTGCGCCGCCGAGAATTTGAGATTGTCCTTGCGGATGTGGAGGGTCCAACTTTGCCGTCCGTCGGGTTCGGTCATGCACTCGCTCCCGTTGAATCCGTCGTTCCCGCCGTCAGGGCGCGCAACCAGTCCGCCAGCGCCGCGCCGTATCGCGGCAAAGTGTAGCGCTTTTCCACCAGCGCCCGGCAGGTCGCCCGCTCGATCCGCCCGATCCGTTCCGCCGCCGCGCCCAGACCATCGAGGTCGTCCGGTTCGACCAACCAGCCGGTTTCGCCGTCGCGAACGTAGTCGCCGATTCCTCCGCGCCGGTAGGCGATGATCGGCGTACCGCAGGCCAGCGCCTCGATGCCGGCGATGCCGAAGGCTTCCAACCATTTCGGAGTCATCAGCAGCGCCCGGAACTCCCGCACCGCGTCGGCCAGCGCGGGCGTTCGGAGGAAACCGCCATACAGAACCGGCGACCCGGGGTGGCGTTGCGCCAGTGTCCGCCAGTAGGCCGGGTCCTGCATCACGCCGAACACCGTGACTGGAGTGCCGGTGTGGGCGGCGAAGGCGAATGCATCTTCCAGCCCCTTTTCCGGCGCGATCCGTCCCACCCAGCAGCAGTCGCGATGGGGATGGGCGTTGTAGCGGTACTGGTCGAGGTTCAGCCCCGGCGGGATTAGCCGGACCGGCTCGGTCAAGCCGAAACTGGCGGCCTGGGTGGCGCTCAGGAAGGCGAGTCGGTGTGGATGACAGGCGGCGAGGCGGCGGATTTCCAGGTCCAGCGAACGGTTCAGCGTCCCCATGCTGATGAACGAGCCCAGCGGGCAGGGCAGGAGGTCGCTGACGAACAGCGGCAGCCAGTCGTAGGAGAAGTTCAAGATGGCGTCGCCGGGTTTGACCTGCTCCGCCAGCCAGCGCACCGCCCCGACCAGGAAGGCGTCGGCTTCGAGCGGTAGCGATGCATCGTAGTCGGGCGTTACGGCGGTCCGCGCCAGCCGGCCCGGCAAGGCGAGCAGGTCCGGTGCGTCGGCCACGGAACCCGCGGGCGCGATCACCCGCGTGGCATGGCCGAGGTCGTGAAGCTGGCGGGCGGCGGTAACCACCATGTGTTCCACGCCGCCGCCCCGTCCGGAACCCAGCGGTGCGACCGCCGTCGAGAGCAGATAGACGCGCATGGTGACTCCCATGGTTGTGGCGATGCCGCGATTATAACCGGCGCCAGCATCGCCCGGCTGGCGAATCCAGCCGATTGGGAACGCCCGGGCGGTTCGGCAGTCTTTGATGACGGATGGCTGACCGTAGAGGTGGGGTGATGAGTCGTGGGTGGCGCGAGGCAGCAGGCGCGGGACTGGCGGTCCTGTTGGCCGGTTGCGCCCTGAATCCACCCCGCCCGCCCGCCGCCGATCCCGCAGCGATCCGCTGCCTGGAGCTGTATGGCGAACTGGATGCGGCGGTGGCCGAACATGGCGCGGCGCCGTCCGCGCCGGCGCGCATCGCCGGATTTCCGTACTTGCGGGTGGATCGGTTCCTGGCCGGTTTTCGCCAGCAGCGCTGGACTCCGGCCGAAACAACCGTCTGGCTGACTCGGCTGAACGCGTTGGACCAGGAAGCCCGGCGGATGGAGTGGGCGTCGCTGCCGGACCCGGTCAGGGTCGCGTTGAATCGCCGCCACGCGCCCGCTGAGGAGATTCCCGTCGCCTTGGCGCGCTGCGCCGGCGTGTTGCAGACTGCGGATTTGACCGATCCCGACCGGTTGGCGCTGATCCGGGAACGAGCCAGGGCGCCGGACGATTACGATACCGTGAGTCAGGTGCTGGGACTCTATCCACTGACAATGCTGCCGGTGGATTTCGGCGTCTACCGCTATCAGGAGGAAACCCGCGCGCGGTTCGCCCGGCCGTTGGTGGATTTGCCGGTGCGGGGTGCGTTGCGCCGCTACGGGCCGGCCATGCCGCCCGTGGTTGCCGATTTGGCAACGGTTTCCCACGATGCGCTCGATATTCCCACACCGACCCCAGCCCAAGCTGAAACTCTGTTCGCGATTCACTCCCCGATTTGGGAAATCGATGTCTTTACCGAGGATGACCGGCCCGGCGCGCCATACTGGCGGGCGGATGGAATCCCAACGGTCGATCCCGCCGAGCCGGTGGTCTATCGCTATCTTTCCCATGTCCGCTGGCGGGGCGAGCCGCTGTTGCAACTGAACTATCTGATCTGGTTCGCCGCTCGCCCGAAAGTCGGAGTCTTCGATCTCCTCGGCGGACCGCTGGACGGGGTGCTGTGGCGGGTGACGCTGAATCGGTCGGGGCAAGCGCTGCTGTATGACAGCATTCACGCCTGCGGTTGCTATCACCTGCTGTTTCCCGGTCCGACCCTGCGGCTGCGGGCGGAGACGGCGCAATGGGCCGAACCGCCGCTGGCTCTGCAACCGGCGCCGGCGATGAAGGAGGTCGAGAGAATCGTGATTCGACTGGCGTCCGGCAGCCACGAGTTGCAGCGAGTGTACGCAGATCGGCCGGGTGCGGTGACGGGGTTGGCCGGGCGGGACTATGCGGCGCTGTATGCCATTCCGGTGGCGAACGGTCAGCCACGGGGGCTGTTCGGGCCCGATGGATTGGTGGCCGGCAGCGAACGGGCCGAACGCTGGCTGCTGTGGCCGACGGGCGTGCCTTCGCCGGGCGCCATGCGCGAGCGCGGCCGCCATGCCATGGCCTTTGTCGGCCGGCGGCACTTCGATGATGCGGATTTACTGGACCGGTTGTTCGAGCCGGTGGAGGAGGTGCGGTGAAAGCGAGTAAAGCAATGTGGGGAATGGCGCTGCTGGTGTTTACAACCTTGGCGCTGGCGGCTGGCGAGGAGGTCGTGATCGGCCGGTTTTCCGCCGGTGACCTGAAGGACTGGCAGGGCAAATCTTTCCAGGGCGAAACCCGCTATGACTTGGTGGAGCAGGGTGGCCGGCGCGTGCTATTTGCCGACAGTCAAGGCGCGGCTTCGGGGTTGTACCGGGAAATCCGGGTGGATTTGAACCGCACGCCTTGGCTCAACTGGTCGTGGCGGGTGGACCGGGCGCTGACCGGCGTGGACGAGCGGACCAAGAGCGGCGACGACTATCCAGCGCGGGTTTACGTGGTGGCGTCGGGTGGCGCGGCGTTCTGGAAGACGCGCTCGCTGGTCTATGTCTGGTCCAGCAGCCAGCCCGTGGGCGCCACCTGGAATAATGCTTTCACCAGCAATGCTCGGGTGATGGCGTTGCGCTCGGGGACGAAGGAGGCGGGCGGCTGGGTTAGCGAAAAGCGCGACATCCGCGCCGATTTCCGGCAACTGTTTGGCGAGGACATCGGCCAGATCGACGCCGTGGCCCTGATGACCGATACCGACAACAGCGGCCAGAGCGCCACCGCCTGGTATGGCGATATTTATTTCACGGCGCGGTAGGACCGGCGCGGATTTGCCATCGCGGTCGTCCCGTCTGCTGTATCGGAGTAGCGCTCGGGCAAGCCATTGAAATCGAAGCCGGCACATGCAGGGTGCTGCGCTTGCGGGTTGTCGGCCGCTTGCGTTGATCGTTGGCAATCTCACGGGCATGGGGTGGGAGCGGGCACGGCCCACTCCAGTGCCCTCCACCTCGCCGTCAGGCGTCTTCACCCATGAGCGATGGTCTTTTCCGTAAAGAGATAATCCTTCAGTTCCTTGGAGAACGTCGGATCTTTGCGTCGGATCCACTCCAGCACCATCGCCGCATGTTCTTTTTCTTCATCCCGGTTATGAGCGAGTATGGCCTTGAGTTCGCTGTCTTTGCAGGCATCTACTCGTTGGTTGTACCAGTCGACCGCCTCCAGCTCTTCCATGAGCGACACGATGGCTCGATGCATATCGCGGGTGGCATCCGACAATTCTCCAATCGGTTCGTGATACCCTTCATGCGCCATACTTTTCCCCTTATTGCAAGATGGATGATTGCTGCGTAATGACCCCCCTCAACCATGGGCTTGCCGGAACGAGGCAGACCCGTCGGCTGGTTTGACAGGGTCAGGGTTGCGAGGTGGTTGGGTCAGCTTGTGAAAAAATCACCTTTTGCTCGATCTCACTATTTGCAACTTTCTAAATTCATTGAATAAAATTTCAGTCGATCAAGAGTTTTGGAGGCTTTTTTCACAACCTCTCAGTCAAAAATCTTCCCCGGATTCATGATCCAGTTCGGGTCGAACGCCTGCTTGATCGCCCGCAGATAGCCGATCTCGGTCTCATCGCGGGTGTTTACTATCATGGAGAAGTTATTGCTTGAGGGAACGTTATGGTTGATTGATAGCCACTCATGGCGATGCCAGCACTCTGTGCAATTCGCTGGGCAAGGCTTTGGAAGTCTTTGTAGCAACTCTTGACAGCATCCACGTGAGCGCCAATGGCGCCATCGGCAGGTTTGAGAAAGAACATGGGCTTGCGTGCTTCCATGGCCAGCGGCATCAAGCTGCGATAATGTTTGAGCAAAGCTAGGGAGTACGGGTCCTGGTCGACTGGCGGGATCCTCGAAGCTGGCCTTTCATCCAGCACAGCAGTGCGATAAATCGCTGGAATTCGTTCCATCCAACGCTGATAAGCCTTAACCGGCCTCGAATCACGAATGCCATGTTGCATGACGATGTATCCGACTGGTTGCATGGCTCCTTTTGGCATTGGTAAGTCGGAAGGCGCTTTAGTCAGTAGTCCGCCCCAAATATCACGCCATTCACGCAAGGTCGGACCCAGGTTCTTTAGTCCTTGCAAGGAAAATAGATCGGGAGCGAGAGGAAGACAAACCTGATCGGAGGCAATGAGTGCCGAGCGGTTGATGGCACCGAGGTTGGGGCCAACGTCAATCAGCGCCATTTCCGCCCCCCATTCCGTGGCGGATTCGATGAGGCGATGAAACGCTGTCATAATCCGAAAGGCCGACTCGTCTCGATTATGACAACGGGGCCAAGCGTCGGACAGCTTATCTTCAAAGCGGGAGAGACCAAGATCGCCCGGAACCATCCCTAAAGAAGGGGTAATCCGCTCTACGTAAGGTTTGGCGATATCGCCGATACCACGGAGGATAGGACGCAAGGCTCCGTATACTGTTTGCGGATGTTCGTCGTCGGGCCACAATTCTTCTAGACGCTCCTCGTCGAGAAACATCGAGGTCAGGTTGGCTTGCGGGTCGAGATCGACTGCCAGCGTGGGAATTCCATGATCGGCGAACATCCAGGCGAGATGGTAAACCAGCGAGGTTTTTCCAACACCTCCCTTGTTGTTAAAAAACGCGATGGTTTTCATTCAGGTCTCCGATAGACCTTGACCAGAACGGAATGCTCGTCGAATTCAAATTGCGCGGTAGGGTTATCGTTGGCTTTAAGCAGTGCTTGCGCCCGTTGTACGCCATAACCGAAGCGGTTGACAAAACCCAGTGTTTTCATCGCCTCCGCGATAATCGGATTACGGTAGCTGTTCCGAGTAGGAAAATTTTCGCGGGTGGCTTCCCCATATAGACCACCGGGGCTCATGATTTCGATGTGGTCGCTGAATACGTAAAATCGAACGGGGGTGTTGCTGTCATAGTTGCGGTGCATGACCGCATTCATCAGTAGTTCGCGCAATGCCCATTCCGGATAATCGGGGAGCATTTTTTCCTGCAATCGACCGGTTGGTCTGAGGCTGGTTTGGATCATCGCCTTGATCCGAAGCTCCAACTCGCGCAGCATGGATTGCAGGTCACCCGATATTTCCGCCTGATCTTCAGGAAGATCGGTCAGGTCGGTGCCCGGCAATTTCAGGTATTGCACGTAAGCACCGGGCAGAAAGAAACGGGGATTTTTGCCAAACAACAGAATGCCGGCATGAGTCGGGCAGCCTCGTTCCGGGTTGAAGAAGTGCAGTGAGCCGAGTTGCAGCTCAACTGACCGTTGGTTTGCGGCAATCGTGTCGGAATCGACAGCTTGAAGACGATAGGCTTCAAATTGCCCCAGTGCCAAATCGCTGATGGTGCTTTCAGAGCACGGGCGAGCGTCGAATGATCGGGCCAACGCAACGCGCCGTTCGGTCAGAATGCGCTCTTCCTGTTCGTTGGCAACACCTTTGCGTGGTCCGACTCGAATCCATACCCGTCCCTTATAGCGCACGGGCGGCAGATCGGACGGCAAAACTTCGACCATGGCCACATCGCCATCGTCGAAGCTGAAACGGTCTACATTCATTGCCGGTTGCGGTAGCACGTTCCCATCAGAGCGGATGGCGCCGAGATTTTTCAGCAGATCATCCGTGACTTTAAGTCCGGAACGTTGGCCGTTATCCCTTACGCCAATCAACAGATAACCGGGTTGGCGATGATTGGGTAAATCGTTGGCGAAGGCGCAGATGGCTTCACCGAATTTGTCGGTATCCTTGGTCGAAATGGTTCTCTCGACGCGATCCAGTTCCAGATCGGTAAGCAGAGCGGAAAGTTGATCGTGCGTTAGCATGGTAGTTGGAATCTCCGCCAGATCAATCGAAAATCTTCCCCGGATTCATGATGCCGTTCGGGTCGAACGCCTGCTTGATCGCCCGCAGATAGCCGATCTCGGTCTCGTCGCGGGTGTAGCGTAGATACGGCTTCTTGGTCAGACCGACGCCGTGCTCGGCGGAGATGCTGCCGCCGTAGACGTTGCAGCGCCGCGAACAGATGCTCGCTCACGGTTCCGCATTTTTTCGCGAACGCGGTCGGCTCCATATCCGCCGGCTTGAGAATGTTGATGTGCAGGTTGCCATCGCCGATGTGGCCGTACCACAGCACCTCGAAATCGGGATATTCCCGCGCGAGTAGTGCGTCGATTTCCGCCAGCAACGCCGGCACCCGCGAGATGCGTACCGCGATGTCGTTCTTGTAAGGCTGATGCTCGGAGATCGATTCGCTGATGTCCTCGCGCAGCCGCCATAGTTCCTGGGCTTGCGTTTCGTTCTGGCTGAGGACGCCGTCGGTCAGCCAGCCCTGCTCGGCGCAATGCTCGAACAGCGCCAAGGCTTCGTCGGTATGGAGTCCCTCCGGGTTCTCGAATTCGGTCAGCACGTAATAGGGCGTTTCGGTATCGAACGGGCGATGCAAGCCTTTTTTCAGAACGTGGCGTAGCGCCAGTTCCGAGAAAAACTCGAAGGCGCTCAGTTCCAGCTTGCCGCGCAATAATCCGTAAATCGCCATGATCCCGTCCAGGTCCGGCACGCCCAGCACCATCACGCTCGGTTCGCGCAACGGTCGGGTCAGCTTCAGCGTCGCTTCGACGATGATGCCCAGGGTACCCTCGCTGCCGATGAACAAATGCCGCAGATCGTAGCCGCTGGCGTTTTTGATCAGCCCCCGATTGAGATCGAGCAGTTCGCCGCGCCCGGTGACCACCTTCAGCCCCGTCACCCAGTCGCGGGTCAGGCCGTATCGGACCACTTTGATACCGCCGGCGTTGGTGGCGATGTTGCCGCCGATCTGGCTGGAGCCGCGCGAGGCGAAATCCACGGGGTAGTATAGCCCACGGTCGCGGGCGAAATTCTGGACGATCTCAGTGATGACCCCGGCTTCGCAGGTCACGCTGCGGTCGGTTGGGTCGAAGTCCAGAATCCGGTTCATCCGTTCCAGCGACACGACGAGTTCGCCCCGGCAGGCCACCGCCGCGCCGCTCAGGCCGGTGCGGCCGCCCGAGGGCACCAGAGCCAGCCGATGCGCGTTGGCGTAACGCACCAATTGTCGCACCTGTTCGACGCTGCCCGGCAGCACCACCGCCAGCGGATTCGGCGCATACAGCCGGGTCCAGTCGCGGCCGTAATTCAGGCAACTGTCCGGGTCGGTGCGGACCTGAGCCGGTTCGATGAAGGCGCGGATGCCGTCGAGCAGAGCGGCGGATTCAGTCGGGGTATGCAAGGTCATCGGTTGTCGCTTCAGGGGGAAAAGGGTAAGGTTGCCACCCCCGGCCAGAGGGATTATTTTCAGCACTATTCTATCATCGGCAAACCCGGCGCACCCATGACCAAGACCTCACTCGATAAAAGCAAGATCAAGATCCTGCTGCTGGAAGGCATTCACGCCAGCGCCGTGGAGGCATTCCAGGCGGATGGTTACACCAACATCGAATCACACTCGAAAGCCTTGCCCGAACCGCAGTTGCTGGAAACCATTGGCGATGCCTACTTCGTCGGTATCCGCTCCGCCACTCAGTTAAGTTCCACGGTATTCGAGCACGCCCGACGACTGATCGGAGTGGGCTGTTTTTGCATCGGCACCAATCAGGTGGATCTCGACGCCGCCCAGGGGCGCGGCATCCCAGTGTTCAACGCCCCGTTCTCGAACACCCGCAGCGTGGCGGAACTGGTGCTGGCCGAGATCGTTCTGCTGATGCGGGGCATTCCGCAACGCAACGCCTTGGCCCATCGCGGCGGTTGGGTGAAAACCGCCACTGGTTCCCACGAGGCGCGTGGCAAGTGTCTGGGCATCGTCGGCTACGGCCACATCGGCACGCAAGTGGGTTTGCTGGCCGAGGCGCTCGGAATGCGGGTGGTGTTTTACGACATCGAAACCAAATTGGCGCTGGGCAACGCCCACCCGCTGCCGTCGCTTGATCTGCTGTTGGACGTTGCCGATGTGGTGACCTTGCACGTACCAGAAACGCCGCAGACTTACCGCATGATCGGGGCCGGACAACTGGCGCGGATGAAACCGGGCGCGAGCCTGATCAACGCCTCCCGCGGTACGGTGGTGGAGATCGATGCCCTGGTGCAAGCCCTGGAATCGAAGCATCTGGCGGGGGCCGCCATCGACGTGTTCCCGGCGGAGCCGAAGGCCAACGACGAGGAATTTGTCTCGCCGCTGCGTCGTTTCGACAACGTGCTACTGACGCCCCATGTCGGTGGCAACACCGAGGAGGCGCAACAAAACATCGGTCTGGAAGTGGCTGGTAAGCTGATCAAGTACAGCAACAACGGCTCGACCGTCAGCTCGGTCAACTTTCCGGAGGTGGCGTTGCCCGAACATCCCGGCAAGCACCGGTTGCTGCACATCCACCACAACCAGCCTGGCGTGCTGTCGCAGATCAACGCTGTCTTCTCCGAGCAGCGGATTAATATCGCTGGCCAATACTTGCAGACCAACGCCCGGATCGGTTACGTGGTGATCGACGTGGACGGCGGCGAACGGACCGAGACCATGCAGTTGAGGAAACGACTGGATGAGGTCGCCGGTACGATTCGGACCCGGATTCTGTATTGAAAAATGCCCTCTCCTCAAATGGGAGACAGGTTGGGGGAGAGGGGGAATTTTAAAGATCCGTGGGGAGGCGAGACCCATAATGTCGTTGCGAGATGAATTGCTGAAAGCGGGGCTGGTGCCATCGGACAAGGCTAAAAAGCTGGAATCCGATACGCGCAAGCAAGACTATCAGCGCAAGAAAAGCAAGGCGCTGGCGACCGAAGATGAAGCGCGGCAAGCCGAGGTGCGCCGGCAGGCCGAGGCTGAGGCCGCGCGCAAACGCGAGCAGGATCGACGGCTCAACCAGGAACGCGAGGCCGAGAAAAAACGGCGGGAGCTGGCCGTCCGCGCCCGCCAATTGGTCGACAGTCACCGTCTGAACGATCCGAAAGCCGAAATCCTTTACAATTTTTTGGACGGCCGCCGGATCCGCGCCATCCGGGTGACGTCGCAGCAGCACCAGGCGCTAGCCATGGGTCGCCTGGCGATTCTGCGCGGCGACCGCAACGAGTTCGACTTCTCCCTGGCGCCCCGGGAAACCGCCATGAAACTGGCGGAGTTCGCGCCGGAGCGGGTAGTGCTGCTGCATCCCGAGAGCGGCGACGATGACGCCGAAGACGAATGGGGTGATTGGTGAGAGGTGAGCCCCTCGCATCAGGGTGGCTGATCTATTAGCCCGTTTTTATACCATCATCTTAACAGTTCGCTTTTACCCAGCCCCTAATCGTTAGAGAGCACCTTCAATCATTCATAATGACTAAGCTTCCGCCGCAACCGACGTATACCCAGACCTACTACCACCAGAACCACCGGGATAGCCAACCCCGCCGCCAGGTCGGGATTCAAGGGCAATCCCAGTTTACTCAGTGCCTTAACCGCGTAACTGATTAGCCCCACCAGATAGTAGCTCAGCACCACCACCGACAAGCCCTCGACGGTTTCCTGCAAGCGTAATTGCAAATCAGCCCGCCGATCCATGGAATGCAACAGATCGCGGTTCTGCTGCTCCAGAGCCACGTCCACCCGGGTCCGTAGCAGGTTGGCGGCGCGGGCGATACGAGTAGACAGCGAGTCCTGCCGCTCGCGTATCGTCTCTACCGTGCGCATGGCCGGCGCCAGGCGCCGGTCGGTGAACTCCCGCAGGGTTTGCACGCTGGGCGTCCGGCTCGCGCGCAGTTCGGCGATGCGGCGCTCCACCAGATCGTAATAAGCTCGGCTGGCTCCGAACCGGTAAGTGGTCGAGGCGGTGATGCGCTCCATAGCGGCCGCCAGCGCCGATAGTTCCGCCAACAGGGCTTGATCCTGTTGCAGACCGGCATTCTGGTTCATGCGGCCGGTTAGATCGGCCAATCGGTTCTCAATGCGGTTAATCTCGCCATCGACCTGGCGGGCCAAAGGAAAGGCCAGCATCGCCATAAACCGGTAGGTTTCGATGTTCAGCAGGCGCTGGACCAGCCGGCCGGCCTGGGTGGGGCGCAGACCCCGGTCCAGCGCCAGAATCCGGGTGAAGCCATCGGCATGGACCCGAAAGTCGCTCCAGACCATGGCGGCGCCATCAGCGACCTGACAGCCGTTGATATGGGAAGTGCCAAACAGAGCGTGCAACGCCTCCAGCGCTAATGGCGGCTCGGATTCGTGCCGCAGGGCCAAGTGGGTAGCGACCAGCAATTCGCCGGCCAAGCCAGCTCGCCAGTCCTGGGGCGGCGCTTCAATCGGCGGTGCGGCGAACCATTCCTCCCCCACTGAAGCCGGACGGATAAAAGTGTAAGCGGAGAATTCCGAATGCCGTTCCCACTTGAGCCGAAACGGTCCGCAGTCCATGCTGAGATGCACCGCGCCGGGTGCGGGCGGCGCCACGCCATAGCGGGCACAGAGGCGAGCGACATGGGCGCGGTCTCGTTCGATGGCCTCCGCGCCTGCTCCAGACAGCAGCGCCAGATGAGAGATCAATCGTGGGGTTTCCAGCCGCTCGAACGGCCGGGCGTGGAATTCCCGGTCGAGGTCGTCCCGCGCCGAATGCTCGCGCAGGCCAAGCGCGGCCAGCGAGGAAGTCTCGTTCATGGTGTTCGCGGCGTTTGCCGGTCGGGATCCAGACGTTCCAGCAGACGCTGCCGGTAGTGGTCTTCCAGCAGCAGATTGATCGGTTGACGACGGTTGGCCGCCAGCCGTAATTGCAGCAGTTCCAGGCGGACACGGGCGCGGCTGCGCTCGCCCTCCGGCAACTGGTGCAAAAGCTGCTCGGCCTCGCGTACTTCCTTGCGCAATTGCAGTTCCGGCGGCAGAAAACCGGCGTTTTTCAAAATCCGATAGGCGGCGCGTAGTTCTTCGGGAATCGCCGAGTCATCATCCAGTTGCAACGGCCGGCCCTCGCCGGACAAGTCGCGTAACTCGCCCCGCTCGATGGCTTCCTGAATTCGGGTTTCGGCGATCTGATCGAGAAGGTTCATTAGAGCCCCTTTCAGCAGGCGCTCAAGCTAACATGGGTGGGGCGGGGCGGGCTTATTGGAAACGGTTGCCCGCTCAAATGCCATCGCCGTCGCCGTTCCAGTGCATCAATTGCATCGGTGGAGCAACGCCCGCATCGTCTTGCAGGAAAACCCGCAACTGTCGGGGTTTGACGAACACGAGATCGCCGGCTTGCAACGGATCGGTGGCGTAGCGCTCGCGGGTCATTTCCACCTCGGCGATTTCACCGTCCGGCGACCGGATCAGCTCCAACCGCACCAGCGAACCCAACTGGGACACCCGGCTGATCGTGGCCGCCAAGGTGGTATCGTCGTCCTCGGGTTCGCGCAGCAGGTCGATATCGTGCGGTCGAACGTAGGCCATGGCCGGCGTATGTTCGGTATCGCCGTACTCGGGCACTCGCACCCGCAACCCGCCGACCCGCGCCCAGCCGGCGTGGACCCGACTGTGGAACAGGTTGATGTTGCCAAGGAATTGATAGACGAACGGGGTGGCCGGCGCGTCGTAAACCTCCTGAGGCGAGCCGATCTGTTCGATGTGGCCGTGGTTCATAACCACGATTTGGTCGGCCACTTCCAGCGCTTCCTCCTGATCGTGGGTGACGAACACGCTAGTGATGTGCAGCTCGTCGTGCAGGCGGCGCAGCCAGCGGCGCAGTTCCTTGCGCACCTTGGTGTCCAAGGCGCCGAACGGTTCGTCGAGCAGCAACACTTGGGGTTCCACCGCCAGCGCCCGGGCCAGGGCGATGCGCTGGCGTTGTCCGCCGGACAACTGGTTGGGGTAGCGGTTGGCCAGCCAACCCATCTGTACCAGATCCAGCAGAGCCCGTACCCTGTCGCGAATCTGGGTCTCGGACGGGCGCGTGGCGCGCGGGCGCACCCGCAGGCCAAAGGCGATGTTCTCGAACACGGTCATGTGCTGGAACAGCGCGTAATGCTGAAACACAAAGCCGACCCCGCGCTCCCGGACGTGGCGACGGGTCGCATCCTCGCCATCGAACAACACCCGGCCACGGTCGGCGGTTTCCAAACCCGCAATGATTCGCAACAGGGTGGTTTTGCCACAGCCGGACGGACCGAGCAGGGCGACCAGTTGGCCGGGTGGAATGCTCAGATTGATGCCGTCGAGGGCGACGAACGTACCGAAGCGTTTGTACAGTTCTTGAATTTCGATGCTCATAAGGTCTCACTGGCCAACGCGGTTCGCCGCTGCTGGATGGCGTGGCGCTCGATCAGGATCTTGAGCGCCAGCATGACCAGCGCCAGCAGAGTTAGCAGCGAAGCACAGGCGAAGGCAGCCGCGAACTGGTATTCGTTGTAAAGGATTTCCACATGCAGCGGCAGAGTGTTGGTCAGGCCGCGGATGTGACCGGATACTACCGATACCGCGCCGAACTCGCCCATGGCGCGCGCGGTGCAGAGCACCACGCCATAGAGCAGGCCCCACTTGATGTTGGGCAGGGTAATGCGCCAGAAGGTCAGCCAGCCGCTGGCGCCGAGCACCAGCGCTGCTTCCTCCTCGTCGGCGCCTTGAGCCTGCATCAGCGGAATCAACTCGCGGGCGATGAACGGCACGGTCACGAACACGGTGGCCAGCACGATGCCGGGGACGGCGAAGACGATCTTAAGGTCGTGCGTCGCCAGCCAGGGACCCAGCCAGCCCTGCGCGCCGAACAGCAACACATAGATCAGCCCGGCGATCACCGGCGAGACCGCGAACGGTAGATCGATCAGGGTGATCAGGATGCTCTTGCCGTAGAACTCGAACTTGGCGATCGCCCAGGCGGCGGCGATGCCGAACGCCAGATTCAGCGGCACGGCGATCGCGACGCTGAGCAGGGTCAGGCGAATCGCGGACAGGGCATAGGGATCGGTGATGGCGGCCAGGTAGACGCCGACCCCCTTGCGCAACGCCTCGTAGAATACCGCCGCCAGCGGTACGAACAAGAACAGGGTCAGGAAAACCAGCGCCACGGCGATCAAGGTCCAGCGAACGAACGGGGGTTCGGTGGTGGCGGTGGAAATCGGGGCGCGGTTCGTGGATCCGCTCATGGCGCCGCCTCCCAGCCGCTCCGGGTCCGACTCCAGCGCTGGAGCAGGTTGATCAGCAACAGCAGGACGAAGGAGATCACCAGCATGACCACCGACACTGCCGCCGCGCCGCTGTAGTCGTACTGCTCCAGCTTGCTGACGATCAGCAAGGGGGTGATCTCCGACACCATCGGCAGATTGCCGGCGATGAAGATCACCGAGCCGTATTCGCCGATGGCGCGGGCGAAGGCCAGGGTGAAGCCGGTCAGTAGCGCCGGACGAATCGCCGGGAAGATGACGCGCTGGAAAATCCGCCAGCGATCCGCTCCCAGACTGGCGGCGGCTTCCTCGACCTCGGCTTCCAGATCTTCCAGCACCGGCTGGACGGTGCGCACCACGAACGGCAGGCTGATGAAGACCAGGGCTACGATCACGCCCAGCGGGGTAAAGGCGATCTTGATGCCGAGCGGTTTGAGGTACTGGCCGATCCAGCCATTGCTGGAATAGATCGTGGCCAGAGTGATGCCGGCCACGGCGGTGGGCAGGGCGAACGGCAAATCCACCAGCGCGTCCACCAGGCGCTGGCCGGGAAACCGGTAACGCACCAGTACCCAGGCGACGATCAGGCCGAAGACCGCGTTGAAGGCGGCAGCCAGGAAGGCGGCGCCGAAGGTCAGCCGGTACGACGCGATCACTCGGGGCGCGGTGACCGCCTGCCAGAATTGGTCCCAACTCAGGTCGAACGCACGCAAAAAAGCCATCGCCAGCGGGATGAGTACGATCAGGCTGAGATAGCCGAGGGTAAAGCCGAGCGTCAGGCCGAAACCCGGCAGCACGCTGGGCTGGCGAAACCGTAGCGTCATGCGAAACGACCCGCGCGATCAGGGCTCGGCGCCGGCCCCGTTGGAGCGGCCGTGAGGTAGGGCGGGGCTGCGCGCAACATCGGAACTCCATGGACAGTGATGAAAAACAACGTCCGGCGCCGGATAGACCGGGCCGGACGGCCGGTGACTATAGGGGGCATGCTAAATAATCAAAAAGAATATTTAATGATATTTATATAACAGTTATTGTTTTTGATAAAGGATTTAGTCCGGACTGGCCAGCACCAGCGCAAACACGGTCACTGCCCAGGGTTCCATTTGGAAATCGCCACCGACCTCCAGCAATAATTCGCCCGCCGCCTGTTGTGGTTGGGTGGTATCGAGCAGACAGCGCCAGTGGCTGGCGCCGCGAGCCGTGGGTAAGCGGAATGGGATCGCCGTCGGGCTGGCGTTCAAGATCAGCAGCATCGTATCGTCGGTTTCCGGGTAACCGTCGGCGGTGAAGTATTCGCCGGCGTCGCCTGCCAGCAGGAGGCCAAAACAGCGGGCTTTGGGTTCCTGCCAGTGATAGTCGCTCATAGCCCCGCCACCGGGACTGATCCACTCGACATCGCGCAGCCCGGTGATTTTCGAAATCTGCGAGCCGTGCATGAAGCGAGATCGGCGCAGCACCGGATGTTCCCGGCGCAGGTTGATCAGCCGGCGGACGAAATCGAGAAACTCCCGCTCCTCGGGAGGAGGGGTGTCCCAGTCCAGCCAGTTGATGTCGTTATCCTGGCAATAGGCGTTGTTGTTGCCGCGCTGGCTGCGGCCGAACTCGTCGCCGGCCAGCAGCATCGGCGTACCCTGGGCCAGCAGCACGGTGGCCAGCATGTTGCGACGCTGACGCAGGCGGATTTGCCGGATGGCGGAGTTGGGCGTCGGTCCCTCGACTCCATGGTTGTTGCTGAAATTGGACGGGTGGCCATCGCGGTTGTTCTCGCCGTTGGCCTCGTTGTGGCGCTCGTTGTAGCTGACCAGATCGGCTAGGGTGAACCCATCGTGGCTGGCGATGTAGTTGACCGTGGCCCAGGGTCGCCGGCAATCGTGCTCGAACAGATCGCTGGAGGCGAGCAGGTTGGGCGACAGCTTGGCCAGCATGCCGTCGTCGCCGCGCCAGAACCGGCGCGCGGTATCGCGGAAACGGTCGTTCCATTCGGCGGTGCCGGCTGGAAAGCCGCCGAGCTGGTAGCCGCCGGGGCCGATGTCCCAGGGTTCGGCGATGATCTTGACCCGCGACATGGCGGGATCCTGACGGATGGCGTCGAAGAAACCGCCAGCGCGGTCGTAACCGTACTCCTCGCGGCCCAGCGTCACCGCCAGGTCGAAACGGAAGCCGTCCACATGCATTTCGTTGACCCAGTAACGCAGGCTGTCCATCACCATCTGCAACACCCGTGGATGCATCAGATTCAGGGTGTTGCCGCAGCCGGTGTCATTGATGTAGTGCCGGCGGTCGTGGGGCAGGAGTCGGTAATAGGAGGCATTGTCGATGCCCTTGAAGCTGAGGGTGGGACCCATCTGGTCGCCCTCGGCGGTGTGGTTGTAGACCACGTCCAGCAACACCTCGATGCCGGCATCGTGCAAGCGCTTGATCATGGTCTTGAACTCGACCAGATCGCCGCTGCTCAGGTAGCGCGGCTCCGGAGCGAAAAAGCATAGGGTGTTGTAACCCCAGTAATTGCGCAGCCCGCGGTCGGTCAGAAAACGGTCATCCACGAAGGCATGAACCGGCATCAGTTCCACGGCGGTGATGCCGAGCGACTGCAGATACTTAATGATTTCGGGGTGAGCGAGGCCCGCGAAGGTGCCGCGCAGGTGGTGGGGTATGCCCTCGTGGCGGATGGTGAAGCCGCGGACATGAGTTTCGTAGATCAGGGTTTGCGACCAGGGGACTTCGGGGTAGCGATCGCCGTCCCAATTAAAGCGAGTGTCCACCACCACGCATTTGAGCATGTCGCGGGCGTTGTCGCGGGTATCGAAGGATAAGTCGGCGTCGCGGTGACCGACCTGATAGCCGCAGTGTTCGTCGCGCAGATGCAAGGCGCCGTAGAACTGCTTGGCGTAGGGATCGAGCAGGAGTTTATGGTGGTTGAAGCGATGGCCGATCTGCGGTTCGTAGGGTCCCGATACGCGATAGCCGTACAGGGCGCCGGGCCAAAGCCCCGGGATGTAGCCATGCCAGATCTGGTCGGTATTTTCCGCCAGCACCAGGCGCTCGATTTCGCGCTGGCCCGAGGAGTCGAACAGGCATAGTTCGACCTTCTCGGCGTGGGCGGAAAACAGCGCGAAATTGACGCCCTTGCCATCCCAGGTGGCGCCGAGAGGGTACGGATTGCCTGGCCATACGCGAGCGCGGGCGGACATTGGAGAGTCTCCTGGTGGGGGTCGGTGAGCAAATGATGATTTTTAGGGAGTCGTTTCGGGCAATTTTAGGCTATTTTGCGGTGAACGGTGGGCAACAACGTAAAGAAGCTGTTTTTATACCATCATCTTATCCCAAACTCCCGATAAGAATCACGATAACGATGCACCCGAACCGACGGGAGAAAAGGCTCGTCCTCAATCCGAACATCAGCCCGCCGCAAACGAGGATTAACAGGGGGTTCCGGGGACACCGCCACGAACTCGGGCAACTTCTCCCCACGGCGCAGCGGTACCAAAATCGGCAGGGGAGTCTGCATCAACCGACGCGATACTTCAGCACTTTCCGGTTCGGCAAAAACGATATTGGCGCGCAAATGCGGACAGACTCCACGAACCCGCGCTAGTTGTTCGTCATCACCGATTTCCGCCAGGCGCTGCAACTCCAATCGAACTTGTGATGTCTCGACCCGCTGTTCCAGCAAGCGACGTGCAGTAGCCACGCTGGTGCGCTGAATAACGCGACCCTGCTTGGACCAAGTGAAGCCAATCTTAAGCGGACGTCGCTCAAGCAAGGGAACATGTCGATAAGCCTGCTTCAAATTCAGACGAGCCGCTCCCATGCGTCGCATCGCCACCGCCACGGTTTCCCAACGCCGATGCAAATCGGCCATGGCGCCTTTGGTTTCAACCCGACCCAAGGCCTTCAGCGCCAGCACGGCCGCCTTAAAATCATCCTTAGCAGTATTGCAGGCATGAGCGGCGGCCAAGGTATCCAGACTAGCGCCGACGATACCGGGACAGGTCAATGTTTCCCGGCCATCCTGACTGTCCTCGTACCAAAGAGCTCGATAGAGCTGAATAGCTTTGAGACGCATATCAAGATTTTCCGCCAGTTCGACCTCGGTACGCGATACCCAGACCGGCAACACACCATCCTGACGAACCGCCATGCAAAAGGCATCCAATCGTGCGAGCAATGACTCAAAACTAGTGAATAACGTAATCCGCATAGTAACTGGTGAGATTTGCATACATACTCCCTTCTTATACCATCATATAATGAAAAACCAAAACTTCAAAACACGAATTCACTAATAAACTGGCAAATCAACCCCCTCAAACAACGCGCCAATCTCCTCAAAAGTCTGGAGACGTTCGACCATCCGCACTCGCTCTCGAGTCAAATGAGGAGCAAATAATTCAATAAAGTCATACATATAACATCGTAAAAACATACCACGCCGAAACCCAATCTTGGTGACATTAGCCGCAAACAAATGACTAGCATCCAGTTGCACCAAATCTTGATCCTGCCTGGAATCATAAGCCATCCGCGCAACAATCCCAACACCCATCCCCAAACGCACATAAGTCTTAATCACATCCGCATCAGTCGCAGTAAACGCCACGATAGGTTTGAGTTGAGCGGTACGGAACGCTTCATCTAATTGTGAACGGCCAGTAAAACCAAAAACATAAGTTACCAACGGGTACCGAGCAACATCATGCAAAGTCAAGGACTCCAACTCAACCAAAGGATGCTCGCGCGGCACCAACACACAACGTTGCCAAATATAGCAGGGCATCATCACCAAATCCTCAAATAACTCCAAAGACTCGGTGGCAATAGCAAAATCGACTTCACCGGACTGCACTAACTCAGCAATTTGCGCTGGGGAGCCTTGGTGAACTTGCAAAGTTACTGCTGGATAACGCTCCCGAAAAAGTTTAATAACCGGCGGTAGAGCATAGCGAGCTTGCGTATGAGTCGTGGCAATCGACAAACTACCACGTCGATCATCACGATATTCTTCAGCCAGAATCTGGATATTATTCACCTCACATAGAATACTTTCCACCTTAACGATAATTTGTCGACCAATCGGAGTTAACTCAGTCAGATGCTTACCATTACGACTAAATAACTCAACACCTAACTCTTCTTCCAATAATCGTAGCTGTTTACTAATACCCGGTTGAGAAGTATATAGACTTTCAGCCGCAGCAGAAATATTCAAATTATTACGAACGATAGCAGTAAGATAGCGCAACTGTTGCAACTTCACGACATACTCCAATAGAATCCAGTCACGATCAATAAAAGCAGCCAACAGCTCATATGCGATACAATCCTCAAAATAAGCCTCAGACCTAGCACCAAAAACCCACAACCGATCCTCAAGCATCCAGATCTTTTGGGTGATCCGTCCGATGAAAACTCAACACCATACCCATCAACGGAGGTAAATCCAAAACCAACGAATAGGGGTACCCCAGATGCGGGAGTAAATCAGCACATATCTCATTATTAACCAAACCATCGCCACCATAGGCCGCAGCATCGGAACGTAGGATTTCCCGATAAAGCCCCGACAACGGCACGCCTACCCGATAACCAGAACGCCCCACCGCCGCGAAATTAAGGGCTACCAAGATCGGGTTACCTCCATCGCCATGACGCAAATAGACCACAATTGATCGAGCCGCATCATGACAATCCAGCCACTCAAAACCTTCCTGAGCAAATTCAGAGCCATGTAGGCTCACCGTGGACCGATAGAGCAAGTTGAGATCACGGATCAGCGCCTGAATCCCACGATGCTCTGGCTGGCTCAATAACTCCCAATCCAGCCTTCCAGCATAATCCCACTCCCGTTCCTGAGCCAGTTCATTCCCCATAAACAGAAACTTCTTACCCGGGTAAGTCCACATATAAAGGTAAAGCAACCGCAAATTAGCGAAGCGCTGATGGCGATCACCCGGCATCCTGGAAAACAGCGAACCTTTACCATGAACAACTTCATCATGAGACAGAGGAAGCATAAAGTTTTCGGTGAAGGCATACAGCAGGCCAAAAGTCAGCAGTTCATGATGATGACGGCGCAAGGCCGGATCGCACGCCAAATATCCTAAAATGTCATGCATCCACCCCATGTTCCACTTCATACCAAATCCTAAACCACCCATCCAAGAAGGTCGAGTCACCAGTGGCCAAGCCGTAGACTCCTCGGCAATCATCAATACTCCTGAATAGCGGCGATGAATCACTTCATTAAGTTCGCGCAGAAAGGTAATCGCCTCCAAGTTCTCATTGCCACCGAACAGATTAGGCATCCATTCACCCGATTCGCGAGCATAATCCAGATACAGCATGGAAGCGACGGCATCGACCCGCAAGCCATCCAAATGGAATTCTTCCAACCAGAAACAGGCACTAGCCAATAAAAAATTTTTTACTTGATTACGACCATAATCAAACACCAGCGTCCCCCAACCACGCTGCTCGCGGCGATCTGGATCCTCATGTTCATAAAGATACGTACCGTCGAACTGGGCTAGACCGTGCGCATCTTTCGGAAAATGGCCAGGCACCCAGTCCAGAATGACGCCAATGCCCGCCTGGTGGCAGTAATCCACAAACTGGCGAAAATCATTCGGATTGCCATGGCGACTGGTCGGAGCGAAATATCCAGTCGTTTGATAACCCCAAGAGGCATCCAGCGGATGCTCGGTAATCGGCATTAATTCGATATGCGTAAAACCCAGCGAACCAACATAGGCGACCAAGCGCCGCGCCAACTCCTGATAATTTAGATAGTCACCACACTCGTCTCGTTGCCAAGAACCCAAGTGAACTTCATAAATCGCCAGCGGAGCGTGGGTCCAATTCTGCCGCCGGCGTCGCGCCATCCAAGCCTCATCACGCCACGGGTAGGGCACGTTCTCCACCACTCGGGCAGCGTTGGCCGGGCGACGCTCGAACCCACGGCCGTAGGGATCGCCTTTGCGCAGCCGCTCGCCTGTCTCTTGGACCCGAATCTCAAATTGATAGCGCGTGCCCGCACTCACGTCGGGGACAAACAACTCCCAGACGCCGCCACGGCGGCGCAATGGATGACACACGCCGTTCCAGCTATTGAAGTCACCCACCACGCTGACTTGGGCGGCATTCGGGGCCCAGACCGCGAATAGCACCCCGGCAATGTGATCCACCACCCGTGGATGCGCACCCAGTATGCGATAGGCATGCAGGTGGCGGCCTTCATTGAATAAGTGCAAATCGTACAGGCTCAGTTGCGGAGAAAAGCTGTAGGGATCGTGCGCGACCCGTTCGCATCCAGCGGCATCGGTCCAAGCCAATCGGTAATGCGGCGCCAGCCCATCCGTCGCACCACGCCACTCAAACAGATCGGTATCCGCCAACCGCCGCAGCGGCTGATCGAGATCGGGCAATCCAACCCGCTGGGCGCCGGGTAAGAACACCCGGACGATCGCCTGCTTGCCGCGGCCGTGGCGACCGAGCACCGCGAATGGATCGGGATGGAGACCCTCATGCAAGAGGGCAGCATCGGCCATGGTCCGGTCCTCGGCACATGAGTCCGAAGCTTGGAGAGGGTCGTTATCGTCAGGGTACGTCATCTGAATAGGTAGAGCATCCCGTTCGCTCGGTCATCCTTCGATTATCACAGCCAAGCTGCCATGAATGGCCAAAACCGTCTCTGAAACCAACTATGATTAAGGAATCTGAAATACCCGCTCGCCGCCCGCGGTTGCGCTACTTTATCCCCAGCGCGGCGAATCGCATCGTTCGGATCTCCGAACTGGACAACCATAGCAGCATAGCAGAGAGGGACGTTAAACGCATGAGCGCCGCCATCACCTCACGTTTCGTCAGCCGCCTGACCCGGGCAACGCTCGCACTGATTCTAGCAGGCGGGCGCGGGAGCCGACTCAAGCAGCTTACGCTATGGCGCGCCAAACCCGCCACGCCCTTCGGCGGCAAGTACCGGATCATCGATTTCCCGTTGTCCAACTGCATCAATTCAGGCATCCGGCGGGTTTGCGTGCTAACCCAGTACAAGGCCCATTCCCTGATCCAGCATATCCAGCGCGGCTGGGGTTTCCTGCGCGGCGAATTTGGCGAATTCGTGGAACTGCTGCCAGCCCAGCAGCGGATCGACGAAACCTCGTGGTACAAGGGCACAGCCGACGCGGTCTACCAGAACCTGGATATCATCCGCAGCCATGCCCCTGAATTTGTGCTGATTTTGGCCGGGGACCACATCTACAAGATGGATTATGGACCGATGCTGGCACACCATGTGGAAAGCAAAGCGGATATTACGGTCGGCAGCATCGAAGTGCCGCGCGAGCGCGCGCACGAGTTTGGGGTGTTGACAGCCAACGAGCGCGATGAAGTCATCCAGTTCGTGGAAAAGCCACAAACGCCGGAAGCTCTGCCGGGTCGGGCCAGCGTGGCGCTCGCCTCGATGGGAATTTATGTGTTCAATACACGATTCCTGTACGAGCAGTTGATCATAGATGCTGAAGACCCGGATTCCAGCCACGATTTCGGCAAGGATTTGTTGCCACGCCTGCTGGGCCAACATCGGGTGGTGATCTATCCATTCCGCGACGTGCAGACCAAGACGCAAAGCTACTGGCGCGATGTGGGCACCGTGGATGCGTTCTGGGCATCGAACATGGAACTGGTCGGCATCGATCCAGAGTTGAACCTGTACGACGAGCACTGGCCCATCTGGACCTACCAGGAACAGTTGCCACCGGCCAAGTTCGTCTTCGACGACGAGGGACGCCGGGGCATGGCGGTGGATTCCATGGTAGCGGATGGTTGCATCATCTCTGGCGGCTATGTGAATCACTCGCTGCTGTTTCCGCAGGTGCAGGTCCATTCCTTCGTACAATTGCGGGATGCCGTGGTGTTGCCGGAGGTGGACATCGGTCGCTACTGCCATCTGAGCAAGGCCATCATCGACCGAGGCTGCGTCATTCCGCCCGGCACGGTGGTCGGCGAGAATGCCGAGGAGGATGCCCGGCGGTTTTATCGCACCGAGAAGGGGGTGGTGCTGATCACGCGGGAGATGCTGGGTCAGGAGTTGCACCGGGTCCGCTGAGGATTGAAAGGCAGGGCAACGGGCAATAGTGTTCGGCATAGCAATTGCCATTAACTTTGGGATATAATTTTCTAATTTGTAATCAAGTTGTTATGTGAAATCACAATTCACTGCCTGCCTCGGGACTCTAGTTTAATCCAGCGACGACTGGGGGGTAGAGGAAGCGAGTCACCTGGGTGGGCAGTACCATCTGATGAGATGAAACTATGCTGACTTTTGAAAAGATTATTGAACCTGTGATTCTATTAATTAAGGAAGAACAGAATCGCTTAAAAAATGATGAGAAGCTTTACAAGCTATCACTGTACTATTTTATGGTGAGTCTGATTTATGCAGTGATTAATAAAACCCAATCGATTCGTTTGCTAATCACAGAAATAAAAACAAATCCTGATTTAAAAAAGCTCGGTTTTGTTTTAGCATCGCCATCGATGTATTCGGAAGCATTTTCACGGTATAAGCCGGAGGTATTTCAGCGTATTTTTGCTAAATTAATAGAAATCATTGAGATTAAAGATATTCCTGAGATAAGAACGTTAGGGCGTTTCATATTGTTTGATGGTTCGTTATTTCCTGCATTTAAAAACATGGAATGGGCCAAATATACTTCCAAGTGCCAAGCCTTGAAGATGCATTTAGCTTATGAACTTAATCGCATGATTCCTGTACAATTTATTAGTAGTGAAGCGAATTATTCCGAGCGAAAAGTGTTCATGGAATTGCTGGAAGCTGGGGTGACCTATATCACGGACCGGGGTTATCTTGCTTTTGATATTTTTCAACAAGTTACGGAAAAGCAAGCGTTTTTTATTACTCGTATTCGCTACAATATGCGAGCATCTATTCAAACAGTCCTTGAGGTGAATATTCCCGAATCATGGAACTTTTACCTTTCAGAAGTCACCGATGCGCTCGTTATTTTTTCAGGTGATAAATCGAAAGTGACTTATCGTTTAGTTTGTTTTTATGTTTTTGGTGAATGGTATCGAATTACTACAAATCGTTTGGATTTAAAGACCAGCGAGATCATTATTCTTTATGCTTATCGCTGGCAAGTAGAGTTATTTTTCAGGTGTATAAAGCGAACACTGGATGCCCTCCATTTGTGGAACCACGAACCGAATGGAGTCAAAATTCAATTTTACATTTATTTAATTGTTTACGTTCTTTTAATTTACTTTAAGCAAACGCTTGTTAAAGAGCAAGAAAGCCAAAAAGAAGCCCTGCGAGTTTTAAAAGATTCCTCTTCAAAGAAAGAAGATCATTTACGGAAAACAGGAAGTTCTCGATTGCCAGTAGAATATAGTTTGGTTTCTTTTCTTGGATCTAAATTGAAAAAATTGTGGAAAATTTCTATTCACTGGTTAATCTGTATTAAAAATTTATTACTTCATCCAATGACTGATGAACATCGAGACATCATTTTGTCTACCCAATAAGTGTGCCGAACACTATTGGGCAACGGGCGAAACAAGAGGCTTTTCGCCTTTGATGTATTCAACTAGTTTTATTTCTAAAAATAAGGAGTTATTTGTGATGAGCACGGGTTCGCCCTTCGACCGCCGGCGCGCGGGATTGCTGTTGCATCCAACCTCGCTGCCGGGTGGTTATGGCAACGGCGATTTGGGGCCGGATGCCTACCGGTTCGTGGATTTCATGGCCGCCTGCGGCTTCACGGTCTGGCAAACCCTGCCGTTGGGTCCGCCGCACGATGATCTGTCGCCCTATTCAGCGCAATCGGTTCATGCTGGCAACCCACGCCTGATCGCGCTGGAGCCGTTGATCGAGGCGGGTTGGTTACGACCGGACGGCGGGTCCAAAGCCGGCGAGGATGGCTGGGAGTATCGCCAGCGGCGATTGGTCGAAGCCAGGCAAGGTTTTCAGAAGTCGGGCGGGGAGCGGAAAGAGTACGAGGCTTTTCTACGCCAGCACCTCTATTGGCTGGATGACTATGCCCTGTATCAGGCGATCCGCGCGGCGTATCGACAAGCGGCATGGTTCGACTGGCCCGGCGAACTGCGCGATCGCCATCCGGAGACGCTGGCGGCGGCGCGACGGGAGTTCGGCGAGACCGTCGCTCAATGCCAGTTCGAACAATTCCTGTTCTATCGGCAGTGGGCGGCGCTCAAGCAATACGCCAACGAACGAGGCATTCTGATTTTTGGCGATATTCCCTTGTTCGTCGGCTACGACAGCGCCGACGTATGGGCGCGACGCGATAGTTTCCTGCTGGATAGCCAGGGTCGGCCGAACGTAGTAGCCGGGGTGCCGCCGGATTATTTTTCCGCTGACGGTCAGTTATGGGGCAATCCGCATTACGCGTGGGAGCAAATGCGCGCCGACGGATTCCAATGGTGGAAAGAGCGCATCCGCACCCAGTTGACGCAGTTCGACCTGTTGCGGATCGATCATTTCCGGGGACTGGAAGCGTATTGGGAGATCCCAGCCAGCGCCAAGACCGCCGTGTCCGGGCAGTGGCGGCAGGCGCCAGGCGACGACCTGTTTCGGGCATTACGGGTGGAATTTGGCGGCCTGCCTCTAGTGGCCGAGGATTTAGGCATCATCACGCCCGAAGTTGAGGCGCTGCGCGATGCGCATGGCCTGCCGGGGATGAAGGTGCTGCACTTCGCCTTCGGCGGGGGAGCCGACAATCCTTATCTGCCGCACAATCACGTTCTCAATGCGGTGGTGTACACCGGCACCCACGACAACAACACTACGCTGGGCTGGTTCCAGGAACTGGATAAACCGACCCGGGCACATCTGTTCGACTATCTGGGTGGCACATCGGAGCAGATGCCGGAATTGTTGGTGCGGACGGCGCTCGCCTCGGTGGCGCGGCTGGCGGTGGCGCCGATGCAAGACGTGCTGGAACTGGGCGGCGAGGACCGCATGAACCAGCCGGGCATCGCCGAGGGCAACTGGCGCTGGCGGTTCCGCTGGGAGCAGGTCGGACCGCAGGTGGCGAGCCATTACCGGCATTTGTTGGAACTGTACGGACGGGTGTAGATGCGCATCGAAGTCGATCTAAAACTGGGTTTCAAGGATGTGCTGATCCGGCCCAAGCGTTCGACGTTGAGCAGCCGGGCGCAGGTCACGCTGGAGCGGACTTTCAAATTCCGCCACACCGGGCGGACCTGGGCCGGGATTCCCATCATGGCAGCCAACATGGATACCGTCGGCACCTTCGCGATGGCAGCGACGTTGGCGCGGCAGGGGCTGTTCACAACCGTGCATAAGCATTATTCAGTGGAGGAGTGGGGGGCGTTCGTGGCGGCGCGGCGAACCGAGGATCCCGATCTACTGACCTACGTGGCGGTCAGCACCGGCATTCTCGATAGCGATCTCGCCAAGCTGGATCGGATACTGGAACGCCATCCGGAACTGTCCTTCATCTGCATGGACGTGGCGAACGGCTATTCGGAGCATTTCGTGGAGCAAATCGGCAAGGTCCGGGCGCGGTATCCGGATAAAATCATCATAGCCGGCAACGTGGTCACCGGCGAGATGGTGGAGCAATTGCTACTGTCGGGCGCCGATATCGTCAAGGTGGGCATCGGACCGGGTTCGGTCTGCACCACCCGGGTTAAAACCGGGGTGGGGTATCCGCAGTTGTCGGCGATCATCGAATGCGCCGACGCGGCGCATGGGTTGTCCGGGCAGATCATCTCGGACGGTGGCTGCACCTGCCCGGGCGATGTCGCCAAGGCGTTTGGGGCGGGGGCGGATTTCGTGATGCTCGGCGGCATGTTGGCCGGGCATGACGAGGGTGGCGGCGAAATCCTGGAGCAGGATGGTGAGTGTTGGGTCAGGTTTTACGGGATGAGTTCGAAAACGGCGATGGAGAAATACAGCGGTGGCGTCGCCGAATACCGTGCCTCGGAAGGCAAAATCGTCAGCGTTCCTTACCGGGGACCGGTGGCGGAAACGGTCAAGGATATCCTGGGGGGATTGCGCTCGGCGTGTACCTACGTCGGGGCCAGCCAGCTCAAGGAACTGACCAAACGCACCACCTTCGTGCGGGTCAGCGAACAACACAATCCGGTTTTCGACCCATGAGTATACCCATGACATTGCAAGCCGCTGCGATCTTCAAGTTGTTAGCCGCCGTTCGCGAGCGGCAGCCCTTGGTGCATAACATCACTAATTTCGTGGTGATGAATAATTCCGCAAACGCGCTACTGGCTCTCGGCGCATCGCCGGCGATGATTCATTCCAGCGATGAGGTGGAGGACTTCGTCGCCCTCAGCCAGGCGCTGGTAATCAATATCGGCACGCTGTTTTCGGAGCAGATTGCGGCGTGCAAGCTGGCGGCCGCGCGGGCGCGGGCGGTGGGCGTGCCGTGGATTCTCGATCCGGTCGGGGCGGGAGCGACGCCGTATCGGCGAGCGGCGGCGGCAGCCCTCGCGCGGCTGGGACCCAGCGTCATCCGCGGCAACGGTTCGGAAATCCTCACCCTGGCGGAGCAGACCCAATCTGGGTCGGGTAGGGGGGTAGATACCCTGCACGGTTCGGAGGTGGCGTTGGATGCGGCGCGGAAACTGGCGGCAACTACCGGAGCGGTGGCGGCGATCACTGGAGCAGTGGATTACGTGACCGACGGCCAGCGGGTGGCAACCATCGAGAACGGCCATCCCTTGATGACGCGCGTGACCGGTCTGGGCTGTTCGGCGACAGCGGTCATCGGGGCGTTCCTGGCGGTGGAGCCGGATGCGTTCGCGGCGACGGTGGCGGGATTGGCGGTATTTGGCGTGGCGGGGGAGCTCGCGGCGGAACGGTCGCCGGGACCGGGAACCTTGCAAGTCGCGCTGCTGGATACGCTGTATGCGCTGGATGAAGCGACGTTCGTTAAGGAATGCAGATGCTGGGAGATTGCCTGCTAAACACCGAAACCCATTAAGACTCGATCCGAGCAGGAAAATCCGGGAACAATACCGAGTGCTCCAACTCGCCACCGGGGTTGAAGAAGGTTAGCTTGCCATCCTCATCGCAAATCCAGACCTCCAGCGCGCCTTTCTCAAAATACAACTGCCGTTTGGCCCGCATTTCCTTTCGGGTGTTGGTCGAGGACAGTACTTCAACGCAGAGTTCTGGTGCTATGGAACACTCAATTTCCGGTTGGATGATCGCCAGCCGTTCCGGCGAGGCCCACGCCACGTCGGCCACCTTGGTGCCCTTCCGGGTCGCAATGGCGCATTCCACCATCGCTTTTCCAGCATGGGAAGACGCAAACAGCAAGCGGACGATTTCTCCCTGATAGATCGAGTGGTAAACCTTGGTCGGCGACATGACGATTTTTCCCGTTTCGTCGAGTTCGATCTTGAAGGGCAGGTTCTGCAAATCCGGGTGTTCGCACACTTCCAGCCAGTTCATTGCCATCGCCTCACTCGAAACCGACGCTCTGACGACAAGGCGCAAGGTTGGATATCACCTTGCGCCTTGCAGCCTTAGACCGGTAACTCGGAACTTCCCATCAAATACTCATCCACCGCGCGGGCACATTGCCGACCCTCGCGGATGGCCCAAACCACCAGCGACTGGCCGCGCCGCATGTCGCCGGCGGTGAAGATCTTATTGACCGAGGTTTGGTAGTCGTCTTCCCCAGCGCGGATGTTGCCGCGCGGGTCCAGCGCCACGCCCAGTTCTTCCAGCATCCCGGCGTGGACCGGATGGACGAAACCCATCGCCAGCAGCACTAAATCGGCTTTGATCTCGAACGCGCTATCGGACACTTCCACCATGATCTGCCGACCGTTGCTTTCGCGCCATTCCAACCGCACGATTTGAATCGCCGCCACTTGGCCGTCTTGGCCGAGGAACTGTTGGGTGGTTACCGCCCAGTCGCGTTCGCAGCCTTCCTCGTGGGAGGTGGAGGTGCGCAGCTTCAGCGGCCAGTTCGGCCACGTTAGCAGTTTGTTCTCGTGCAGCGGCGGCTTGGGCATGATTTCCAACTGGGTCACGGAGCGCGCACCCTGGCGGACCGAGGTGCCAACACAGTCGGAACCGGTGTCGCCACCGCCGATTACCACCACGTCTTTATCAGTGGCCAGGATCTCTTCGGCGACGATCTTCTGCCCGGCCACCCGGTGGTTTTGCTGAGTCAGGAAATCCATGGCGAAATGAATGCCGCGCAATTCGCGGCCGGGCACGTTGAGGTCGCGCGGTTGCTCGGAACCGCCGGCCAGCACCACCGCGTCGAACTCGGCCAGCAAGGCGCGGGCCGGGATATCGGCGCCAACGTGGCTGTTGGGTCGGAATTCCACGCCCTCGGCCCGCAGTTGCGCCAGTCGGCGGTCGATCAGCCGGGCTTCCAGCTTGAAGTCGGGGATGCCGTAACGGAGCAGGCCGCCGATCCGGTCATTTTTCTCGAACACCACCACCACATGGCCGGCCCGCGCCAGTTGCTGGGCGCAGGCCAAGCCGGCGGGACCGGAGCCGATCACGGCCACCCGCTTGCCGGTGCGGTGGGCGGCGATTTGCGGCGCCACCCAGCCTTCCGCCCAGCCCTTGTCGATGATGGCGCACTCGATGTCCTTGATCGTCACCGGCGAATCGTTGAAGTTCAGCGTGCAGGAGGCTTCGCAGGGCGCCGGACAAATCCGCCCGGTAAATTCCGGGAAGTTGTTGGTGGAGTGCAACACGTCCAACGCCTCGCGCCAGTTGCCGCGATACACCAGATCGTTCCAATCGGGAATGATGTTGTGGACCGGACAGCCGCGATGGCAGTAGGGAATGCCGCAATCCATACAGCGCGCGGCCTGTTCGCGGACAGTGGGTTCTGGCAGGGGCGCCACGAAATCGCGAAAGTGGGTGACTCGTTCCGCGACCGGCGCGTAGCCGTGTTCGTGGCGGACGATTTCCAGAAAACCGGTTGGCTTGCCCATGACATTAAGCTCCCACGGCCAGGCCGGCCTTTTCGTCGTGACGGGCGGCGCGGGCCTTGGTCTGCATATCCTGCAACGCGCGCCGGTAATCCAGTGGCATGACCTTGACGAATTTCGGCAAAAAGTCGCGCCAGTGCTCCAACACCCGGTGGGCGGGTTCGCTGCCGGTATACAGATAGTGGCGGGCAACCAGGGTCTGCAACCGCCGGGCATCGTGACGGAGCCAGTCTTCCGGAAGTTCGGCTTGAGCCAAGCCGCGCCAGTCGTCGCGCAGAACCCGGACATTGAGCGTCTCCTCAACATCGTTCAGGGGTTCCAGCGCCACCATGGCTTTGTTGGCGCGGCGGGCGAAATCGCCGGTTTCGTCCAGCACGTAGGCGATGCCGCCGCTCATGCCGGCGGCGAAGTTACGGCCGGTTTGGCCCAACACGACCACCACGCCGCCGGTCATGTACTCGCAGCCGTGGTCGCCGGTACCCTCGACGACAGCGAGGGCGCCGGAGTTACGCACGGCGAAGCGCTCGCCGGCCACGCCGCGGAAGTAGCACTCGCCGGCGATGGAGCCATACAGCACGGTGTTGCCGACGATGATGTTCTCCTCGGCGCGCAGGCGGCTGTCCGGGGAGGGATAGATGATGATCCGGCCACCGGAAAGACCCTTGCCGACGTAGTCGTTGGCTTCGCCGCGGAGTTCGAGGGTGATGCCACGCGCCAGGAAGGCGCCGAAGCTCTGGCCGGCGGTACCCCGCAGATCGATGTGGATGGTGTCGTCCGGCAGGCCGACATGGCCGTAGCGGCGGGCCACTTGGCCGGAGAGCATGGCGCCGGTGGTGCGGTCGCTGTTGCGGATCGGCGATTCGATGCGGACCGGCTGGCGGGCTTCCAGGGCGGGTTGGGCCCGGGCGATCAGCCGGTGATCCAGCGCGCCGCTCAGGCCATGATCCTGTTCCTCGCAGTGATAGGTAGCGACGCCGGGCGAGGCGGGGGGCATGGCCAGCAAGCGGGTGAAATCCAGCCCGCGCGCCTTCCAGTGATGGATGGCGCGGCGCATGTCGAGTCGGTCGGCGCGGCCGATCATCTCGTCGAAGGTGCGGAAGCCCAGTTGCGCCATCAATTCGCGGACTTCCTCCACCAGGAAGGTGAATAAATTGATGACGTGAGCCGGTTGGCCAGGGAAGCGTTTGCGCAGTTCCGGGTCCTGAGTGGCGACGCCGACCGGACAGGTGTTGAGGTGGCACTTGCGCATCATCACGCAGCCAGCAGCGATCAGGGCGGCGGTGCCGAAGCCGAACTCGTCGGCGCCGAGCAGGGCGCCGATCACCACATCGCGGCCGGTGCGCAAACCGCCGTCCACCTGGACGGCGATGCGACCGCGCAGGTGGTTGCGCACCAAGGTCTGATGGGTTTCAGCCAGGCCGATCTCCCAGGGCGAGCCGGCGTTCTGGATCGAGGTCAGCGGGCTGGCGCCGGTGCCGCCGTCCTCGCCGGAGATGGTGACGTGGTCGGCATGGGCCTTGGCCACGCCCGCCGCCACCGTGCCCACGCCGATCTCGGACACCAGCTTGACGCTGATGGTGGCTTTTGGATTGGCGTTCTTGAGATCGAAGATCAGTTGGGCCAAGTCTTCGATCGAGTAGATGTCGTGGTGCGGCGGCGGCGAGATCAGACCGACGCCGGGGGTGGAGTGGCGCACCCGGGCGATCCAGCCGTTGACCTTGTGGCCGGGCAGTTGACCGCCCTCGCCGGGCTTGGCGCCCTGAGCCATCTTGATCTGCAGGGCGTCGGCGTTGACCAGGTATTCGGCGGTAACACCGAACCGGCCGGAGGCGACCTGCTTGATCGCCGAGCGGGTGGAATCGCCGTTGTCCAGCGGGATATAGCGGGCGGGGTCTTCGCCGCCCTCGCCAGTGTTGGACTTGGCGCCGAGGCGGTTCATGGCGATGGCCAGAGTGGTGTGCGCCTCCCAGGAGATCGAACCGAACGACATCGCGCCGGTCGCCAGGCGCTTGACAATCTCGGCGGCCGGCTCCACTTCCTCCAACGGCAGCGGTGAATTGGCGAGACGGAACTCGAACAGGCCGCGCAGATTGCGCAGGTGATCGCGCTGGTCGTTCATCACCCGGCTGTAGCGTTTGAATTGCTCGTAGTCGCCGGAGCGGACCGCGTGTTGCAGCAGGGACACGGTTTCCGGGGTCCAGGCGTGGAGTTCGCCGCGGATGCGGAAGGCCAGTTCGCCGCCCACGTCCAGGGCGTTACGATACAGGGGGGCATCGCCGAAGGCCTGGCGGTGGCGGGTCACGGTCTCGCTGGCGATTTCGTTCAGGCCGACGCCTTCGATAACGCCCTGGGTGCCGGTAAAGTAGTGGTTGACGAATTCCTCGGCCAAGCCCACCGCCTCGAAAATCTGGGCGCCGCAGTAGGACTGGTAGGTGGAGATGCCCATCTTGGACATCACCTTAAGGATGCCCTTGGCGATCGCCTTGGTGTAATGCTCGTGCGTTTCGGTTTCACTCAGCGGCTGCGGGAAGTGCGCGAGCGAGGCGGATAGGGTGTCGAACGCCAGCCAGGGGTTGATGGCCTCGGCGCCGTAGCCGGCCAGCAGGCAGAAGTCGTGGACCCGCTTGGCTTCGCCGGTCTCCACAACGAGGCCGACTTCAGTGCGCAGTCCGGCGCGGATCAGGTGATGGTGGACGGCGGCGGTAGCGAGCAGAGCGGGGAGGGCGATGTGGTCGGCATCCATGTCCCGATCGGAAAGGATCAGGATGTTGTCGCCACGTCGCACCACTTCGGCGGCCTCACGGCAGAGATCGTCCAAGGCTCGGGCCATGCCGTCGGCGCCGCGTTCCACCGGGTAGCAGATGCTGAGGGTGCGGGTACGAAAGGCCCGATCCACGTGGTACTCAATGCGGCGGATGCGCTCCAGATCGACGTTCGCCAGGATCGGCCGCTTGACCTCCAGGCGCTTTTGACTGCCGGCGCTGTGGGGATCGAGCAGGTTGGGGCGAGGGCCGATGAAGGAGACCAGCGACATCACCAGTTCCTCGCGGATCGGATCGATCGGCGGGTTGGTGACCTGGGCGAACTTCTGCTTGAAGTAGTCGTAGAGCAGTTTGGGCCGGTCGGACAGTACCGCTGGCGGGATGTCGCGGCCCATCGAGCCGATGGGGTCCTCGCCGGTCAGCGCCATCGGGCTAAGGAAGGCGCGCAGGTCTTCCTGGGTGTAGCCGAACGCCTGCTGGCGGCGCAGCAAAGTGTTCGGATCGGGGGCCATCGGACCAATTTCGGCCGGCAAGTCTTGCAAGCGGATTTGGGTGGCGTCCAGCCAGTTCTGGTAAGGCTGGGCGGCGGCCAGTTGGGCCTTGATTTCGTCGTCGCCGATAATCCGGCCCTGCTCCAGATCGATCAGCAGCATCTTACCGGGTTGCAGGCGCCATTTTTTGATGATCTTCTCTTCCGGGATCGGCAACACGCCCATCTCCGAGGCCATGATGACCTGATCGTCGTCGGTGACCAAATAGCGGGCCGGACGCAGGCCGTTGCGGTCCAGGGTAGCGCCGATCTGACGGCCGTCGGTGAAGGCGATGGCGGCGGGGCCATCCCAGGGTTCCATCAAAGCGGCGTGATATTCGTAAAAAGCGCGGCGCTGGGTGTCCATCAGCGGGTTATCGGCCCAAGCCTCCGGCACCATCAGCATCATGGCGTGCGGCAACGAGTAACCAGCGGCCAGCAGCAATTCCAAGGCATTGTCGAAGGTGGCGGAATCGGAGGCGCCATCGCCGATCAACGGCCACAGCTTGTCCAGATCGGCACCGAGCCGGTCGGATTGCATGTTGTGGCGACGGGCCAGCATCCAGTTGATGTTGCCGCGCAGGGTGTTGATCTCGCCGTTGTGGCAGAGATAGCGGAACGGGTGGGCCAACGCCCAGGACGGGAAGGTGTTGGTGGAGAAGCGCTGGTGGACCAGAGCCAGAGCGGATTGCAGCCGCTCGTCGCGCAGGTCGGGATAGTACACGCCGAGGTTGCGCGCCAGGATCATGCCCTTGTAGACCAGGGTGCGCGACGACAGCGAGGCGATGTAGAACAGTTGGCGGCCGAGCAGCTCGCGGTCCCAGATGGCGTGATGGGTTTGCTTGCGGATCACGAACAGCTTGCGTTCGAAGGCGGCGGTGTCCGGGCAGTTGGGACCGCGCTGGATGAACGCTTGACGAACGACCGGCTCGGAGGGACGCACGCTGCGGCCCAGGCAGGAATTGTCGGTGGGCACGTCGCGCCAGCCCAGGAAAATCTGGCCTTCGACGGCGACGGTGCGCTCCAGGGCGGCTTCGCTCTGGGCGCGGGCGTGACCGTCGCGGGGGAGAAAGATCATGCCGACCGCGTAATCGCCGGGGGGCGGCAGTTCGATGCCCAAGTCGGCGCATTCGGCGCGCAGGAATCCGTCGGGGATTTGCACCAGGATGCCGGCGCCGTCGCCGGCCAGCGGGTCGGCGCCGACCGCGCCGCGGTGGCTCAGGTTGGCCAGGATTTCCAGACCTTGGCGAACGGGCTGGTGACTTTTGCGGTTCTTGATATCAACGACGAAACCGATACCGCAGGAATCGTGCTCGTTGCGTGGGTCGTAGAGTCCTTCGGAGACAGGTAGGCGGGTCGTACTCATGAGTCATTCCTCAATAACAGCGGCTAACGGCCTCCCTGTCCGGACGGATCCCCGAGTCCACTGGGGGGATCGGAGACCGTAACAATCCCGAAAAATCGAAAAAATACATACTACCGACCCCATGGCCGTTCGCGCAACCGCCGTGAACGGGCAGCGTCGCCGGTCCGGACGTTTGACAAGACCGGCGACGAAAATCATCCCGAGATTAAACGACGCCTTGATCGATCATGGCGTCGGCGACTTTGCGGAAGCCAGCGACGTTGGCGCCGAGCACCAGGTTACCGGGCGCACCGTATTCCCTGGCGGTCTCGCTGGCGGTGCGGTAGATGTTTTCCATGATTCGCTTGAGCTTGGCATCCACTTCCTCGAAGGTCCACTGGATCATGCTGGCGTTCTGGCTCATCTCCAACTGGCTGGTGGCGACGCCGCCGGCGTTGGCAGCCTTGGCCGGACCATAGGCGATGCCGGAGGCCAGGAACACATCGATGGCGGCCTGGCTGGAGGGCATGTTGGCGCCTTCGGAGATGCAGACGCAGCCGTTCTTGAGCAGCGCCCGGGCGTCCTCCTCGTTGACCTCGTTCTGGGTGGCGCTGGGGAAGGCGGCGTCGCAGGGCACGCACCAGACCCCGTTGCGGCCGGCGGGGTAGTCCTCGACCGGGGTGTAAACGGCGCCCGGACGTTCCTCGGCATAGTGGGTCAAGCGGGTGCGCTCGACCTCCTTGATGCGCTTGAGCAGGTTCAGATCGATGCCGCGCTCGTCGTGGATCATGCCGTTGGAGTCGCTGACGGTGACCGGTTTGGCGCCGACCTGATAGAGCTTCTCGACGGTGTAGATGGAGACGTTGCCGGAGCCAGAGACAGTGCAGACCTTGCCTTCCAGGGAGTCGCCGCGCTCGGCCAGCATGTTCTGGGCGAAGTAGACGGCGCCGTAACCGGTGGCCTCGGTGCGGACCAGGGAGCCGCCCCAGTTCAGGCCCTTGCCGGTCAGCACCCCTTCGTAGCGGCCGGTCAGGCGCTTGTATTGGCCGTAGAGATAGCCGATTTCGCGACCGCCGACACCGATGTCGCCGGCCGGCACGTCGATGGTGGCGCCGATGTGGCGGAACAGTTCCGTCATGAACGACTGGCAGAACCGCATGATTTCGTTATCGGACTTGCCCTTGGGGTCGAAGTTGGAGCCGCCCTTGGCGCCGCCGATGGCCAGGCCGGTCAGGGAGTTCTTGAAGATTTGCTCGAAGCCCAGAAACTTGATGATGCCGGCGTTGACGTTGGGGTGAAAGCGCAATCCGCCCTTGTAGGGACCGAGCGCGGAGTTGAATTCAACTCGGTAGCCTTTGTTGACCTGCACGTTGCCACGGTCGTCGACCCAGGCGACCCGGAACAGAATCTGCCGCTCCGGTTCGACGATGCGCTGGATGATATTGTGCTTCTGGTACTTGGGATTGCGGTCGAGCAGGGGTTTGAGGGAGGAGAGCACTTCCTCGGCGGCCTGGTAGAACTCGGCTTGAGCGGGGCTACTCTGCTTGAGGTAGTTGATCGTATCGGTGATGTAAGAGGACATACGGGATTTTCCCTGATTTGGATTTTCGTCGCGAACCGTTGCTCCGCCGGGCAAACTCGCCCGGTTCGAAGCGGCGAAAGTTTAATCTTTGAGCCGATGGCGTTCCATGGTTTCGTGCCATTCTTTTTCCTCGGCGTGCAGGTACAGGCCGGTGGTGTCGATGCGGGCGTGGCGGGCGTTGCGTTGCATAAGGAATCGCGACGCCAAATCCACTCCATTCTTCAACAGCAAGGAGGCTTGCGCAACAATCTGTAATTTCATTAAAATTACAAATCAATAGTTTTGGTTTGGATTTGTAAAATGATTCCCCGTACCGCGACGAGCACCTTGCATCGTTTGGCGAAAGGCTTTCCGGTTATCGCCTTGACCGGGCCGCGTCAGTCGGGCAAAACGACCCTGGCGAAGGCCGCATTCCCTGACAAGCCGTATGTTTCGCTGGAAAATCCGGACGAGCGCGAGTTCGCCGAGCGCGATCCGCGCCGGTTTCTGCGGCGATTTGACGAGGGCGCCATTCTGGACGAAGCGCAGCGTTGTCCGGCGTTGCTGTCCTGGGTGCAGGGGCTGGTGGATGAACGGGGCCGGATGGGCGATTTCATTCTGACGGGCTCCGCGCAGTTCGATTTGATGTCCGGCGTGACCCAGTCCCTCGCTGGCCGAGTGGGGCGCGTCGAGTTGTTGCCCCTGTCGGTGGGCGAACTGGCTGGGGTAGGTCAGCAGCCGCGTTCGCTGGAAGCGATGCTGTGGCGGGGTGGATATCCGGCGCTGTACGACCGCGACCTGTCGCCGGAGGACTGGTTTCCCAACTATGTCGCGACCTATCTGGAGCGCGATGTCCGGCAGTTGATCGCCATCCGCGATCTGACGCAGTTTCAGCGTTTTGTGCGGATGTGCGCGGCGCGATCCGGCCAGATGCTCAACCTGACCGCCCTGGGCGCCGATTGTGGGGTTTCGGCGGTGACGGCGCGCGACTGGCTGTCGGTGCTGGAGGCGAGCTATGTGGTCATGCGCTTGCCGCCGTATTACCGCAATTTTGGCAAGCGGTTAGTGAAAACCCCGAAGCTGTATTTCCTGGATGTCGGACTGATGGCCTGGCTGCTGGGCATTCGCGATGCGGCGAGCATCGAAACGCACGCTTCACGGGGCGCGCTGTTTGAAACCTATGTCGTCAGCGAACTCGTTAAACAGCGATTCCACGCGGGCCGGCCGGCCGATCTGTATTTCTGGCGCGATCATGTTGGCCATGAAGTCGATGTGTTGTATGAAACGCCGCAGGGCTTACAAGCCATCGAGATCAAATCGGGCAGTACGTTTGCCGCGGACTGGCCGCAAGCCGCCCGAAAATGGCAGACCCTGGCGGGGAACGATGCCCTGCCGCCGATCCTGGTGTTTGGCGGGGAGGAGCGCTATGAGCGGGAAGGGTGTCGGGTCGTGGGATGGCGTCTGATCGAGAATCCGTAAGGGGCGTTTTATTCCTTGAGGCGGTGGCGTTCCATCGTTTCGTGCCATTCCTTTTCCTCGGCGTGCAGGTACAGGCCGGTGGTGTCGATGCGGGCGTGGCGGGCGTTGCGTTGCAGGAATTGGATCTCGATACCGGCGTCGGCCTGGTGGGTGATGCTGGTGTGGCGGAACCAGTGGGTGGAGGCGCGGCGCAGCTTGTCGGCTTGGTGGGGGTCGTCCGTTTCCAGTCGCTTCGCCGCCTTCGCCACCAGATCCTTGACGATGCGGTAAATCATGTTGTCGCCGATGCCGCTGGTTCCCTTGAGATTGAGGATGAGCGGGGTGGTCTCGTCCGGCGCGGGCAGAGGCGGCAGGCCGTAAAAGCGCCGGTAGTCGCGAAGGGCTTGCAGCATGTCCTGATTGACCGGCACCTGGGCTTCCTTGCGGCCCTTGCCGATCACGCGCCACCACCAGCGCCCGCGAATCTGGACAAAGCTGCTCATGGCGTGGCCGGCGACTTCGCTGACCCGGGGACCGAGCAGGTAGAGGAGGGCGACCAGGTATTTCGCCCGGGCCTGATGCTGGCTATCCCGTTCGCTGTCGCGGGGCAGTTCGTCGACCGTGGCCAGCAGGGCCTGCCACTGGTCGTGTTCGAGAAAGCGTTCCACCTGCCGCATGGGTTGGTGACCGCGCCCCCGGCGCCGGGCCAGCGCCAGCGGATTGCCGGCGAGATAGCCGGCCTTGACCAGGTAGCTGAACAGGGAGTTGATGATCAGCATGGCCAGTTTGCGGCTGGCGGGACTGAGCGGCCCCATAAATGGCCGCCAGTGTGGGCTGAAGCGGGGCGCCTTGGACCCGCACCAGCGCTCGCGGGGCTGGGGATCGGCGAGGAAGGCTTCGTAGAGAATGCAGTCCTCGCGGGTGAGGCTGGATAGCGGTTTGCCGCATTCCAGCAGCGCCCACAGCAACAAGCGTTCGGCTTCCTTGCGATAGCCACGCAGGGTTTGCGGCGAGTCGTGGAACTCGGCCAGCCAGGCTTGGACGGCTTCCAGGTCGTTGCCGGCGCCCAGTTGACAGACCACGTCCGGGCCGGCGCGGTTGTGGCCGGCGCGGCCGTCGAGTTCGTCCGGCAGGCGCAGGCGTTCCAGCGGTAACGGTGGGGCAGTGGCAACCGTAGGGGTAGGAATCGGAAGGGTCTTCATGGTCGGTGGGGACAGTGACCGGGCATTATGGATTATGATTATGCCGCTGTGGGGCTAGTTTGACGACTCGCCGATGCTGACGGGCGGCCAGTGCTTTTATATCCTGCCACAGGAGCGAGTGCATCTGCTCGGTCAGTTTCGCCATGCGATGTGGCTTGAGCGGGCGTCCACCACGACGCCGAACATGTGGGGTTAAAATAATTTGGCAATCACTAATCCACATGGACAACACGTAACCATCACTTAAGAGAGCCATATGTCAAAGACTGAAAATCCCGTACCTCGTGACACGCCCGAATTTGAGATCGCCGCCGCTCGGACCGATGATCATGGCGATATCACGGTAACGCTGCCAAGGGGAAAATTCGCGGAGTTCCTGCTCGGCTTTCTTGGCCCAAAAGAAACGTTATCGAAGCCATATCCCGACGACTTCATAGTCAAGCTAGATGACATCTTTCAGTTTCATCACCTTCTTGAGCACAAGATAAAGAACGAACAATTCATTTCATTATCATTGGCGACTGCTACGATCCACTACGACGATGGCACCAATCGCACAATTAATACGATAGAATCACTTGAAAAATTCAACGAGTATCGCGATCTTGAAGTCATTTCTTTCAATCTGATATGGCAATTTGTGTTTCGCGTGCCTGATCAAAACGCTATTCGGCAACAGAAGGTCAATTTGCTTTTTGATGCTAAAGGTCGTGGCACAACTGGTGAGATTACCGTTTCCATAGAGCACTCCAACCAATTATGGGCCGTTGAAGTGCTGCGGTTGTTCGAAGAGCAAATTAAGAAGGTTAGAGTGCCATACTCTCTTGCCTACCGCACTATTGACTCTTTAAGACGCCTGAATATTTTCGGGGTTTTAATGACTGTCGCATTGTTTACTCTAGTGGTTGGAATTATTTACATCACGATTCAAATCAGCAACCTTCGAAGTCCGGCCAAGGTTGAAGCGGAATTTATGTTTGATGTAGCGGACGTGGTAGCGCCAAAGGCTAACAACCGTGAGGGAATATCACCTCGTGTTGCAACTGATTCCAATCTCTTGATGCAATTTTTTCTCATCAGAGACCTACGTAGAAGTGACCACGGCGTTATCGAGCACCTTTACAGGAGAGGTTTCTTCGACGAAAGGTATAGCGCGGTAATCGAGAAGATGAAGAGTGGTTACTACGACAAAAACATTGAGTCTTCCACTATCGTTCGGACACTAAAGACAGAACTCGAACAGTTGGTGACCATTGAAAAAATTACCGAAATCTTCGGCTATCTCAAGGTTATAGAGCTTTACGTGTTCTCTTATCTCATTGCGGCATTGTATTTGCGATTGTTCCGCATGCGCAGCGTCATAGCCATTACATCAAAGAGTACAAGGACACTGGAAAAACAACAGCGCGATAAATCAAACGTCGTGCAGGTGATTTTTGGCGTTATTGCGTCACTGATCGCTACACTCATTTACGAATACTCGTTCAAGCTGTTTTTGTGAATTAGCCTCATCAGCTCCGTGCTTGTTTGAACCTGGTAAAATGGTCCAAGATTATTGGAATTTTGATTGAAATGGTCAATCAAAATGCTTAAAAGCTGCTGTACCTGACCGTCAGGGGCATAATCATGGCTGCCTTGGGCAGCAGCCAGCCCCAAGGCATGGCATACTGGTTTTCAACGAGTGGACGGGCCGATCCGCTCTTCCAAGTAGAGGGGACTATGTTGACGAAAGACACGCTGGTTCAGTTGTTACAAAGGGAACAAGCCTATCTGACTGCCGAGTTTGGGGTCAGTAAAATCGGGCTATTTGGCTCGTATGCCAAGGGTCAACCTAACGAAACCAGCGATATTGATATTCTCGTGGAGTTCGAGCGTCCGATTGGATTTCGGTTTCTCGATTTGGTTGACTATTTAGAAGCTGTTTTGGGCCGTAAGGTCGATGTTCTAACGCCAGCCGGGATTCAGAATATTCGTATTGATCGAGTGGCGAAGAGTATTGCTGAAAGTATTGTATATGTCTAAGCGTGCAGATCGAGAGCTTCTCAGTGACATCCGTGAAGCCATCCAGCGCATTTCGACTTACTTGGTGGGCATTGAGTATGACTCCTTTGTGAAGGATACCAAGACACAAGATGCTGTCATTCGCAATTTGGAGATTCTGGGTGAAGCCACGAAAAACCTGTCGGAAGAGTTCCGTGCTGCTCATACTGGTGTTCCATGGAAGAGCATGGCCGGAGCCCGAGATCGCTTGATCCACCATTACTTCGGCGTCAACCTCGACATTGTGTGGCAAATCGTCAGCACCGAACTACCCAAGGTTACTGAGCAACTTTCCAATATAGACGAAGAAAATGACGAGAGCGCCGGCTAACAATGCGCTGCACCAACTGGGGAGCCGCTCAGGCCAACGGATTTCGCCAGCGTAGCTCTGAAAAACGCCCGAAGTCGCCGTCGGTGGAACACAAAATCAAGCCGTGCTCGATGGCCAGCGCCGCTAGATGCGCGTCGGGAACCAGGTTGGCATGAACGCCTGGCCCGGAAAGCAAGCTGCCCAAAATCTGGATGTGCCGTTCAGTAGGCGCGGGAATCCACGAAGGGTCGCAGTTCAACCACGCCACGACTTGCTCCCAAGCATCGGTGATGGACTCGGGGTTATCGAACAGCCGGGGATTGGTCACCAGTCGCAGGAAAGCCAGTAGGCTTGGCCAAGGCAATCCGACCGGCGCAGCGCCATTCATCTGTTCATCCAGCCAGTTCCGGGCGCGCTCGTGCTGGGGAAAGGTGCTGACGTGGGCGTAAATCAGGAGGTTGGCATCAACGAGGATCACTTGAACGCCTCACCCTCGATGGCTGCAAGCGCGTCGGCGATATTGTCGATGCTGCCGAGGCGGCAGCGGCCAAGCGCGACCGTTCGCGTCTGGAACGGCGGGCGTGGGGTGGATGGAGCCGTCATCCGCTGTAAACCCTGACGCAAAGCTTCATTTACCAGGTCTTTCAGGCTTGCGTTGCGCGATTTTCGCAGCCGCTCCAGGATGGCGGCGACATCTTCGTCAAGCGTCAGCGTCGTTCTCATACATCAGAACATAGTTGATCTGATGCTATGATGTCAATTAACCGGCGTAGGGGGAAATAGGCGGGCACGATGACCATCCATCGTATGGGTTATGATTGCGCCCGCGTGGGCGCGACCCACGACGCAAACAGCAAAAGAACACCAGGACAGTGAACAGCGGCTTCTGATCACTGACCACTGACGTGAATGGGAGAGTGTAATGGCGGCGATTGATGCACAGGTGAGCACGGGGCTGGCGGGCCTGGACCGGGTGTTCCGGGGGGTGATGGCGGGTGACAACATCGTTTGGCAGGTAGATAGCATTGACGATTACATGCCGCTGGTCGAACCGTTTTGCCAGTACGCCCGTACCCGGGGCCGCAAGCTGGTGTATTTCCATTTTGCCCGACACCCGGCGCTGGTGGCGGAGGGTCCGGGAGTGGAAGTGCGGGTGCTGGATCCTGGCGAGGGCTTCGAACCGTTCCTGACCGCCATTCACAAGACCATCGAGCAGACCGGGCGCGGGGCCTACTACGTGTTCGACTGTCTGTCCGATCTGGTCGCCGACTGGTACAGCGACCAGATGCTGGGCAATTTCTTCATGCTGACTTGCCCGTATTTGTACGATCTGGAAACGGTGGCCTATTTTGCGCTGTTGCGCGGCCATCATTCGTTCCACGCCACGGCGCCGATTCTCGACACCACCCAGTTGTTCAACGACGTTTACCGGCATCAAGGCGAGTTGTACGTTCGGCCGTTGAAAGTGCAGCAGCGTTATTCGCCGACCATGTACATGCTGCATGTCTGGCGGGGCGAGGATTTCGCGCCGGTGGCCGACAGCATCACTATTTCCGAAATCCTGACACGGTTTCCGTGGTCCGGGTTGAAGACCAACGATCCCCGGCTGGATATCTGGAACCGGACGTTCCTGGAAGCGGAGCAGGTGGTCGCGGCGGAGCGCGACAATGTGCCTGTCGCCGAACTGGCGCGCGATCTGTTGCAGCACACGCTGCGGATGACCGTGTCGCGCGACGAGCGGGTGATCGGGCTGGCGGAGAAGGTGCTGACCCTGAGCGACATTCTGGCGATCCAGCGGCGGATGATCGGCACCGGCCTGATCGGCGGCAAGGCGGTAGGCGTGTTGCTGGCGCGGGCCATCCTCAAACGCAGCGACCCACGCTGGCGCGAGCTGCTGGAAATTCACGACTCGTTCTTCATCGGTTCGGACGTGTTTTACACCTTTCTGGTCCGCAACGGCTGCTGGTGGGTGCGAGAGAAGCAGAAGAATCCCGCGACGTTCCTGGATGGAGCGGAGACAGCGCGGCGGCGCATCTTGCGTGGGGATTTCTCGGATTACATCCTGCAGCAGTTTTCCGACATGCTGGATTATTTTGGCCAGTCGCCGATCATCGTGCGCTCCAGCAGCCTGTTGGAGGACAATTTTGGCAACGCCTTCGCCGGCAAGTACGACAGTGTGTTCTGCGTCAACCAGGGGCCGCGCGAGAAGCGGCTGGAGGATCTGCTGTCGGCGGTGCGGACCATCTACGCCAGCACCATGAGCGAGCGGGCGCTGCAATACCGGGCGCGGCGCGGGATTCTGGATCGCGACGAACAGATGGGCCTGCTGGTGCAGCGGGTGTCCGGTTTCCGGCAAGGTCGGCTGTTCTATCCGCACGTCGCCGGGGTGGGGTTGTCGTTTAATCCCTACGTCTGGAGCGAGCAGATCGATCCGTCCGCCGGGATGGTGCGGCTGGTGCTGGGATTGGGCACCCGGGCGGTGGACCGTTCCGACGACGATTACACCCGGGTGGTGTCGCTGAGCGATCCAGAACGGCGGCCGGAGAGCAATTTTGACAGCGTGCGCCAGTACGCCCAGCGGCGCATCGACGTGCTCGACTTGGAGGATGGCCAGCTCACGACCCGGCAGTTCAGCGAAGTCGTCCAACAGAGCCCGGACCTGCCGTTGCGGATGGTGGCCTCGGTGGACGACGAACTGGAACAGCGGGCGCGGGAGCGCGGGATACGCGATGTGTTCCCGTGGGTGCTGACCTTCGAGCAACTGCTGCGGAACACGCCGTTCGTAGCCGACTTGCGCGACATGCTTAAGACCTTGCAGCAGGCTTACGACTATCCGGTGGACGTCGAGTTCACGGCGAATTTCGTCGATGAAAGGCATTACAAGATCGATTTGTTGCAATGCCGGCCGTTCCAGGTGCGAGAAGCGGGCACCATTCCCAACCCGCCAGCGCGGATCGATCCCGAGCGGTTGGTGCTGGAGGCCCACGGCGCGGTGATCGGCCACAGCCGGATCGGGACCATCGAGCGACTGGTGTATGTCGTGCCCGGGGTTTACGGGCAGTTGCCGTTGAATGACCGGCACAAGATCGCCCGGCTGATCGGCCAGATCACCCGGCTGCGGGGGCCGGACGCTGCCAAGACCAGCTTGCTGATAGGGCCAGGCCGTTGGGGGACGACCTCGCCGGAACTGGGGGTGCCGGTGCGGTTCGCGGAAATCAATAATGCCACGGTGCTGTGCGAGATGGTGACCATGCACGGCGATCTGGTGCCGGACGTGTCGCTGGGCACGCATTTCTTCAGCGATCTGGTGGAGACTGACATTCTGTACCTGGCGCTGTTTCCGCAGCGGCAGGACAACCGCTTGAATGAAGCCTTTTTCGACCGCCAGCCCAACCGGCTGGCGGAACTGCTGCCGAACGCAGCGGAATGGGCGCACTGCGTGCGGGTGATCGATCTGCCGAACGACCAGTGCCGGGCGGTGCTGCGGTTGAACGCCAACACGCTCAAACAGAATGTGTTCTGTTATCTGGAGGCGCCCGAGGTGGTGGAGGCATAGCGGCGAAGTTGCCATGCTGGGCCAATTTGCGGGGTGCGCGCACTAAAGGTTGGTGACGTAAGGGGCGAGTCGGGCGATCAGGCAGCCGGTTTCGAGCAGGTCGACACTTGGACAGTCCAGCGGTCAATGCGTGGGGTCGACTCGCTCCAGCCGGCGTTCGATGCGTTCGATTCGCCTTTTTCTAGCATGGTAGTAGAGCCTTTTGCAAAATTATTCTGCTGCATCCTTAAAATGGAGGCTTTACCTGATTTTATGCTTAGAAAGCGTGTTTAAACCAGGTTTTTCTAAATTTTTATGTCGGTAAAATCAAGATAATTAGCTTAAGGGCTCATTTTAGGCATACCTCACCGTTAGCCTAGGTTTTCTACCTAAGCCTCTTCTTGTTCAATACCCATTTTAAAGTTGAACGGCTAATTCAGCAAGCGCAACAACTGTTCGGCCGCAATCACCAAAATTCCATACATCAAATGCGCGTACACCTTCGTAGCACCACGGACCCGCACATGACGCCCTCCATGATTATCTTTCAAATCACTATTCGTACGTTCTACTCCAGTACGGGCTTTGTAACGTTCCGCTTCATGAGGCAAAAACTCAATCTTTTCACCACGGCGTGGATTGTGATCAATCAGTGGGACATGTCCTAATTGACGCGATGCTTCGCGGATAATCCCACTACAATAACCGCTATCGGCAAGATCATATAATGAGGTTACTCGCTGATCGCATAGGTTCATTAAGGGTAAAGCGACTTGGCTGTCGTGAGTGGAAGCCGAACTCAGGATCGCCGCGATCGGAATATCACCATCTGCTGTACTAATATGCAGTTTGTAACCTACCCAACTTTCCGTATGACCTTGACTGTTTTTCTTGGATCCCACATCACAGGCTTTCGGAATGCCCGCTAGCATCTCCTCCAGTGTTTGGTGTTGCTGCTTTTCTAAAACTGTTTCTGGTTGCGGTGGGCGTTCCTCCCCTTTACAAGGACGTCCTCGCCGCCGTTTCACTTTCGGCTCCGGTTTCGGCTTGGCGATGGGTTTTTCACGCGCTTCAATTTTGGTCGCATCATGGAGTAGATGACCGATAATCTGATCCCCTAACTCACGATTTATTAATAGGTTATGCGCCGTATCGGGTAAATTCAACTCGGCGAACTCCGCAAAGGCCCGTGAAAAAGTCCACGCACCGGGAACCTCAAAGACGCTCTGAAACCCACAGATTCGGCGTAAGCTAAGATCGCTCTGGAGTCGGTCAATGAGCGCTTCTGTGGTCGGTATATCGAGAACCGCTTTGGCAACAAACGCGCGGGCAATTGGCGACCGATACTCGGCAGGTCGCCCAACGAGTCCTTGACTGCTCGGCACAAACCGTTCAATATTAACAAATTCCAGAACCCGGACAACATCAATGAGCTTCGGCGTCAATATCAGAGGATCTTCTTGTTGCCAGTCCCATAAGTCCTCCTGAAAATTCGTCATGAATTGCGAAAGTCGCGAGTTCAGTATAAGATTCATGGTGGTGATCTTTTCAGAAAATTTGAATGTCCTTATATTACATAATCTTATTCAATAAGGCTACTTTTTTATCTTCAGATTCGCCGAAAAAATTCTGCACTTTTTGTAATTTTGCAATTACCTCAGTAGCTACAGAATTATGGGTATTTTGTTGGTAGATATAATTCATGATTATGGTAATAATCTTGAATTATATCTCAGTAAATAGCTGTAAAATACGTATTATGTAATCATTTTATTTGTTATCATCGTGCCATCATCAATTATCACGGAGTTGCATCGATCCCATGGCCCGTTCCGGAATCCGCTATGAAGAAGTCCAATCCGCCGCCGAAAGCCTGCTCGCGCGCGGCCTCAATCCCACCATCCAACGCGTGCGCGAACTGCTCGGCACCGGTAGCAACACCACCATCAGCGAGCACCTGAAAAGCTGGCAGCAACAACTCGCCGAAACGCCTAAGTTCATTCTACCGCCAGCCATTCCCGAAGCCGTCGCGGCCGCGCTCGACGCCTTCTGGAAAATCGCGGTGCAATACGCCGAAGCAGCGTTCGAGGAACAACGGATCGTCGCTGCGGAAGCGGTCGAAGTCGCCGAACAGGCGCGCGACGCCGCCATTGCGGAACAGCGGCAGGCTCAATCCGTCGCCAATAATCTCCGTCGCGAACTCGACTCCACCCAAGCCGCCGCCCGAGAACTCGCCGACCGCCTGCTGGTGGAACAGGAACGCCGCGCCGCCGCCGAGACCGCCACTCAGGTCGCCGAACAGCGCGTTCAGGCCGCCATGGAGACCGTCGCCCAAATTCGCGCCGAAACCGCCGCCCGCATTGCCCAAACTGAAACCGTTCTGCAACAAACGCGGGCGGATATGGCGCAACAACTGACCGAAGCCCGGCAACGCTTCGAAGCCGAACGCCAGCGTGGCGAAGCCAACGAGACCCGACTGCTGGGAATGCTCGATCAGCTCCGCAACGAACAGAACGCGGAACGCCAAGCCTTCGCAGCAGAGCGTCAGGACTGGAAAAATCAGGAAACCGCCTGGCGGGAGCAACGGGAAACCCAACACCGCGAGAATGCCGAACTGCGGGCGACTCTGACCGCCGCCGGCGAGCGCCAGAACGCCTTAACCACCGAATTACAGCAAATCCGCCTGCTGTTACGGGACACGGAAGCCCGGTATCTTGAAACCGTGCGCGAAGCCGAAGCATTGCGGGGCGAACTAAAGGCCGTGCAAGCGGACCGGCAACGCCTGCAACAACTCCAGCCTCACCCCGCCACCTCGCCTGACCCTGCCCATACCCCGGCATCCGATTGATCGTCACCGGTTGGCGTCTGCCTGGAGGATCAGCGCAGGAGTGGCATACCCTACCCTGTTTGGCGTCAGGGATAGCTGCTACCATTTCGCCACTGGCCTTGGGGAGAACCCGACGTTCGGGGGCGCGCGGTTTGTCTGTTGCTTGAGGAGAACACTAACGATGAAAGCTGAGTGGAACAACCTGCTGCTAGCGGTGCTGTTGCTGGCGGGCATTAACATCGCCCAAGCCGCCGCTCCTATCAAGATCGGCTCGTTCCTAACCGTGACCGGTCCGGCCTCGTTCCTGGGCGATCCTGAACTAAAAACCTTGCAGATGTATGTCGAAGACATCAACGCCAAGGGCGGGGTCAGCGGCCGTCCGCTCGAACTGGTGCATTACGACACCGGCGGCAACGCCAAGGATGCAGTCAACTTCGTCAAACGCTTGATTAAAAACGACAACATCGATTTGCTCATCGGCGGCACCACCTCCGGCGACACCCTGGCGGTCATCCCTGAGGTGGAAAAGGAAGGGGTCCCCTTCATCTCGCTGGCCGCCGCCGTCGAAATCACCGAGCCGACCAAATGCTGGGTGTTCAAAGTCGCCCCCACCGACCGCATGGCCGCCGCCAGGATTTTCGAGGATCTGCGCAAACGCAATTTCACCAAGGTGGCCCTGATCACCGGCGACGGAGGTTTCGACAAATCCGGCCGCGAGCAGATCCTCAAATTGGCCCCTGAGTACGGCATCACCCTGGTCGCCGACGAGTCCTACGGCAACAAGGACACCGACATGACGGCCCAGTTGACCAAGATTCGCGCCACCGACGCCCAGGCGATCATCAACTTCGGCTTCGGCCAGGCCCCGGCCATCGTCACCAAGAACATCAAGCAACTCGGCATCACCTTGCCGCTCTACCACTCGCACGGCGTCGCCTCCAAGACCTTCATCGACCTGGCCGGCGACGCAGCCGAAGGGATACGCTTGCCGGCGGCGGCGCTGGTGGTCGCCGAGCAACTGCCCGACACCGATCCCCAAAAACCGGTGCTGCTCGCTTACAAGAAACAGTACGAGGCCAAGCACGGACCGGTATCCACCTTCGGCGGCCATGGCTACGATAGTTTATTCATCGCCAAAGCCGCGATCGAGCGGGCCGGCGGCCCCGACAAGGCCAAGGTGCGCGACGAGATCGAAAAAACCCAAGGCTTCATCGGCACCTCCGGCGTGTTCAACATGACCCCTCAGGACCACATGGGCCTGAATCCAGACGCCTTCAAACTGGTGGAAATCCGCAACGGCGCCTGGAAAATCATCGACTAACGCTTTTCACTGCCAATCTCACTCTCTAAATTAGCCTTTAGCCGTTAAACCTCAGAGGTCCGCACCATCCATGAATGCCGTGGTTCAAGCCAAGGCCGAAAGCCGCCATCTTCTCTCCGGCAACGAAGCAGTCGCCCGCGCCGCCTGGGAAGCCGGCGTTCGGGTTGCCGCTGCCTATCCCGGAACGCCCGCGACCGAAATTCTGGAAAACATCGCGCTTTATCCCGACATCTACTCCGAATGGTCGGTCAACGAAAAGGTAGCGGTGGAAGTGGCCATCGGCGCCTCGCTGGCGGGTTCGCGCGCCCTGGCCGCCATGAAGCACGTCGGCATGAACGTCGCTTCCGATGCGTTCATGACCCAGTCGCTGGCTGGCGTGGTCGGCGGACTGGTCATCGTGGTGGCCGACGACGTCGGGCTGTCCTCCTCGCAGAACGAGCAGGATTCCCGCTACTGGGGTCGCTTCGGCCACATGCCGATCCTGGAACCGGCCGACTCGCAGGAAGCCTACGAGATGGTCAAGCGGGCTTTCGACCTCTCCGAGCAATACGAAGTCCCGGTCATCGTCCGCATGACCACCCGCGTTTGCCACGTCAAGGCCATGGTCACCTTCGCCGGCGAACGGATCGAACACCGCGCCGCCGGCTTTCAGAAAAATCCCCAGCGCTGGGTCATGACTCCGGCCAACGCCAAACCGCGCCTGCCATTGATGCACGAGCGCGACCGAACATTCCGAGAGCTGAGCGAGACTATCGATCTCAACCGTGCGTTCGCCGGCAGCGACCGGCGCATCGGCTTCGTCACCTCCGGACCGGCGTTCATGCACATCCGCGAGACCTTCCCGAACGCCCCGGTCCTCAAACTCGGTTTCAGTTGTCCCCCGCCGCTGGACAAAATCCGCACCTTCGCCGGTCAGGTGGATACCCTGGTGGTGGTTGAGGAAACCGAACCCTTGCTGGAAACCGAAATCCGCGCCGCCGGCGTGGACGTGCGGGGCAAGGACATTCTCCCGCGCTTCGGCGAGCTGGCGCCCAGCGTGCTCCGTCCGGCGATCAAACCGCTCCTGGGCGAACCCTACGAAGTCGCCAGCCGCCCGCAAGCCGCCGTCTTTCCCCGGCCGCCCACCATGTGCGCCTCCTGCCCGCATCTCGGCCCCTACTTCGCCCTCTCCCACATCCGCAACCTCAACATCATCGGCGACATCGGCTGCTACACGCTCGGCGCGGGCCATCCCTGGAACGCGCTCGACACCTGCACCTGCATGGGCGCCTCGCTCAGCATGGCCCACGGCATGGACAAGGGGCGTGGTGAGTCCGACGAGAAGAAAAGCATCGTCGCGGTCATCGGCGACTCCACCTTCCTGCACATGGGCATGCAGGGCCTGCTGAACATGATCTACAACCGGGGCAACGTCACCGTGCTGTTACTGGACAACCGCTCGGTCGGCATGACCGGTGGCCAGGAAAATCCCGGCACCGGCCAGGACCTGCACGGCCTGCCGGCGCCCCGGGTCGATTTCGCCAAGCTGGCCGAAGCGCTCGGCGTCCGTCCCGAACGCATCCGCATGGTCGACCCCTACGAGCTACCCACCATGGTCAAGCTGGTGCGGGAAGAAACCAAGATGAACGAGCCCTCGGTCATCATCACCAACCGCCCCTGCTCGCTCACCGACCGTTTCGAGCCCCTCAAACCCTATGCGGTGATCGACGACCAATGCACGGGTTGCGGCAACTGCATCGACCTCGGCTGCCCGGCCATCTTCGTCGCCCGCCGCGAAACCGTGACCGCCAAGAGCGGCAAGGCTAAAGAGTTAGTATTCGCCCGCATCGACGCTAACGCCTGCACCGGCTGCCACATGTGCGTTGAAACCTGCGCTCCCGAAGCCATCGTCCAGCCGCAGCCGCAAAACCGAGTCATCCGGATTCAGCCCCATGCGTGACGGCATCACCAACATTCTCGTCGTCGGCATCGGCGGGCAAGGCGTAATGACCGCCGCCGAAATGCTGGCCCGCACCGCCCTGAACCAAGGCTACGATGTCAAGAAAACCGAGGTCGCCGGCATGGCCCAACGCGGCGGCGTGGTCTCCTCGCACGTCCGTTTCGGCCCCAAAGTCTACTCGCCGCAGATCGATCCCGGCGAGGCGGATTTGCTGATCGGCTTCGAGGCCGCCGAAAGCCTGCGTTGGCTGCCCTATTTGCGCCCGACCGGCGTGGCCATGGTCAATACCCTGCGCCTTCTACCACCGGTGGTCTCCGCCGGCCTGTACGACTATCCCGCCGATCCCATCGGCGAACTGGCGGCGGCTGGAATTGAAGTCCATGCTTTTGATGCCGGCGCCATCGCCGAGGAACTGGGCAACCCCAAGCTGGTGAACACCATCATGCTGGGCGCGATCAGCGACTATCTGCCCTTCCCCGCCGACGCGCTCAAGGAATGCATCGTCGAAGGTTTTCGCGCCTACAAGCCCAAGCTGGCGGACATCAACGCGCAGGCTTTCGACGCCGGCCGGCAAGCGGGACATGCCCAGGCAGTTTCCCGTCGCCCGGCGACTTGACCACATATACCACCCACGTAGGGGCAGACCCCGTATCCGCCCCTGCCAATACGAAAGCGCCAACCCCGAGGAGGAGATAACGATGAAAAGTGGATGGTGGAAAAACATTTTTGCGTCAGTTTTGCTGCTGACAGGCATTCAGTTCACTCACGCCGCCGAACCCATCAAGCTCGGCTCGTTCCTGACCGTGACCGGTCCGGCCTCGTTCCTGGGCGATCCCGAACTGAAAACCCTACAGATGTACGTCGAGGACCTCAACGCCAAGGGCGGCGTCAATGGCCGGAAAATCGAGTTGATCCACTACGACACCGGTGGCAACGCCAAAGATGCGGTTAACTTCGTCAAGCGCCTGATTAAGAACGACAATGTGGATATTATCGTCGGCGGCACCACCTCCGGCGACACCCTGGCGGTGATCCCGGACGTGGAAAAGGAAGGCATCCCGCTGATTTCGCTGGCCGGCGCGGTGGAAATTATCGAACCGGTCAAAAAATGGGTGTTCAAGACCCCCCACACCGACCGCATGGCTGCCGCCAGGATCTACGAAGACCTGCGCAAACGCAGCCTCACCAAGGTGGCGCTCATCACCGGCGACGGCGGCTTCGACAAGTCCGGCCGCGAGCAACTTCTCAAACTGGCGCCTCAATACGGCATCACCCTCGTTGCCGACGAGTCCTACGGCAACAAGGACACCGACATGACCGCCCAGTTGACCAAGATCCGGTCTTCGGACGCGCAGGCGATCATCAACTTCGGCTTGGGTCAGGCCCCGGCCATCGTCACCAAGAACATCAAGCAACTCGGCATCACCCTGCCGCTCTACCACTCGCACGGCGTCGCCTCCAAGACCTTCATCGACTTGGCCGGCGACGCGGCCGAAGGGGTGCGTCTACCGGCGGCGGCGCTGGTGGTCGCCGAGCAACTGCCCGACACCGATCCCCAAAAACCGGTGCTGCTCGCTTACAAGAAACAGTACGAGGCCAAATACGGACCGGTATCCACCTTCGGCGGCCACGCTTATGACGGTCTGATGATCGCCGTGGCGGCCATCCAGCGGGCCGGCGGGCCGGACAAGGCCAAGGTGCGCGACGAGATCGAGAAAACCCAGGGCTTCATCGGCACCTCCGGCGTGTTCAACATGACGCCCGATGACCACATGGGCCTGAATCTGGACGCCTTCAAGATGGTGGAAATCCGCAACGGTTCCTGGAAAATCGTTGAATAATGCAATCCCCCCTCTCGACCCTTGCGGGCGAGAGGGAGAAATCGCCGGATAACCGCCACCCATGCTCGAACAACTCTTCCAGTTCCTGGTCACCGGCGTTACCGTCGGCGCCCTGTACGCCCTGGTGGGTCTGGGTTTCGCCCTGATCTACAACGCCTCCGACGTGGTGAACTTCGCCCAGGGCGAATTCGTGATGCTGGGCGCCATGACCGCCATCGCCCTGCTGGGCGCCGGCCTACCGCTGTTTTTGGCCGCCCTTGCCGCCACCTTCCTGACAGTCCTGGTCGGTCTATTGCTGGAGCGGTTTGCCATCGAACCGGCGCTCGGCGGGTCTGTGGTAACGACTATCATCATCACCATCGGCGCGGCGATTTTCCTGCGCGGCGTCGCGCTCCTGCTGTGGGGCAAGGATTTTCACACCCTGCCCCCCTTCTCCGGCGATACGCCTATCCAGTTCGGCGGAGCGACGATGCTGCCGCAAAGCCTGTGGGTGCTCGGCGTTACGGTGCTGCTGGTGGTGCTGGTCCGCGTCTTCTTCAACCGCACCCTGCTGGGCAAGGCGCTGCTGGCCTGCTCGTTCAACCGCGCCGCCGCGCAACTGGTCGGCATCAACATCCGGGTCATGCTGCGCTTGGCTTACGGCCTCTCCGCCGGTCTGGGCGCGCTGGCCGGCATTCTGATCGCCCCTATCACCTTCAGCTCCTACGAGGCGGGCGTCATGCTCGGCCTTAAGGGCTTTTCCGCCGCCATCGTCGGCGGCATCGGCAACCCGATGGGCGCGGTCGCCGGCGGTGTGCTTTTGGGCGTGCTGGAGTCGCTCGGTGCGGGGTTGATCTCGTCCGGTTACAAGGATGCCATCGCCTTCCTGTTCGTGTTGATGATCCTGTTCTTCGAGCCGACCGGACTGTTCGGCCACAAAGTCGCGGAGCGGGTCTGAGCGATGCGGCTGGCCGGTTTCTACGCCTTTGCGGCCGGGGTGGCGCTGCTGCCCATGCTGTTTCCGAACAACTATTTCGTGACCGTGGTCGGAGCCTCCGCCGGCCTTCACGTCATTCTCGCCGTGGGTCTCAACCTGCTGATGGGTTATGCCGGCCAGATATCCCTGGGCCATGCCGCCTTCTTCGGCATGGGCGCCTACGCCTCCGCCATCCTGACCACCCGCTTCGGCTGGCCGGGGCTGCTGGCCATGACTGCGGGTCTGCTGGTTGCTGGCGCGATCGCCTGGTTGCTCGCCCGCCCCATCCTGCGCCTGCGCGGTCACTACTTGGCCATGGCCACCCTCGGGTTCGGTATCATCGCCCATGTCATCATGGTGCAGGCGACTCAATGGACCGGCGGCCCGGACGGCCTGGCCGGCATCCCCCCGCTGAACCTGCTCGGCTGGCTGATCGACGGCGACCTGCCGTGGTACGGCGTCATCATGACCGCCATGCTGCTAGCGATCTGGCTCTCGCTTAACCTGGTGGACTCCCAGGTCGGCCGCGCCCTGCGGGCGGTGCACGGCTCTGAATTCGCCGCTCAGATGATGGGCATCGACACCGGCCGCGCCAAAACCCAGGTGTTCGTGGTCTCCGCGCTGTTCGCCGCTTTCGCCGGCAGTCTGTTCGCCCACCAGCAAGCCTTCGTCAGCCCGGATTCGTTCAGCCTGATCGTTTCGGTCGAACTGGTCACCATGGTGGTATTGGGCGGCATGGCCTCGACCTTCGGCGCGGCTTGCGGCGCTATCGCCCTGACCCTGCTGAACGAATGGCTGGTCGTGTTCGAGGATTACGAGATGCTGATCCACGGCGCCCTGCTCATGGTGGTTATGATCTTTTTGCCGCAGGGGCTGTTCGTGGGCGTGGGCCAGGCGCTGAAGAAGATTCCGGGCTTCAGGCATCAAGCGCCAGGCAAAGACGGCTTCTCCGATAGCTGATACCATGACCGCTCTCCCCATTCCTACCCCCTTTATGCCCCTACTCTTGGTCGAGGGGCTGGAGCAAAGCTTCGGCGGCGTCATGGCCCTGGCCGGAGTCAGCTTCCAAGTGCCAGAGGGCCTGATCTACGCCGTGATCGGTCCCAACGGCGCCGGCAAGACCACCCTGTTCAACGACCTGTGCGGGTTCTATAAGCCCTCCTCCGGCTCGATCCGCTTCGACGGGCATGAACTGTGTGGCCTGCCGCCGCATCGAATCGCCATGCGAGGCATGGCCCGAACCTTCCAGAACCTGCAACTATTCTTCAACATGACCGTGATCGAGAACGTCATGGTCGGCTGCCATCTGCGCGCTCGGACCGGTTTGCTGGCTGTCGCCCTGCGCCTGCCCTGGGTCCGGCGCGAAGAACGTCAGCTCCGCCTCTGGGCCCGCGAAGCGCTGGAACTATGCGATCTGGCCGATCGCGCCGAACAGCCGGCCGGCGCCCTGCCCTACGGCCTGATGAAACGGGTCGAGATCGCCCGCGCCCTCGCCGCGAAACCCCGCCTCCTGCTGCTCGACGAACCCGCCGCCGGCCTGAACGACACCGAAACCCTGGCTCTGCGCGACCTGATCGCCCGCATCCGCGCCAGCGGCGTAACCGTGCTGCTGGTCGAACACCACATGCCATTGGTGATGAGCGTCTCCGACCGTTTGCTGGTGCTGGATTACGGCAGCGTGCTGGCCGAGGGCACGCCGGCGGAAATTCAAACCGACCCCCGGGTCGTCGCCGCTTACTTGGGCGGAGCGGTGCAGTATGCGGTCTGATTTCCCCCGCACCTCCAGCCCTTCTCCCACCAGGAGCGAAGGAAGCTTGCTGGAAATCACCGGCCTGAGCAGCCACTACGGTCCGGTTCGCGTCATTCACCACGCCGATCTGTACATCCAGGCTGGCGAACTGGTGGCGATTGTGGGCGGCAACGGCGCGGGTAAGACCACCCTGCTCCACACCCTGTCCGGCCTGCACCGCGCCAGCGGTGGCCAAATCCGTTTCGACGGCCACGACATCACCCGCTGGCCGCCGCACCGCATCGTCGCCGCCGGCATCTGCCAGGTTCCCGAAGGTCGCCTGGTGTTCGCGCCGCTGAGCGTCGAGGACAATCTGCGGCTGGGCGCCTATCGCCAGCATCGCGACCCAAACTGGGTCCGGCAGGAACTGGAACGGGTGTATGCCCTGTTCCCGATCCTCGCCGAACGCCGCCAGCAACTGGCCGGCACCCTGTCCGGCGGCCAACAGCAAATGCTGGCCATCGGTCGCGCCCTGCTCGGCCGACCCCGCTTGTTGTTGCTGGACGAACCGTCGATGGGGCTGGCGCCGCTGTTGGTCGAGGAAATTTTCCGGGTGATCGTCGAACTCAACGCGCAAGGCGTGACGGTCCTGCTGGTCGAACAAAATGCCCGCGCCGCCCTGATGATTGCCCGACGCGGCTATATTCTGGAAACCGGCCGTATGACCAAAACCGCGCCGGCGGCCGAACTGCTGGCCGACGACGCCGTGCGCCGCGCTTATCTGGGTTATTAGGGGAGATTGAATCATGTACGTGGACCGGATTATGACCCGCGATATTTTGCAGGTCGCCGAAGACACCCGGGTGCCGCAACTGGCGGCGCTGATGCGCGACCATCACATCCGCCACCTGCCCGTGGTGCGGGCCGGCCGGTTGGTCGGACTGGTCACCTCCCACGACCTGGAACGGGTTTCCCCCTCGCCGATTACCACCCTGTCGGTCGGCGAAGCCAACTATCTGCTCGGCAAGCTCACCGCCGCCAAGGTGATGCGCGCCAACGTCATCACCTGCGCCCCCGATACCCTGGTCGAGGAAGCCGCCCGCCTGCTGCGCCAGGAAAAGATCGGCTGCCTGCCGGTGGTAGAGCAGGGCGGCACGCTGGTCGGCATTTTGACCCATGAGGATCTGCTGGATTTCTTTCTCGACATCACCGGCTGCCTGATGGAAGACACCGCCCGCATTGCCGTGCATCTTCCCGACACCACCGGCCAACTGGGCGGGCTGCTGGCCGCGATCAACGAAGCGGGCGGCTATATCGCGACCGTGGTGTCGCCGTTGCACCCCGACCAGACCGGTCTGCGCATCGCCGTCGTGCGCTATCGTGCCGACGACCCGCGCGCCCTGAACCAACGCTTGCGCGACCTCGGCTATGATGTGCTGACTGAAACCCTGCCGCCCGCTACCCCCAACGCCTAACCGTCATTCCCAACCCTGAGAACGACCCCATGATTCTGGATATCGAACAGGAAACCCTACCGCGCGAGGAATTACAGGCGCTGCAACTACACCGTCTGCGCGCTACCGTCGAGCGTTGCTATCAGACCGTCAAATACTACCGCGACGCCATGGACGAACTCGGCGTCAAGCCGCGTCACATTCAGTCCGTGGCCGATGTGCGCCTGTTGCCCTTCACCAAAAAGGAAAATCTGCGCGAGAACTACCCCTTCGGCATGTTCGCCGTACCGACCGACCAGGTGGTGCGCATCCATGCCTCGTCTGGCACGACCGGCAAGCCGACGGTGGTGGGCTACACCCGTCGCGACGTGCGCACCTGGGCCAGGGTGATGGCCCGTAGCCTGGCCGCCGCCGGGATGCGCGCCGGCGACCGGCTGCATAACGCCTACGGTTATGGCCTGTTCACCGGTGGGTTGGGACTACACTACGGCGCCGAGGAACTGGGCGTGATGGTCACCCCGATCTCCGGCGGCCAGACCCAGCGGCAAATCATGTTGATTCAAGACTTTGAACCGACCGCTTTGTCCTGCACCCCCTCCTACGCGCTCAATTTGGCGGAAGCCGCCGAAAGCATGAACGTGGATCTGCGCAAATTGCCGCTCGAGGTCGGTATCTTCGGCGCCGAACCCTGGACCGAGGAAATGCGCTACGAACTGGAATCGCGCCTCGGCATCAATGCGGTGGATATCTACGGGCTGTCCGAGGTCATCGGTCCCGGCGTCGCCATCGAGTGCATCGAGGCTAAGAACGGTCTGCATGTATTTGAAGATCACTTCTTGATTGAGGCCGTGGACGTGAACACGGGCCAGCCGATTCCCTACGGCGAGGCCGGCGAAATCGTCATCACCTCCTTGACCAAGGAAGCCTTCCCGGTGATTCGCTACCGCACCCGCGACGTGTCGGTGCTCAATCCCGCGCCCTGCCGCTGCGGCCGCACCCACGTCCGCATGAAGCGCGTCACCGGCCGCACCGACGACATGCTGATCATCCGCGGCGTCAACGTATTCCCGTCGCAGGTCGAGGCCATCCTCATGCAGACCGAGACCCTGTCGCCGTTTTATCAACTGGAAATCAGCCGCGAAGGCAATCTCGATCTGCTGACGGTCAATGTCGAGGGGAGTCCCCCCTGGCTGCCCAAGGGCAGGAAGCCATGGATCGGGTCGCGCACAAGGCCCAAAAGGACATCAAGGATTTTATCGGCGTTACTGCTCGGGTCGTGGTCAAACGCACTGGTGATCTGCCCCGTTCCGAGGGTAAGGCAGTGCGGGTCATCGACCATCGCAAGCATAAGGAAAGATGAAACGGAAAAGGTCATGAGCTTTCATCTTGAGCCTTTTAGCTTTACCCTCCGAGCTTTAAAACCCCTGATCCGAGATTAGGAGGTACGCAATCATGCAAAACCCGAATGAAACCGCCCCGACCGCGCCCACCGCAACGGCTCCCGTATCGGAGCAACCGCCAGCATCCCCCAAACCGTCTGTTCCTAAACCCACGATCCCGGCCTGGGGCGGCCCATCGGGCCAATCCTCCTCGGCGCACCGCGCCTACGGCATCGAACGCTCGTTCCTCGGCACCCACATTCCTGAAACTATCGACCGGATGGTTAGCGCTAACCTCGCCCGGGGCACCGGCGGCATCTCGCCGGCGGTGTTGGCGATGGCCTACCTCGACTGGCTGATGCACCTTGGGCTAGCGCCGGGCAAACAGGCGTTATTGAACGAGAAAGCCGTCCGCAAGATGGTGCGGATGATGCTGTACGCCTTCAAATCGAGCCAGAATCCCAATACCCCGCCCTGCATCGAACCTCTGCCGCAGGATCACCGTTTCGATGACGAGGGCTGGCGACAATGGCCGTACAACCTCATCTATCAATCCTTCCTGCTGACCCAACAGTGGTGGTACAACGCCACCACCCGCAATCGGGGTGTCAACAAGCAGAACGAAGCTATTGTTTCGTTCGTGACCCGGCAAATCCTCGACATGTTTTCGCCGTCGAACTCGCCGCTCACCAACCCCGAAATTCTCAAGGCCACCATGGAGGAAGGCGGCCAGAATTTGGTGCGCGGTTGGACCAACTTCATGGCCGATATGGAAAAATCGGTGGCTGGCAAGGCGTTGGATAACGAGGCCGAACAGTTCGTGGTGGGCCGCGATGTAGCAGTCACGCCCGGCAAGGTCATCTTTCGCAATCACTTGATCGAACTGATTCAGTACCAGCCCGCCACGCCTCAGGTCTATGCCGAGCCGGTCCTGATTGTGCCGGCTTGGATCATGAAGTACTACATCCTCGACCTGTCGCCTCACAACTCCATGATCCGATATCTGGTCCAGCAGGGTCATACCGTTTTCACCATTTCCTGGAAGAACCCCACCGCCGAGGATCGCGATCTGGGTATGGAGGATTATCGTCAGCATGGCGTGATGGCGGCGTTCGATGTGATTTCCACTCTCCTACCGGGACGCAAGATCCATGCGGTTGGCTACTGCCTGGGCGGTACCCTGCTGACCATCGCCGCCGCCGCCATGGCCCGCGATGGTGATTACCGTATCAAGACCATGACCCTGTTCGCCGCCCAGACCGATTTCACCGAGGCGGGCGAGTTGCTGTTATTCATCAACGAAAGCCAGGTCGCCTTTTTGGAAGACATGATGTGGGATCAGGGCTACCTGGACGCCGACCAAATGGTGGGCGCGTTCCAGTTATTGCGCTCCAATGATCTGATCTGGTCGCGGCTAGTCCATGACTACCTGCTCGGCCAGCGGCAACCGCTCAACGATCTGATGGCCTGGAATGCCGACCAGACCCGGATGCCCTTTCGGATGCATTCCGAGTACCTGCGTCACATCTTCCTGGGCAACGAACTCGCCACCGGTCATTACAAGGTCAACGGTCGCTCCATCGCCATCACCGATATCCGCGCACCGATCTTCACGGTCGCCACCGAACAGGATCACGTCGCGCCGTGGCGGTTGGTGTACAAAATCAACCTGCTGGCGGATGCCGACGAAGTGACTTTCCTGCTGACCAGTGGTGGCCATAACGCCGGCATCGTCAGCGAACCGGGGCATCGCCGGCGCAGTTATCAGATAGCGTCCCGCACCGATCAAGATCGCTACGTAGACCCCGATACCTGGCAGGCGACCACGCCTAAACAGCAAGGCTCCTGGTGGCCGACCTGGCAGACCTGGTTGGTTCAGCACTCGGCCGAGCATCAGGTACAGACACCGACCTTGGGCGCGCCGGAAAAAGGGCTATACCCGATTTGCGATGCGCCGGGGACTTACGTGTTACGCAAATAAAGGAGATGGCGGTTAAACCGCTCGCGAGCATGGCGTCATCACAACTGACGACCCCGTCCACCACTACCGAGGTCGCTGAATTTCTGCGCCAGGTGGCGAAAACACCAGCGGCCGCACCGCCACGCGGCCGGCTGATCTTCGCCTTGGACGCGACCGCTAGCCGCCAGCCGACCTGGGATCGCGCCTGCCAGTTGCAGGGTGACATGTTCGCGGCGGTGTCCGGACTCGGTGGGCTGGCTTTGCAACTGGTTTGGTATCGCGGTTGCGGCGAGTTCCAGATCGAACCGTGGCTCACCGATTCCGCCGAACTGCAACGGCGCATGACCTCGGTGCAGTGCCGGGGCGGTCTAACCCAAATCGGCCGAGTTCTGGAACATGCCATTTGCGAAACCGGGCGCCATCGGGTCAATGCGCTAGTCCTGGTCGGCGACTGTCTGGAAGAACCTGTGGACCCCCTCTGCCACCAGGCCGGACAACTGGGTTTGCTGGGGGTGCCCGCCTTCGTTTTCCAGGAAGGTCACGATCCAAATGCGGCGTTGGGCTTTCGGGAAATCGCCCGACTGACGCGCGGCGCCTATTGCGCCTTCGATGCGGGTAGCGCCCGGCAATTGCGCGAGTTGCTGAGCGCGGTTGCGGTCTACGCCGTCGGCGGTCGCCCGGCCTTGGCGGAATTTGGCAAGCATCATGGTGGTCTGATCCAGCAACTGACCCAACAGCTCTGAGAGAGAGGGGCCATGCTGGTGCGTCTTTTGCTCGTTGTCGCTGCGCTAATCGGTGCGTACTTTCTCATCCGCCGGTTGCGCCGTTTCTCTTGGGGCGCGCAAGGCCCGCGTCTGGCCATCGCCGCCGGTATCACTGCTCTATTGCTGCTGCTGACGGTGCGGGGTGGCGCTGAAATCGCCGTGCCGCTGCTGACCGTGCTGGCGCCGTTTCTGCTGCGCTGGCTGAATGCTTCTCGCCCGCTGCCCTCCCCGGTCGCCCCGGCGCCAGCGCCAGCGCCAGCGGGATCGTCGGGTTGTTCCACCGTCACCACCCGTTTCCTATCCATGGAACTGGATCACGCCACGGGCGCGATGTCGGGTCGGGTGCTGGAGGGTCGCTTCGCAAGGTGTTCCCTGCGGGATTTGTCCCTCCAGGATTTGCTGGAACTGTGGCGGGAATGCCAGTCCGATCCTCAGTTGGTGGCGGTTCTGGAGGCTTATCTGGATCGCCATGCCGAAGTGGACTGGCGCGAGCGGTTGCGCGACGCGGATCGTGTGGCGGATCCTAATAGGGTTTCTGGGACTATGGACCGGGCCGAGGCGTACCAAATCCTGGGTTTGCAGCCCGGTGCGAGCCGTGAGGATATTCAGTCCGCCTACCGTCGTCTGATCCAGCGTGTTCACCCTGATCACGGTGGGTCGTCGTATTTGGCGGCGCGGTTGAATCAGGCGCGGGATGTGTTGCTGGAGATGGGTTCATCTTAAGTTGATGATATAAAATCCCTAATCGAATCCACAATTCTTCAGCGCTTGCCCAAATCCTGCCGCTCCGCCAAGGCTTGACGTTTCTCGTAGCATTCCCGCGCCAGGGCGACATCATCCAGAAACCAGCCCAACTCGCTCATCAGCAAGGCTTGCGGCCCGTCCACCAGTGCCTTCGCCGGCGCCGGGTGAAAATCCACCAGCACCATGTTGGCCCCGGTCGCCACGCCCTGCGCGGTCGCGTGCATCAGATCCAAAATACCATCCGGCGCCCGTTCGCGGGAACCCACTGAATGCGAGGGATCCACGCACACCGGCATCCGGGTCAGGCGCTTGACCACCGGCACATGGCTGAAATCCACCAGATTGCGGTGCGGATCGCCCATGTTGGTTTTGATCCCGCGCAGGCAGAATACCACTCGGGAATTACCCTCGCTGGCCAGATATTCGGCGGCGTTGAGCGACTCGTTCAGGGTAATACCGAAACCGCGCTTGAACAGCACCGGGTATTCCTGTTGGCGTCCCACCGCTTTCAGCAGTTCGAAATTCTGGGTATTGCGGGTGCCGATTTGCAGCATCACCCCGGTCGGCTGGCCGGTCTGTTCCAGACTTTCGTGGATTTCGTCCACATGGCTTTCATGGGTCACCTCCATGGCGATCACCTTGATCCCATAGTTGCCAGCTAATTCGAACACATACGGCAGGCAGTCCTTGCCATGGCCCTGGAAGGAGTAGGGATTAGTGCGCGGCTTGTAGGCCCCCATCCGGGTGCAGATCTGACCATGCGCTTGCAATGCTTTAAGCATGATTTCCACATGCTCGGGTGTATCCACGGCGCACAGACCGGCGAACACATGGAGCGTGTCTTGACTGAACTGCACCCCGTTGTACTCAAAACCGCTGATTCGCTGTTCGTCCCGGTGCCGCCCCAGGATGCGGTATTCTTCCGAAACCCGAATGACCCGTTCCACTCCCGGCAGCGCGTGAATTTCCTCGGCGGACAGTGTCTTGGTGTCGCCGATGAGATAAATCTCGGTCAGCACCTGTTGGGTGCCCTGCACCTTGTGAACGTGCGCGGTGATACCCGGCAGTTGGGAGAGATAGTCGAGTGTGAGCCGGTATTCCGCGGAATGCTCGGTAGCGCTGGAATCCAGAATGACAATCATGAGTGTGATCGTTCCCGCATGTGATGGTGAAAGACTCGTTGTCGGAAGGAGCGCCATACTATCACCCCCCGGCGTGGATGCCAGTTCCCCAATCAGCGGCGCCCGTCCATGACGACACCCCCGGTTTCTTTCGCCACCCGCGTGCGCGCCGAGACCGCTGCCCTCCTCCGCATCGGCGGCCCGCTGATGGCGGCTCAGGTGGCGCAGATAGCCATGGGCTTCTTCGATACCGTGATGATGGGCCGGGTCGGGCCGGTCGAACTGGCGGCGGTCGCTATCGGCGCCGGGTTATGGCATACCCTGTTCATGTTCGCGCTGGGCATCCTGATGGCGCTCAGCCCGGCGGTGGCTCAGTTGCACGGCGCTGGCAAAACCGCCGAGATCGCATCGCTGGTCCGGCAGTCGCTCTGGCTCGCCATCTTGCTGGGGGCGTTCTGCTTCGTTGCCTTGCGTCATCTGGAGGGATTGCTGGCGGTACTCGGCATCGAACCGGCCATCGTTCCCATTGCCGGCGAATATCTACGGGCTCTATCCTGGGGGATGTTCCCGATTTTCGCCTGCATGACCCTGCGGCTGTTCGGTGAAGGGATCGCTCGGACTCGACCGGCCCTGCTGATCGCCCTGCTGGGACTTCTGGTTAACGTCGCCGCCAACTATGTGCTGATCTTCGGCCATTGGGGTTTTCCCGCCTTGGGCGCATGGGGCTGCGGGATTGCCACGGCCATCGGGATGTGGACCATGCTGGCGGGGATGCTCGCGCTCTTGCGCAAGGATAACTGCTACCGATCCTATGGCCTGTTCCAACAGTGGGACTGGCCTCGCTGGCGGGAACTGGGGCCGCTGTTGAGCCTGGGGTTGCCGATTGGTATGGGCCTGTTTCTGGAAACTGCTATCTTCGCCACTGTCGCGGTGCTGCTGGGTACGCTCGGCGCGGTCGCGGCCGCTGCGCATCAGATTGCCCTGAACGTCGCCGCCATGACCTTTATGATTCCGCTGGGGCTGAGCATGGCGACCACCGTGCGGGTCGGTCATGCCTCGGGCGGTGGCGACCCGCGCGCGGCCCGGTTCAGCGGCTTCATCGGTATTGGCCTGTCCGGGTTATTCATGGCGACCATGGCGGTGCTGATCTTCATCAGTCATGGCATCCTTGCCCGCTTTTACACCAACGATCCAGCGGTGGCGACCCTGGCAGCCGACTTGTTGCGTCTGGCCGCGCTGTTCCAGATTTCCGATGGTTTGCAGGTCGGGGCTCTGGGCGCGCTGCGTGGCCTCAAGGATGTCCGGATACCGTTGTTGATCGTACTGGTGTCTTATTGGCTGATCGCCTTTCCGTTGGCTTGGTTGCTGGGCATTCGCTGGGGTTGGGGTCCGACGGGTCCGTGGCTCGGCCTGATCGCTGGCCTGACCACAGCCGCCGTGCTGTTGAACGCGCGCTTTTGGCGACTCAGCGTCCATCTGGGATGATCGACTCCAGCCTGCCTAGATAGGGCTTGAGCACCTCGGGAATGCGAATATGGCCCCGTTCGTCCTGGTAGTTTTCCATCACTGCCACTAGGGTGCGCCCTACCGCCAGCCCGGAACCGTTGAGGGTGTGAACCAGTTCCGGCTTGCCGGTGGCGGGATTGCGCCAGCGGGCCTGTAACCGGCGGGCCTGGAAATCCTCGAAATTGCTGCATGAGGAAATTTCCCGGTATTTCCCTTGGCCAGGAAGCCAGACTTCCAGGTCGTAAGTCTTGGCCGAGGCGAAACCGATGTCGCCGGTACAGAGCGCCACCACTCGGTAGGGAAGTTCCAGTCGTTGCAGGACCGTTTCGGCGTGGTGGGTCAATTCTTCTAGGGCGGTATAGGAGTCATTGGGGCGGACGATCTGCACCAGTTCCACTTTTTCGAATTGATGCTGGCGAATCATGCCGCGAACGTCCTTGCCGTAGGAGCCAGCTTCGCTGCGGAAACAGGGCGTGTGGCATGCATAACGTAAAGGTAGCTCTGTATCCAGGATACGGTCGCGCGTCAGGTTGGTAACTGGCACCTCTGCGGTCGGGATCAGGTAGTAGCTGAGTTCGCCGCTGAGTTTGAAAAGATCCGCCTCGAACTTGGGCAGTTGACCGGTGCCGCGCAAGCTGTCGGCGTTGACCATGTAAGGCACGTAGACTTCCCGATAGCCGTGCTCTTGAGTATGCAGATCCAGCATGAACTGGGTCAATGCTCGGTGCAGCCGCGCCAACTGACCGTGGATGACAACGAAGCGGGCGCCAGTCAACTTCGCGCCAGCTTCGAAATCCAGCCCGCCCTCTCCGCTCAGATCGACGTGATCGCGTGGCTCGAATGCGAAGTGGCGGGGTTCGCCCCAGCGCCGGATTTCCACGTTGTCCGCTTCGCTGTTGCCGGTGGGGGTGGTTGCATGAGGGATGTTGGGAATGCCAAGTTGGAGATCGAGCAGTTGAGTCTGGATGGTGTCGAGTTCGGTCTCGGTCTGTTTGAGTGCGTCGCCCAGGCCGGCGATTTCGTCCAACAGTGGTTGAATATTCTGTCCGCTAGCCTTGGCGTGGCCGATGGTTTTAGAGCGAGTGTTGCGCTCGTTCTGGAGTTCCTGGGTGCGTACTTGCAGGGTTTTGCGCTGAGTTTCCAGCGTGCTGATGCGTTCTACATCCAGGGTATGGCCACGCCGGGCGAGTTGGGCGGCGGTGGATTCTAACTCGCTTCTGAGCAATTTCGGGTCCAGCATGGAGAAGGATGCTCCTGGTTTCGAGGATTCAAGCGGTTGGGAAAGTGAGGTTTGAGGGTGACAGGGCTTTTTTCACGCCTTCATCGATGCCGACCAGGTGACGACGTGACCGGATTCGAGAATATCCTGAAGATCGTCGAGGATGATGTTCACCCGCTGTGGAGTGTCGAAGAATTCCACCACGAGCGGTAGGTTCAGGGACAGGTCGAGTAAGGAGACGACGTGTATCTTGCCGGACTTGCCGAAACCGCTAATGCCGCGAAAGACAGTGACTCCCATGACCCTTTCTTCATCGTGTAACCGTTTTAGCAGGATGTCCAGCAGTCGCTGGCTCTCGGTTAGGTAGATACGAACCATGGTGATATCGGTCGTGTTCATGGTTGTCTCGCGGATGGGTTTGCTTGGATTGAGGATTATATTGGAAGGGATGGGTGGTTTATTAAGATGATGATATAAATATCGGGTATTATGAAGGCGGCCCAAACTCGGGCCGCCCGTGCGGCTACGCGATCAGTTTAGATGGCGCGGGTCCACAACGAGGCCATGGAGGGGCCAGTGCCGACGCACAGCGAGGCGCCGCCCGTGGTCTTGCCCTGCCGCTCCAGTTCGTAGTACAGGCTGACTACGATGCGCAGGCCGGTGGAACCGACCGGGTGGCCCAAGGCGATGCCGGAGCCGTTGAAATTACAGTTGTCGGGAGTCAGGCTCATGCCCTGCTCTTTCAGCATCCGGCCGACGCCCAACCATTGGGCGGCAAACGCTTCGTTGACTTCCCAGTACTCGATGTCCCCAAACTTCAGGCCGGCTTGCTGGAGGCACTTTGGAATCGCTACGGCCGGACCGAGACCCATGACCGCCGGATCGACGCCGGCATTGCAGATGCCGACCAACTTCATCAGCGGCTTGATGCCCATGGCCTTGGCCTTGTCCAGCGACATGATCACCACCGCGCTGGCGCCGTCGTTGATGCTGGAGGCGTTGGCGGCGGTCACTACGCCATCCTTCTTGAAGGCGGGGGACAGCTTGGCCATCTTTTCCAGGCTAGCGTCGGGAATAAAGTTTTCGTCGTCGCTGAAGAAGGTCGAACCTTTCTTGGACTTGAGTTCGACGGGCACGATCTCGCGCTTGAAAATGCCTTCCTTGGTGGCGGTGGTGCAGCGGGTGTGGCTGATCAGCGCCAGTTCGTCGCACTCTTGGCGGGTGATGCCGTACTTGACCGCGACGTTTTCCGCCGTCATCGCCATGTGACCGGGCACCAACTCGTCGAACAAGCCATCGTGGATCATGCTGTCCTCGATGTTGCCCTGCCCCATCCGGTAACCCATGCGGCCCTTGGGCAGCAGGTAAGGGGCGTTGGTCATGCTCTCGACGCCCACGACCAGACCGATCTCGGTCTGACCCAGCATGACGTTGTGGCAGGCGATTTCCAGCGCGCGCATGCCGGAGGTGCAGTTCTGGTTGACGGACACGGCGCTGCTGTGATGCGGCAGACCGACCCGCATGCTCACCTGCCGCGCCGGCAGGGAACCTTGCATGCCGGTGTACAATTGGCCCATGCAGATCTCGTCGATCTGGTCAGCAGGAACGCCGGACCGTTCGATCGCGCCCTTGGCGGCGGTGATTGCCAGATCGCGCGCCGAAACATCCTTGAGGGTGCCCATGAATTTACCAATCGCCGTCCGCACGGCGCTGACAATCACGACTTCTTTAAGAGCCATCAGATACTCCTCATCTTGCGTGGTTACGGGGGTTTAATGCGTTTGCGTGACCGGTCCCGGGCCTTGTCGCCAAAGTTCCTTCCACGGGGATCCACGAGTTCGCCCGGCGGGCGGAGCGCGGATGGACGTGGCAAATTAAAGCTTATCTTTGGTGTATGTCAATTTCCGCCAAGCGATTTCCCACGGGCTTGGCTTTAGGATGATGGTATAAAAATCGGGTCGGCAAACAAGCCTTGCCTGTCCGACCTATAATAAGGTTCCATAATGGGAATAGCTCACCACCAGTATGAGGGAAGGGCAAAAGGATGAATGGAACGATGGGAACGCTCCCATGACTTTCGAAGTGGACGAAACCCTGGTCCAGCCACCGGGTTGGGGGACGATCGACGACCGCGACTTCACCGATCTGCTCGTCGGGCGCGCCCGCAAGCTGCTGGTTCTCGCTCATTACCTGGCGGCCCACCATCCAGACTCCCTCATTTTGACCCGCCCCCTGGTGGCCGACCTGCTCTCCCAATCCGCTCAGGTTGAGGAACTCCTGGATGCCTACGGGGCGCGCACCAACCAGCAATGGTCGCGCTTCCGGTCGCTCACCGCCACAGCCAAGCTGTTCGCCAGCGTCGCCTACGAGGTCTTGCATATCCAGCATTCCCTGCCCTGCTATCGCCTGTTGCCGAGCGAACGGGATTTCGCCGCGGCGACCGCCCAATCCTTGGCGCTGACTCAAGACATCCTGAAGCGGGCGACGCGCTGGATCCTGGCGCAAGCCGCACGGCTGGGTTTACCGCCGCCTGGCAACCCGACCGACCCGTTGGACTACGCCGAGCCGCTCCCCCCGGACGCCTGATCAGCGACCGTCAGGTGCGCCGGGTTAAAAGCACGTCGGAAACCGTCACCCACCTCGCGACCGCCTACCTGAACCTGGCTGCCGAAAGCGAACTGCTCAACGTCGTCGAAAAGACCGAACCGGCGGATTATGCCCACTGCTTTCCCGATCCGGTGAGCGAGGATAGCCTGCGTTACCTTAAGGTCCGGTTTCACTGCCTGCAATCCCTCTACGATACCCATGTTTCCGAGACCGAGATCGAATACCAGGACGCCAACCTGCCGATCCTGCGCGGGCATATCAGCGTCACTTTTCACCTGCTCGAAATCGCCACCTATCTCGTCCATTACTACGAACGCCATCTCAACATTCGAACCGGCGACTCGTCGCTGCGCCGCAAGCCGGTCATTACCGCAGACCCCCTGCTGGACATGGTGATGAGCTACTCGATCACCTATGCGGGGCTTTACCTGGACCTCGGCCGGCACCTGTGTCACACCATGCTCAAGCACTACGCCGAGGTTGGTGCGATCCAGGCGCCCGTGCCGAGTTATCGCGGCTTTCATGTCCGCCCGGCCACGCTGGTGGCGAAGATCGTCCAACACTATGGCAGCGACGTTCGCATGGAACTGGACGGTCAGACTTACGACGCCAGATCGCCGCTGGACCTGTTCCGGGCCAACGAGAAGATCAACGCCCAGAAACGGCGCTGGCTGGTGACGGAAATCGGCCACCTCTCCCTGCCCAAGGGCGACTTGTCGGCCGTTCAAATCCGTGCCGCAATCATGGACGTGTTGTTCAAGCTAGCCGAACGGGGCAAGCTGATCATTTACCAACAGCCGTTGCAACTATCGGAGGAGTTCGGCTGCGAAGGAATCCTGTTGGAAAAGGTCACCGCCGAAATCGCCCGCCTCCAGGCGACCGGACAGATCGACATCCGGACCGACCTCAGCATCACCTTCACGGGCGACAAACGGGTGTTGAGCGATCTCAAGCTGCTGGCGAAATCGGGCTATGGCGAGGACTGTTTTGGCAACAACATTACCCTGCCCCGGGAAATCGCGTACTTGCGTCGGTAGCTTCGACGTTGTTGAATGGCAAAACTTCTCCTACCCTTTCAGTTTGTTTTTCTACCCTTTCAGTTTGTTTTTCCAACGATGAGGTCAATACCAACCATGAGCAAGCCCAAGAAAGTCGCAATCCTCACGGCGGGCGGCCTGGCTCCCTGCCTCAGCTCCGCCGTCGGCGGCCTGATCGAGCGCTATACCGAGATCGACCCCACCATCGACATTATCTGCTATCGCAGCGGCTACAAGGGCCTTCTGCTCGGCGACTCCTACAAAGTCACGCCGGAAATTCGCGAAAAGGCGCGGCTGTTGCACGCTTTTGGCGGATCGCCCATCGGCAACAGCCGGGTCAAGCTCACCAACGTCAAGGACTGCGTGAAGCGCGGCCTGGTCAAGGAAGGCGATGACCCACAGAAAGTCGCCGCCGACCAGTTGATCAAGGACGGCGTGGACGTCCTCCACACCATCGGCGGCGACGACACCAATACCGCCGCCGCCGATCTTGCCGCCTTCCTGGCGAAAAACAACTACGGCCTGACCGTCATCGGCCTGCCCAAGACCGTCGACAACGATGTGTACCCGATCAAGCAGTCGCTGGGCGCCTGGACCGCCGCCGAACAGGGCGCCCGCTACTTCCAGAACATCGTCGCCGAGAACAACGCCAACCCGCACATGTTGATCATCCACGAAGTCATGGGCCGCAACTGTGGCTGGCTTACCGCCGCCACCGCGCTGGAATACCGCAAGCTGCTCGATCGCGCGGAATGGCTCCCCGCCATCGGGCTCGATCGCGCCGCATTCGATGTCCATGCCGTCTTCGTCCCCGAGATGGAAATCGACCTCGCCGCCGAGGCCCAGCGCCTGCACGCCTTGATGGACAAGATCGACGACATCAACATCTTCGTCTCCGAAGGCGCGGGCGTGGAGGCGATCGTGGCCGAACTCCAGGCCAAGGGTCAGGAAGTCCCGCGCGACGCGTTCGGCCACATCAAGCTCGACGCCATCAACCCCGGCAAATGGTTCGGCGAGCAGTTCGCCCAGATGATCGGCTCGGAAAAAACCCTGATCCAGAAATCCGGCTATTTCTCGCGCGCCGCCCCCGCCAACCTCGAGGATCTCCGTCTCATCAAGTCCTGCGTCGACTTGGCGGTCGAATGCGCCTTACGCGGTGAACCCGGCGTCATCGGCCACGACGAGGATCGCGGCGGCGTGCTGCGCGCCATCGAGTTCCCGCGCATCAAGGGCGGCAAACCCTTCGACATCGATACCCCCTGGTTCACCGAGATGCTGGCGGCCATCGGCCAGCCGAAGGGGAAAAAACTCGCGGTCAGCCATTAAGCAGGGGTCGCGAACGCGCCGGGACGAAGCCGCGCCAGATCGCGGTCGAGCCCGGCGCGCCGTTGGCCGTCACCGATACCGCCGCCGTTCGCTGTGTCGGTCCAGTTCCCGCAGCCGCTCCAGTTTCTCGCGGATCCGCCCTTCCAGCCCGTTCGCGGTCGGTTCGTAGTAGCGGGCATCCTTCAGCGGTTCGGGAAAATAGCATTCGCCGGCGGCGTAGGCGTTCGGCTCGTCGTGGGCGTAGCGGCAGCCCTCGCCGTGCCCCAATTCCCGCGCCAGCGCGGTCGGCGCGTTGCGCAGATGCGGGGGCACCTCCAGCGTGCCGTGACGTTCGACATCGCGGCGAGCGGCGCCGAAGGCGGTGTAGACCGCGTTGCTCTTGGCCGCCACCGCCAGATACACCACCGCCTGGGCGATGGTCAATTCACCTTCCGGGCTACCCAACCGCTCCTGCGCTTCCCAAGCGTCGAGCGCCAACCGCAGGGCGCGCGGATCGGCGTTGCCGATGTCCTCGCTGGCCATCCGCACCACCCGCCGGGCGATGTACAGCGGATCGCAGCCGCCGTCGAGCATCCGGGCGAACCAGTACAGCGCCGCGTCCGGGCTGCTGCCGCGCACCGCCTTGTGCAAGGCGGAAATCTGGTCGTAAAACAGATCGCCGCCCCGGTCGAAGCGCCGTCCCGCCCCATCGCTCATCGCTTCTGCCAGCGCCGCTTCCAGCGTCACACCTTGCGCGTCCGCCAGTTCCGCCGCCAGTTCCAGCCAGATCAGGGCACGGCGAGCGTCGCCATCGGCGGCCTGAGCCAGCCGTTCCCGCGCCGCCTCGGACAGCGGCCAGCGTCCGCTCAGTCCCCGCTCGGCATCGCCCAACGCCCGGTCCACCACTTGGCGGAGGGCGACCACGTCCAGGCTGTTCAGCACGTAGACCCGCACCCGCGACAGCAGGGCGTTATTGAGGGCGAAGCCGGGGTTTTCGGTGGTGGCGCCGATGAAGGTCAGGGTGCCATCCTCGACATAGGGCAGAAAGGCATCCTGCTGGACCTTGTTGAAGCGGTGGACCTCATCGACGAACAGCACGGTGCGGCGCCGCTGCTCGCGCCAGAGCGCCTGCGCCCGCTCCACCGCCGCCCGCACGTCGCGAACGCCGGCCATCACCGCCGACAGCCGCAGGAATTCCGCCTGGCCGGCACCGGCCAGCAGTTCCGCCAGCGTGGTTTTGCCCGTGCCGGGTGGCCCCCACAGCACCATGGAGTGCGGCTGGCCCCGCTCGATGGCGACCCGCAGTGGCTTGCCCGGCGCCAGTAGATGAGGCTGGCCGACGAATTCATCCAATCGGCGCGGCCGCAAGCGGTCGGCCAGCGGTCGGAGGGAATCGGCGGCGGCCATTCCGTTCAGCCGGCGTCGCCGACCACGTCCACGCCAGGCGGCGGGGTGAATTTCAGCAGCGCGGGATCGAACGTCGGGTTGCGTTCCAGCTTCTGGAAATCCAGCCGGGTGCGCTGGCCGAAACTGTCCTCCAGTTCGAGGGTAACCAGGAGATTGCCCTTGAAAGCGACCCGTAGCAGGCGAAATTCCGGCTGTGGCTGTTTGGGCGTCAGTTCGTACCAGGTCAGTCCATCCTGGCCGCGGGCGTCACCGACGGTGAAGGTCTCTTCAATCGGGGCCGCCCCGCTCAACAGGGCCAGCGGGGTCGAACTCAGCGCCTGGTCCAGTTTGCGCACCGTCACTTGCGCCAGATCGACATCGTAGGCCCACAGCCGCTCGCCGTCGGCGACGATGATTTGTTCGGCAGGCTTGTGGTAATCCCAGCGAAACATGCCGGGCTTCCGCATCAGCATCTGGCCGCTGGAGGTCTGCATGACCCGCGAGCGTTCGTCGAACACGCGCTGGATAAAGTCCGCCCGCAGCGATTGCAGGCTTTGGAAATAGTGCTGCACCGGCGATGGCGCCCCGGCCAGGGTCGGCGCCGTTAGCATCAGGCTCAGCATCAGAACGATCAGTTTCAGTTTGCGCATCACGCCAGGTTCCTCAACAAAGGTCTTCAGCATAGACCATCTGGTTGCTGGAATGGCACGGTCAGACCACCCTCACCTCTAACCGTTCTGCCTCAATGGGGAGAGGAGAGGTTTCGTGCCGCTTCTCAGATTTGGTCCAGCGGGCTGACGACGCCCTGGCCGCCCCGGTTGAGGACGTGGGTGTAGATCATGGTGGTGCGCACGTCCGCATGGCCGAGCAGTTCCTGAACGGTGCGGATGTCGTAGCCCGCCATTAGCAGGTGGGTGGTGAAGCTGTGGCGCAGGGTGTGGGGTGTGGCCAGCTTGGTCAGGCCCGCATCGCGCGCCGCCTGCTGCATGGCGCGTTGCACGCCCTTTTCATCGGCGTGATGGCGGCGAGTGACGCCGGAGCGGGGATCGACCGAGAGTTGGCGGGAGGGAAAGACATACTGCCAGGCCCATTCGCGCTGGGCGTTGGGGTATTTTCGTTCCAAGGCATTCGGCAGATAGACCGAGCCGTAGCCTTGGCGTAAATCGTCCTCGTGGAGGGATTTAACCCGGATCAGATGGTTTTTCAGCGGCTCGATCAGAGTAGCCGGCAGCATCGTGACCCGGTCCTTGGCGCCCTTGCCTTCGCGCACCAGGACTTCCCGACGTTGGAAATCGAGGTCCTTGACCCGCAGCCGCAGACCTTCCATCAGTCTCATACCGGTCCCACACAGCAGGCTGGCCAACAGCCAGTGGGTTTCGCACAATCGGTCTAGCACAGCCTTGGTTTCGGCGTGGGTCAGTACCACCGGCAAGCGGCGCGGTCGCTTGGCTTGCTCCACGTCGTCCAGCCAGGGCAATTCCTGGCCGAGAACTTCTTTGTAAAGAAACAGCAGGGCGCTGCGCGCCTGATTCTGGGTGGAGGCCGCCACTTGGCCGCCACTGCCAGATGGGTCAGGAAGGCTTCGATGTCGGGCGCGCCGATCTCGACGGGATGCCGTTTTTTATGAAACAGAATGAAGCGGCGAATCCAGTCCACGTAGGCTTGTTCGGTGCGGATGCTGTAATGCTTGAACCGGATCTTGTCACGCACCTGATCCAGCAGCTTGGGGGGTCGAGACTCTGATGCCGGAGGGGTCGTTTTTCCTGAAAATTGGGGGGCAATACTTGCGGAAGCCATTGACAGACCTAAGATAAGTTGCATAATGTTATAAATTATACCCCTGACTGACGTAGAGTAAAGCGCCAAATAGGGGGTCTACTTAACGTTAGGCCCCGCTCCTCTGCACGGATAGAAGTATGCAAACCTTTACAGGTAACACCCTTCTGAAGCTCACCATAGATGGAATTCAACTCGAAGGGGCATTACTTCGCGCGTCCTTAGGTAACGGCGAGGTTCTTATACCCTCAGCCCTTCGATCCAATGATTACGATTTGTACTGGCATCATGTGCGAATTGACTATCCCTTCTCGCTTGATGCTCGCGCCATTAGGTCTTCAAATCTTTCTGAGTCGCCTTATTCACAGCAATTGCTGGAAATTAAATGGAAGCTAAGTCGCAAGGCGATAAATCAGATCGCAAGCACCGAAGCGGAAAGTGTTTACGAGTCACTATCCATCCCGCAAGAAGCTACCGAGATAATCATTGACTCAAATACTTTAATCAATGAAAAGGTTGCGCTTTATCTGGCGAGGCATCCGGAGCTTGTACATGAGTTATCACCTAGAGCATTTGAAGAACTTGTGGCTCATGTTCTTTCTTGCCTGGGGTTGCAAGTCGAATTAACCCAAGCCTCTCGGGATGGTGGCGTTGATATTTACGCATACGTAAAGACTCAAGTGGCATCATTTCTAATGGTTGTTGAGTGCAAGAAATGGCGGCCCGATAGGCCAATTGGAATCGATATAGTTCAAAGGCTATTTGGTGTCCAACAGGGGCTCTCTGCAAATAAGAGCATTATTGTCACAACGAGCCACTTTACAGAGCCAGCCATGAATCAATGTAAGCAATACCGAGGACTAATGGAGCTTAAAGATTTTGAGAATCTTAAAGGCTGGTTGGCTGAATCTACGAGGCCTAACCTCGCGGTGCAGGGGACGCTGCGCGATAAAGCTGCGCAGCACCCCTGACCTTGAACGTTAGGCGAAACGGAGAAAAATTTATGAAAATTAAGCCAAGTGTAGTTACTACATTAGTATTGCTGTTAAGCACCTCGCTTGCCTATGCGGGTAGTGCCAATATTACCGAATCAGAATATGGCGAAAAATGGCCTCTGACTGTTGCAGGAGGTACGCTTAATTGCACACCAATAGGGAATCTTGGAATAGTTACATTTACCTTAAATGGAAAAACTTATGCTGTTAATGGAACAGCTATGAGTCGAGCCAAGCAGAATAGTTGGAGAGAAATAGATGAAATTTGGAAAGATAATCCAAGCATTCCTGGAACAAAAATCAATATTTCTCCTGTGCTCGATAAAGGCTTATCTCTATGCAAATAGGTAGGGTCATGCCTAACAAGAGCTTGCAGCGGACTCCGCTCCCGATGGTCGCTGCGCCGCTGAAGCCTGGCCGTTATGCATCATGACTGCCACCGACTACGCTATCTGGCCGCCATACGAGGTCTTCTACATCAGCAGCATGCAATTCAATTGTCAGTCTGCTGTGCGCTCGGTGGCTCGCGTATCTCGGGTGTTTGAAAAGTTACCGGCGCAGCCCACGCCTGACGATATTGCGGCATTGCCCTCGCAGAGCATACTCAACGAACTTCAGAATGTCGTGGTACAAGGTGCCGCACTATCCCGCTACTTCTGGCCAGTCCGAAAAGGCTACGAAACCCGTGCCGAACAATTGAAACGCGCCTTCTCTGTCGGTGAGTCCAGTCCGCTCTACGACCGGAATCTTAGAAATGCAATTGAGCACTTTGACGAAAGGCTTGATAAATACCTCGGTGCCGGGATCGTCGGTTACATATTTCCTGAGTTTGTTGGTCCTCGCCCCGCCGAGGATGGAGTTGCGGGCCACTTCTTTCGAGCCTATTTCGTTGATGCCGGAGCCTTTCGTCTCCTTGACGAAGAGTATCCCGTGGAGCCTTTGATCCAGGAAATTCTTCGGCTCAATGACCTGCTTGAGGTCATGTCGTCTCGGGGTGGGCGCCTTAGCACGGGGGATAGCCATGTTGCATAACATTTCGGTCAACCGAACCGCCCGCAAGCTGCGCTTGTGGGTTCCCTCCGCCCTTCGGGCTCCGGCGACCGGTTACCTCGAACGTTAGCTTGATAAGGTGGGCATGAGTACATGCCCACCTTATCTCTAGGCATTACACCTACTCCGCCACCGGTATAAGAAGCCATGCGCGTCATCTCCAATGAGACCTATCAGAGAATTCTGGGAACGTCATCCAGAATCCAAACCTGCGCTGGAAGAATGGTTTCGTAAAGTTAGTCAACTTGCAATAGCGTCCTTTCGCAAATTGCGGCGAACATTCGGCTCGGCAGATTATATCGATGGTTACACGCTATTTGATGTAGATGGAAACAAATACCGAATCGCGACTGTTATCCACTATGAAAAACAAAGGCTTTATATCCGGCAGGTTATGACTCACTCGGAATATGACAGAAACCACTGGAGAAAAAAATGAACACAGCACTTAATGTTGAGAAACTTATTCCTGCGTGGCAAGCACTCAGATCAATAGCCCCTTTGTCGCATATTGAATCAGAAAGCGATTATGAGCAAGCCACGGCCTTACTAAATAGTTTACTTGATATTGTCTTGGACGATGCCAGTCATCCCCTATATTCACTTGTTTCCGTAGTTGGCGATCTGATTGAAGCATATGAAATTGACCTAGAGCCAGTATAGCGTCAACAGAATTTGCGGAATCCATGCCTAACTTGGCGTTTCGGCGGACTCCGCTTCGCTCCGTCGCTGAACTTTAGCGTCAGGCAAGCTTAGTGGCCGCTATCCTGTCTCAAAGCCATCAGGAGAATGCTCTATGCTAGTCAATAACGTCAACCTTGTCTTTCTACCCACAGGCGCCCCCAGCTCCGAAGCAGTACCCGCATCGACTCAGCATATTTACATCGACCTCACCGCCGGGAGCATGACCCACGTACAGTCGAACACTACAGGCAGAATTGTGGGGATCCATCCCGCTCCCATGGCGGTGGCCCTGGATGATACGCGGGACTATCACATAGTCGTTTCGCCGACGGCGCTTCCCAGCGCACCGACGGCTGCACAGGGCGTGACGAGTCGAGTCGCGTCCGGCAGGCTCGCCGTTCCTCCCCATATCGCCATCAAGTTGACCCGCACCGGGGCAACTGCGCTGGGCAATCTCGCCTGCGTGCTCCAAGTGGGGACGACCAGCACGAACATCTCAAGTACCAGCGCAGGATGGATCATCTCGAACAACAAGTCTTCCGGAGCGGTGATGATCCGGGCGGACACCAAACTGCTCAAAACCGCGACGGCCGCTACCCCCACCGCTACGCTCGCTATAACTCCGGCTGCACCGGTTCGCGGCGCTTCGGCCACGCTGGCCATGGCCGCTCCCAATGGCGCGGTCGGCTTCAAGGTCACGGAATGGAAATACGACGTTTCGCACTTGAACCCTGTCAGCAGCAGTAGCACGCCATCGACGGCGACCATCACCCGGCCCGTGACCGAAAGCCCCGCCACCTTCGACCAGAACTGGCAGGGAGAAATGTGCGCGTCCGGCACCGCCCGAGTGAAATTCGTCGTCGGCGCGACGGTGCGGGCGGCGGGCGATGCTGCCGTGGCTGCAACGCTGACCGCCCTGGATCCCGTGGAAGTCACGCTCGCCGTCACCGTCGCCGCCCGCACGGGCACGGCGTGGGAGTCGGGATTGACCCTGAACGCCGTGGGAGACCTCGTGCGTCCCATCAATACGTTTCATGACACCGGAGAACACGAGTGGGCGTCCAGCGCATGGAGTGTCTCCGCGCCGCACACCGTCACCGCAGGCCCGAACCGAGGCTGTCAATTCCTGACGAGCGCCGCCGTTTCATTCACGTCGACGCCGCGGATCAACACTCTGTTGTCGAACGCCGCCAGCGCATTCTCGCAGGCACAAGACAAAGCGTATCTGACAAGTCCTTTACCCGTGCGCGTGATTCCGCGCCATCTCTACACCGTCGGCGCGGGAGGCGCCATCACCGAAACGTCCCCTGGCGCGGTGGGTGCGCATTTTGGCATTGCTCCTGGGGTTGCATATCGGATGTCCCCCCACTGCATCGACCAACCGAGACTCCTGGCCGGCACCCGTCGTCACGAATCCGAGGACCCAGCGCCCAATGAAAAAAGCCACAAAGGCAATTGCCTCAAGGCCAGCCGGGCGCTCGAGCCCGTCAAGTTCGCTGAGACTCTGGTCAAGGTTCCGGGCGCCACCCTGAACTTCGGGCCGTTGTTCCAAGCGCGGATTAATGCGGTCAACAGCGTCCGTGCCAACCATGACATCGTGGACGAAGCCAGGACCTTGACCGATCGGATACCACGCTTCATCGCGGGCCAGCAGATACTGGGCGTCAATATGGACGCTACCGGCGCCCTCATCGGACCGGTTTGGAACCCGACGACTAACTCGCAATTAACCTGACCTGGTTTGCCCGCTTCATTAGGCGATTCCCTGAAAAGGTTATATCGACCGTGCTTGAACTCCCCCCTTTGAAAAGGGGGGGTTGGGGGAAATTCTCACCGGTGAAGTCAACCCACAACGCTTCAAATCCCCCCTCACCCCGCTTTGCTAAAGGGGGGAACGGCTGCGCTCCATCTCGCTTCAGGTCCCCACCGGGCGCGCTCTTACCGCCCTTTACAATCTCGATCCACGCTACTTTTCGGTAGCGCCACCAGAGTCGTCCCCGACCACCATATTTAGCAGTTCTTCGATATATCACGGTCTCAAACGACCCCACCCGCTTCCCAAAACCCCGATCAAATTATTCAAGTATTTTATATTATGGATAATTTTTTCAGATGTGCCTCATGGCACGGTTGATGCCATTCCGACTTTAACTCGACATTCTGCTACTTCATCCCATTGCGAGAGGAACCTTTATGCCCACAGCCCACATGATCGAACCCATTCTGCAGGGTCAGCGCGCCCTGGTGACCGGCGCCAGCTCCGGCATCGGTGCGGCCGTGGCCAAGACGCTGGCGGCGGCCGGCGCGAAAGTGGTCGTCAATTACGCCGGTGGCGCGGACCGGGCGCAAGCCGTGGTCGAGCACATCCAGGCCGCCGGCGGCGAGGCCATGGCGATTGGCGCCAACGTCGGCCGAGAAGACGAGGTCGCAGCCATGTTCGCCAAAATGTTCGAGGCGTGGGGCAGCATCGACATTCTGGTCAACAACGCCGGCCTGCAAAAGGACGCGCCCCTGGTCGAGATGAGTCTGGCCGACTGGCAGCACGTCCTCGACATCAATTTGACCGGCCAATTTCTCTGTTCCCGCGCCGCGGCCCGCGAATTCCTCCAGCGTGGCGTCATGCTGGAACTGTCGCGCGCCGCCGGCAAGATCATCTGCATGTCCTCGGTGCACGACGTGATTCCGTGGGCTGGGCACGCCAACTACGCCGCGTCCAAGGGCGGGGTGAACATGCTGATGAAGACCATGGCTCAGGAGCTGGCGCCGCACCGCATCCGGGTCAACGCCATCTCGCCCGGCGCGATCAAGACCCCGATCAACTCCGCCGCCTGGAAAACGCCCGAGGCCGAGGCGGAACTGCTCAAGCTGATTCCCTACCGGCGGGTCGGGGAACCGGAGGACATTGGCCGCGCCGTGGTCTGGCTGGCCTCCGACGCTTCCGATTACGTCACCGGCGCTACCTTGTACGTGGACGGCGGCATGACCCTGTATCCCGGTTTCGACATGGGCGGCTGACATGAACGGTGCTCGTTACGATGCCATCATCATCGGTTCCGGCGCGGGCGGGTCGGCGGCGGCATATCCCTGGCGCGGGCCGGCCGACCGGGTCCTGCTGCTGGAAAAGGGGCGGGAACTCCCGCGCGACGGCAGCACCCTGGACGTGGACAAGGTGATCCGACAGGGAATTTTCAAGAGCAAGGAGCATTGGCTCGACAAAAACGGCCGGACGTTCGAGCCGGAGGAATATTTCAATCTGGGCGGCAAGACCAAGTGGTACGGCGCGGCCCTGGTGCGCTTCGAGCCGCACGAGTTCGAAGCCGAACCGGCGTATCAATGTTTGTCCTGGCCGATGGCCTACCGGGAGCTGGCGCCCTATTACGAGCAGGCGGAAGCATTACTGGGCGTCCATCGCTTCGAACCGGAACCGGATCTGCGGGCCATCGTCGGCAAGCTGACCCGCAACGGCGCCGGCTGGAACGCCAAACCCCTGCTGCTGGCCTTGGACCCGAGCATCGTCGAGCATCCCGAGGAAGCCGCCCATTTCGACGCCTTCGCTTCGGTCAAGAATTTGAAAGCCGACGGCCAGCACGCCTTGCTGGAGCGAGTCCAACGGTTGCCCAACCTCACCATTCTGACCGGGCAGGCGGTGCGCGACTTCATCGCCGACCCCGACCGGCCCGAGCGGCTGATCGGCGTCCGCACCGAGGACGGCGGCGAATTCCGGGCCGATACGGTGCTGCTGGCGGCCGGCGCGCTGCACTCGCCACGTCTGTTGCAGGGTTATCTGGAAACCACCGGGCTGGCCGAGCGGCTACCGTGCGCCAAGGCGGTCGGGCGCAACTACAAGTGCCATCTGCTCAGCGCGATGCTGGCGTTTTCCGCCACTCCCAAGACCGATCTGCTGCGCAAAACGCTGCTCCTGCTCAACGAGCGATTGCCGCACAGCAGTATCCAGCCCTTGGGCTTCGACGGCGAACTGCTCAGCACGCTGATTCCGGGGCTGGTCCCGCGCTGGTTCGCCCGCGCGCTCGGCCACCGCGCCTACGGCTTCTTCTTGCAGACCGAGGACGGCTCCGATCCCGCCAACCGCGTCGTCGCCAAAACCAACGGCGCTCGATACCCCCAGCTCGACTACGACCCGGCGCGACTGCCGGCGGCGCGAGAGGAACACCGGCGGCTGGTACGCGATTTCGGCCGGTCGCTGCTGAAGATCGGGCTGCCGGCGGCGGCCCAGGCGATTCCGCTGGCCGGCACCGCGCACGCCTGCGGCACCCTGGTCGCGGGCGACGATCCCCACACCTCGGTGGTGGACGCCGAAGGCAAGGTGCACGGTTTGGATAACCTGTACGTGGTGGACGGCAGCGTGCTGCCGCGCTCCAGCCGAGCCAACCCGTCGTTGACCATCTACGCCTGGGCGCTGCGGGTGGCGGAACGGTTGCAGCAAGGGGAGCGGCCAGCATGAGCGACAAACTACCCGATTTCATCCGCTTCGGACGGGCGATCTGCGGCGACCTCGGCCAGGCCGAACGGCGCGAGTGGTGGCTGGGCAACGGCTTGGGCGCCTACGCCGCCGGCACGGTCGCGGGGACGCTGACCCGGCGCTATCACGGGCTGCTGATCGCACCGGTTCAGCCACCGCTTGGCCGCTGGCTGGTGTTTTCCAAGGCCGACGCCACCTTGCTTGACGGCGATCAAGAAATCCCGTTGTTCAGCAACCGCTGGGGCGGTGGAGCGATAAGCCCAGAAGGCCACGTCCAACTCGAATCTTTCCACCTGCACGGCCGGATGCCGGTGTGGCGTTACGCCTTGGGCGACCGGGTGATCGAACAGCGCATCTGGCTGGAGCCGGGGGCCAACACGGTTTATGTCGCGTACCGGCTCGAACCACCCCGTCCCTTCGGGACACCCCTCCTTAGCCAAGGAGGGGAAAAGGAACGGACGACGCAGCCTATCCCCTCCTTGGACAAGGAGGGGTGGCGCAACGCGCCGGGGTGGTTTGATTCGGAGGAGGAGGCCACGACGCTGCGCGTCCGCTTGCTGGTCAACGCCCGCGACCATCACGTCAGCATGGTGCCCGGTGGCTTCACGCCGCAAGTGGAAACAGTGGGCGAGCAACTCCATGTCACCTGCCCCGACCGCTTCACCTTGCGCTTTCAGGCGGCAGGTGGCCACTTTCAGACCGAGTGGGACTGGATCGAGAACTTCGATCTGCCGCTGGAACGGGAACGCGGCCTGCCGGACCGGGATGCCCATCTGTGCGTCGGTCACGCGCTGTTGACGCTGCGTCCCGGCCACTGGGTGGGAATTACCGCCAGCCTGCGCGATGACGCCTCCGCCGATCTGGACGCGGCGCTCCAACGGTTTCTGGACCGCGAGGCAGCGTTGCTCGACCGCGCCCGTCCGTACCTCGCCGGATTCGCCGCCCGACTGGATCGAACAACTGGTGCTGGCCGCCGACAGCTTCCTGTTTGCCCGGCCGCTGCCGGACTTGCCCGACGGCGAATCGGTGATCGCCGGCTATCCCTGGTTCGGGGATTGGGGCCGCGACACCATGATCGCCCTGCCGGGCTCTGACGCTCGCCACCGGCCGGCTCGACAGCGCCCGGCGCATCCTGCTGACCTTCGCCCGCTTTGTGGATCAGGGCATGTTGCCCAATGTCTTTCCCGGCGCGGGCGAGACTCCGGATTACAACACCGTGGACGCCGGGCTGTGGTACTTCGAGGCGTGGCGCGCCTATCTGGAAGCCAGCAACGATTGGCCGGTGCTGGCCGAAGTGTTCCCGGTGCTGGCCGACATGATCGACTGGCACGTCCGGGGCACCCGCTATCGCATCGGCATGGACCCGGCTGACGGATTGATTCATGCCGGCGAACCCGGCGTGCAGCTCACCTGGATGGACGCCAAGGTGGGCGACTGGGTGGTGACGCCGCGCATCGGCAAGCCGGTCGAAATTAACGCGCTCTGGTACAACGCCCTGGCGATCATGGCCGATTTCGCCGAGCGGCTGGGGCAACCGTCCGCACCCTACGCGGAACTCGCCGCCAAGGCGCGGCAAGGTTTCCAGCGTTTCGTCCGTCCCGCCGGTGCGGGCCTGTTCGACGTGCTGGACGGTCCCGCCGGCGACGACTCCACCTCGCGCCCCAACCAAATCTTCGCCGTCAGCCTGCCGCACAGTCCACTGGACCCGGAAACCCAGCAAACCGTGGTGCGGGTCTGTGGACGGGAATTGCTGACCTCCTACGGTCTCCGCTCCCTGGCGCCCGGTCACCCCGATTATCGCCCCTATTACCTCGGCGGAGTTTGGGAACGCGACGGCAGCTATCACCAGGGGCCGGTCTGGGCCTGGCTGCTGGGCCATTACGCGCTGGCCGAGTATCGCGTGCACGGCGACGCGGCAGCGGCCCAGGCCCGGTTGCAACCCATTCGCGATCATCTGCTGGACGCCGGCCTGGGCACGGTCAGCGAAATCCTCGACGGTGCTCCACCTCACGTCCCGCGTGGCGCCCCGGCCCAAGCCTGGTCGGTGGCCTGCGTCCTGGAGGCGTGGCAGCGGCTGGAACGGCTGAAACGGCTAGTAGGTCGGGTTCGCGCAGCGTAACCCGCCGTTTGGGGAATGGCCGCACCTGTCGGGTTACGGCCTGGCGGCCTAACCCGACCTACGGGTTCTTCATTCAACAGAAATACATTATCCAAACACCAAAGGAGCGTATTCGATGAGCACCATGATCCCAATCACCGATCCCGAGCGCCTGCGCCTGGAACGACAATACGAAGGAAAAGAAAACTGGCGGCTGTGGGGACCGTATCTCGCGGAACGGGCCTGGGGCACGGTCCGCGAGGATTACAGCGCCCACGGCGAAGCCTGGGAACATCTCGACCACGATCAGTCCCGCTCCCGCGCCTACCGCTGGAACGAGGATGGCTTGGGCGGCATCTGCGACGAGCAGCAGCGGCTGTGCTTCGCCCTCGCCCTGTGGAACGGCCGCGACCCGATCCTCAAGGAGCGGGCGTTCGGCCTCACCGGCAATCAGGGCAACCACGGCGAGGATGTGAAGGAGTACTACTTCTATCTCGACGCCACGCCCAGCCACAGCTACCTGCACTACCGGTACAAATATCCCCAGGCCGAATATCCCTACGGCGGGCTGGTGGAGGAAAACCGCCGCCGGGGCCGGCAGGACCCGCCGTTCAATTTACTGGACACTGGCGTTTTCCAGGACAACCGCTACTGGGACGTGGACGTGTACTACGCCAAGGCCGGTCCGGAGGAAATCCACGTCCGCGTCACCGTCGCCAACCGTGGACCCGAGGAAGCCACCCTGCACCTGTTGCCGCAACTGTGGTTCCGCAACACCTGGGCCTGGGGCGACGAGGAGAAGCAGCGGGCGCTGGCGGAACTGCGGGGCGATCCGGTCTAGCCATCCGACCAGAAACCGGTCAAGCCGACCTTGCGCGCGATTGCGGCCCCTGCCGGCGCGAGCTGGGCGGTGCGCGCCGAGCATCCGACGCTGGGCGCGTATCACCTGTACGGCCGCCAGTCCGCCGAGCCGCTGTACACCGAGAACGAGCACAACGCCCAGCGGCTGTGGGGACTGACGAACGCCACGCCCTACGTCAAGGACAGCTTCCACCGCCGAGTGGTGAACGGCGAACGGGACGCGGTCAATCCTGGCCTGGAAGGCACCAAGTTTGCCGCCTGGCACGCGCTGACCGTGGCCGGCGGCCAGCAGGCACAGGTAGAACTGGTGCTGAGCGCCGCGCCGCTGGCCCGGCCTTTCGCCCACGGTTCGACGGTGTTCGCCAACCGCCAGTCCGAAGCGGATTTGTTCTATCGCGAATTGCTGCCCGAGGCCACGGACGAGGACCAACGCATTTTGCGCCAAGCGTCGGCCGGCATGATCTGGAGCAAGCAGTTCTTCCATTACGACGTGGCCCGCTGGCTGGACGGCGATCACTTCCCACCGCCCGACAGTCGGAAAGGGGGCCGCAACCGCACCTGGCGGCATCTCAAGGCGTCCGATGTCATCTCCATGCCCGACAAGTGGGAGTACCCCTGGTTCGCGGCCTGGGATCTGGCTTACCACACCGCCGCGCTGTCGCTGGTGGATGTCGATTTCGCCAAGGACCAGATCGAACTGGTGCTGAAGGAGAACTACCTCCACCCCAACGGCCAGATTCCCGCCTATGAATGGGCGTTCGGCGACGTGAATCCGCCGGTGCACGCCATGGGCGCCCTGAAAGCGTTCCGGGCGGAACGGGTGCAGCGCGGCCGGGGCGATCTCCATTTCCTCGAACGGGTGTTTCACAAGCTGCTGCTGAACTACGCCTGGTGGATCAACCGCAAGGACAGCGAGGGCAACAATGTGTTCGAGGGCGGTTTCCTCGGGCTGGACAACATCTCGGTGTTCGACCGCTCCCACCCGTTGCCCGCCGGCTACGCGCTCAAGCAGGCCGACGCCACCGGCTGGATGGCGATGTTCGCCCTGAACATGACGGTCATGGCGCTGGAACTGGCGGCCGAGGATCGGGATTACGAAGACATCGCGATTCAGATTTATCAACAATTTCTCGCCATCGCCCACACCATCGCCGGCCATGCCGGCAACGAAGTGCCGCTGTGGGACCCGGAAGCCGGCTTCTTCAAGGATTTGGTGATTTGCCCCGACGGCCAGACGCAGCGGATCGATGTGTATTCCTGGGTCGGGCTGATTCCGCTGTTCGCCTGCGAGGTGGTGGATCGGCGCCTGCTGGCCAAGGTCCCCCGCTTCCGCGAGATCCTGCGCCAGCACCGTCACGGCGTGTTCGACGGCAGCATCATCTGCCAATGCCCGGACTGGGAAAACGACCGGGGCGAGCATCTGCTGTCGCTGGTCACCAACCGAATGCTGCCGCGCATCCTCAAGCGGTTGCTGCGCGAGGAGGAGTTCCTGTCGCCCCACGGCGTGCGCAGCGTCAGCCGTCTCCACGCCACCCACAAGGATCTGGGCACGCTACCCGGCGTTGGCGCGGCTCTGATCGAGTACGTGCCCGGCGAGTCCAACTCCGGCCTGTTCGGCGGCAATTCCAACTGGCGCGGCCCGATCTGGCTGCCGACCAACTACACGCTGGTCCAGGCGTTGGAGAAATTCCACCGCTTCCTCGGCGACCACTTCACCATCGCCGTGCCCTGCCAGGACAACCGGGAACTGACGCTGCGGGAGATCGCCACCCTGATCGCCGAGCGGCTGGTGGGCATCTACCGCCGCGACGCCGAGGGACGCCTGCCGGCATTTCCGGCCGACAGCCCCTTCCAGCACGATCCGCACTGGCGCGACCTGTTGCAATTCTACGAATACTTCCACGGCGACACCGGCCAGGGTTTGGGCGCCGCCCATCAGACCGGCTGGACCGGCCTGCTGGCGAATCTGGTCATGCGCCGCTACCGGCGGGACATCCCGGCCTATTGGAGTCAGCGGATGGCGACCCACCACTCCCCTCTCCCCGTGGGAGAGGGGCCGGGGGTGAGGGCGGCTCCGGTCGCAAGCGCGGTGGAGGGCTAAGCCATGTTGACCGCAACCGTCGCCGCCGTCCGGCACCGCCGGGCCAATGTCATCGCAGCGTTCCTCAAGCGCGTGGACGAAGCGCTGCGCGTCGCTGAGGTCACGCTCTATCCCTTCCTGGATCTGGTGATCCGGCTATGGCTGGCGCAGGTGTTCTGGGTGTCCGGCGTGCTCAAGCTGGCCAACTGGGATAACGCCATCACGCTGGCCACCTACGAATATCCGGTGTCCTGGCTGGACCCGGTGACGGCGGCCGCGCTGGGCGTCGCCATCGAGGTGCTCGGTTCGATGCTGCTGGCGTTCGGACTGGCCACCCGGCTGGCCGCGATTCCGCTGCTGGTCCTGACGCTGGTGATTCAATTCGAATACCGTGCCCTGGATCAACATCTCTACTGGGCCGCACTGTTCGGCTGGTACGTGATCATGGGCGCGGGGCCGATTTCCCTGGATCGGCTGTTGGCTTCCGGTCTGGCCGCCTCGGCGCTGCCGCTGGTCAAGCCGCTCGGCCGATTGTATGCCGCGTTCACCCGCACTCTCGGTCCGGTCTATCAACTCGCGCTGCGTCTCTGGCTGGCGAGTCTGTGGTTCGCGCCGGTCCTGCTGGGGCGCTCGTTCCTGGAAGCGGTGCTGGGGTTCGTCAGTCCCCTGCTGGCGCTGGGACTGGCGACCCGGTTGGCCGCAATCGGCGCGGCGCTGGCGCTGCTCGGCGCGGGCGTCATGGGCGCGGACGAAATCCAGACGATCGACCGGCTGTATCAGTTCTTCCTGCTCGGGCTCATCGCGCTGCGCGGGCCGGGACCGATCGCCGCCGACACCGTCCTGCAACAGCAACTCGCTCGCTGGTTTCCGCCCCTCGAAAGCTGGTCCGACGCGGCGCTGACGGACGTGCCGCACGTGGTCGTGGTCGGCGCCGGCTTCGGCGGCTTGAAGGCGGCCCACGGCCTGCGGCTGGCGGCCTGCCGGATCACCGTCATCGACAAGCGCAACTACCACCTGTTCCAACCGCTGCTCTATCAGGTGGCGACCGCCAGCCTGTCGCCGGCCGATATCGCCACCCCGATCCGGGCGCTGTTCCGCGACCAGCACAACGTGCGGGTGTTGCTGGGCGAAGTGGCGGACGTGGATGCCGCCGCGCGCCAGGTGATTCTCGGCGACGGCGCCCACATCGGTTACGACTATCTGGTATTGGCCACCGGCGCGCGCCACAGCTACTTCGGGCGCGACGACTGGGAACCCTACGCGCCGGGTCTGAAGCGCATCGACGACGCCACCGCCATCCGCCGTCGCCTGCTGCTGGCGTTCGAGCAGGCGGAGAACTGCGCCGATCCCGAGGAACGGCAACGGTTGCTGACCTTCGTGATCGTCGGCGGCGGTCCCACCGGCGTGGAACTGGCCGGCGCCATCGCCGAACTGGCCCAGCACGGCCTGACCGGGGAATTCCGCAACATCGACCCGGCCCAGGCGCGGGTGTTGCTGGTGCAGTCGGCGCCGCGCCTGCTGCCGGCGTTCCCCGAGTCGCTCTCGGAAGTGTCGGCGCAATCGCTGCGGGCCTTGGGCGTGGAGGTGTTGACCAAGAGCCGGGTGGAGAAAATCGATGCCGAAGGGGTGCTGGTGTCCGGCCAGCGGATCGGTTCCCGCACCGTGTTCTGGGCGGCCGGCGTGATGGCTTCGCCCGCCGCGCAATGGCTCAAGGTCGAAGCCGACCCGGCCGGCCGCCTCAAGGTGGGGCCGGATTTGACCGTGCCCGGCCTGCCCAACGTCTTCGCCGTCGGCGATACCGCGCTGAGCGAAGCCTGGGACGGCAAGCCGGTGCCGGGACTCGCGCCGGCGGCCAAGCAGCAGGGCGCTTACGTCGCCCGGATCATCAAGGCTCGCCTGGAAGGTCGGACCGGATTACCACCGTTCCGCTATCACCATCTGGGCAATCTCGCCACCATCGGCCGGCAAGCGGCGGTCGTGGACTTCGGCTGGATTCGCTTCAGTGGCGCGCTGGCCTGGTGGCTGTGGGGCGTCGCGCATGTGTTCTTCCTGGTGGACCCGCGCAAGCGGCTGTCGGTCGCCATCGAGTGGTTCTGGGCCTATCTCACCTACCAGCGCGGCACCCGGTTGATCACCGGCGGTCGCGAATAAGGAGCATCCCCATGGTCAAGCCCACTTCGCCGAACGGGCCGGCGGTGCTCGCGGTTTATCTCATCGCCTTCCTGCAAGGTCTGACGCTGGTCAGCTTTCCCGCCAGCAGCGCCGTGTTGAAGCAGATGCACGGTTTCACCGACGCCCAGTACGGCGCGATCTTTCTGCCGCAAGTCGCGCTGGCGGTGCTGGGCGCGGTGGCCGGCGGGACGCTGGCCCGCCGTCTGGGTTTGCAACCGCTGCTCTGGCTGGCGGCGGCGGGCAACGGCTTGTCGCAACTGGCCCTGGCGGCGAGCCTCTGGGTCATGCCGGCGCTGGCGTTCCCGACCATTCTGGCGGGCACGGCGCTGCTGGGACTGAGTTTCGGATTGGGCGGCGCACCGCTGAACAGCTATCCGCCCCGCTTCTTTCCCCAGCGGGCGCCGGCCGCCGTGGTCGCCTTGCATACCTTGCTGGGACTCGGTTTGATGGTGGGGCCGCTGCTGGCCGACGGCTTCGGCCGGGCCGGCTGGTGGATCGGGTTTCCCGCTGTCGCTGCTGGGTCTGAGCGTGCTGCTGGCGCTGGCGGCCGCGACCGTTCGCCTGCCGCCGGATGTCGGCGGCGAGACGGAGCGCCGCATCGCGACGAATCCGCCGCTAACCTCCGGCGCATTCTGGACGTTTGCCGCCATCGCGGTGCTCTACGCCTTCGCCGAGGGTACCTTCAGCAATTGGGCGGTCATTTATCTGCGTGAAGCCAAGGGATTGCCGGCGGGCGTGGCGGCGCTGGCCTTGTCGGTGTTCTGGGGCGCGATGGTGGCCGGTCGCCTGCTGGTCGCGGTGCTGGTGGTCCGGATCGCGCCGCTGACGATCTGGCTGGTATTGCCGGCGCTGATGATCGCGGCGTTTTTGCTGCTGCCCGGCGCCAACACGGCAACGCTGGGGCTGGGGCTGTTCGCGTTGGCGGGGCTGGCCTGCTCGGCTTTTTTCCCGCTGACCATCACCCTGGCGTCGGTGCGGTTTCCCGAGCACGTGGCCTGGGTGTCGTCCATGTTGATCGCCGCGCTCATGGTTGGAGTGGGGCTGGGCTCGTTCCTGATCGGTTCGCTGCGGGAATGGCTGGCCCTGGAAAATCTCTACCGTCTGTCGGCCGTCTATCCCGTCGCGGTCGTCGGGCTGGCTCTGTGGCTGGCTGGTTCGCGGCGACGGGTGGCGGTCGAAGTTGGCGTCTGAAAATGCGTTCTGGTCCAGAACCCCCGCGGGTTCGGGGCCTTTGTTTGCGCCTGGAGAGGGTTACGCTGACTGCCTGAGAATTCTCTGTCCTGATAACGGTCTGACGGTGGATTGTCTGGCCACTTACGCTCCGAAATTCTGAAAGCACTGGCCAGAATCGATTGAATCAGCGTCCACTCGATAGGAGACGATTTTACATGAGCAACACGTTTGTCGCGGTCGCGTATGATGACATCTACACGGCCCAGGAAGTGCGGTTGCGGCTTCTGCGGATGCAGAAGGAATACCTGATCGACCTGGAAGACGCGGTGGCCGCCGTTCGCGACGAGAAAGGCAAGGTCAAGCTTCATCAGATCAACGACTTGACCGCCGCTGGGGCGGTTTCGGGCAGTTTCTGGGGTTTGTTGATCGGGTTGATCTTCATGAATCCGTTGTTGGGCTTGGCGGCGGGCGTGGCCGGCGGCGCGCTCAGCGGCGCATTGACCGACATCGGCATCGACGACGATTTCATGAAGAAACTGGCTTCCGAACTGAAACCCGGTTCCTCGGTGTTGTTCGTGCTGGTCAAGCACTTCACCCCGGACAAGGTGCTGGCCGAACTGGAAGGCACGGGAGGCCGGTTGCTGAAGACCTCGCTATCGCACGAAAATGAAACCAAACTGCAAGCGGTGCTGGATGCGGTCAAACCCCAGACCGAGGCTGCCGCCCCCCATCTGGAGAAGCCCGCTTAAACAGGTTGAAGAGACTTTTCAGCCAGACCGGGCGCGTGAGAACGCGCCTTGTTTTTTCGGCGAACGAACAGCTACGAAGCCGCCGGGGGTAAAGCCGCCACCTTCGCTGGGAGCGCGCTCGTACCGTATCCGCATGGATCGTGGATTCGCGCACGGCGAACGCCACTGCCATCGAAGATTTGGTATAACAAACCATGCTTCCCGGCATCCCATCCTGAAAACCCAGGGAGGATCGCACCGTGCGCCTGCTGCACACCTCGGACTGGCATCTAGGCCAGACCCTGTATAATTACGACCGCGCTTACGAACACCAACACGTTCTCGACTGGCTGCTGGATACCCTTGAAGCCGAACAGGCCGACGCCCTGCTGATCGCCGGCGACATTTTCGATAACGCCAATCCGTCCGTCGCCGCCCAACGTCAGTTTTACCGCTTCCTCACCACCGCCAAGCGCCGCGTTCCCCAACTCGACATCGTCATCATCGCCGGCAACCACGACTCGCCAGGGCGGCTGGAAGCGCCCGCGCCGCTGTTCGAAGCCTTCGACGCCATCGTGGTCGGCTACGTCACCCGCGACGCCAAGGGCGCTATCGAACTCGACCGCCTGATCGTGCCGCTCAAAAACCGCGATGGCGAAATCGCCGCCTGGTGTCTGGCGATCCCCTTTTTGCGTCCCGGCGACGTGCCCCGAGTGGAAACGGACGGCGATCCCTACCTGGAAGGCATCGCCCTGCTCTACCGGCAGGCGCTGGACCGCGCCCTGAGCCGCCGGGACAACGGCCAGGCCATCGTCGCGCTCGGCCATTGCCACATGAACGGCGGCCAAACCTCCGAAGATTCCGAGCGACGCATCGTGATCGGCGGCGTCGAAGCGCTGCCGGTCGAGATTTTCGATCCAGCTATCGCCTACGCCGCGCTGGGACACCTGCACCGCGCCCAGAAGGTTGACGGTCAGGACCGGGTGCGCTATTCCGGCAGTCTGCTGCCGATGTCGTTCGCGGAAATTCACTATCCCCATCAGGTAATCCGCATCGATCTGGACGGCGATGCGCTGGCGAAAACCACCCCGATCCCCATCCCGCGTCCCGTCGAACTGTTGCAGATACCCACGCAGCCCGCGCCGCCGGACGAAGCGCTGGCCGCCCTCGCCGCGCTCGCCCTCCCCGACGCGCCGCTCGAAGCGCAGCCTTATCTGGAAGTGCGCGCGCGGCTGAACGCCCCGGAGCCGGGGCTGCGCGCGCGCGTCGAGGCGGCTCTGGACGGCAAACCGGTCCGGCTGACCCGAATCGAGACCCGTTACAACGGCAGCGCCGAGAGCGATTCCGCCAGCGGTCCCCAGTCGCTGGACGACCTGGGACGGCTGCAACCCGACGATATCTTCAAAAAACTCCATTGGCGGAAATACGGTGAAGAACCCTCCACCGCGCTCCTGGACGCATTCCAGGAACTCCTGCTGACCTCCGACGGGGAAACCGCCCCATGAAAATTCTCGCCATTCGCGGCAAGAACCTGGCTTCGCTGGCCGGAGAATTCGAGCTTCGTTTTCACCGGGAACCGCTCGCCTCCACCGGCCTGTTCGCCATCTGCGGACCCACCGGGTCCGGCAAGAGCACCCTGCTCGACGCGCTGTGCCTGGCGCTCTACGACGAAACCCCGCGCCTGACCCGCGCCACCGTCAAGGGCGTCAGCCTGCCGGACGTCGGCGAGGAAACCATCACCCCCCAGGATCCCCGCACCCTGCTCCGCCGCCGGGCGAGCGAAGGCTACGCCGAGGTGGATTTCGTCGGCAACGACGGCATCGCCTACCGCGCCCGCTGGAGCGTGCGCCGCGCCCGCGGCAAAGCCGAGGGCAAGCTGCAAAACACCGAGATGCTGCTGCAAACCCTCGACGGCGAACAGCGCATCGGCGGGGTGAAAAACGAAGTCCAGCAGGCCATCCGGGAGCGGTTGGGGTTGTCGTTCCCGCAGTTCACCCGCGCCGTGCTGCTGGCTCAAAACGAGTTCGCCACCTTCCTGAAAGCCAACGACAACGAGCGGGCGGAACTGCTGGAAACCCTGACCGGACTGGATGTTTACACCGGCATTTCCATCCGCGCCTTCGAACGCGCCAAGGCCGAACAGGTGGAGCTAAAACGCCTGCAAGACCTGATCGCCGACCAGCAACCGCTGGCGGCCGAAGCCCGCATCGGTCTGGAACAGGAATGCGCGACCGCCAAGGCTGAAACGGCGGCGCTGGACCAGCGCAAGATCGAACTGGACCGGCAGTTACAGTGGCATGAAGCCTGGGAAAAGTTGAAGCAGGGCGAGCAGCAGGCGGGGGAAGACGTGCGAAAAGCCCTCGTCGAATGGGAAATCGCCGCGCCCCGGCAAGCCTATTTCGCTCGGGTTGAGGCCGTGCGCGACGCCCGTCCCTCCGTGGCCGAGGTCGACCGCATCGTTGGGGAAATCGCAAAAAACCACCAGGCCATTTTCAGCGCGGAACAAAAACGGGACGAGGCGCAACGCAGCCAGCGGCAGGCTGAAGAAGCCCTGGCGCAAGCGACCCAGGCGGTCGACCGCGCCGAGCAGTCCCGAACGGCGGCCAGCGCCAACCTCGACCGCGCCAAGGCGCTCGACGCCGAAATCGCAACGCTGCTTCCCAACCATGCCGACGCGGCCAAGACCTTGTCGGAGACCCGCCAGGCCGAAGCGCGAGCGCAACGGAACCTCGGCGACACGCAGTCCGCACGCAACCAGACCGCCCAAAACCTGCAAACCGCTCGGGACTGGCTGGCGACGCATGAACCGCTGCGGCTCCTGGCCGAGGACTGGCCGCGCTGGGATGTCCTGTTCAACGAGGCGGCCCACGCGCGGAACAGCCTGCGCGAAGCGGAAAAGGCGGTCGCCGACCAGCAGCGGGATGAACAGAAACAGCAACAGGCGCGGGAGAAAGCCGCCGCCGCGCTCGCCAAGACCGAAACCACGCTCCAGGCTGCGGAAACCCAACTCCAGACCGCCCTGCAAGCCCTGGCCGGCTTCGACGTGGAAGCCCTGGCCGCGCGCCGTGGCGCCGCCGAGACCCGCCGCGACCAGCTAGCCGATGCCGAACGGCTATGGAACGCGCTGGCGAGTTCGCTCGAACGCCAGCAGGAGCTGGAGAATGAAGCCGGCGTGCTTCAGGGAAAAATGGCCCGGACGGAAGCCGCGTTACACCAGATTTTGGCCGACAAGCCGGCGGCCGTCGCTCGGCTGGAACAGGCCGAAAAATCCCTGAAAACCGCCGAGGCCGCTTGCGCCAAGAGCGTCGAAACCCTGCGGGAAACCCTGGAAGCGGGTTCTCCCTGCCCGGTCTGCGGCGCGACGGAACATCCCTACGCCGCTGGCGATGCCCCGTCCCGCGCCCTTTTGGCCGGCCTCAAAGCCGAAGTTGGCGACTGTCGGAAAGCACTGGACGCCCTGGTCGCCCAGGAGGCAACCCACCAGGCCGGCATCAACCAGGACCGCCAGCGCTCGACTCACATCGCCCGGGAGCGGGAGCCGTTGATCGCCGCCATTCAACGGCACAACGACGCCTGGAACGCTCATCCGGTCGCAACCGAACTTGCCACCGTGGCATCCGCCGACCGCTCGGCCTGGTTCGTCGCCCGGAACCAAGCGGCGCGGGAACAGCTTGCCGCCCTCGCCACAGCAGAGAACGCCCAGCGCCAAGCCAGCAAAGCCAGGAACGATGCGCAAACAGTGCGGGATAACGCCCAGCGCCAACATTCGGCGGCGCGGGAGGCCCTGAACGCCGCGCAAACCGCCCTCGATCAAGCCACGGCGGCGGTGCAAACCGCTCGCGTCCGGCACACCGAGGCCGCGCACCGCTTGAGCGAACGGCTGACCGCGCTGGACGCCGCATTCTCCGATCAAAACTGGCGGCTGAATTGGGACGCCGATCCCGCCGCCTTTCACCAGAACCAGCAACAACAGGCCGCGCGCTGGAACGCCCAGAGCGAGACCGTCCAGCAACTGCAAATCCGCCTCGGCACGCTCGACATCGAGTGCAAAAATCTCGCGGCGGTCGCCGATGAAAAAGCGACGCAACTGCGGCGCGCGACCGAGGATTTTGAGAAAGCCGACGAAACCCTCCAGGACAAGCGCCGGCGCCGGCAAACCCTGTTCGGGGGACGCGCGGTCGTGGAGGTGGAAGCGGCGCTCGCGAAGGTGGTTGGAGACGCCAGGCTCAAACTCCAACAACAGGACCGGGCGGCGCGGGACGCGGCGCACGCCCAAGCCAGCGCTGAAGCAGTGCTCGAACAGGCCAAGACAATCCTCGCCGCCAGCCAGCAAGCGGCGGATCGGGCCGGCGTGGCGCTGGAGGCTTGGATCGCTGCGTTCAACGCCAGTCATCCCGACGAAACGCTGGACACCGCCCAACTCCGCACCCTGCTCGCCCACGACAGCCACTGGTTGAACCGGGAACGGGAGGCGTTGCGCCAGTTCGCCGACGATCTCAACCGCGCCAGGATGATCCTGACCGAGCGTCAGTCGCAGCGGGAAGCGCACGAACGGCAGCGCGCCACCCAAGATCCGGCGGACGTCGTGCAAGCCGCGCGGGTGCAAACCGCCACCGACCTGGAACGAGTCCGCCAACGCGCCCTCCAGGCGGAACTCGACCTGCGCCGGGACGACGAACGTAACGCCAAGACCGTGGAATTGCGCAAGAACATCGACGAACAGGAAGCAACAACCCGACGCTGGGCACAGTTGAACGAGCTAATCGGCTCCGCCGACGGCAAGAAATTTCGCAACTACGCCCAGCAGTTCACCCTCGACGTGCTGCTCGGCTACGCCAACCACCATCTGATCAGCCTGTCCCGCCGCTACCGGCTGGAGCGAGTCAAGGACACGCTGGCCCTGATGGTGGTGGATCAGGACATGGGCGACGAATTCCGCTCGGTGCATTCCCTGTCCGGCGGCGAATCTTTCCTGGTCTCGCTGGCGCTGGCGCTCGGGCTGGCCTCGCTGTCCTCCAACCGGGTCCGGGTGGAATCGCTGTTCATCGACGAGGGCTTCGGCAGCCTGGATACCGACACGCTGCGGGTAGCGATGGATGCCCTGGACAACTTGCAGGCCCAAGGCCGCAAGGTGGGCGTCATCTCCCACGTGCAGGAAATGACCGAACGGATCGGGATTCAGATTCAGGTGCGGCGTCAATCTGGCGGACAGAGCAAGATCGAAGTGCGGAACGGTTAGCGTCGTCCATCACCCAGCCGGCGGCGTTCCAGGGTCCTCGGCGCCCGGATAGACGATCCGATGGCACAGCACGCCGCCTGGATGCAAACTCAGTTCGGCCATGACTCGCGGCAAGTCATCGAACGGGCTTTCGCCGCTGATCAGCGCATCCAGCACGGGATCGTCCAGCAACGCCATCACGGTCGCCATGCGCCGCCGGTAATCCCAGCGGCTGCGTTGCGCGGTGGCGACGTGGCCGACCTGGGAACTTTGGATCGCCAGTCGCCGGCTGTGAAACGCTTCGCCCAGCGGCAAACTGACCGACCGGGCGCCGAACCAACTGGCCTCCACCACCGTCGCCTCAAATCCGGCCAGACTCAGCGCCGTCACCAGACCGGCGGGCGCGCCGCTGGCGTGGATCACCCGATCCTGTTCCCCTTCCGCTTGCTCCGGCACAGCGAAGCGGACGCCGAGCCGGTGCGCGATGGCGGCCTTGCCCGGGTCCACGTCCACCAGTTGCACCACGCAACCGGGCAACCGTCCCGCCAACCGCGCGATCAGGCAACCCACCGTACCCGCGCCGATCACCGCGATCCGGTCTCCCAACCGGGGCACGGCATCCCACAGCACGTTGAGCGCGGTTTCCAGATTCGCCGCCAGCACCGCCCGTCCAGGGAAAATCTCGGCCGGCACCGGGGTCACCGCCGCCGCCGGAACCACGTAGCGGTCCTGATGCGGGTACAGGCAGAACACGGTACGCCCGCATAATTCGGCGGAACCGGCCTCGACCACGCCGACGCTGCAATAGCCGTACTTCACCGGCGCCGGAAACTCGCCCTGCTGGAACGGCGCGCGCATCGCCTGATGCTGGCTGGGCGGCGCCTCGCCGCGAAACACCAGACTCTCGGTGCCGCGACTGATGCCGGAATACAGCGTCCGCACCCGCACCTCGTCCGGGCCGGGAAATGCCAGCCTTTCCGCACGAATCTCGCCCCGACCCGGCGTCGCCAGCCAGAAGGCGCGCGCCAGCGAATCATCGTTTGTCATAATGGTCAACCCAATTCTCCACCGCGCCGGTCTTCGTCCCAGTCCATGCGTCTCTCAACCCGACTCCCACGCGAGCCGTTGCTCGCAAGCACTCTGTTCAGCATCGCCGCCGTGCTGCCGCTGGTGGCGGGCTTGGCGATCGCCCTGGCCGGAATGTTTCAATTGCCCGCCGACTACGTGCTTCAAGCCCTTGCCGCCTTCGCGGGCCTGCTGCTGGCTCTGCTGCCATTCCTGTCCCAGCACCGACCGCTGGAGCAGTTTGGCGCGGCCAACGGCGTCACCCTGCTGCGCGCCGGCATCGCCGCCCTGGCCGCCGGTCTGATCGGTCGGCCGGAACTGCCGCCCGGACTGGCCTGGACCTTGGCCGCGCTCGCCGGCATCGCGCTGATCCTCGACGGCGTGGACGGCTGGCTGGCGCGGCGCGGCGGCCTGCAAAGTCCGTTTGGCGCCCGATTCGACATGGAGGTAGACGCCTGTTTCATCCTGATTCTGGCGGCGCTGGTCTATCAGGCCGATAAGGCCGGCGCTTGGGTGTTGCTGTCGGGCGGGCTGCGCTATGGCTTCGTCGCGCTGGGCTATCCGCTGCCCTGGTTGCGCCGGCCGCTGCCGCCACGCAAGCGCCGGCAGACGCTGTGCGTCATTCAAACCGCCGTGCTGGCGCTCTGCCTGATCCCGCCGCTGGCTCCACCCTGGACCACGCTGCTGGCGGCCGGCGCGCTGGGGCTATTGATGTTGTCCTTCACGGTCGATGCCATCTGGCTGGCCCGTCATCGGCTCCCGGCATAGGTTCGGCGCGAGCGGCGGCGAGCGGTATGGGCGACGGACTGTCCAGCACGCGCAGCAGCAACGGCCCCAGCTCATCAATGCCACCCAGCGCCGCCGGACCCGGCGTTACCCCCGCCTGGAATCCCGCCGCCTGAAACGCGCCGATCAGGTCGGGATCGCGGGAGAACACCTGCACCGGCACCTGCCAGGGAATGTCGCGCCCGCCGACGATGGCCGGCGGCTGGTGATCGCCCAGCACCAGCAGCAGCGCGTTGGCGGGCGCGTGCTGGCGCAGATAGCCTCCCAACACCGCCAGGTTGTAACGAACGCTCTGAATATAGGCGGCGGCCAGCGCCGCGCCGTCCAACCGCTCGATCAACTCCACCTCGCCCGAAGTTACGGGCGCGGCGGCGAACCGGCTCCAATCCGGCTCGTAGGGCGGTACCGGCGCAAACGGGGCATGGCTGTTGATGGTGGGGAAAAACACGAACAGCGGCGGTCGGTCGGCCGGCGCCACCTCGGTTTGATGCAGCCGGTACAGGCTGTACTGATCGGGAATGACCCAGCCGCCGTAAGCGGGTCCGCGATAGTCCAACCGTTCGGCACCCAGAATTTGGTCGAAACCGTAGAAGCGCCCCTCCGGCCAGGCGTGACGCAAACCCGGCATCAGGGCCACGCTGCGGTAACCAGCGGCAGCGAATCGGCTGACCAGCGTGGCTCGCTGGGATGCCAGCAGATCGCGGTAATCACCCTGATCGGCGATGCGCAGCCCGGACAGCAGGCTGGAATGCGCCAGCCAGGACAAGCCGCCGAAGGTGCTGGATTCGACCCGCGCCGAAGCCGCCCGCCACCCCGTCTGGGCCAACGACCGTTCCAGGGCGGCGAAATCGCCGGCGAGCGGGACGGCGAAGCGGGGATCGTCGAACACCAGTGCGCCCTGGGACTCGAAAAAGATCACGAACACGTCGCCCCGCCCCCACCGACTCAGGTCGGACGCGGGCAACGGCGGCCGCGCGGCGATCCAGCCGCTGTCCCGGAACACGGTCGCGGCCAACACGACCTGGACCTGCTCGGCCAGCATCGGGGTCACCGGCAGCGCGAACGCACCCTCGGTCGGCAGGCGCGAACTCAGGCGACCGGCGCCGTACAACACCAGCAGCGTCAGGGCCAGGACGCCGAGCGTGCGTCGGGCGGGAGCGCGGTCGAGCGCGGTCAGGACGGCGCCGACCGCCCAGCGCAGGACGGCGAACAGCGCGACCAGCAGCGCCAGCAGCGCCAGTCCACCCAGCACCATCCGCCAACCGGCTACCCGATCCAGCAACAGGGCCGCCACCGCTGGAATGTGCTGGCTGTCCCAGTACAGATTGAGGGAACGCCCCATCAGGGCCGGCGCGGTGACGTCCAGATAGCGTCCCAGCGTCAGCACGACGAACAAACCCAACACCGCGTTGCGCCACCCGCGCGCCGGCCCGCCGCGCCAGGCGACGGCGAATACCAACCCCAGCAGCAGCGCCGCCAGTTCGATGGACAGTTCGGGAACCCAGCGCACCCCCACCGTCGGCCAGCGATTCTGAAACGTCAGCGCCGAGTTGAGGACAAACAGCGCCAGGCACAACCCGAGCGCGTTCGATATCCAGGGGTCGATAAACCGCCGGCTAGCCACGCTCCAGGCGATCCTGTTCCGGTGGCGCCACGCCCGGCGCGGCGGCGGCGTGCAGCAGGGGCTCCAAATCCAGTTGCCAAAGCCGACCGATGGCGTACTCCCAGCGACCCTCGGCGCACAGTCCGCTCACGCCGGCGTCCTCGTAGGCATCCAATATCGCACGCGCGCAGGCGATCCGCACCCGCTCCGCCAACAACCGACGCTCCACCTGGTCCATATCGCTGACCCGCCTAGTTCTGCCACGACGTTTTGGCGCCGCCCGCCCGCCACTCGCGGGCCAGTTGTCGGGCGCGAGTCAGTTCGGCTTCGTTCATCTGGCTGGTGATGAAATCCAGCGGTTGGGTCGCGCCCACGTAGCCGCTGGACACAGCCAGATTCAACCACAGGTGGGCCTTGACCACATCCCGGTCGACGCCCCGACCGTTGTTGTACAACATCCCCAAGCCGTACTGAGCCAGCGGCAAGCCGCTGTCGGCGGCCCGCTCGAACCAGCGGAACGCCTGGCGGTCATCGCGCGGCGCGCCCCGACCGGTCGCGTAGGCCACTCCTAGCACCACCTGAGCCAGCGGCAGGCCCTGTTCGGCCGCCTTGCGGCACCAGGCCACGGTCTGCGCCTCGTCGCGCGACAATCCACCTCGCCCGTCCGCATACATCAACCCCAGATTCAACTGGGCCAGCGGCAGGCCCCGTTCGGCCGCCTTGCGGTACCAAGCCACGGTCTGCGCCTCGTCGCGCGGCGCGCCCCGACCGGTGACGTAAAAAACCCCGAGGTTGAACTCGGCCGCGCCATCGCCCCGCTGGGCGGCCTCGCGGAACCACTTCATGGCCTGTCGATCATCCTGGGTCACGCCGAGTCCCGCGGTATAGAGCGTTGCCAGGCGGAACTGGCTGAGGGCATGGCCCTGCTCCGCCGCCTTGCGATACCACGTCGCCGCCAAGCCGTCGTCGCGCCCCACGATCTCGCCACTGGCATACAAACCGGCCAGCCGGTAACACGCTTCGGCGTGACCCTGTTCCGCCGCCTTGCGCAGCCAGTCCAGCCCGACCTGGTTGTCGCGGGTCGCGCCGCGGCCGGCAAAGGAACGCTGGGCCAGCGCAAACTGCGCCTCGGGATGGCCGCCCGCCGCCGCCAGTCCCAACAATTGCATCCCCTTGGCCTCGTCCAGGACGACCCCGCGACCGTTCAGATAACCGTTGGCCAGCTCCAGTTGCGCCATTGGCAAATTCTGCTCGACCGCGCGGCGCAACCACTGCAGGGCCTCCCGTTCGTCGCGCGCCACGCCACGCCCGTCCGCAAACATCCGCCCCAGGTGGTACTGCGCCAGCGCCAATCCCTGGTCGGCGGCCAGACGATACCACTTCACCGCCTCCGCATCGTTGCGGGCGACGCCCTGCCCTTCGGCGTACGATCGCCCCAGACTCAACTGCGCCAGCGCCAATCCCTGGTCGGCGGCCTTGCGAAACCAGCGGAAGGCTTCCTCGGCGCTGGCTGGCGCGCCCCGACCGCTTAGCAAGCGCACGGCCAGGTTGTACTGAGCCTCGGCATGACCCTGCTCCGCCGCCTTGCGATACCAGGTCACCGCATCCTGATCGCTGGCGGTCACTCCGCGGCCGGCGGCGTACATCGCGCCGAGGCTGAACTGAGCGGCGGGATGGCCCTTCTCCGCCGCCCGCTGGTACCATTGCACCGCCTCTTTGTCGTTGCGCGACACCCCGCGCCCGCTGGCGTAAAAATTCCCCAGTTCGAACTGGGCAGCGGTATGACCCTTCTCCGCCGCCCGCCGGTAGCCGTTGGCGGCTTCCCGATCGTCCCGATTCACGTCTTGACCCGCTGCGAACTTGCCGGCCAGGATATACATCGCCTCGGCATTACCCAACTCCGCCGCCTTGCGCAGCCAAAACAGCCCCTCCTTCTCGTTGGGGGCGGCGCTGGGATCGGCCGCATACAGCATCCCGAGCTGGAATTGGGCGTCGGCGTTTCCTTGAATGGCCGCCTTGCGAAACCACTCGATGGCGCTGCGCGAGCTTTGTCCCACGCCCTGGCCACGCAGGTACATCTGGCCGATCATGGTCTGGGCCCGGGGATCGCCCTGCTTGGCCCATTCCATATAATCCTGAAACGCCTTGGTGTAATCGCCGCGCCGATAGGACTCGGCGGCGCTGTTGACAGCCGCGTCGGGCGAGACCGGCCGGGCATCGCCGTAATGCCACATCCCTTTTTCATCCTGCCACTTCTTGACGTTCGGCTCGGCCGGTGGCGTAGCAGCCTGGGCCATGCCGGTTACGATCGCTAATAATAACGCCCACTTGGGCATGGCTGCCTCCGCTCGACGCGTGATGGGTGCCCTTGAATTCCCGGCATCCGCCACAATGTTAAGTTAAATTAAATATAATCGTGACCGTCGCCAGTCACATGTTCGTCGCCACCGATCCGGCGGCGGGGTGCTTTAGCAGCGCCGGCGTGTACACTATCCCAGGATGAGGCATCCGTCATCCACACTCGACTTTATCTCTAAGCAGCGAGGAAATCCGCATGGCCATCAATCTACAGAAAGGACAGCGCATCAGCCTGGAAAAGGAAGCAGGGCGCAGTCTGAGCCGGGTCGTCATGGGCTTGGGCTGGGGCATGAAGCAGGTCCAGAGTCGTGGGTTTCTCGGCTTCGGCGCCGGCACCCGCCAGGAAGCGGTGGACTTGGATGCGTCCTGCCTCTTGTTCGACGCCGGCGGCAATCTCGTGGATACCGTGTGGTTCAGACAACTGGAAAGTCGTTGTAGCTCCATCCGGCACAGCGGCGACGACCGCTCCGGCGGCGGCGAGGCCGGCGCCGAGAACGAACGGATCACCATCGACCTGAACCAGGTACCGGCGGCGGCGCAGGTGCTGATCTTCACCGTCAACAGCTTCAGCGGCGAGGGCTTCGCCGGGATTCCCAACGCCTTCTGCCGAATCGTGGACGGCGCCCAGGGCGGCGAGATCGCCCGCTTCGATCTGTCGCTGGAAGGCGGCAATTATACCGGTCTAATCATGACCAAGCTGTACCGCCACAACAACGAGTGGAAGATGCAGGCCATCGGCGAACACGCCAGCGGCCGTACCTTCCACGACCTGCTACCGGCGCTTCGGCCCTATCTGTAGCCCGACGGGGGATTTCGCCATGGACTTGCAACCGGGCCAAAATTTTTCCATCACCAAGCAGAGTCCCACGCCGACGTCGATTGAAATTCTGCTGAACTGGGAACCGGCCAATACCCCGCTGACGCTCGATTCCAACGCCTTCGCCCTGACCGCTCAGGGCAAGGTGCGCGGCGACGAGGACTTCGTCTTTTACAACCAACCGGCGCTACCCGGCGGTGGTATCCAGCGCGCTGGCGACGGTCGCGCCTTCACCGTCACCTTTGCCCAATTGCCCGCCGCCATCGAACGGATCGTCATCGCGCTGACCATCGATCAGGGTCGGCGGCGCGGACAATCGTTCGGTCAGTTGAACCAGGTACGGGCGGAAATCCGCGATGCGCAAAGCAAAACGCCGCTGGCAACATTCCCGCTGGCAACGAAGATGATGGCGGAAACCGCGCTCATCGTCGCCGAACTGTACCAGCGCAACGGCGAATGGAAGTTCCGCGCCGTCGGTCAGGGCTTCGTCGGCGGACTGGGGCCGCTGGCCCGGCAATATGGCGTGGACGTGGCCGACGATCCCGATGCCGCCGAGGCTGCACCTCCAGCGCCGCCCGCCTCGACCCAGCCACCGCCCCGCCCAGCCGCACCGCCACCCACCCCGCCCAAACCGATCCGGCTGGAAAAAATCACGCTGGACAAGAAAACGCCCAGCATCTCGCTGGAGAAAAAGGCGCAGGGTTTCGGCGAGATCGTGGTGAATCTCAACTGGAACCAGGGCGGTGGTGGTGGTGGCGGCGGCTTTTTCGGGCGGTTGACCGGCGGTCGGAAAGTGGATCTCGACCTAGGCTGTCTGTTCAAGCTGCGGGACGGTCGGGCCGGAGCGGTCCAGGCGCTGGGCGACAATTTCGGCGGCCTGCAACAGCCGCCCTACATCCAGCTCATGGGCGACGATCGCAGCGGGACCAGCGCTCAAGGTGAATTTCTGCATATCAACGGCCAACAATGGAACGAGTTGGATCGGATATTGCTGTTCGCCATGATTTACGAGGGCGCGCCCAACTGGTCCGAAACCGACGCGGTGGTCACCCTTCAGGCCCCCGGTCAACCGACGCTGGAAATCCGGCTGGACAGCCACCGCAACGATCAGCGCATGTGCGCCCTGGCTATGTTGGAGAACCAGGGCGGCAATCTCAAGGTCACAAAGCTGGTCGACTATTTCCGGGATCACCGCGTCATGGATCAGGCTTACGGTTTCGGCCTGCGCTGGGTCGCCGGATCCAAGGATTAGATTCAATCCGCACTTTTGCTCACTGGAGAAAATGAAGTCATGGCTCTCGAATGGTTGAAACAGCGTTACAGCGAAGTCACCGCCAATCTGAAATCCGAAGTCACCAAGTTCAAGAACAAGAGCTTCCTGGAAGCGGTGGTGGCCGGCTGCGCGCTGGTGGCCCACGCCGACGGCGTGGTCAAGCCCGAGGAAAAACAAAAGATGATGGGCTTCCTGCGCAATTCCGACGTGCTGTCGGTGTTCGGCGTCGAGGAAGTCATCGGCATCTTCGACAAGTACGCCAAACAGTTTGAATTCGATCATCAGATCGGCCAGGCCAGCGCCTTGCAAGTAGTCGCCAAACTCAAGGGCAAGGACGCCGAAGCGCGGTTGATGGTGCGGGTCTGTTGCGCCATCGGCGCCGCCGACGGCGATTTCGACGAGCAGGAGAAGGCGGTAGTGCGTAAAATCTGCGCCGAACTCGGCCTGAATCCCAAAGACTTCGACTTGGTCTGAGCGCGCGCCGCATCATGGAACAGCATTTCGGTTTTCCGCTGGAGACCGTCGCCATCTTCGTGGTGGTGGTCATCTTCTCGGTGTGGCTGGATCTGCGGATGCACAAGGACAGCGAGGATATCAGTATCCCCAACGCCGTCGCTTGGTCGCTATTCTGGATTTTCCTGGCCATCGCTTTCTTTTTCTACCTCAAGGTTCACCACGGCGATCAATACGCCGACCTGTTCATGGCCGGCTACATCCTGGAAAAATCGCTGTCGGTGGACAACCTGATGGTGTTCGTCGCCATCTTTGCCTCGTTTGGCATCAAGGGCGCCCTCCAGCACCGGGTGCTGTATTTCGGCATCCTGGGCGCGGTAGTTTTCCGGATGTTGTTCATCGCTTTCGGCACCACGCTGTTCGGCCTGAGCACCTGGATCGAGTTCGTGTTCGCCGCCATCGTGGCTTGGACCGGTTGGAAGATGCTGAGCGGGATCGGCGAGGACAAGGAGATCGAGGACTACTCCGATCACTGGTCGGTGCGGCTGACCCAGAAACTGGTGCCGATCTTTCCCCGCCTGCACGGCCATCATTTCGTGGTCAGCCACGGCCACGTCAAGACGGTGGTCGAGCAGGATTCCAGCGTCTCGGTGGCCCGGGAGGCGACGGTGTACGCCACGCCGATGCTGCTCTGTCTGGTTTGCATCGAGGTGTCCGACATCGTCTTCGCCTTCGACTCGGTGCCGGCGATCATCGCGATCACCCGTGAGCCTTTTCTGGTGTATTCGGCGGTGATTTTCGCCATCCTCGGCCTGCGCTCGCTGTACTTCGTGTTGGCGGCGGCGCAGAAATATCTGGTCCATCTGGACAAGGCGGTCGCGGCGCTGTTGTTCTTCATCGCCTTCAAACTGGCGTTGCAGGCGTCCAACCATATCTTCCATTGGCCGGGTTGGGAAATTTCCGCCAACCTCAGTCTCATGATCATTCTCGGCACCCTGGCGGTGGGCGTGATCGCCTCGCTGCTGTTCCCCGGGAAGGAGGAGGCCGAGGAGGAAGGTGGGGTACAACTGGAGAAAGTCGAATCCCGCCAAGAGAAATCCTAGCCAGTCGCTGTATCGTACCGATGGCGCCGGATGGACGATAACGTCCATCCGGCCAGTTCATAACCCTTTCGCAATCCTCGATCCGCACTCAGTCACTCTAGGGAGGACAAACCTCATGGCTATTTCCCTCAACAAAGGCGGTAAGTTATCCCTGAGCAAGGAAGCGCCGGACCTGAAAAAAGTCCTGGTCGGGCTGGGCTGGGACGCCCGCGCCACCGACGGCGCTGCTTTTGACCTCGATGCCTCGGCGTTCCTGTTGGGCGCCGATGGCAAGGTCCGTTCGGACGCCGACTTTATCTTCTACAACCAGTTGAAATCCGCCTGTAGCTCGGTGCAGCACACCGGCGACAACCTGACCGGCGCCGGCGAGGGCGACGATGAGGCGCTTATGGTCGACCTGAGCCGCGTGCCGGCGGACGTGCAGAAAATTACCTTCACCGTCACCATCCACGACGCCGAGGCGCGCCGGCAGAATTTCGGCCAGGTGCAGAACGCCTTTATCCGCTTGGTCAACGCCGAAACCAACGTCGAGGTCGCCCGTTACGATCTCGCCGAGGATGCCTCGACCGAGACTGCGATGATTTTCGGCGAACTGTATCGTCACAGCGGCGAATGGCGGTTTGGCGCGGTCGGTCAGGGCTATGCCGGCGGGCTGGGGGCCATGTGCCGCCAGTACGGCATCACCATCTGATTATCGGATTGATTCCCCTTATCCCCCACCCTTCTCCCACTCGTGGGCGAGGGCAGCTATCCCGTTTGAGCCATCCAATTTGAGGAGCAACCCGTGGCTATCTCTCTCCAGAAAGGTCAGAACGTCTCGCTGAGCAAGCAAGCGCCCGGTATGAAGCGGGTCCGCTTCGGTCTGGGCTGGGACTTGCGCAAGACCGACGGCAGCGCATTCGATCTGGATGCATCCGCCTTCGTGCTCGATGCCAACGGCAAGGTACTGAGCGACCAGCACTTCATCTTCTATAACAACCCCCAAGACCCGTCCGGCGCGGTCACCCACAAGGGCGACAACCGCACCGGCGAGGGCGAAGGCGACGACGAGGTCGTCGAAATCGATCTGGGCCTGATGACGCCCAACGCCACCAAGGTGACGTTCGTGGTCACCATTCATGACGCCGAGGCGCGCAAGCAGAATTTTGGCCAGATCGCCAACGCCTACATCCGGGCGCTGAACGCCGAGGGCGAGCAGGAAATCGCCCGCTACGATCTATCCGAGGACGCCTCGATCGAGACGGCGATGATCTTCGGCGAACTCTATCGCCACAACGACGAGTGGAAATTCAAAGCCATCGGCCAGGGTTACGCCGGCGGGCTGGCGGCGGTCGCTCGCGACTACGGCGTCAATCTCGGTTAAAATCAGCGGCGCTTGACCGCCGCGCCGATCTAATCTGGCCCGCCGCGCCAACGGCGGGCTTTTGCTTTTTTGGACAAAGAGAATCATGAGCGAAACCGTCAAATACCTGCTCGATGAGAGCCGGATGCCAAAATCCTGGTACAACCTCGTCGCCGATCTGCCATCACCGCCGCCGCCCGTCCTGCATCCCGGAACGCTGAAGCCCGTCGGCCCGGACGATCTGGCGCCGCTGTTCCCGATGGCGCTGATCCAGCAGGAAGTCGCCACCGAGCGGGAGATTGAAATTCCGGAACCGGTTCGCGAGATTTACCGGCAGTGGCGACCCAGTCCGTTGTACCGCGCCCGTCGGCTGGAAAAAGCGCTCGGTACCCCGGCACGAATTTACTACAAGTATGAAGGCGTTAGCCCGGCTGGCAGCCATAAGCCCAACACCGCCGTCGCCCAGGCGTTCTACAACAAGGAAGCCGGGATCAGACGGATCGCCACCGAAACCGGCGCCGGTCAGTGGGGCTCGTCGCTGGCTTTCGCCGGCGCGTTGTTCGGCATCGACGTGCAGGTGTTCATGGTGCGGGTTTCGTACAACCAGAAGCCCTACCGCCGGGCCTTAATGGAAACCTACGGCGCGCGCTGCGTGGCTTCGCCCTCCGAGGAAACCGCCTCCGGCCGGGCCATTCTGGCCCAGCGGCCAGATCATCCGGGCAGCCTGGGCATCGCCATTTCCGAGGCGGTGGAAGTCGCCGCCCAGCGCGACGACACCAAATACGCGCTCGGCTCGGTGCTGAACCACGTGCTGTTGCATCAGACCGTGGTTGGTCTGGAGGCGATAGACCAGTTGGAGATGGCCGACGACTATCCCGACATCGTGGTCGGCTGCACCGGCGGCGGCTCCAATTTTGCCGGCATCGCCTTTCCCTTCATCGGCGCGCAACTGCGCGGCGGCCGGAAGGTTCGCATCGTCGCGGTCGAGCCGGCGGCCTGTCCCAGCCTGACCCGCGGCCCGTATGCCTACGACTTCGGCGACACCGCGCACCTGACCCCGCTGACCAAGATGCACACCCTGGGCTCGACCTTCACCCCGCCCGGTTTCCACGCCGGCGGCTTGCGCTATCACGGCATGGCGCCGCTGGTCAGTCACGTTAAGGAGCTGGGCCTGATCGAAGCCCGCGCCTACCATCAACTCGGTTGCTTCGAGGCCGGCGTGCTGTTTGCCCGGGTCGAGGGCATCCTGCCCGCGCCGGAAGCCAATCATGCGGTCAAGGGCGCGATGGATGAAGCGCTGCGTTGCAAGGAAGACGGCGTCAGCCGGGCGATCCTGTTCAACCTCTGCGGCCACGGCCACTTCGACATGCAGGCCTACATGGATTATTTCGCTGGCAAGCTGACGGATCAGAACTACGACGAAGCGGAACTGGCGATGGCGCTGTCGGGACTGCCGTCGGTGACGGAAGTCTGAACGTACCCTTCACTCCTTCGCCCGCTGGCGGAAGAGGGGGTTTGGGGATGAGGGCTGGCTCAAAGCAGGGATTTCAGCCAAAACACCATCGGTTTGGGCGATTCCGCGTCCTCATCCAGATCACGCCATGAAAAGGAGGTCTGCAACTCGGGATGCCGGACAAACCCTTGTCGGTTCCAGAGGGCATCCAGCGGCGCGTAGTCCGCCGGCCGGCGCGGATGGCCGGCCGGCCGCTGGACCGCGCAGAAGCAGGCGATATCGAAGCGGCCCAACCCGCGAACGTGCGCTTCCCGCTCCTCGAAAAATCGCTTGCCCAGTCCGCGCCCCCGATATTCCGGCAGCAGCACCGACTCGCCGTAGTAGAAAATCCGCCGTGGATTGTAGCCCTGCGCCAGGAAGGGTTCGATCACGTTCGAGGGTTCGGCGTCCAGCGGCAAGCCGCTGGACGCGCCCACCACTCGCTCGCTGTCCCGGACCAGCACCATGACGCTATCCGGCGCGTCCACGTAGGTCTGGAGATATTTTTCCTCGTAAGCGACGCTGCCTTCGTACAGATATGGGAACTCGCGGAACACCCGGATGCGCAGGCGCGCCAGGTCTGGGAGCCAGGGATTGATCGCAGGACAGCTAAATCGTTGGATATGCAGGGATTCTGACATGCGGATACTGTGCTCCAGTCAAGATCATGGTCGGCGCTGCCCGAGGAACGAAGTCAAGCCAACGCCCTCAAACACGGGGAGAAGTTAGACTGTATTATGTTAGGCGTTGCCCGTTAAACTGATATCTCAGCGGCCCGATCCGCACGCACGTCTATCTACCTTCGAACGCGGAGCCAGTTATGTTTCCCCAAATCAAGACCATTCTATATACGACGGCTCTGGGTCCCCACACCCGGCCGGTGTTTCGCTTCGCGGTCAGCCTAGCCCGGCAGCACAACGCCAGGATCGTGCTGCTGCACGTCGTCGAGCCGTTGACCAACACGGTCCGGTTTCTGATCGACAGCTACCTGGCGCCCGACAAAGCTCAGCAACTGCACCACGAAGCCACTCGTGGCATCCTGGAAAAATTCCACAAACGGCTGGAAGCGTTCTGCTCGGAAGAGCTCGGCGCCACGCTCGAACAAACCACGGTCATCGCGGAAATCCGCGTCATCAGTGGTCTACCCTGCGAAGTGATCCTGCATGAAGCCGACCGGTGCGATGCCGATCTGATCGTGGTAGGCGCGCACACTGGCTCCAGCCCGCGCACCGATTTCCTGGGCTCGACCACGCGCCGGCTGACCCTGCTGTCCAAACGGCCGGTACTGATCGTCCCCGTCACCGATACCGCCGAAAACGAATGGCCACAAGGACTGATCTAAACCACGGGCCGGGCTACCACGCGCTGGGTCGGCGGCTGAGCGCGTTGGGAGGGTTGCTACTGGCGCTGGCTGGCGGATTCGCACTCGCCGAAGAGAATGCGGTCTACACCTGGAAGGACGCCGCCGGCCGGGTGCATTACGGCAACCGCCCGCCCGAGGGCCAGGTCGCCGAACCGGTCAATCTCAATGCGAAACCGGTTTCGGTGCAACCGACCGAGCACATCTACACCTGGACCGACGCCGAGGGCAAGGTTCACTACGGCGCTCAACCGCCAGCGGGCGTCGAGGCCAAGCAACTCAAGGAAGAAGACAGCTCGCTGTCCACCATTCGCTCCACCCAGATTCGCCAAGGCGAACGACAACTGTTGCACGAGCAACAGCAGGGCCAGTGAGGCGCGGCGCGCGCAAGTGACAAGATCGTGCCGGTCTCACCGCCACGCATCCGGCCAGCGACGCCGGATTTCGCTCAGCCAGAGCCGCCGCAAGCGTTGGCGCGTGGCATCTGACGCACCCTGCAGCAGGGCGCGATAGTATTGATGGGATGCGCGCGTAACCGCCCGCTCGCACTCCGGCAACTTCTCGATATTGCGAAGGGTCATCATGGCAAGCTCCTCATCGGGCTATTCGAATCTCGTCATACATCCATGAACAAGGCAATGATCGTGCCTATTATTTGCGCCGCGCCGCGCGACGGAGCCGAGCGCCGGGCGAGCGGTCGCAACGATTCCAGCGGATGGCTGCCACCATGAGTCCCGATGATTACTGCCACGACCTGGCGGCCCGCCAAGGTTCGGATTTTCGTTACAGCCTGCTAGGACTGCCGCTGGCGCAGCGTCAGTCGCTGATCGCGCTCCGGGCGTTTCAGCTCGAAACCACGCAAATCGCACAGGAGTGCCGGGATCCTGGCGTGGCCCGGACCAAGCTGGATTGGTGGCGGGCCGAAACCGGTCGGCTGTTCGCGGGCGAACCGCGGCACCCGATCACTCATGCCCTGCACGCGCGGCTGACCCGATTCAACCTGCCCGAGGAATACTTTCGGGAAATCCTGGACGGGGTCGCCATGGATCTGGAGTACGATGCCTACCCCAGTTTTGCCGAACTGACTTTGTACGTTCACCGGCGCGGCAGTATCCCCGCCCTGCTGGCGGCGGAAATCCTGGGTTACCAGGACCGGCGCGCCACGCCCCGTTTCGCCCACGAAGCTGGCGCGCTGCTGCTGCTGTTCGACCTGCTTTGCGATGTGCGCCAACACGCCCAACAGGGACGGTTCTATCTGCCCGAGGACGAAATGCAACGCTTCGGCGTCCAACCAGGCGACCTGTTGACGGCGCAGACCACGGATCGGGTCCGGCAACTGTTCGCCTTTCAGGCCGAGCGGATTCGCGACTATCACCGCCGGGCGCTGGAACATCTGCCGGACATCGACCGTTACGCGCAGTGCGGTCTGTTGATCCACCTGGAACTGGCGCTGGCCCTGCTGGCGGAAATCGCCGAGGACGGCTACCGGCTGCTGGAACAGCACACCCGCCTGACGCCACTACGCAAACTGTGGCTCGCCTGGCGCTTGCGGCGCCATGAAAAGCGCCGCTATCGGCGTCGGGCGGGGACAGAGTAAAATTAACCGTGCCCATCAACCCTGTGGATACAAGGTATCGACCCATGAAGGATTATCAGCCTGCCGCTGATCTACTGAAAGATCGGGTTATTTTGGTGACAGGCGCCGGTGACGGCATCGGTCGCGCCGTCGCGCGCCAGTTGGCCGGCCACGGCGCGACCGTGGTGTTGCTGGGCCGCACCATTCGCAAGCTGGAACAGGTCTACGATGACGTCGAACGGGCGGGCGGTCCCAAGCCCGCTATCTATCCGATGAACCTGGAAGGCGCGACGCCCAAAGATTACGCCGATCTGGCTCGGGTGCTGGACACCGAATTCGGCCGGCTGGACGGGCTGCTGCACAATGCCGCCCTGTTCGAGGGGCTGACGCCGGTCGCCAATTACGATATCGAACTCTGGTATCGGATCCTGCAGGTCAACCTTAACGCCCCGTTCATGCTGACCCAAGCCATGCTTAACCTGTTACACCGCTCCGCCGACGCCTCGATCGTGTTTACCACCGACCGGGTCGGCGACGAGGGCCGGGCCTATTGGGGCGCCTATGCGGTGGCCAAGGGGGGCACCCAGACCCTGATGAAGCTACTGGCCAGCGAACTGGAAACCAACACCCCGATCCGGGTCAACAGCATCGATCCGGGCCGGGTCCGCACCGAACTGCTATTGCGAGCCTATCCGGGGCGCGACCCGACGGAATGGGCCAACCCCGAGGATATTCTGGCTGCCTACCTGTATCTGCTGGGGCCAGACAGTAAGGGCATCACCGGCCAGACCGTGCGCGCCCAGGATTGAGAGGGCGGCTGGTTGAGAACCGGGGCCGCTGTAGCACCCCACCCAACCGGAGCCACCCCATTCATGCGCTTTTTCAACACCGCCGGGCCGGTCAATCCGGCCGATCATTACAGTCTCGATCCCTTGCGCCGGATCGAGCTGGACGCTTTGTTGCCGTTGATCGAGCAGAAAAAGTACTTCGTCCTCCACGCCCCCCGCCAGACCGGCAAGACCACCTGTCTGCTGGCCCTGCGGGAGTACCTCAACGCCGGCGACCGCTATCGCTGCGTCTACGTCAACGTCGAAATCGCCCAAAGCGCCCGCGAGGACGTGGCGGCGGCGATGCGGGCCATCATGGGCCAGTGCCTGCGTCAGAGCGCGCCGGTGCTGGGACCGCTGGTGCCCGATGAAGAGGCGGCGACGGGATTGGAGCGTTGGGGACCGCACGAAGCGCTAAGCCGGCTGCTGGCGCTTTGGAGCGAACGCACGTTCTATCCCCTGGTGCTGCTGATCGACGAAATCGACGCGCTGATTGGCGACACCCTGATCGCGGTGCTGCGGCAACTGCGGGCCGGGTACGCCGACCGCCCGGCCCGCTTTCCCCAGACCGTCATCCTCTGCGGGGTGCGCGACGTGCGCGACTACCGGATTCATTCGGCGGCGGCGAAGGAGATCATCACCGGCGGTAGCGCCTTCAACATCAAGGCCGAATCGCTGCGGCTGGGCAATTTTACCGCCGCCGAGATGGCCGCGCTCTACGCCGAGCACACCGCCGAGACCGGGCAGGGGTTTACCGAGGAGGCGCTGGTACGAGCCTGGGACCTGAGTCGGGGCCAGCCGTGGCTGGTCAACGCTCTGGGCTACGAGACCTGCTTTCGGATGCCGGCCGGCCGGGACCGAAGCCAGCCGATCACCGCCGACCTGCTGGACGCGGCCAAGGAGGCGCTGATCCTGCGGCGGGAAACCCACCTCGACCAGTTGGCCGACAAGCTGCGCGAACCGCGCGTGCGGCGAGTGATCACGCCGTTGCTCAGCGGCGAGAGTCTACAGGATTCGGCCAATGACGAAGACATCCAGTACGTGCTGGATTTGGGCCTGATCGACCGCGCCAGCGGCGAAATCGCCATCGCCAATGCGATCTATCGGGAAATCATTCCCCGGCAGTTGACCTACGTCCAGCAACTGGATCTCGAAGCCAGCCAACAAACCGCCTGGTATCTGCGCCCGGACGGCCGGCTGGACGATGGAAAGCTGCTGGCGGGGTTTCAGGACTTCTTTCGCGAGCACTCGGAACACTGGCTGCAGCGGTTCGACTACCAGGAAGCCGGGCCGCAGTTGCTGATGCAGGCCTTCCTGCAACGGATCGTCAACGGCGGCGGCCAGGTGGAGCGGGAATACGGCCTGGGCCGGGGCCGCACCGATCTCCTGGTGATCTGGCGCACTCCGGGCGGCGTTCAGAACATCGTGCTCGAACTGAAAATCCTGCGCAAAAGCCTGGAACGGACCCTCGCCGAGGGGCTGGAGCAGACCTGGCAATACCTCGACCGGGTGGGCGAAGGCGCCGGTCATCTGGTGATTTTCGACCGCAGCGACCGGCCCTGGGAAGAGAAAATCTACCGCCGCGAGGAAAGGTATCGCGGCCGGCGGATTACGGTGTGGGGGTGCTGACCGAGAAAACCGCCCGCTCACCGGCAAAGGTTCTGGATCAATAGCGATCCGGACCTCGGACCCCGGATTCCGGGGTCCGGTCAGGGCTTATCAGAGTTACTTTTTCGGATCAGCCCGGCGATGGCATCAGTCATCGTTGAGGATAGTACCGAGGCCCTGCCCGTCCAGGATCGTCGCCCCTCTGGCCCACCTCAGATTGACGAAGAACGTTTCGTCACCCTCGCGCTTTGTGTCCGGGCTTACGTCCACCTTCACCACTCGAGTGGTTTGCCCCCGCGCAAACCACAGCATCCCTATGGTCCAGGTGTAGTCGCTGCCCGCCTTTGCGGTGCCGTTGGCCGTGACGTAGTACACCGTCACCGGGTGGGTGCTGGCCGACGACAGTGTAACTTTGAAAATGAAGGGGGTTTTATCACCGTGATTGCGTTCGCGCTCGCTCACGTCGTTGATCGACAGCGTCGGGGTGACGTTTTTGGGGCTGAAATTCGCCGTGACGCTGGTATCGGCCGCCGTGCTTAAGGCGAAGGTGCATTTGTTACCTTCCACCAAGGGAGTGCAACCCTCCCAACCGTCGAAAACCGAGTTGGCGTCAATAGGGATGGCCGTCAGGATGATTTCGCCTGCCGTCGCAAACATCTCGTTGGCGAAGCTGCCCTTGCAATACGGGCCACAATCGATGCCTGGCAGGTCACTGGTCACCGTGCCGCTACCCGTACCAGCCTTGGTCACAGAAAGCAAACTATACTGTCCGCCGCGCACCAACCGGACAGCGTGGACATTGACCTTGAAGAGGGCGACATCGTTGGCACTGAAGAAGCTCACGAGCCACGCGCGGTAGGCATCGGGGGAAACCGGAGACGCTGACCAGAAGATAGTTGCTGGCGTATTCGGGAAAACCGTAGCGTTGATCGCCGGATTCCAGTTGCGCTTTTCGACAATCGACTGGAGTTCCTTGAGGTTGGGCAACCGCCAGCCATCAGTCGTCGCCCGGCTCAGCGTCCCTGACCAGTCGTAATAGTCCTCGGTCTCCGTGCAGGATCCGGCTTGAGCGCCTGAATCCCAATACCACGTCTGCCCCTCGGCGCAGCGCTTCCAGGTCAGGCCGGTTTTCTTGTGGTAGGCGGTGCCGTCATCGTTCAAGATGAAATCGCTGGTGGGTGTGATTTCCGGGACAGCGTCATTACTACAGAACGTGTCGTTGGGACCAGTGCAAATTATGTCCGCCCACAGAGCGGTAGTGGGCCAGGCCAGCAACGCCGGCAGCAGCCCGAGCGCCAGGCGGCGAAGGATAAGCGTCTTCATGAAGGTGACTCCTGTACAGTCCAAAGGGGGCGGGCCTGACCAAGCGGTGAGGATGGCCGGCCAGGTGGTGGTGATAAGCTTCGGGTTGGCGAGGACCACCAGATCAGCCGCAACAGGCGGGTCGCGGCGCGCCACAGGATCTGTTGGTTGAGACCGGAGCCTTTATGGAGTGGCATAGCCATTCAGCGAATTTCCCTAAACCCAAAAATCAAATTCACTCTCCGCCGCGCACCAACCGGACAGCGAAGAGGCTGTCCTTGTTGAGGGTGCCAACGTTGCCATTGCCGAAGAGCACGACCCACGCGCCGTAGGCATCGGGGGCAGACGGAGACGCCGACCAGTAGTAGTTACGTGTATTGGGGAAGTAGGCGGCATCAATGGTCGGGTTGATACCAGAGTAATCCACGATGCCGCGCAGTTCCTCGACAGTGGGCATGCGCCAGTCGGTGTTGTAGCCGCAGAGGCCGGCGGCATTCACTGCCGCTACGTAAGCCTGGGTATTGCAGTGTTCAGGGAAGCCAACGCTGCCGCTACCACATACACCATCAACGTCCTGATAACCCTCAAAGCTGCCGTTAGTACTGGTATCGGTGTTGTACCAGGTATAAGTCCAGTCCTTGTCTCGCAAGCCATCATCGTCGGTTTTGACCTCCCAGATCAGCCCGGTGACGTTGTCGCGCACGCAGTTCCAATTGGTAGCATCGGCGGGTAGGGGATTACCGCTGGCGTCCAGCTTGGTAAAGTCGAACCCGGCCGAGGCGAGCGAATCTTCGTCGGCCTTGCTCAAGCCTGTCTGGGCATCACGGCCGGTTTCGGCGTCCTGGCGGGGAAAGTTGGGGTTGTTGCAAGGCACGTCGTTGGATGAGTTATTGGCACATTTCGTGATACCGGTATCGTTCAGCCCGGCGGCGGTAGCCAAACCGGGCAGTAGCAGCGCGGCCAGCAGGCTGGCGCGGGCGGTACGTATGCGGGTCATGTCGTGATCTCCTTGGGCTGGGCCATCGGTCGGACGCCGCCGGATGAGGGCAACGTGGGGGGTTGCTATTTTTTTCATTATAGTGTATTAGGGGGGGGTATAAGTCAATAAAATGATACTTAATCTTCTACTTAAAGTAGAATATAAGGCCAAAATGTCATGATATAGTGTTTAATGTATTTAAAATAGAGCATTAAAGAAGAGAAATTCCCAAGGGTGCCCCGGCCCGGTCGCCCTTGGATTGAGGTATGCTTTGTGATGCGCCGCTCAGCCCGCCCTGGCCGACCAGAGGAACTCTAGCCATGCGCTTCTTCAACACCGCCGGGCCGGTCAATCCGGCCAGACATTACTGTCTCAATCCCTTGCAACGGATCGACGTGGATACTCTGTTGCCGTTGATCGAACAGCAGAAATACTTTGTCCTCCACGCCCCCCGCCAGACCGGCAAGACCACCTGCCTGCTGGCGCTGGTGGAGTTTCTGAATGGCGCCGGGCGCTATCGCTGCTGCTACGCCAATTTGGAGATCGGTCAGGCGGCGCGGGAGGATGTGGCGGCCGCGATGCCGGCGCTGCTGAACGAGATTGCCGAGCGGGCGCGGCTGATTCTGGACGACCCCTGGCCGGCGGGGCGTTGGCTGACCCTGTTACGGGAGGTGGGGCCGTTCGGGGCGCTCAATGGCCTGCTGACCGAATGGAGCCTCCAGGATCCCCGACCGCTGGTGCTGCTGCTGGACGAGATTGACACGCTGGTGGGCGACACGCTGATCGCGGTGCTGCGGCAGGTGCGAGGGGGCTACGACAAGCGCCCCCGGGCCTTTCCCCAAACGGTCATCCTGTGCGGGGTGCGCGACGTGCGCGACTACCGGATTCACTCCGGGACCACCCAGGCCATCATCACCGGCGGCAGTGCCTTCAACATCAAAGCCGAATCGCTGTGGCTGGGCAACTTCACGGCGGACGACATGGCGGCGCTCTACGCCGAACACACCGCCGCCACCGGCCAGACCTTCACTGCCGAGGCGCTGGCACGAGCCTGGGACCTGAGCCGGGGTCAGCCGTGGCTGGTCAATGCCTTGGGCTACGAGACCTGCTTTCGGATGCCGGCCGGGCGGGATCGCAGCCAGCCGATCACCGCCGAGTTGCTGGACGAGGCGAAAGAGGCGCTGATCCTGCGGCGGGAAACCCATCTCGATCAGTTGGCCGACAAGCTCCAGGAGGCACGGGTGCGGCGGGTGATCGAACCGATCCTGGCCGGCGAAGCCACGCCGGAACTGCTGCCGCCGGATGATGTGGATTACGTCCTCGATTTGGGACTGGTGGACCGGATCGACGGCCAACTGGCCATCGCCAACGCCATGTATCGCGAGATCATCCCCCGGCAACTGACCTACAGCACCACCCTGACCATCAGCCAGGAGCCGGTTTGGTACTTGCACCCCGACGGCCGGCTGGACGATGGGAAACTGCTGGCGGGGTTTCAGGACTTCTTCCGCGAGCACTCGGAACACTGGCTCCAGCGCTTCGACTATCAGGAAGCTGGGCCGCAACTGCTGCTGCAAGCCTTTTTGCAACGGATCGTCAACGGCGGCGGCCGGGTGGAGCGGGAATACGGCCTGGGCCGGGGCCGCACCGACCTGTTGGTCCTGTGGCGCCACCCCGGCGGCGTGCAGAAAATCGTGCTCGAACTGAAAATCCTGCGCAAAAGCCGGGAGCGCACCCTCGCCGAGGGGCTGGAGCAGACCTGGCAATACCTCGACCGGGTCGGGGAAGGCGTCCGGCCATCTGGTGATTTTCGACCGGAGCGATCAGCCTTGGGAGGAGAAAATTTACCACCGCGAGGAAAGGTATCGCGGCCGGCGGATTACGGTGTGGGGGTGTTGAACGACCCCCCGCCCCACCGGCGCATCACCGGCCAGACCGTGCGCGCCCAGGATTGAGTGGATGGCGGGGGCCGGATGCCGGGCCACGCGCGCGGCCCGGTTTGCCAGGCTTCGCCGGCCAGGGATTGACGGTTTCACGCGGTTGAGATGCCGCGCCATGGGGACGACGGGATCGGGCGGCGGGTTCCTCCGGCGCGGGGGTGCGGGGCGCGCAACCCGCCGCTTCCAGCAGAGTCCGAACCTGCGCATCATCCAGTTCGTCCCAGTGTCCCGGATACAGCCCCCGCCGCAACACGACCGGTCCGTAGCGCACCCGGGCCAGCCGGCTGACCGTGACGCCCTGTGATTCCCACAGCCGGCGCACCTCGCGATGGCGGCCTTCCCGCAGAATCACATGATACCAATGATTGGCGCCCTCGCCGCCCGCCTCCCGGATCTCGTCGAAGCGCGCCAATCCATCCTCCAGCAGCACCCCCTCTCGCAACCGTTGCAACATCTCCGGCGGAACTTCGCCCAGCACCCGGACCGCATATTCCCGTTCGATCTGGGACGAGGGATGCGTCAGGCGGTTGGCCAGTTCGCCGTCGTTGGTCAACAACAGCAAGCCCTGGGTATTGAGATCGAGCCGGCCGACCGCGATCCAGCGGCCATCGCGCAGCGGCGGCAAATTTTCGAAGATCGTGGGCCGGCCTTCGGGATCGTGGCGGCTGGTCATCTCGCCGACCGGCTTGTAATAGGCCAACACCCGCCGCCGTTGCCCGAACGCGCGCACCTGGATTAGCTTGCCGTCGATCTGGATCTTCTCCGCGCCGTTAACCTGGACGCCCAGTTGCGCTGCCGCGCCGTTCACGGTGATCCGGCCCTGGCGGATCCAGTCTTCGATCTGGCGTCGGGACCCCAGACCCATGCGGGCCAGAAATTTCTGCAAGCGTTCAGCCATCGGGTGGTTCCGTTCGGGTGGTGGAATCTTCGGGCGGGACGCCGGCGCGGCGTTCCAGTTCGGCGCCGATAGCATCCAGATCGCGCGGCGCCGCCAGCGACGGCAACTCGCTCAGACTCTTGAGGTTGAAGTAATCCAAGAAAGCGCGAGTGGTAGCATACAACGCCGGGCGACCGGGCACCTCGCGATGACCGATCACCTTGATCCAGCCGCGCTCCTGCAAGGTTTTCATGATGCTGGAGCTGGCGCTGACTCCGCGCACGGCCTCGATCTCGCCACGGGTGACCGGCTGGCGGTAGGCGATCAGCGCCAGCGTTTCCAGCAGCGCGCGGGAGTAGTTGGCGGCCCGCTCTTCCCACAGCCGCGACACCCAGGGCGCGAAGGCTTGGGGCACTTGCAGGCGGAAACCGCTGGCCACCTCGACCAGTTCCACGCCGCGCCCGGCATAGTCGACGGCCAGCTCAGCCAGCGCGGCGCGCAATGCATCCCGCTCGGGCCGCTCCGCGTCCGGGAACAGCGCGAGCAGTCGATCCAGCGCCAGCGGTTCGCCGGCGGCCAGCAAAAGTGCTTCCAGGATGGTTTTTAATGCCGGCATTGCAGCGTCTCAACCGCGCCGCCGAACGTGGATCGGCGCGAACGGTTCGGCCTGCACCAGTTCCAGCAGCGCCTCGCGCAGCAATTCCAGCACCGCCAGAAACGTCACCACCACCCCCATTCGCCCCTCCTCCGGTCGGAACAACGCGCTGAAGGGGGTAAAGCGCAGTGCGTCCAGCCGGTCCAACACCTGGCTCATCCGCTCGCGCACCGACAGCGTCTCGCGCTGGATGTGATGACGGCCGAACAATTCGGCGCGGGCCAGCGCCTCGCGCAGGGCGGCCAGCAGATCGGCCAGACTGACTGGCGGCGGCGTTCGGAGCGTTTCCCGCTGGGCCAGTTCGGCGCTGGCCGGAAAAAAATCGCGTTCCAGGCGGGGCAACGCGTCCAGCGCCCGCGCCGCCTGTTGAAAACGCTCGTATTCCTGGAGCCGACGCACCAGTTCGGCGCGCGGGTCTTCCTCTTCCATCTCGGCGGACACCGGGCGCGGTAGCAACAACCGTGACTTGATTTCCGCCAGCCAGGCCGCCATCACCAGATACTCCGCCGCCAGTTCCAGCCGCATTTCCTGCATCAGCGCCAGATATTCCATGTATTGCCGGGTAATCTCGGCGACCGGGATGTCAAGGATGTTCAGGTTTTGCCGCCTGATCAGGTACAGCAGCAAATCCAGCGGCCCCTCGAATGCCTCCAGGAATACTTCCAGCGCGTCCGGCGGGATGTAGAGATCCTGCGGCAACTGGGTATAGGGTTCGCCGCCGACCTTGGCGAATGGCGGGGCGTCGGGAGTGGCGTTGTCCATCAACCCAATGGCCGAATCCCCACCGCGCGCCGCAGTTCGTGCAGGAACGGCGCGCTGTATTCGCGCGCGCGCGCCGCGCCGCGCTTGAGAATTTGCTCGATGTGATCGGGCGCCTGCAACAATTCCTGATAACGCTGGCGCGGTTCGCTCAACCGGGCGTTCAGATACTCGAACAGAATCTGCTTCATCTCGCCCCAGCCGATGCCCTGGGCGTAGCGTTCGCGCATCGCCGCCGCCTCTTCGACCGTGGCGAACGCCCGATAAATCTGGAACAGCGTGCAGGTCTCCGGGTCCTTGGGCGCTTCCGGCGGCAGCGAGTTGGTCTTGATCCGCATGATCAGCTTGCGCAGCGCCTTTTCCGGCTCGAACAGCGGGATGGTGTTGCCGTAGCTCTTGCTCATCTTGCGCCCGTCCAGCCCCACCAGCACCGCCGCCTTCTCGTCCACCACCGCCTCGGGCAGCACAAAATGCTCGCCGTACAGGTAATTGAAGCGGGCGGCGATGTCGCGGGCCATCTCCAGGTGCTGCACCTGATCCTTGCCGACCGGTATCTTGCTGGCCTTGAACATCAGAATGTCCGCCGCCATCAGGATCGGGTAGCAGAATAATCCCATGGTGACAGCCTTGTCGGGATCCTTGTCGGGATCGGCCAGGTTCTCGGCCACCGCCGCCTTGTAGGCGTGGGCGCGGTTCATCAGGCCCTTGGCAGTCACGCAGGTCAACATCCAGGTCAGTTCCAGAATCTCGGGAATGTCGGTTTGGGCATAGAAGATAACGTTCTCGACATCCAGCCCCAACGCCAGCCAGGTGGCCGCGACTTCCAGCCGCGAGCGGTGGACCACAGCGGGGTCATGGCATTTGACCAGGGCGTGATAGTCGGCCAGGAAGTAGAACGATTGCACATCCCGCCGGCGGCTGGCCTCGATGGCGGGCAGGATCGCGCCGACGTAGTTGCCCAGATGCGGCGTACCGGTAGTGGTGATGCCAGTGAGGGTGATTTCCATGATGACAACGGTCGTTTGGGGTTCTGGATCAAAAGAAGAACAGGCTCAGCATCGCTTGGCGGATGGCCATAACGATCGGCATCAGATTCAGCAGGCCGCTGGCCAACAACAGCACCAATAGGACGAGCCCGTAAGGCTCCATCCGCGCCATCGCCAGACCGAACCGGTCCGGCAACACGCCCGTCAACACCCGCGAACCGTCTAGCGGCGGAATCGGCACCAGATTGAGCACGCCCAGCATGACGTTGACGTCCACGCCGGCCAATCCCATCATCATCAGCGGTTCGCCCAGCCACGGCAGCGCGCTCATCAAACCGTGGCCAATCAGCAGGATCAGTCCCCAGCCCAGCGCCATCAGCATATTGGACATCGGTCCGGCCAGCGCCACCAGCGCCATGTCGCGCTTGGGTTGGCGCAGCCGGTGGTAATTGACCGGCACCGGCTTGGCCCAGCCGAAGATAAAGCCGCCGAACACCGCCAGCAGCGCTGGAACCAGGACGGTGCCAACCGGGTCCACATGCCGCAGCGGATTGAGGCTGAGCCGGCCCTGCGCCTGGGCGGTAGTGTCGCCGCAGCGCAGCGCCACCCAGCCGTGCGCCACCTCATGCAGAGTAATGGCCAGCAGCAAGGGCGGCGCCAGCACAACGAGAAGCTGTACCACATTCAATTCTTGCATGGCGCGATTATACGCAGCCCACGACGGCGCGGACTAGAGAAACGGACTGGCGTCGCCTAGTCCCTGGCGAATCAATTGCGGGGCATCATCGGTCAGGTCGAGTACGGTGGTCGGCTCGCGTTGGCCAGAACCGCCGTCAACGATCAGATCCACCTCATGGCGCAAGCGTTCCTCGATCTCCTCGGGATCGTACAGCGGCCAGTCGTCGCCGGGCAGGATCAGCGTGCAACTCATGATCGGCTCCCCCAGTTCCGCCAGCAGGGCGCGGGCGATCACGTTGTCCGGCACCCGGATGCCGATGGTCTTGCGGCGGGGATGTTGCAGGCGGCGCGGTACTTCGTGAGTCGCTTGCAGGATGAAGGTGAACGGTCCCGGCGTGACGGCCTTCAGCAGCCGGTAGCGCTGGTTGTCGACCTTGGCGTAAGTGGCGATCTCCGACAGATCGCGGCACACCAGGGTGAAATTGTGATGGCGGTCGGTCTGGCGAATATGACGGATGCGTTCCGCCGCCGCTTTGTCGCCCAACTGGCAGCCCAGCGCGTAGCTCGAATCGGTGGGATAGACGACCACATCGCCCGCGCGCAAGTGTTCCACCGCCTGCGCGATCAGGCGCGGTTGCGGATTGACGGGATGGATTTGTAAAAAACGGCTCATGGCCTTATATTCTCAAAGTTACGGACCCTATCGTACCGGCAACTTGCCAGTCCGGCGCGGTCCGGTCAAGACGGCAATCGTGGGGCCGTCTTTCTTTTTCAAGCCCGCCACGCCCTTCCGACCTGTCATGGAACTTCCACCGCCGGCATGAAACTGTTGTTCGATTTCCTGCCCATTCTGCTGTTTTTCATCGCCTACAAGCTGGCGGACATCTACGTCGCCACCGGGGTGTTGATCGTCGTGACCCTGGCCCAGGTCGGCTGGATCTGGCTACGCCAGCGGCGGGTTGAAAAGATACCGCTGTTCACCGCCGCGCTGGTGCTGGTGCTGGGCGCGGCAACGTTGATCCTGCACGATCCGGTGTTCGTCAAGTGGAAGCCGACGGTGGTGAACTGGCTGTTCGCCGCAGCGTTCCTGGGCAGCCGCTTCATCGGCCAAAAGACCCTGCTGGAGCGAATGATGGGCAGCCAATTGGAACTTCCCGCGCCGGTCTGGGTCAAGCTGACACTGGCTTGGGCGGGGTTCTTCCTGGCCATGGGCGCGGCCAATCTCTACGTCGCGTTCAACTTTAGCGAGAACGCCTGGGTCAATTTCAAGCTGTTCGGCCTGCTGGGCCTGACTCTGATCTTCGTGCTGGCGCAGGCGGCCTACATGAGCCGCCACCTCAAAACCGACGATGCCGATCCCTCCAAGGAGTCCTGATCATGCTGTACGCCATCATTGGCCGCGACGCGCCGAATAGCCTGGAACGACGGTTGTCGGTCCGACCCGCCCACCTGGAACGGCTGAACGCGCTGTTGAACGAGGGCCGGCTGATCCTGGCCGGACCGCTGCCAGCTATCGACAGCCCCGATCCTGGCCCGGCCGGCTTTCTGGGCAGTCTGATGGTGGTCGAATTCCCATCGCTGGAAGAAGCCAAGGCTTGGGCCGAGGCCGATCCCTACGTAGCGGCCGGCGCATTCGCGGCGGTCGAAGTTTACCCGTTCCGCAAGACGCTGCCGCCATGAACGACCGGGTGGCCCTGATCGAGCAACGACTGCGGGCCGCGCTGGAGCCCGAGCGTCTGAACATCGTAGACGACAGCGCCGCCCACGCCGGCCACGCTGGCGCGCGCGAGGGCGGCCATTTCACCGTCCACATCGTCTCCGCCGCCTTCACCGGCAAAACCCCGATTCAGCGCCATCGCCTCGTCAATGCGGCGGTAGCGGATCTGATGCGCCGGGAAATCCATGCCTTGAGCATTCAGGCGCGGACCCCGGCGGAAGCCGAATCTTAACCCCGTAACCTAAACCAACCCTTCTGGAAGCCTTACATCATGCTCAAAACCCGCAAATCGACCCTCCCGCTCCTGGCATTATCCTCGACTCTGCTGCTGTCCGGCATGGCTCTGGCGGCCGATGACAAGAAGGCCGAACCCGCGCAGGCTGCTCCAGCCACCGCGACCGCTGCCCCGGCCGCGCAGCCGGCGCCGTTCACCATCCCCGACCCCGTCGCGGTGGTCAACGGTACGCCGATCACCAAGGCGGCGTTCGAGCAATACGCCCAGCAACTGCGCGGCAAGGCCAAGGTGGATTCGGCGGAGGCCAGCAAGTCGCTGGTGGATCAACTGGTCATGGAAGAGTTGCTGGTGCAGGAAGCCGGCAAGCAGAAGCTGGCCGACGATCCGCAGATCAAGCAGCAACTGGCCATGGTCGAGCGCAACCTGCTGGCCAGCACCATAGTGCGCCGGATGCTGAGCGAGAACGCGCCCAGCGAAGAGGCGATCAAGAAGGAATACGACACCGCCGTCGCGGCGATGAAGGGCAAGGAGTATAAGGCCAGCCACATTCTGGTGGATTCCGAGGACAAGGCCAAGGACGTCATCGCCGAACTGAAGAAGGGCGGCAATTTCGCCGAACTGGCCAAGACCAAGTCCAGCGACAGTTCCGCGGCTAACGGCGGCGATCTGGGCTGGTTCACACCGAGCATGATGGTGCCCCCCTTCGCGGAAGCGGTCGCCAAAATGGAGAAGGGCAAGACCAGCGAGCAGCCGGTGCAAACGCCGTTCGGCTGGCACGTCATCCTGTTGGAGGACGCCCGCGACGCCACTCCGCCGTCCATGGATGAACTGAAGCCACAGATCACCCAGATGCTGCAGAGCAAGATGGTGAACGATTATCTGGAAAAACTGAAATCCGGCGCCAAGATCGAGGTCAAGGAAATCCAGGTCAGCGCGGTCAAGCCCGCCGCCACCCCGGAAGCCGCCAAGGAAGAAAAGAAAGCGGATGGTAAGGAGGAAGCCGCCGCCAAGGACAGCAAGTCTGAGAAGAAGGAAGAGAAGAAGTAGTACCAGGCGGCTCCTCGCCCGCAACCTCTCTCTCAATCAAGGGAGAGAGGTTATCGCTCCAGCAGCGCCAACAATCCTGCCTCGTCCAGCACCGTCACGCCCAGTTCCCGCGCCTTGTCCAGCTTGGACCCGGCATCGCGGCCCGCCACCACGTAATCGGTCTTCTTCGACACGCTGCCGCTCACCTTGGCGCCCAGCGTTCGCAACTGCTCGGCCGCCTGATCGCGACTCAGCGACTCCAGCGTTCCCGTCAGCACGACGGTTTTACCGGCCAGCGGTTGCGCGGCGACCGGCTTCGCCGCCATTTCCGGCCAGCGCACGCCTGCGGCGCGCAACCGGGCGATCACCGCCTGGTTATGCGGTTCCTGGAAAAACGCGCGAATTGCGGCGGCAACGACGGGTCCAATATCCGGCACTTGTCGCAAACGCTCTTCCTCAGCAGCCATCAGGGCTTCCAACCCGCCGAAATGCCCGGCCAGCGCCAGCGCCGTGGCCTCGCCCACTTCGCGAATCCCCAGCGCGTACAGAAACCGCGCCAGCGTCGTGCTCTTGCCGCGCTCCAACGCCTCGACCAGCTTGGCGGCGGATTTGGAACCCATCCGCTCCAGCCCGGCCAGCGTCGCTGCATCCAGGCCGTACAGATCAGCGGGATTGCGCACCAGCTCCTGCTCCACCAGTTGCTCCACCAGCTTGTCCCCCAGCCCCTCGATGTCCAGTGCCCGGCGCGAGGCAAAATGACGGATCGCTTCCTGACGCTGGGCGCGGCAGTACAAACCGCCCATGCAGCGGGCCGCCGACTCCCCTGCCAGGCGCACGACCCGCGATCCGCACACCGGACAGGTTTCCGGCATCGCGAACGATTTTGCATCGGGCGGACGGCGCTCCAGCATCACGCCGACGACTTCGGGAATCACGTCGCCAGCCCGGCGCACGATCACGGTATCGCCCACCCGCACATCCTTGCGCGCCACTTCGTCGGCGTTGTGCAAGGTCGCGTTGGTGACCGTGGCGCCGCCCACGAACACCGGTTTGAGCCGCGCCACCGGCGTGATCGTGCCGGTACGGCCGACCTGGACCTCGATGGCCTCGACCACGGTCAGCTCTTCCTGAGCCGGAAACTTGTGCGCTACCGCCCAACGCGGCGCGCGGGTGCGAAAACCCAGTTGTTGTTGCCAGGCCAGGCTATTGACCTTGTACACCACACCATCAATGTCAAAGGGCAGCACGGCTCGCTTTTCGGCGATGGCGCGGTGAAATTCGATAAGACCCTCCGCGCCGAACGCCACCACCCGTTCGCTGCTGACTGGCAAGCCCAGCGCGGCCAAGGCGTCCAATACCGCGCCATGCGTGGCGGGCAATTCCCAGCCCCGCACTTCACCCAGCCCGTAGGCAAAAAATGACAACGGCCGCTTGGCGGCCAGGTTCGGGTCGAGTTGCCGGATGCTGCCGGCCGCGCCATTACGCGGATTGACCAGCGTAGGTAATCCAGCAGCGCGCTGGCGGGCGTTGTAGCGCTCGAAATCCGCGCGGCTCATATACACCTCGCCGCGCACTTCCAGCACCTCGGGCGCGGCGCCTTGCAACCGCAGTGGTACCGACTTGATGGTGCGCACATTCTGCGTCACATCCTCGCCGGTCTCGCCGTCGCCGCGGGTAGCGGCCTGGGCGAGTAGGCCATCCTCGTAACGCAGGCTGACGGCCAAGCCATCGAACTTCAGCTCGCAGGCATATTCGATGGGCGCGGCGGCCGCGTCCAGGCCCAGTTCGCGCCGCACTTGGGCATCAAAAGCCAGCGCGCCGCCCGGGCCAGTGTCGGTTTCAGTGCGAATGGACCGCATCGGCGCCCGATGCCGCACCGGCGCGAAGGCATCCAGCGGCTGGCCACCCACCCGCTGGGTCGGGGAATCGGGCGTGACCAGTTCCGGGTACGCGGCTTCCAGTTCCCGCAGTTCCCGAAACAGCCGGTCGTACTCGGCATCGGGAATCGCCGGGTCGTCCAGAACGTAATAGCGGTAGCCGTGCCAATTCAGTTGCTCGCGCAGCCACGCGGCGCGCGCCCGAACGTCGGCGGGAATCGCCATCACGCCCCCTGCCATCAGTAGTCCAGTTGCGCCAGCCAGCGCCGTTCCAGATCGGCGATCTGGCCGCGCAACTGCAACAGCATCGGGTTGGTCAGCCGGTTATGGCGCTCGTCGCAAATGGTTCCGCCGAGATTGCGCGCCAGATGATCGGCGCTGATCACCAGCAGATCCAGCGCCTCCGTTCCCTCCAGTGGGCCGGGAAGATTCATGAACAGCAACAGCCCCGGGGTGGATAAATCCTGTAGCGCCCGCAGCTCGAACGCACCCGGCTTGCGCAGGTGCGCCATGCCGAAAACCGGCTCGCCGCTGGCGGTTTCCCGGTCCGGGAACCGCTCGAACAGGCCGTCGGCATTGAGCCGGAGATCCAGTTCCTCGGCCGCCGCCTGGATGCGCGGTCCCTCGAAGGGTCGCCCCTGCGGCGCCATCACGGTCAAGACCACCGTCATCGACAACGCCTCCGTTGCACCAGCCTCCCGGCGCGCTTCCGCTGGCGGTTCCGCCCGAACGGGCGCGGATTCGACCTCCGCTTTGACGGGCGAAGCAGCGTTCTTCGATTCAACCGGCCGGATTTCCACATCGACCAGGACTTTGTCAGCCAAATGATGATCGGGGGTAATCCGGCCCAAGTCGCCAAAGTCATGCCCGTTCAGCAGCGGATCCGGCTGGTTCGACGGCTCGCCGAACACCACCGGTTCTCTTTCCGGCCGACGCCGGCGCTTGCCGATCTCCTCCTTAATGCGGAACCGGATACCCCAGAGATAAATCAGAACCACCACGACCGCTCCGATGCCCGCCAGCAGCCACTGCAACTGCGTCTTATCCATTTCTATCCCACGAAAGCCCCGGATTGCGCAACCGCAACCCCTTGCACCAAGGAATGCCAAACCCCCTATCGCCACCGCAGGTGGGATAGAGGCCAAGTTCCGCCGTTTATACTCAAATCCCCGCATCCTTACAAATACCATCTGTCCCGTCTCAATATGCCCGCGCGGCTTAACCGACCGCCGCCAGCCGTGCCGCCGCCTCGACATCCACCGCCACCAGCCGCGACACCCCGGGTTCCTGCATGGTCACCCCCGCCAGATGTTGGGCGATTTCCATGGTGGCCTTGTTGTGGGTGACAAAAATGAACTGCACCCGTTCCGCCATCTCGCGAACCAGCGCGCCGAACCGGCCGACGTTGGCTTCGTCCAGCGGGGCATCCACCTCGTCGAGCAGGCAAAACGGCGCGGGATTGAGCTGGAAAATGGCGAACACCAGGGCGACGGCAGTCAGCGCCTTTTCCCCGCCGGACAGCAGGCTGATCGAACCGATCCGCTTGCCGGGCGGCTTGGCCATGATCGTCACCCCGGCATCCAACGCATCCTCGCCGGCCAGTTCCAGATGCGCCTGGCCGCCGCCGAACAAGCGCGGAAACAACTCCCCCAGACCGACGTTGACCCGCTCGAACGTCTCCCGGAAACGGGTGCGGGTCTCGCGATCCATCTTGCGCATGGCGTTCTCCAACGTGGCCAGCGCCTCCAGCAGGTCAGCATTCTGAGCGTCGAGATACTGCTTGCGTTCCGACACTTGGGCAAACTCCTCGATCGCCGCCAGATTGATGGCTCCCAGCCGCTGAATGCGCCGCTCCACCTGCTCCAGTTGCGCCAGCCAGTCGCTCTCGACCGCCGTCGCCGGCAGGGTGGCTACTAGCGCTTCCGGCTCGCTGGCCAGTTCGCGCACTTGCTCGAGAAGATTCCGCTGGCGAATCCGCGCTTCGCCCGTGGCCAACCGTCGTTCTTCAAGCTGCTGACGCAGCGTTTCGGCCTGGCGTTCGCAGCGTCCTCGCGCCTGCTCGCCGGCCTGCAATTCGGCATCCTGGGCTTCCAGGGCCTGGCGAGCCTCCCCCAGTTCCGCTTCGAGCGCCAGTCGCCGTTCCAAGCCCTGCGCCAGTTCGTCCTCGGCGGCGGCCAAGTTCGAATCGGCATCGGCGGCCCCTTCCGCCATCAGCCGCTCCCGCCGCGCGACAAGCTGATCCCGCTGCCCCGCCAGCCGCTCCAGCGCCTGTTCGGCGGCGATGAATCGCGCCCGGGCGGTCTCCAGCGCCACCGACCGCCGCGAAACTTCCTGACGGGCGCCATCTGCCCGGTCCCGGCAGTTCCGCAGCTCCTCGCGCAACTGCTCCCGGCGCGCGCTCAGTTCCTCCTGTTCCGCGCCCAGGCTCTCCAAGGCCAGCAACGCCTCTTCCAGTCGCGCCCGGGCCAACTCGACCTGTTCGCGATCCTGTTCGCCCTGCGACTCCAGCTCCGCGATTTCCCCGACCAGCGCCGCGCGGCGGGCGCGGGTCTGCTCGGACCGGGCCAACGCCGCGTTCGACCGCCCTTGCGCGGCGGCATGATCGCGGTGCCCCTGGTTCACCGCCTGCTGCGCCTCGCGGCGCTGCTGTTCCAGGTCGCGCTGCCGTCCGCGCAGGCGTTCCGACTCAGCTTCTCCCTGCTCCAGCGCCGCCGCGTCTTCGGCCAGCGCCGCCTCCAGGCGACGGATTTCCCGCTCGCGCGCCAGCACGCCGTCATCGCCGCCGCGCGCCAGCCGCAGCCAGCGCCGCCCGCACCGCACCCCTTCAGGCGTCACCACGGTTTCGCCCTCCCGCAGGTCGGCGCGCTGCGCCAAGGCCTCGGTTAGACTGGCGGCGACGCGCACGCCGTCCAGCAGACCGGCCAGCGGCCAGGGCGCGCGCACCCGGGCCGCCAGCGCGGCGGCTTCCGGCGCCGCTGGCGGCAAATCCGGCGGCGGTTCGAACAAGGTCAATCGACCCTGGCCGAGTTCGGCGACCGCGGACGCCGGCCCGTCGAGGTCCGTTACGCAGACTGCGTCCAGCCAGCCGGCCAAGGCCGCTTCCACGGCGCTTTCCCAACCCGGCTCCACCTCCAGCCGCTCCGCCAGCCGGGGCGCTTCGGCCAGGCCCCGGGCGCGCAGCCAGTGGCCCAGTTCGTCATCGTGCCGCCCCAGGGCCGCTTCCTGCAAGGCGTGCAGCGAGGCCAGCCGGCCACGCCCGGTCTGCAACCGGTCGCGCGCCTCCCGCGCGACTTGGCCGACCCGCCGCCGCGCGTCCTCCGTCGCGGCCAGCCCGGCCTCGGCGTCCATCAGAGCCTGCTGAGCGTGGCGCAGGGTTTCGGCGGCGGCCCGTTCGGCGGCGTTCAAATCGGCGATCTCGCTCTCAAACTCGGCGTCGGCCAAGGATGCCGCCTCAAAGCGCAACCGCTCCAAGCGTCGCTCGCCTTGCAGCAACTGCCGTTCCCAGTGCTCGATCCGGGTACGCTCCACGTCGACCTGGCGCTGCGCCTCGGCGCGCCGCTGGCCGAACGCTTCCCAGGTCGCCTGCCCCTCGCGCAGCGCGGTTTCAGCGGCGGTCAGCGCCGCGCTGGCATCCACCTCGGCGGTCAGCGTCCGGGCCAGTTCCGGCTCGGTAGCGGCCAGCACTGCCGCCAGTTCGTCCCGCTGGCGCTGGTCCGCGTCCCACTGCGCCTCGACCTGCGCCAGCGCTGCCTCGATCTGACGGCTGTCATCCTCGCGCCGCCGCCGCAGATCGCGCTGATGGTGCAGAAACTGTTCGAGCCGGCTGATGTCCGCGCCGGCCCGGTAATAACGACCCTGGGCATCGTTGAACCTCTCATTCAACTCCAACCGCCGAACCCGGCCGGCTTCCAGTCCGGCTTCCAGCCGGCGCTGCTCGGCCAGCACCGCCTCCAGCGCGGTTTCCTGCTGGCGCAGTTCGCGGTCGCGGTCCTCGATCTCGGCGCACAGGCTCCGCCAGCGCAAAGTCAGCAGTTCCGCCCGCAGCCGGCGTTCTCCGGCGCGTAATTCCCGATACTGCTCGGCGGCGCGGGCCTGGCGCTGCAAGTGCTGGAGCTGTCGGCCCAGTTCCTCGCGCACGTCGTTGAGCCGGTCGAGGTTGTCGCGGGTATGCCGGATGCGGGTCTCGGTCTCGTGGCGACGGTCCTTATACTTGGAAATGCCGGCCGCCTCCTCCAGAAACACGCGCAGTTCCTCCGGCCGGGCCTCGATCACCCGCGAAATCATGCCCTGTTCGATGATGGCGTAGCTGCGCGGCCCCAGGCCGGTGCCCAAAAAAATGTCGGCGATGTCGCGGCGGCGGCAGCGGACGCCGTTGAGAAAGTAGCTGGATTGGCCGTCGCGGCTCACCAGCCGCCGGATGGCGATCTCGCCGTAACCGGCCCAGGGTCCGCCCAACCGGCCCTGGCTGTTATCGAACACCAGTTCGATGGACGCCTGCCCGACCGGCTTGCGGCTGGCCGAGCCGTTGAAGATCACGTCGCTCATGGTCTCGCCGCGCAAGCTACGCGCCGAGCTTTCGCCCATCACCCAGCGCACGGCGTCGATGATGTTGGACTTGCCGCAGCCGTTGGGGCCGACGATGCCGACCAGGTCGCTGGGCAAATGCAGCACCGTGGGATCCACGAACGACTTGAACCCCGCCAGTTTAATCGTGCTCAACCGCATGAGGGTGGGACGCGCGCTCCGTGCCGGTCAGGTCCGGCGAACCAGGGGTTGCAGTACCGCCTCGATGGCTTCCAGGTCTGGAATGAGGACCGGCTGATCCTGATAACGCGCCCAGCTCAAAACGCCCGGTCGGCGCAAATCGGCTTCGGCGACGTTGGGGTCGGGATTGATTTCGGCGCGTTGCAAGTTGAGGGGACGCGGCGCCGAAGTGCCCAAGAGGCCGAAATGCGGCAACTGGGAGTCCGAACCCAAGGTATTGATGATGATGATCCGGGAATTGAGATCCGAATCGGGCGCCACCCGAAAAATCAGCCGTCCCAGGCTGACCAGCGGCGTGGTCAGATTGTGCCACAGCATGGCGCCCACCACCCAATGCGGCGCCGATTCGATCCGCAGGGGGGTGGCGAAAGGCAACACCTCGACGACGAGACTGTTGGGCAGGACGATCTGACCGCCCTGCACCGCGATCAACAAACAACGGAGATTGGAGGTGGCTTCCATAACGAGGTCCGGAAAAAGGGCGGCGTGGAGCCGGTTCCGGCGATCCGGAACCGGCTCCACCATTTCAGGTGATCAGCTCCAGGGCGCGTCTCAGGTAATCAACCCCAGGGCGCGTTCGCCGAGAATCTTGCGAATCGACTGCATCAATTGCTCTTCCTGATAAGGTTTGGTCAAGTAGTCGTTGACGCCCAGTTTCATGGCCCGGTCGCGGTGTTTATCACCACCGCGCGACGTCACCATAATGATCGGCAGATGCGACAGAGTAGACTGGTTGCGCACGTGAGCCAACACCTCGAAACCATCCATGCGCGGCATCTCGATGTCGAGAATCGCCAGATCGGGCACCTGGGTCTGCAACATCGCCACGGCGTCCAGGCCATCCTTGGCCGTGATGACCCGGATGTTGTGGCGTTCCAGAATTCGAGCGGTCACCTTGCGCATGGTAATCGAATCGTCGATCACCATGACGCTGAACTTCTCCGGTCGAACCTCCTGGCGCGCGGCGCGCAGCGCGCGGCTTTCCATCTGTTTCTGGGTTTGGGAGCCGATGTTGCGCACCAAGGCCGCCAGTTCCAGCACCACCACCACCCGGCCATCGCCCAGCACGGTGGCGCCGGAGATGCCGGGCACTCCGTCGAATTGGGGTCCGACCGGCTTGATGATGATTTCCCGGTTGCCCATCACCGCTTCCACCTGCAGGGCGGCGCTGGCCTCCGCGCTGCGGAACAGCAGAGTGGGCGGTCGGCGATCCGTGACTTCCTCGAAGGGCAGGATGTGTTCGCTGCCGGTCAGAATGCCCAGGTTGTGAATCGGATAGCTACGGCCACCGTACTGATGCTGGACCTGCTCGCCGGTCAGATAGGCTTGGAACTCCTTTTCCATGATCCGGGTGACCAGTTCGATGCTGAGCAACGGAATCGCGAAGATATTATCGCCAATCCGCGCCAACAGCGCCTGGGTCACCGACAGCGAGAACGGCAGACGAACGATAAAGCGGGTACCCCGGCCGGACTCGGTCTGGATCAGCAACGCGCCGCGCATGGCGCGGATGGCCTCGTTCACCACATCCATGCCGACTCCGCGCCCGGAAATCTGGGTCACGGTGGCGGCGGTGGAAAAACCGGGACGCAGCAACAGGGCGATCAGTTCGTCCTGGGTCGCCGGCTGGTCGGGCAAGAGCAGTCCCTTTTCCTCGCCCTTGACCCGGATCGCGTCAAAATTGAGGCCGCCGCCGTCGTCGCCCAGTTCCAGCACCAGTTCCGCGCCCTCCCGGCGCAGGCTGAGCGTGATGGTGCCAATTTCGGATTTGCCGACCGCGCGGCGCCGCTCTGGCGTTTCGATACCGTGCGCCAGCGAATTGCGCAGCATGTGCTCCAGCGGCGCCACCATGTTCTCCAGCACGGTGCGGTCGACTTCCGACTCCTCGCCGCCGACCAGCAGTTCCGCCCGTTTGCCCAGCTCCTGAGCCGCCTGTCGCACGACCCGCCGCAACCGCGGGACGATGCTGCCGAACCGCACCATGCCCGTGCGCATCAAACCTTGCTGGATTTCCTTATTGACCTTGCCTTGCTGGTCGAGCAGCGTGGTGACGTCCCGGGCATGTTCGCCCAGGGTATTGCCGACGTTACCCAGGTCGTCGGCGATTTCCATCAGCGACCGGGCCACCTGTTGCAGTTCGGTGAAACGATCCAGCTCCAGGGGATCGAATTCCGCTTGATGCGCCTTGGCGCCCTGATCCTGTCGCGACTGGATGCGAGCTTCGGCCTGGGTGGCCAAGTTCGTGACCTGCCGGCGCAGGCGGACAATGGTCTGCTCCAGTTCGTTGAGGTTGAAACTCATGGCGCTGACGCCCTGATCGATGCGGGCGCGGAAGATACTGCTTTCGCCCATCTGGTTGACCAGGGTATTGAGCAACGCGGCGCTGACCCGGATGCTGTCGACGGGCGCGGCGGCGGCGGGCTTTTCCGCGGGCCGGGCCGGCGCAGCGGCTGGAACGACCATCGGCGCGGTGGTCGGTACGACGGTCGGCGCAGGTTCGGCTTGCGCCGCCGGTCCACCACCCAACGCGCCTTGCAGTTCTTCAATCAGACCTGGCGGGGCCGTCGGACGAGCGCCCTTGACCACGTCCGCCAGCATGTGGTGGAGACCGTCCAGGGCATGCTGAATGGCATCCAACACCGGCGCCGCCGCCGGCGCCGCGCCTTTACCGAGCACGTCCAGCACCGATTCAGCGGCATGAGCCAAATCGCCGATCGTCATGAAGCCCGCCATGCGCGAGCCGCCCTTAAGCGTATGCATCTCGCGGCGCAGATTGTTCAGCAGTTCGATGTTGTCCGGCTCGCCGCGCAGCCGCCGCAGGATCAGGTCGCTGGAATCGAGAACCTCGGCGGCCTCGGTCTGGAACACCTGGGCCAGCTCCTGATCCAGCTCGGTCATCGGCCGCAAGGAACGCGGTTCGGGAACCACCGCCGCTTCTTCGGGAACGAGGCGCGGGGTTGGCGCTCCCTCGGCCAGTTCGCCGGCGGCGACCTCATTGGCCAGCCGGTGCAAATCAGCGATCAAATCGGTCGCCGTCGCCGGACTCGTCCCACCCGCGGCCTCGGCCAGCATCCGGTTAAGCCGATCCAGGGCATGCTGCAAAGTCTCCACCACGACCGACGTTGCGTGCCCGCCGCCCTTACCCAGGACATCCAGCACCGATTCGGCGGCATGGGCCAGATCGCCGACCGTCATGAAGCCCGCCATGCGCGAACTGCCCTTGAGCGTGTGCATGCCCCGGCGCAGATCGTTCAGTAATCCGGGTCGGTCGGGCTCGATGCTTAACTGCTGCAGGATGGCGTCGCTGGCGTCGAGTATTTCGGCAGCCTCGTACTGGAAAATCTGCGCCAACTCCGGCTCGACAGCAGGCTGCGGGAACAGCTCCGGCGTTGCACCCACGGCCGGCGGGACCGCCCCGACCGGTGGGGCGAGCGGTTTTCGCACCGACGCCGGTTCCATCGGCGGAACCGCCGCGACCGGCGGGGCGAGCGGTTTTCGTACCGACACCGGTTCGACGGGAACTGAGACCGCTTCGGCCGGCGCTTCTCGCAACAATGCCTCGGCGCGCTCGGCCAGCCGGTTCAGGGTCGCCACGGCGTCCTCGTTCACCGCCGGCGCCTCGTTGACCAACGGCTCCAGCGCGACCACCACCTCGCCAATCAGGTCGACGATCTCGGGCCTGGCCTCCAGAGTCCCGTTCAGTATCTGGTTGAGCAGATGTTCGAAGCGCGAGGCGGCGTCGCCAATCGCGGTCGCGCCCACGACCCGACCGCTGCCCTTGAGGGTATGGAAGGCTCGGCGCACGATCGCCATCACCCCACGGTCGGCCAGATTCCGTCGCCAGCCAGCCAGTTGCCCCCGAATGGCGACCAGTTCGCCACGCGCTTCCTCCAGAAATACCTCGAAGAATTCCGCATCGATCACCGGAGCGCTCGCCGGACTAGGCAATGGAGGCGCGGGTTCCGGCTCGACGCCTCGCCGCAACGCCCGCACCTGCTCGACCAGCGCCGGTAGGGCCGCCAGTTCGCTCCCGCCGAGTGGAATTTCGCCGACCAGCGGCGCCAGGGCTTGAACCGCCGCCGCGACGACGGCGACCATAGCCGGGCTGGCATACAGGGCGCCACTCAGCACCTGATTCAACAGGTCTTCGAATTCCCAGGCGAAATCGCCGATCACGAGCGCGCCGACCATGCGACCGCTCCCCTTGAGCGTGTGGAAGGACCGACGCAGGCTCATCAACGCCTGTTGATCATCCGGATGCGCCTGCCAAATGGTCAGTTGTTCCCGAATGGTGGCCAGGGCGCCGCGCGCTTCCTCCAGAAACACCTCGATGAATTCCGGATCGCTGTCCGCCAATCCGATCAACGCCACGAGTTTTTCCAAGTCCACCTCGACCCAATCATCCTCGGGCGCCGCCACGTCCGGTTCGATCTGCGCGGCGGTCGGGGACCACGCCGGCGCAGGCGGCGGCGCGGGCGGCGGCGCGAGATCCAAATCCAGCGGTTCGATGGCGATACTCTCTTCCGCCAGGGTTGGAACCGGCTTAGCGGGCGCGGGGGGGGCGGGTTTCGACCATTCCGCCAACTCCAGGGTGAGCACGGAAATCGGATCCGGCGGAGCGGGCGCGGCGCGAGCGGCTCCCGAAGCCGGCTGCGAAATCGCGGGAGAACCCACCGCAACGGGGCCAGCCACCGGACTGGTTTCAAAGGATGGCAATTGAAGCAGGGTCTCCATTCGCGCCAGGTGTTCTTCCGCCGAGTTCAAAACCGCTGCCGGCCCTTCGCCGTCCGAGGACTCCAATTCCAGGACGTAGCCCAGCCCGGCCAAAATCTCGGCGCAGACACCGCTCACCAGTGGCCCGTAATGCTCGGCGGCGCCAGCGGCCAAAGCTCCCACGATCCGCTCCAAACGACCGAGCGCCAAGGCCGCGCGCGGCCAGGGCCGCGCGGCCAGCAACCCTTGCAGGATTTGCAGATCGCCACGCAGTGCTTCCCAGGATTCGGGGTGTTCGGGCGATCCATCCACTGTGACGGCAAGCGTGTGCTCGAGCCGGTCCAGAACATTCAGCAGCGCGCGCGCGGTCGTGTCGGTGGCCGGAGCGGCGGCATCAGTGGTGGATGCGGCGCCCTGCTGGCGCGCCCGGCGCAAGATCTCCCGCATCTTCGACAGTTCGGTATCCGGCCGCCGGCTGCCCGGGGTCAGGCAAACCTTCAGATAGTCCGCCAAAAGGTCGGTCGCCCGCCGCAACAACGCCGGGTCGAAAGCCGGGATCCGTCCCGCCGCCCGATCCTGTACGATCGCGCGCATTTCCTCCAGAAACACAACGGCCTCCCGGTGATCCAGCGCCACCAGTGGACCGCGAATCTGGTCGATGGCCTCAATGATGGCCTCAAGGGGCGCCAGCTCGCGCGGATCCTCGCGATAGGTATCCAGATCGATCTGGATCCGCCGCAAGGCCAGCAGGAGGTCGTCCTTGATGGGGTTCAGTCGGCTATCGGCGACACGATGCGAAATCATCAGCTACCTCCGTGCGAAGTACCTGCTCGGCAGGCGGACGCCGTTCGAAAATGAGTTTATCGAGACCACGGCGCGCCTTTCATGCCAGTTCCTCACCACTTCATTCAGGCAAACGGAAACCGGCTACCGATTGGCGCAGCTCTTGCGCCAGCCGATTCAGCTTGCCGATGGCGGATGCGGTCGCCACGCTGCTTTCGGCGGTCTGCCCGGTAATATCGTTGATGGAAATCATGGCGGTCGATACCCGCGACGCCATTTCCGAGACCTGGCCGGCCGACTTGGAAATTTCGTCGATCAGTTCGGCCAGCTTGGCGGACACCTTTTCGATCTCCTCCAGCGCCTCGCCGGCCTTCTCGGCCAGCCCCGCGCCGCCGACCACCTCGGACGTACTCTTCTCCATGGAGATGATCGCTTCGTTGGTGTCGGCCTGAATGGTCTTGACCAGGGTCTCGATGCGCTTGGTGGCGTTGCCGGACCGTTCCGCCAAGCGTTGCACCTCGTCGGCGACCACCGCAAAGCCGCGGCCGGCGTCGCCCGCCGCCGACGCCTGAATCGCGGCGTTCAGCGCCAGAATGTTGGTCTGGTCGGCGATGTCGTTGATCAGCGCCACGATGTCGCCGATTTCCTGCGAGGACTCGCCCAGCCGCTTGATGCGCTTGGAGGTGTCCTGGATATGCTCGCGGATGACGTTCATGCCGTGGATGGTGCGCCGCACCCGGTCGCCACCCTCGTGGGCGATGCCCACCGATTTCTCGGCCACCTCGGCGGACGAAGCGGTCTTGGACGAGACCTCGTCCATGGACTGCGCCATCTGGGTCACGGTCGAACTGGCATTCTCGATCTGCCGCGCCTGAATTTCGCTGGACTTGGCCAAGCGGTCGGCGATGGCGCTGGTTTCCTGCACGGCGGCGGCGACCAGCCCCGAGGTGTTGTTGATGGTGGACACCAGGTCGCGCAGCGCCTCGATCGCGTAGTTGACCGAGTCGGCGATGGCGCCGGTGATATCCTCGGTCACGCTGGCTTGCACGGTCAGGTCGCCCTCGGCCAAATTGCCCAGCTCGTCGAGCAACCGCAGGATGGCGTCCTGGTTGCGGCGATTCTGCTCCTCGGTTTCCTGCTTGCGCCGTTCGGCATCGACCAGCCGCTGCCGGCTTTCGCGGTTTTGCACGTAGAACAACACCAGCAGCAAAATCAGCGCAAGCGCGCCCAGCAGATACGCCACATCATAGCTGAGTGGGATGCCCAGCAAGCGGAACTGGCGGCCGTTTTCGACATACTGATCGAGCAAGCGGGTGGTCGCGTCCAACAGGGCGTCACCTTTGTCGGCGATACCCTGAGCGGCGTTCTGGACCTTGACCAGTTCCGGCGATCGATCGACGATGCGCGTGGTTTCGGTCTCCAGCGAGCCGAACAGTTCGGCCAGATCGGTCAGCTTGCCGGCGCTATCGGGGAGGGTCACCCGATCGATGCCCGACCGGGGATCCCCTTCCCGCATCCCCTTGAGCACCTGTCCGAACAAGCGGACGTTGCGGCCGAACCGGTCGGCGGCGGCGGCGGCGCTCGGGCCGCTCTCGCTCAACATCCGCTTGAGATCGCCCGCAATCTGTTCGCCCAACTGCAACTGCCGGGTGGCCTGGTAGATTTGCCGGGCATCGGCCCGGTTGTTGGACAGGCTCTTGGCGAGTTCGTCGGATAGAGCGTTCATCCGGGCCAGGGAACTCTCCAGCAGGGGCACGAAATTGCCGACCGCGACCATCGGATCGCGCCCGGCCAGGATGGTGTCCACCTCGGCCTTGACCGGTTTCCAGCGGTTCTCCAGTTCGTCCAGGGCCGGCCGGACCGCCGCCGGCGCTGGGGGCAATCCCAGCGTGGCGCTGCCGTTTTTCTGATCGTTCAGCGCCTGCTCGAAGCGGTCGCGGCTGTCCTTGATCTTGACGAACGCCGTTTCCTTGCCGCGCGCGGCCTCGAGCGCCTCGGTCACGATCGCGCGCGATAGCAGGCGCTGCTCGCCAGCAAGCTTGAAGTAGGTCTCGTTCTGCGCGCTCTGCCGTCCCAAGGTGACGAAAATGACGCCCATGAGCACGATGAATAGCACCAACACGCCCAGCAGCGCCAGATAGGTGACGGAGAACCCTTTCAAAGCCGAACTATCTTGCGAGTTACCCATTATATATTTCTCATTGGACTGAACATCCTGGCCAGCCCCATCGGTAGGTCCGACGGGGGAACTCTCGAAATTCTATTTGGACGCCTGCAGGAATCCGGGATCCGCAAGCAGTGTACCGGCGTTGAAGGCCAGCCAGTACTGATCTTCATTCAGGAACGCCTCGGCGACATAGGGGCGCAAACTCTCATCCACGGCATCCAGCGCCGACAGCCGGTGCTGCAGCCCGAAGTGCCGCATCCCGATGACCTCGTCTACCAACAGGCCATAATCCCACTCACCCGCGCGGACGACAATGACTTGGTTGCTCAGCAGTTGCGGCGTGGGCCGGCCGGTTAGAAAATCCCGCAAATCGGAGACCGAAATGACCTTGCCGCGCAGGTTGGCGATGCCCAGCAGCCAGCGTTTCACGCCCGGCACCCGGGTGATGCGGGGAAGCGGGATAATCTCGGCCACATCATCCATGGAGAACAAGAGGTTCCATGAACCCAGGCGCAACGCCAACCGCCCGCGAATCTCCGATAACTGCGCGCCGGCCGCCATGACCGGAATCCGTTCGCGGATGCGCCGGTCGAGTTGCAGCAAAATATCGAAGGGATGCAGCGGGGGAGCCGCTGCGGGAGTGGTAGGCGCCACATCTGCCACAGGTCTGTCCTCTGAGCGATATTCGGAGCGGAACGGCCGGCGCGCTGGACCAAAATAGCGCGTTAGTGTTTTTAATGTGATTTTTAGCATACTAACGGCAAGGATGCCATGATGGAAACGGTATCCATCCTTTTTTCAGTTCCCGCCACCGCACTCCGTTTCACTCGCGACGGTTCGGAGCGGGGCCGCGCAACCTTACGGACCGGCCGATTATGACCATCAAACTCGGCGTGGTGATGGACCCCATCGCCACCATCACGATCAAGAAAGATACCACCTTCGCCATGCTGTTGGCCGCCCAGGCCCGTGGCTGGGAACTGTACTACCTCGAACAGGGCGACCTCTATGCCCGCGGCAACGAGGCATTCGGCCGGACTCGCCTGCTGAGCGTCAAGGACGACAAGCACGGCTGGTTCGCCTTCCACGGCGAACGGGAATTGCCGTTGGCGGCGCTGGACGTGATTCTGATGCGCAAGGATCCGCCGTTCGACATGGAGTACATCTACACCACCTACCTGCTGGAACTGGCCGAAATGGCTGGGACGCGGGTGGTGAACAAGCCCCGCAGCCTGCGCGACGCCAACGAAAAATTCTTCGCCCTGCACTTCCCGCAGTGTTGTCCGCCGACCCTGGTCAGCCGGGAGCCGGCGCGGCTTAAAGCATTTTTGGGCGAACACGCCGACATCGTGGTCAAGCCGCTGGACGGCATGGGCGGGGCATCGGTATTCCGGCTGCGCCAGAACGATCCCAACCTCAACGTGATTCTGGAAACGCTGACCGCCCACGGCCGACGGTTGACCATGGCCCAGCGTTATATCCCCGAGGTGACCGCCGGCGACAAGCGCATCCTGCTGATCGACGGCGAGCCGGTTCCCTACGCGCTGGCACGGATTCCGCAGGCCGGCGAGACCCGCGCCAACCTGGCGGCGGGGGGGCGCGGCGAGGGCGTGCCGTTGGGCGAGCGCGACCGCTGGATTTGTTCGCAGGTGGCGCCGAGACTGCGGGAGATGGGGCTGTTGTTCGTCGGCCTGGACGTGATCGGCGATTACCTGACCGAAATCAACGTCACCAGCCCCACCTGCGCGCGGGAACTGGACGCCCAGTTCGGGCTGGACATCGGCGGCGAGTTGATGACCGCCATCGAACGGCAGATGCGGCGCTGACGGTCGCCGACGCCGGATGAATGGCATCGCTCGCGACGCGGAGGATACCAGCCGGCTGGCGCTGGCGCTGCTGCTAGCGCTCGGCCTGCACGCCGCGCTGCTGCTCGGCATCCCGGCCGAGAGCTGGTCGATCCGCTATCCCCGGCCTTTGCGCTTCGATGTGGCGCTCCTGCCGCCGATCGAGCGGCCGACCGTTGCCGCGCCCACTGCCGCCGCGCCGGCGTTGGTGGAACCCCAACCCCTCGCCGGCCCAGCGGCGGCCGCCGTCCTCCCGAAACCCGCGCTCCCCCCAAGGAACCCCCACCGGTCGCGCCGCCCTCCCCCGCGCCTGTCTTGGCTCCTCGACCGGCGATCCCACCACCCAAACCCGTGGCCGTCATCCGGCCAGCGCCAAAACCCACCGCCCCGGCCAAGCCGCTCGTCAAACCACCGGCTACCGCCAAAATCACGCCCGCACCGCGCATGGTTGCACCGCGCGCGATGGTTAAACCGGTGGCGCCGTCAAAACCGGCTCAACCGCTGGTCGCGCCCGCCAAGCCGGCCCGTCCTCCCCAGACAGCAGTGGTGGAACCGCTCGTCAAGCCGCCCGTGGTCAAACCGTCCCCACCACCGCAAGTTACCCCGGCGGAGACTCGCCAACCGGTCGGGAAACCGCCCGCCAGTCCGCCGGAGCGTTCCAAACGCGGCGGCGGTGCGAGAACCGGCACGCCCGGCCGCTTGGACAGCGCCGCCTTGCTAGGCCAGATCGCGGGACTGGACGCGGAAACCCAGCGGCGGGCCAGTGGCGGCGCTCGCGAAAAGCGGGTCAGCCTCGCCGATACCCGCTCGTTGGCCGGGTTCTATGCCGCCGACTGGGCGCGCAAGGTCACGCGGATCGGCGAGATGAACTTTCCCGATGCGGCCCGGCGGCTGGACCTCAGCGCCGGCCCCTTGCTGGATGTCGCGATCCGGGCCGACGGTAGCCTGCGGGACGTGCGCATCCTCCGTTCGTCCGGCAATGCGGAACTCGACCGGGCGGCGCGACGGATCGTCGAACTGGCCGCGCCCTACCCGCCTTTTCCACCCGAACTCCGCCAGCAAGTCGAACTGTTGCACATCGAAGCGCCATGGCGTTTCGATCCAGGAGGGCGGGTTCGGGTGCGCTGAGCGGCGGATACTCGGACCAAACGCGCTACGGGCGATGTTTCGGGATGACCTCGACGGCAACGCCGCCATCGCCCAACCGCTCCCGCAACAACGCTAGCACCATCTCGCGAGAACGCGGCGCGGGCCGGGCCTGATCCTGACCCGCGCCGAGCGCCTCCGCCACTTCCAACAGCAGCGGCGGCCGCAACCGCGCCTGGTGCAGCACCTCCCGATCTCCCAGCACCGCCGCCGTCTCCCCCTGGCACAGCACCGTGCCGTCGTGGAATACCGCGACCCGGTCGGCCCAGGCATAAGCCAGTTCCACGTCATGGGTCGAAAACACCAGCGTGGTGCCCGCTTCGTGCATCTGCTGCAAGGCGCCCAGCAGGTGAGTCACGCCATGCGGGTCGAGGCCGGCGGTCGGCTCGTCCAGCACCAGGAGTTCCGGGCGCATGGCCAGCACGCCAGCGATGGCCACCCGTTTTTTCTGGCCGAAGCTAAGCATGTGGGTGGCGCGGTCGACCAAGTGCGCGATCCGCAACGACTCCAGCGCCTCGCGGACCCGTTCGCCGGTTTCCGCGTCGGATAAACCCAGGTTCAGCGGCCCGAACGATACGTCCTGCCCGACGGTGGCGGCGAACAGTTGATCGTCCGGCTCCTGCAACACCAGCCCGACCCGTCGTCGCCAGTGGTTGAGGGCGCGGCGATCGTAACTGGCCGGTCGACCGTCGAACCGGATTTCGCCGCGCGTGGGTTTGCAGGTACCGTTGAGATGCAACAACAGGGTAGTCTTGCCAGAACCGTTGGGGCCGAGAATGGCCAGCTTCTGGCCCCGCTCGATGCTCAGGTCCAGACCACGCAGCGCGACAACCCCGCCGGGGTAGACGTATTCCAACCCGCGCGCCGCCAGCAAGGGCGCGATCATGATAGCCCGCGCGCCAGCAGACCGCTCGTCAGTCCAATCAGCCCGACCAGTCCCAGCCCCAGCCCCAGCCGCGGCCACGACAGACCGCGCTTCGGCGCCAGCACCCGCAGTTCGCCGGTATAGCCGCGCGCCATCAGTCCAATTTCCAGCCGCCGCGCCTGCTCCAGCGCCCGCTGAAACAAATTGCCGGCCAGCAGTCCCAGCGAGCGCACCGACCGATCCACGCGCGAATAACCCAGCCGCGCCGTCTGGGCCTGGCGACCGGTCAGGGCGCGCTCGACGAACACGAAGATCAGCCGGTAAATTAGCAGGATCAGTTCGACCACGCCGGACGGAACCCCCACCCGCCGCAGCGGCGCAATCCAGTCGGTCAGCGGCGTGGTCAGGATCAGAAAGGCCAGACAGCTCATCGCCGCCAGCGCGCGGATCGTCGTCGTCAGCGCCAGCCACAAGCCGTCGGACGAAAGATGCAGGTCGAAACCGTCGGCGAAATCCACCGACACCGCCAGAAACGGGATGCCAGCCAGCAAAAACGCCGCCGGCGCGGCCAGCACGCTCAGCAGCGTTTTCCACGGCACTCCCGCGCCGCCCACCGATCGCCAACGCCATGCCCCCCAGCACCAGCGGGCCGGTGGTCAACGGCGGCAGCATCAGGGTCAACAGCAATAACCCTCCCGCCGGCAGCAATTTTTCGGCCGGATGCCACTCCCGCCAGCGATTGGTCCAGGCGTGATGATCAATCGCCCGCATCGGCCCGGTTCCGCCGTCCCTGCGCCTGACCGCGCTTGAAGCCCAGGTAATAACCCAAGACGCCCGCGCCCAGGGCCGCCTGCAAGGCGAACAAACCGCTGGCGATTTCGGCGGGCGGCTCCCAGATCAATCCGAACCAGGGCTGATAATCCGGCTGAATCGTGGCGACCGCTGCCATCGCCTGGCCGTCGGAGCCGGCAAACTCAGCCCCTTCGCGGCGGCTGCCAATCAGCACCGAGCCGACCACCAGCACCACCGCCAGAACCAACAACCCGCCATTTCGCGCTTTCATGAGCGGGCCTCCGCGGCGAGGGTTTCCGGCGAGAATTTGAGACTTCGCAGTTCGTCGCCGCTGTATTCCCGCAGGAAATTGACGATCACCACCGTCAGCAAGCCCTCGATCACCGCCAGCGGCAACTGCGTCGGCGCGAACACCCCCACGAACTTGATGAACGACCCCACCATCCCGCTGGCCGGATCGGGGAACGCCAGCGCCAGTTGGCCCGCGGTCACGGTATAGGTCGCCAGATCGCCCAGCATCGCCGCCAGAAACACGCTCGCCGCCAATGGCGCGTTCAGCCACCGCGCCCCGCGCAGCAGGCCGTAGGCGACCCACGGGCCGACAATCGCCATCGAAAACACGTTCGCACCCAGGGTGGTGATACCCCCGTGGGCCAACAGCAACGCCTGAAACGCCAGCACGATGGTTCCCAACAGCGCCATCACCGAAGGACCAAACAGGATCGCCCCCAACCCGGTGCCGGTGGCATGGGAACAACTGCCGGTCATCGAGGGCAGCTTGAGCGCCGAAATGACGAAGGCGAACGCCCCCGACGCCGCCAGCAGCAGCTTGATCTGTGGCTGGTCCCGCATCAGGCGGTTGACGCGCCAGGCGCTGACGATGACGAATGGCAGGGTAACCGCCGTCCACGCGGCGGCGTGCAGCGGTGGTAGAAAACCTTCGGTAATATGCATGACCCACCTCCCCGGTGATGGGCGGCGCGTATCGAGGGAGGTCGTCCTGGGAAAGCGGTCGCCACAAACGGCGTGGCGATAACGCGCTGGCTGGAGACGGTTCGCAACCCCGGGAACACCCCGCCCGGAATCCAACTGGCAACCGATGTCGGCAGGTCTCCTGGCTTACAGGTCTTCGTCGCTTGCCCAGCCTTCCCAGCCATTTTGGCCAGTGGCGTGCGGGGGGCGCGACTCGCTGTTCACAGTTGCGGGGGCAGCCCTGGAATTGGCGACCTTAGAGCCGCCGCACCAGATTCCCTCTTCATTCCCTCCGGCGAACGCCATCGGGAAAACCTCATCGTTAATGCGGCGATGTTAACGCCCGGCCAGCAAGGGGTCAACCTTGCCGCGACCCGCGTGCGTGCCATACTTCAGCCGTGGAGCGACTCTAACCAATGGCCCGTCCGAGCGCTCCGCGCCCATTGAATTCTTTGATTGTGCAGTGCACAATCACTAAGGGCGCGGCAAAGTCATCGACCTTGCATAGCGCTCGCAACCTCTTGTAAAACCGTCGTGGATCACCACGCCCATGAACCAGAAACGCTTGCTGATCGTTGACGATGAACCCAAATTTGGCGAGTTTGTTCGCCAGGTGGCTTTGACTTTGGGCTACGAGGTCACGGTCACGACCAGCGGCCACGAGTTCCAACAGCACTATGCCGAGGTCCAGCCGACCCTGATCGTCCTCGACATGGTCATACCGGACATCGACGGTAACGAATTGCTGCTCTGGCTGCTCGAACAGGGCTACGCGGCCGATTTGATCATCACCACCGGCTTCAGCCCGGACTATGCCCAGGACGCAAAAACGCTGGCGGAATTCAAGGGCCTGCGTGGGGTGATCACCTTGGTCAAACCGATTGCGCTGTCCCAATTGCGCGCCGCTCCTCGGCGGCTAGGATAGCGAACATGCGTTGCCGACCCCCTCTGGTAGCTACGATCCTGGGTCTGCTCGCCGTGGGATCCATCGGCATTGCCCACGGCGCTGGAACCGGGGAGCCGTCCCCCGCCGCCGAGGCCGACGTCGCCGCCATCTCGGACCAGATCGGCGCCTTCACTCGCGATCTGGAACGCCTGCGCCGTTTCATGGGCGCGCCCAAAGCCAACGAACTGGACATCGGAATCCGCAGCGCCATACCCCGCGATCTGTATTTCCAGGCGTTGACGCTATGGGAAAATACCGACCGCTTGTTGTTCGAGGTCATGCGGTTGCACGAACAACCCCCACCCACGCCCTCGGATGGCATCGGCCTTCAAGATGTCCTGAGCCGGATTCGGGACGCGCGCCAAATGCTGTCGCAAGTGATGCAGGAGTTGCAAATCGCGCCCTCCGGCGGATCGACGCCTGGAGAAAGAGGTTTCCACGGCGGACATGTTCAACGCCATTCTGGACCTCAACCGCCAACTGAACCTGCTGTTGGAACGGCATACCTCGCCCAGCGACGTCTACAAGGAAATAACCCTGGCGATGGGCTACTCGGCCCGGCTGCTGGCCCGTTATCCCGACGCCATCCGAATTCCCGAAGAGCCGCCGTTCGAACCGGACCAGCAACCCAGGGACGTCTATCTCCGACTGATCGAGTGCCTGCAAAGCGTCGTTCGCATCTTCGACAAGCTGGGACTGGCCATCCTCAAGATCGATCCCAGTCGGACCGATCTGGACAGCTTGCAACCCAGCGATGTTTATCTGGTTGTTTCCATGATCGTTTCCCAGCTCGACTTTCTCTATAAACACCTCGGCATCGCCAAGCCGCCGCCCCAACCTGTTTACCCCGGACTCAAATTTCCCGCGCACAGCTATCAGCGCGCCGGCATCCTGCAAGCCCAACTGCAACAACTCGAACGCTTGCTGGTGACCGACCCAACTGTCATCACGTCCCCGGATCCACCGAAACCGCGGTGACCATCGTGACCACCGAACCCGCCAAACAGCGCCGCCCCCTCATTCGCCAACTGCTGCTGTCCCATTTATCGGTGGCGTTAGTCGGGCTGGTCATGCTCGGCATCGCCCTGATCACCACTTACGACCTGCGCGGCAGAGTCATCCTGCTGGCGAACGAAAGCGGACCGATGGCGCAAGCCTCGTTCCAATTGCTCACCGGCGTTCGGCATTCTCTCGCCAGCCTGCGCGGCTGGGTCACTCTCGGCGACCGGCGATTCCTGGAGGGCTGGCAGGATGCTTGGCGGGATGAAATTCAACCCGCGCTCGATCAGTTAAAAAATTGCCACGCGGGTTCACGAGCAAAACGATATCCCGCAGCGGCTGCAAGAACTTCGGGCGTTACTCGCTGATTTGCGGGAATCCCAGTGGTGGGTACAAGACACCGTGCGCACGCCCGGCAACGAACCGGCGCGGTTGCTCTATATGCAGGACGTCGAATCGAACACGACGGAATTACATTCCTTACTCACCGCCCTGTTTCAGGATGAAAAAGACCGGGAAGGTGGTTTCGAGCGCAAAGCACTGCTCGTGCAAGTCGCGGAAATACAAGATGCATTTGCCAACGCGCATTTATTGCTGCGGGAAATTCTGGGACCCAGCGGGTTGAACTACGCGCATCGGTTTCAAGAATTCCTGAAGTCCGTCCAAACCAAGGTTGGACTGCTGGTCGAGGACCCCTTGCTCGCTCGCGAGCAACGCCAGCTAACCAAGCTGTTTCAGGAGGAGCTAAAAGCGTTCGCGGGCCTCGCCCAAGAGGTGATCCGGCTACGCCAGTCGGCTGGCTGGAATATCGCGCTGACTACGATGGCCCTGGAGACGGATCCGCTGGCCGAGCGGGCCATCGCGCTGACGACCGCGATCGTAACGCTGGCCAGGAAGCGCCTGGAACAGGAAATCCTGGCCACGCAGGCCGCCAGCGCCATCGCGGTTTGGAATTTGATCCTGATGATTGTGGCGATGCTGGCGGTTGCTTACGTCCTTTCCAAAAACCACGCCGCGGCTCTAGGCCGACGGATCGCCACCCTGGTGGAGGCGACCCGCCGACTGACGGCCGGGCATCTGAACGAGGATATTCCTGTCAGCGGCAACGACGAACTCACCGAACTCACCTGCTCGTTCAACACCCTGCGCGCCTCGATGCAACAGGCGCAAGCGGCATTGCGCGAAGCCAATACCCTGCTCGAACAGCGGATCAACAAGCGCACCACGCAGTTGGCGGCGATCAATCATTCCCTCAGCCGGGAAATCGCCGAGCGCAACCAGGCCGACCACGCCTTGCGGGAAAGCGAAGCGCGGCTGCGCGCCATGGCCCAGGCTATTCCCGATCTGGTGTTCGTGGTCGACGAGGAGGGCCGCTATCGCGAAATTCTGGCCGCAGGCCGGGATCGGACTGCGATCGGCAGCACCTCCATCCGGGGAAAACTCCTGAGCGAGATCCATTCCCCGGACATGGCGAAATTTTTTCTCGACATCATCCACCGGGCCTTAAAGACCCGGCAAATCCAGGTCGCCGAATACGAACTCACCACCACCTCGGGACGGCGGTGCTGGTTCGAATCGCGCACCGCGCCGCTAGACATTCGGTTCGCCGATCAATCCCCCGTCATGACCGTTCATCCCCAGGGGGACTTGTTCGGTCCACCGGAGCTGCGGCGGTTCACCGCCAAGGCCGCCGCCATCGTGGTCGCTCGCGACATCACCCAGCGCAAGCACGCCGAGGCGCAGCTCCGACAAGCGCAGAAAATGCAGGCCATCGGTCAGCTCACCGGCGGCATCGCCCACGATTTCAACAACCTGCTGGCCATCATCATGGGCAACCTGGAACTGTTGAACGAGCAGTTGACGGCTCAGCCCCCGTTGCACGAACTCGCGCAGCAGGCTTTGCGCGCCGTGAACCGGGGCGCGAACCTGGCCCAGCGGCTGCTGGCATTCTCGCGCCGCCAACCCCTGCTGGCGCAACCGACCGACCTGAACAAACTGGTGCTTGGGATGCTGGACCTGATGCGGCGCACGCTGGGAGCCACCATCCAGATCAATACGGTGCTGGCCCCCGATCTGGAGCCGGCGCTGGTCGATCCGGACCAATTGGAGAACGCCCTGCTCAACCTGGTGATCAACGCCCGCGACGCCATGCCTCAGGGGGGCAAACTTGCGCTGGAAACCGCCAATATCCTGATCGAAGAGGCTGATGCCGCGGCGCAGGCCGAGGTGCGACCCGGTCCCTACATCATGCTGGTGGTGAGCGATACCGGGGTGGGCATCGCGCCCGAATTGCTGGAGCGCGTCTTCGAACCGTTCTTCACCACCAAGGCAACGGGCAAGGGCAGCGGTCTGGGACTGAGCATGGTCTACGGGCTGGTCAAGCAATCCGGCGGCTATATCACGATCCACAGCGAACCGGACCAGGGCACGACGGTTCGGCTGTATCTGCCCCAGATCAAGACTCCGGCGCGGGCGACGACGGAACCACGCGCCGCCGAAGTCTCGATTCGGGGTAGGGGCGAGACCATTCTGGTGGTCGAGGACGACGCCGATGTCCGGCTGTTCGCCGTCAATGCCTTGCGGGGCCTGGGTTACGCCCCTCTGGAGGCGGCTGATGCCGCGACGGCGCTTCGCGTGCTGGAGACAGGACCCGAAATCGCCTTGTTATTCACCGATATCGTCATGCCGGGCGAGATGGACGGGGTCAAGCTGGCCGTCGAGGCGCAACGCCGCTATCCCGGCTTGCGCGTGCTATTCACCTCGGGCTACACCGAACACCCCCTCGTCGGCGACGGCCAGCTCATGGAAGCCGTCGAACTCCTGGCCAAGCCCTATCGGAAGGCCGATCTAGGCCGGAAACTGCGGACGCTGCTGGACTCGAGCCAAAGCGAACATTGATTGAACCGGTTCAGAGGGGTTATTGTTATAAAACGGTCGACAGGTATTCATCGTCCGCATCCGTAATTACAACTGTTTCAAGGAGCTTTCCTATATGCCACTAAGCAATCGTCTCGCCGCTGAATTCATCGGCACCCTCTGGCTGGTGCTGGGGGGCTGCGGCAGCGCCGTGCTGGCCGCCGTCTTTTACGGACCCGACAAGTATCCCCTGGGCATCGCCCTGGTGGGCGTGTCGCTGGCTTTCGGTCTGACGGTGTTGACCATGGCCTACGCCATCGGTCACATTTCCGGCTGCCATTTGAACCCCGCCGTCTCGGTCGGCCTGTGGGCCGGCGGCCGCTTCCCGGCCTCCGACCTGATTCCCTACATCGTCGCCCAAGTGCTCGGCGGTTTGGCCGGCGCGGCGATTATTTACTTGATCTTTACCGGCAAGAGCGACTTTTCCACCCTCGGCGGTTTCGCCGCCAACGGTTACGGCGAACACTCGCCGGGCGGCTACGGGTTGAACGCCGCCCTGATTTCCGAGGTGGTGATGACCTTCTTTTTCCTGATCGTCATCCTGGGCTCCACCCACAAGAATACGCCGACCGGCTTCGCGCCCATCGCCATCGGCCTGTGCCTGACCCTGATCCACCTGATCAGCATCCCGGTTACCAATACCTCGGTCAACCCGGCGCGCAGCACCAGCCAGGCGATCTTCGTCGGCGGTTGGGCCTTGCAGCAACTGTGGCTGTTCTGGGTCGCGCCTATCGTCGGCGCGGCGGCGGCCGGCTTCTTCCATCGCTGGATGGCGAACGATAATCCTTAATGCTGTAACCGCCGTCAAAGGGCGCGTTCCAACGCGCCCTTTTTGGTTTTGGTTTGGCATTAAATACCGACCCGACCCTCGCGCCAGGACTGAAGCATCGCCTCGTAATCCATCGTGATGCCCTGGCCTTCCTCATCGGCTAACTTGGGCTTGGGCGCGCCCGGCTGATCGAACCAGTACTGCGGATCGCGCGGCTCGGCCAGTCGTGGCTCGCACCGCTTCATCCCTCCTACCTGTTGTAACCGGGCCAGAGTTTGATCCTGCGCCGCCGCCAGATTGTCCATCACCTGCTGCGGCGTGGCTTTGCCTCGCACCGCTTCGCCGATACGGGTCCACCACAACTGCGCCAGCCGTGGGTAGTCGGGTACGTTGCTGCCGGTGGGCGTCCAGGCCACCCGCGCCGGACTGCGGTAGAACTCCACCAGTCCACCCAGCCGGGGCGCGGCAGCGGTCACCGCCACCGAACGAATGTCGCTGTCGCGGATCGGCGTCAGGCCGACCAGGGTTTTCTTGAGCGAAACAGTCTTGCAGGTCGTGAATTGCGCGTAGAGCCAGGCCGCTTGCCGCCGTTTGACTGGAGTCGCGTTCAGCAAGGTCCAGGAACCGCAATCCTGATAGCCCAACTTCATGCCCTTTTCCCAATACGCGCCGTGCGGCGACGGCGCCACCCGCCATTTCGGCGAGCCATCGGCATTAACCACCGGCAGCCCTTCCTTCAGCAAATCGGCGGTAAAGGCCGTATACCAGAAAATCTGCTGGGCGATGTCGCCTCGGCCCGGCACCGGCCCCGCCCTGGTAAAATCCATGCTCAGGGCTTCCGGCGGCGCGTATTGCCGCAGCCACTCCAAATACTTGCGCAGCGCGTACACCGCGGCCGGGCTGTTCAGGTCACCGCCTCGGCTCACGCTCGACCCGACGGCATGACAGTCCGCAACCCGTATCCCCCACTCATCGACCGGCTGGCCGTTGGGAAGCCCTGGATCGCCCACGCCGGCCATCGCCAGCCAAGCGTCGGTGAACCGCCAGCCCAGCGATGGATCGACTTTGGCGTAATCCATGTGACCGTAGACCCGGCGCCCATCCAGTTCCTTCACTTCGTTGGTGAAGAAGTCGGCGATATCCTCGTAAGCCTTCCAGTTGACCGGGACCCCGAGTTCGTAACCGTGGCGCTTGCGAAAGGCCGCCTTGAGCTCGGGGCGCTGGAACCAGTCGTAGCGGAACCAGTATAGATTCGCGAACTGTTGGTCGGGTAACTGATACACCTTGCCATCCGGACCCGTCGTGAAACTCAGACCAATGAAATCTTCGAGATCGAGGGTGGGCAAGGTAAATGCGGCGCCATCCCCGGCGATCCAGTCCGTCAGCGGGGTCGCGGTTTCGTAGCGGTAATGGGTGCCGACAAAATCCGAGTCGTTGACGTAGGCATCGTAGAGATTACGTCCGGTCCGCGTTTGCTGCTGAATCCGTTCCACCAACTCGCCTTCGTGAACCAGATCGTGGATCACGCTGATGTCGGTGATCTCCCGGAAGGCGCGGGCGAGGAAGCGGGCCTCGTAGGCATGAGTGGGGAGAGTTTCGGACACGACGTAAATCTGCTGGCCGCGAAACGGTTCGGCAGCCCGGATAAAGAATTCCATTTCCCGCATTTGTTCTTCGTAGGACAGGGTCGACGGCGTGAACTCCCCGAGCAGCCAGCGTTTCGCGGCGGCGATGCGCATCGCGTCGCCTGGCTCCGGCGCGCCCAGAGCAGCGACGGGTAACGCTGCGGTCAACCCGAGGGCGGCGGCGGTTTTCAAGAAGGTTCGTCGCTGGCTGTCGCAGCATTCATGATGTTGGGATGGGATCGGCATCGTTTTCCCCTCGCGGTGGGTGCGGTTGCGGTTATCGCCGGAGCAACGGGGGAACGGACGCCGTTCTCCCGTTTCCTTCGCCGATCAACGGAAGTTGACGTTACTCGGGTCCTGCAAGGCCAGATACAGCAACCCCGCCAGCACCGCGCCGACGAGGGGACCGACGACCGGAATCCAGGCGTATCCCCAGTCGCTGTCGCGCTTGCCGCCGGGAATGGGCAGCAGGGCGTGCATGATTCTGGGACCGAGATCGCGCGCCGGGTTGATGGCGTAGCCCGTGGTCCCGCCCAGGGACAAGCCAATCGCCAGCACCAGCAAACCGACCGGCAGCGCGTCCAGCGCGCCCAGACCGAACACCGATACCGCCAGAAACAGCACGGCGAACACCAGCACGAAGGTTCCGAGCACCTCCGAAATCAGGTTGGCGGTGGTATCCCGAATGGCTGGCCCGGTACAGAACACGGCCAGTTTGCGGTCCTGATCCCCGGTCGCGGCGAAATGCGGCCAGTATAGCAGCCAGACCAAAAAGGAACCGATGAAAGCGCCAACGAACTGGGCCAGAACGTAAGCGGGAACGCGCGCCCATTCAAACTTGCCGGCGACCGCCAGTCCCACGGAAACCGCCGGATTGAGATGAGCGCCGCTGAACGCCGCCACGGTAAACACCGCCACGAACACCGCCATGGCCCACCCCCAGGTGATGACGATCCAGCCGGAATCCTGGCCCTTGGTATCCTTGAGAACCACGTTCGCCACCACGCCATTGCCCAGCAGAATCAGCAGGGCCGTACCAACGACTTCGCCAAGAAACGGATTCATCGCACTTCTCCTCTTGTAGCTCTCTCAACCTCGTATCGATTCACGCCGCGCCGGCGGTGACCTGACTGGATTCCACTTCGCGGGCACTGGACCGCCGCGTCGCCGGCGGGTCCCGAAAGTACTCGTCGAATTTTTCCTGGGCCCGATCGCCGAACAAAATCTCGCAGGCTTCCATCAGGCCGGGAGCGTTTCTGATGTCCTCTCGACGCACCACTAGGGCGATCTTGGAGCGCCGGCGCAGGAAATCCTCCAACTTGACGATCATTTCCTGGCGTTTGGCGAGCTGGATTTCGCAGCGGATGTAGTCGGTGCCCTTGATCAGCACTTCCGCTTGGCGGGGGTCTTCGCGGATTTCGGCCAGCAACTCCAGCGCCTGCCGGTCGTAACGCCGCCACAGCCGACTGGTGAGAGTCTCGATGGATTCAGGCGAGGTGTAGCTGTCGAGATTCATCAACCGGGCTTGGTGAACGTACTCTTCGCGTACCGAGGGATGCGGCTCCCCATACCACTTGTAGTTCAAGTGTGGCAGTTCGATCCCCATTTCACGAACAATGCCGGCCACCTCGTTCCCCACGTTGACGCAGTCGGTCAGCTTGCCGCCGAAGATGCTGAGGTGCGCTTTCGCTCGATCGACATCGATCTCGTGCTTGCGGGACAACTGCATCCAGTCCCGGACGTTGCCATCGGCCTTCGCCTTCACCACCAGCGGGCGAACCCCGCAACGCTCGGCGATGATGTCCGCGTGGGTCAACGGCTGCTGGAGCTTCAACCGTTTGTTGATGTTGTCGAGCACGAACTGGCGATCCTCTTCCGTCACCTCGGTGAAGGGACTCTCGACCCGGGTGTCGGTGGTGCCGATGCAGGTGCGCGCCCCCATGGGAATGACGAAGAACAGCCGGCCATCGTCGGCGAAGAAGGCCAGAATCCGTGGGTTGGGCGTGATTCGGGGAACGATCAGGTGGATGCCCTTGGAGAACAGGTGATGATGTTCGGTCTGCTCGCCGGTGAGTTGGTTGTGCGCGTCCGCAAAGGGACCGGCGGCGTTGATCAGCACCCTGGAGCGGATCTCGAAGGTGTTGCCATCGATGACATCCCGCGCCTGGGTGATCCAGAGATCGCCGTCCCGACGGGCGCCGAGCGATTCGACGTAGTTGGCGGCGATGCAGCCACGATCCATCGCCGAGCGCACGAACTGAAACACGAAGCGCGAATCGTTGTCGTGCAGGTAGGCATCGGAGTACTCGAAGCCGCCAGCGGCATTTTGGGTGTTGACGACCGGCTCTTCCCGATCGATCGTCCGTTTGAACAACAGGCGCGGGATTTTGGTAAAGCCGTTCCCGAACAGCCAGTACACCCAAGTGCCCGCCCACAGAAACAGAGGATGAAAGCGAAACCCCTTCTCGATAGTCGACAGGAAACGGATTTCCTGCACTCGGGAGGGATAGCTGTCGATCAGATGGTTGCGGCTCAGGCACAGCTTTCTGACCAGCGCATAATCGCGGCTCTCCAGATATTTGATGCCGCCCCAAGCCAGGTTCGACGATTGCTGGCTGGTGAAGCCGGCAAAATCGCGCTGGTCGATCAGCGCCACTCGCGCGCCCTTGCCGGACAAGGCGGCGGCGGCCACCGCGCCGTTGATGCCGCCGCCGATGATCAGGACGTTGTAAACCCCCTGATCCAGTTTCTGCATATTGCTTTCACGTAGTTTCATAAAATTCTCCATCGCCGTAACCGCTCGCCCCTCTTGCCCGCTTGCGAGCAGGAGGTTGAGGGTGAGGGTCGCGATTTCAAAGACTTACCCCCTCACCCTAGCTCGGCTTACTCGTCGTCCAGCGCCCAGCCCTTGGCCCGTTCGACGGCCTTGTGCCAGCGCCGGAACAGCTTTTCGCGCTCGGCCTCGCCGATGCGTGGCGTATAGCGGTTGTCGAGCTGCCATTTCTTCGCCAGTTCCGCGCGGCTTTCCCAGAAACCCGTGGCGAGACCGGCCAGATAGGCGGCGCCCAGCGCCGTGGTTTCGACGATCCGGGGCACTTCCACCGGCACGCCGAGAATGTCGGCTTGGAACTGCATCAACACGCTGTTGACCGAAGCGCCGCCATCGCAGCGCAGTTCTTGCAGGGTGATCCCGGAATCTCGCTGCATGGCCTCGATCACGTCGCGGGTCTGATAGGCCATGCTTTCCAGGACTGCCCGGGCCACATGTCCCTGGGTGGTGCCACGGGTGATGCCGATCAGCAGACCTCGGGCATAGGGGTCCCAATGCGGCGCGCCCAGGCCCACCAGCGCCGGCACGAAATAGACGCCTTCGTTGTGGGGCACCGACCGGGCCAAATCCTTGGTCTCCGCTGCCGACTTGATCATCTGCAAACCGTCGCGCAGCCATTGCACGGCGGCGCCGGTGATGAAGATAGCGCCTTCCAGAGCGTATTCGACCGGTTCGTCGCCGATGCCCCAGGCGATGGTGGTCAACAGCTTTTCGTTACTGAACACCAGTTTGTTGCCGGTGTTCATCAGCACAAAAGATCCGGTGCCGTAGGTGTTCTTGGCCAGGCCGGGGCTGTGGCAGGCTTGCCCGAACAGGGCCGCCTGCTGATCGCCGGCGATACCCGCCACCGGAATGCGGTGGGTGCCGAAGAACATTTCCGGATCGGTTTCGCCGTAAACATAGGAGGATGGCTTGACCTCCGGCAGGATGGCCTTGGGAATGTCCAGCAGTTCGAGAATCTCCTCGTCCCAGCGCAACTCTTGAATGTTGTAGAGCAGCGTGCGGGAGGCGTTGGAATAATCGGTGACATGGGCCTTGCCGCCCGTCAACTGCCAGACCAGCCAGCAATCGATGGTGCCGAAGGCGATCTCGCCGCGCTCGGCGCGGGCGCGCAACCCTTCGACGTTATCCAGCAGCCACTTGACCTTGGTGCCGGAAAAATAGGGGTCGATCACCAGTCCGGTCTTGCGACGAACCGTCTCTTCCAGCCCCCGTTCCTTCAGTTCGTCGCAGAACCGCGCCGTCCGCCGGTCCTGCCACACGATGGCATTGGCGACCGGTTTGCCCGTCGCCCGGTCCCACAGCACCGTCGTTTCGCGCTGGTTGGTGATGCCGATGGCGCGCAGTTCGCTGGCGCGGATGTTGGCCGCGCTTAAAGCCTCGGCGATAACCTTGACCGTCACCTGCCAGATTTCCTCGGCGTCGTGTTCCACCCAGCCCGGCTTCGGGTAATGCTGGGCGAATTCCGAGTAGGCCCGGCTCTTGATTTGGCCTTCATGATCAAAGATCAGCACCGTGGAACCCGTGGTGCCCTGGTCGATGGATAGCACGTACCCTTCGTTCATGGTCGATTTCCTCCTCCGGCCGCTTCGCCAGCGCCATTTTCGGTAAAAATATTTTGTTGGGTTTAAGTTCTTTCAAACGAAAAATTTGTTTGAATAAAACTTCGGTCATTCTGGCCCATTTGCTGCTTGACAGTTCCTCAAAACTGCCCAAAAAGCCCGAACTGCATCCTTGATTTTCATTATAACGAAAAAAATAGAATGTTCAAGTGAACAAAATGAAAAAATTTCGCCTAAACGAACAATAGTGAAAACGCGATGAGCGGTTGCGCCCTGCCCCGGACTTGCCGGGAACGGTACACCCGGTTCCTGGTTGCACGCCCAACGCGGGCATCAATCGGGCGGATGGAATTGGTTTTGCGGGAGAGTTCCGGCGGCCGCGCCGGCCGAGGAGGAAGGGGGAAATAGCAACGGGACGTTAACGTGGCGTCCGAAACTTGATGGCATGCGGAGAAAATCAGGCGTCGCGCGCCGGCGCGTCGCTCTCGGGGCCGGCTACGAAAACTTGAACCTCGGCCTGAGCCAACAGCTCGGTCATGGCCGCCGGTGGGGGCCGATCCGTGAATAGCATGTCCACCTCGGAAATAGGGCCGAGCCGAACCATGGCGTTGCGGCCGAATTTGCTGTGGTCGGTTACCAGCAGCACCTTGCGGGAATTGGCAATAATGGCCTGGGAAACCCGCACCTCCCGGTAGTCAAAATCCAGCAGCGTGCCATCCATGTCGATCCCGGAAATACCGATGATCCCGAAATCGACCTTGAACTGTTTGATGAAATCGATAGTCGCTTCGCCGATCACGCCCCGATCCCGGCGGCGCACGACCCCACCCGCGACGATCACTTCGAAGCTCGGGTTGTCGGAAAGCAAAACGGCAACGTTGAGGTTGTTGGTGATCACTCGCATATCGGCATGATCCACCAGGGCCTTGGCCACCTCCTCGGTGGTGGTTCCGATATTGATGAGCAGCGAGGATTGATCGGGGATTTGCTGCGCCACCAACCGGGCGATTCGGCGCTTCTCGTCGTGATGCAGGATCTGGCGGGTCGGGTAGGCGATATTTTCCACGCTGGAAGGCAAACCCGCGCCACCGTGGAAGCGCCGCAACAAACCCAGATCGCACAGGGTGTTGATATCCCGTCGAATCGTTTGCGGGGTGACATTGAAATGGGCGGCTAACTCCTCGATGGCAACAAAGCCGGTTTGCCGCACCTGTTGTAGAACTTCTTGCTGTCGCTGATTCAGGTTCATGAGATCGGGATCGTTTATCGTGGCCGCTGGAGCAATCAAGCAACTTGGCGAAAAACCCAACAATTTTCGCCGCGCTTTGTACAATCATATTAAACTACCGCCAACACGCCCACTCTCCCCAATGACCTATCCACCGTCCCACCGTCCCGCCGTCCTGCTGATCGGCCACGGCACCCGGCTCGCGGCCGGCGTCGCCGAATTCCAGCTTCTGTCCGAGCAGTTGCGGCAAGCGCTACCCGACCGCACCTGTCTGGCCGGTTTCCTGGAACTGGTCGAGCCCAGCGTGCCCGAAGCCTTGGAAACACTGTGGCAACAGGGCTTCCGTCGCATCACCGCCCTGCCGGCGCTGCTGATGGCCGCCGGCCACGTCAAGAACGACATCCCGGCCATTCTGAACGGCTTTCAGGCCGAGCATCCGGGCCTGACGATCACCTTCGGCGCGGATCTGGGCATTCATGCCAAGCTGCTGCAAATCGCCCGCGAGCGAATCGAGAGCATCGAGCCCGCATTCGGACCAAACTATGATCGGCGCAGTACGCTGCTGATGGTCATCGGGCGCGGCAGTTCCGATCCCGACGCCAATTCCAACATCAGCAAGATCACCCGGATATTGTGGGAGGGGATGGGCTTCGGTTGGGCGGAAACCGCCTACACCGCCGTCGCCGCGCCGTTGATGGCCGACGCGTTGGAGCGCGCCCATCGGCTGGGTTTTCCACGCGTCGTAGTCTTTCCCTATCTGCTATTCACGGGTCGGCTGGTCGAACAGGTACGCGCCACGGTAGCCGAGTATCAAAATGGCCATCCCGACGTTCAAGCCGTGGTTGCGCCCTACCTCAATACTCATCCGTTGTTGGTCGAAACCTTTCTGGAACGGCTGACCGAAGCTGAAGCCGGCGAAGCGCACATGAATTGTCAGTTCTGTCCGTACCGAACCCCCATCATCGGCCGCGAAGACTGGCGAGGCGCGCCGCAAACCGGGCATCATCACGATCACGATCACGGGCACTAAATCCCCCCTCACCCCCGACCTCTCTCTCAAGAGGAGAGAGGTAAAATTTGGAGCCGCCATGCCTCGTTTCGACTATCTCCGCGACCCCGATGAAATCGAACGCCAGTCATTCGCGCAGATTCGGCAACTAACCGACCTGTCTCGCTTCGACGCCGACCAGCAGCAGGTGGCGATGCGACTGGTCCACACCTCCGGCGATCCTGAGTATCGTTCGCGATCTCCATTTCAGCCCCGGCGCGGTCGCGGCCGGACTGGCGGCGCTGGAGCAAGGCGCGGACGTGCTCTGCGACATCGAGATGGTCAGTCATGGGATCAGCAAACGTTATCTGAAGGGTCGGGTGCTTTGCTTTCTGAACGCGCCCGAGGTCGCCGAACGCGCCCGTCAAACCGGCGAAACCCGGTCGATGGCGGCAATGGCGGAATGGCCGATGCACTTGGCGGGCAGCAGCATCGTCGCCATCGGTAATGCGCCCACCGCCCTGTTTCGGCTGTTGGATTTGCTGGACGAGGGTGCGCCCCGCCCGGCGCTGATCATCGGGATGCCGGTCGGCTTCATCAACGCCGCCGAATCCAAGCAAGCGCTGTGGGACACCGCTCCGAGCGAGTTCCAGACCCCTTGCATCACGCTGCTGGGCCGGCGCGGCGGGAGCAGCTTGGCCGCCGCCACCCTCAACGCCCTGGCGCGCATGGCGAACGGCATCCGGTTCTGATGACCGCGCAATCCGATTGGCCCGGTCCGCCGGTGCACGTCATCGGCATGGGTATGGACGTTGGCACGCTCGGTCGGTCGGCGCAGGCGGCGCTAGTAAAAGCGGAACTCATCATCGGCGCGGCGACGCATCTGGCCGCTTTCCCGGAACTAGCCACCGAAAAACGCCCTTACCCCAGTCCGATGAGCGGCTTGTGGGACTTGCTGCGCGCCAACGCCAGTCGCCGGATCGCGCTACTGGCTTCCGGCGATCCGCTGTTTTTCGGCATCAGCAGCACCCTGCTCCGCTATCTGTCGCCGGAACATCTGGTGTTCCATCCCAACGTGTCCAGCATTCAGGCGGCATTCGCCCGGCTGGGCCGGCCGTGGCAGCAGGCGCAATGGGTCAGCCTGCACGGGCGACCGCTGGCCAGCCTGCGCGCGACGCTGCACAGCAATCGGCTATATGCCCTGCTCACCGACCGCGCCAGTTCGCCGGTGGCAATCGCTCGCGTGCTGGTCGAAACCGGCTTCGATCAATCCGATCTTTGGGTAGCCGAAGAATTGGGTGCGGCGAACGAGCGGTTTCGCCGGTTCAGCGCCGCCGAACTGGCGAACTCCGATACGGAATTTTCTCCGCTGAATGTCGTTATCCTGGAAACCCGTGGACCGGGCGGCGTGCTGCCGGAATTCCCCGGTATTCCCGACGAACGGTTCAGCACGGGCGCAGAACCGGGCAAGGGGCTGTTGAGCAAGCGCGAGGTGCGGCTGGCGATTCTCTCCCTGCTCGCGCCGCGCGCGGGCGAGATCGGCTGGGACGTGGGCGCGGGTTGCGGTGGCGTATCGGTGGAATGGGCGCGCTGGAATCCTTACGGCGAAGTTCACGCCATCGAGGTTCACCCGGAACGGCTGGAACATTTGGACATCAACCGCGAACGATTTGGAGTCGTCGCCAACCTGCACATCGTCGCCGGACGCGCCCCGGAAGCGTTGGCGGCGTTGCCCGATCCACACGCCGCATTCATCGGCGGCAGCAGCGGCAGTCTGCGCGAAATGCTGGATGCGGTTTGGGGACGGCTGAAACTCGGCGGTCGATTGGTCGCGAGCGCCGTGACCGAGGACAGCCGAGTGGATTTACATACTTTCGTCGGCGACCGCACGGCGGAATGGACCGAGTTGAGCATCGCCCGTGGCGAGCGGCTGGCCGGACAGCGGGTGATGCGTCCGTATCTGCCGGTGCTGCTGATGAAATTGGAGAAGCTTGCATGAATGCCACGGGCACTCTGTACGGCGTCGGGGTCGGTCCTGGCGATCCGGAGTTGTTGACCCTCAAGGCCGTCCGCATTTTGCAAAGCGTGCCGGTGGTCGCTTATCCGGCCACGCCGCAAGGCAGCGCCCAAGCCCGCGACATCGCGGCGGAATGGCTGATCGGCAAGCGGGAAATCCCGATCACCATGCCTTGCATGTTGGATCGCGGTCCGGTGAACAAGGGTTACGACGAAGCGGCTGTAGTGATCGCCGAGGAACTGGCGGCTGGGCGGGACGTGGCGATTCTGTGCGAAGGCGATCCGCTGTTTTATGGCAGCTTCAGCTATCTGTTGCAACGGCTCGGCGACCGCTTTCCCTGCGTGGTGATTCCCGGCATCAACTCGGTCAGCGCCGCCGGAGCCGCCGCCGCGACGCCGCTGATCACCGGCGAACAGCGATTGACCGTCATTCCCGCCACTGCCGGGGACGAGGCATTGCGGCAGGCTTTGCTGAGTAGCGACAGCGTCGCCATTCTCAAGCCGGGCCGGCACCGGCCGCGCTTGCTGGAGCTGCTGCGGGAAACCGGCCGCACCAAGGATACGCTGTACATCGAACAGGCCAGCCGGCCGGCGGAGCGCGTCGTCAAACGCTTCGAGGACATTCCCGCCACGCCGGGGCCTTATTTCGCGCTGTTTTTGGTTGTGCGCTCGTGAACACCGCCATCGAGCGCCAGCCCCGCCCCATCACCCTCGTCAGCCTGACCGAACCCGGCCGAGCGCTGGCGGAACGACTTCTGACATTGATGCCGGACGCCGAGCACCTGTACCGGCCGCAACCGTTTCAGGGCGTAGTCCACGAACGATTTCTGGCCGGCCATCGGCTGATTCTACTCTGCGCGGTCGGTATCGCGGTGCGAACCTTGGGACCCGTTTTGCGCGACAAATACCAGGACCCGGCGGTGCTGGTGCTGGACGAACACGGCCGGTTCGTCGTGCCGATTCTGTCCGGTCACGAAGGCGGCGCCAACGAATGGGCGCGACAAGTCGCCGAATTCCTGGGCGCGCACGCCATCATCACCGGCGCGCAACGCTACACCCAACCGTTGCTAGTGGCTGGCGTCGGCTGCAATCGCGGTTGTCCGCTGGAACCGTTGCTGGCCCTGCTCGATCAGACCTTGACCCGTCACGGTCTGCAACGCGGCGACTTGCACGCGCTGGCAAGTATTGAACTCAAGCGAGACGAAACGGGAATGCACGAACTAGCGACGAAATTGGGTCTGCCGATCGCGTTCTATCCCGCAGCGGTACTGAACGAATACAGCGACCGGCTCAGCCGCAAATCCGAGATCGTGTTTCGGGAAACCGGCTGTTACGGCGTGGCGGAAGCGGCGGCGCTGGCGCACGCCGAACGGTTGGTCAGCCACGATTACCGGGCGGAATTGATCATCCCCAAGCAGAAAAACGCCGACGCCACGCTGGCGGTGGCGCGAATTTACGGCAATCGTGATCTCTAGCGGCCGGCAACCCGCCTATACCGACTCGCGCCTTCGATCATCGCTGGTTCTCGTGCAAGCGGTTTCTCACCTCGCCTTACCCGCCTCCGTGGCTTCCGGAACTTCCAGGAGCTTTCCGGTTTTCACGTCGTAAATGTAGCCATAAATCGGGATATCGCCCGGAACCAGCGGATGGTTTCGGATACGCATGACGTCCTCTACAACGCTCTTGGCGTTATCGGCAAACGGCAGCCAATTGATGTAGCGACCTTCGGTCGAACCCAGCCCCTGCCCGGAATCGCGCCAGCCGCTTTCGTCCAAGGTCGCGGTTTGCAAGCTGCTCGCCAGCAGATCGCGCATGACCTCATCGGTGAACAACTCCATGCCGCAGTTCGTATGATGGACGACGAACCACTCCCGCGTACCCAGCAGCTTGTATGAAATGACCAGCGACCGGATCGCATCATCGCTGGCGCGACCGCCGGCGTTGCGAATCACATGAGCGTCTCCTTCGGCAAGACCGGCATACTTGGCCGGATCGAGCCGGGCGTCCATACAGGTCAGAATCGCGAAACGGCGGCCCGGCGGTAACGGCAGATTTCCTTTATCCCCAAAGTCTTGCACATAGTTGGCGTTCGCCGTCAAAACCTCATTGAGTATCTTGCTCACGATTTTTGCCTCCTGTGGTGTAAAACCCGGCCCCAACGGACGGGAGCCAAAATGCCAGAGTTAGACCACCGCCATATCCGTTCGGTCGCTCTCGATCTATCTCACTGCAGAAGAAACGCCAGCGGGATGTGAACCCGCGCCCGCCAAGCCCGCTCGGAATGCTCCGCTCCATCGAACTTTCGGGTGAGCCAATCGTGGCCGGCTGCGTAACCGGCCGCCTTCACCCACTGATCCATCCGCTGTTGGTACGGTTCGTAGGTCGCGTCCAAGGTCTCGGTGCCAAAATCGAAATACAGCCGGTGTCGCCCTGCTTTCGGCAACGCAACGCCCAAAGAATCCACCAGCGCCTCTTCCCCAGCGGGCCAGTGTGTGGACAGGCAACCCGCCCCGCCAAAAATGTCGGGATGCTCGATCAGCGCGTGCAGCGAAATTAACCCGCCCATGCTGGACCCCATTACGAAGGTATGGGATCGATCCGGGAGGGTTGGATAAGTCGCATCGATGAATGGCTTGAGTTCTTCAACGAGAAATTTTAAGTACGGTTCCGACAGCGGTTCTCCACCAGCCTGCTCGACGAACCGGGCCAGCATTCGCTGATCCTGAAGCGCGGCCAGCGGTTTATAAGGCATGTACTCGCGCATTCGCAGGGGACTGTTCCAGATGCCCACGATGATCGCACCGGGCTGGCGAGTATCCCGAATCAGGCGCGTCATCGCTTCGTCCATGCCCCAATCGACCCCGATGAAAGAAAGGGCTGGATCGAAGAGGTTTTGCCCATCGTGCATGTAGAGAACGGGGTAACGGGTCACGAGCGTCGCCGCGTCGGCGGATGGACACCAGACATCTACATGCCGGGGCATGATGTAGCGCGAGGGAAAATCGGGGTGCCGGGTTATAAACCCGGTTCCATCCGACAGCGGTGGGGTGGTCATATCAGCCGATCCCGCTTCATTTCATTGAAGGTGATGCTCGTGAGCGGCGTCGGTTGGGACGCCAGATTGGATATAGCCTGCGGCCACCAGTCGCCAAATCCAGCTTCAAATCCCACTCATCACTTCGGCCAACCGACTGACGCCGCGCACCTCCAGCCCTTCTACCCGCCCGCCGCGCCGGGGCAGATTGGCGCGCGGCACGATGGCCTGCTTGAAGCCGTGCTTAACCGCCTCCCGCAGCCGCTCCTCGCCGTTGGGCACCGGCCGGATTTCCCCCGCCAGCCCGACTTCTCCACGGTGCCTGTTGGGCACATCCTGTGCCCGAGTGCCCGACTTACCTGGCTGAGAGTGGGTGGCGGTGATGGAATAAAGAGCAACTTGCGTCGGTGAAAAAGATCAACGCGGCGGTCTAACCCCGCCTCTACGCTTGATGCCAAAACCAACCCGGAAAATATCCGGCATGTTGAATCGTTGATCTGCGGTGCCATATAGAACCGCCAATTCCACCAAATCGCCTACCAACGCCTCCAAGTTACGGGTATTGCTATAGCGGCGTGGAGGGAGCTTCTCCTTTGTCCGCGCCGCATCAATTGCTGACTGAATACAGCTTTCTGTCCATTGCTTATTCAGTTCCTCGAAGGTCAGCGGAACTGTAGTTCCCTTCAGTGCGTCTAGCAAAGGCCCGACCCAAGGGTAATCCTCTTTAATCTCGGCGATTCTATTCGTTGATGCTTTTACTACTCCTTGTTGTATGCTTTCGTAATGCAAGGCAAATTTATGATTCGGATGGCGTTCCGCAGTCCACTCAGCGGCGCGCTTAAACGCCAACAGAATACTCCGGGGACTGAGCCGACCCTTGGCGTCAGATAAATGGGTAGGAATCCATTTAAAGGTAAAGCCTCGCTTGGCCGTAGTACCAACCCAAGGGCCAGCAATGGCCTCGACAATACTACGCAATGGTTCTTCCCCAACCGTTAATCCTCGCGGCAAAGGATACATATCATCAATGAGTTGCCAACGGACGTGCGCTTCGCGCTCGATAATTTGCCGGAACGTCTGACCGGCAGATCGCGAATTTGCAAGATGGAGCAAAATTAACCCGAACAAATCATTCGGTCGCCACAATAGTTCGCTCTTGTTATGAAGTAATTTTGAACTGTCAGTAAAACGCCATATTGCATCATCTTGCTCAACCATTTCGGGACGCAGGAAAAACTTGAAGCGGATGGCTCGCCGGGTGCGGCATTCCAGACCAATTTTCAGCGCGGCGGAGAGAATTTGCCGGATACGGCCCCAATCCTCAGCTAAACGATCCAGAGAATCAAACACTAACAAAAGCACCTGTTTCCGCTCGACCAATATACGGTCGCATTCAGCCAGATATTGATCGGCCTGATCACGGTTTTGTTTTACCCAAAGGGCGGCATCATTCACTGAGTCGTTGAAAAGAAAAGGTCTTTGTTCCAACACGATAAATGCAGTCCTACTGAGGACTGACCGCCAAATATCATCTGGAGTGCAGCATTGATCGAGTAATGAGGCTATTCGTTGAGGACTTGGAAGCTGTTGGTTATCAAAGTCAAGACCAAACCCGACTTTTACGATCAATTGAGAAGGAATTTCGATATTCCCAACCTTGGCGATAAGGGTGCGGGTCTTATCATGAGCCAATACCGCAGTCCAAAAACTCTTTCCAGCACCGCGCATTCCTTCCACGATACTGACTTCTGGCAGTAGCGCTTTACTGTGCATTAGTGGGATATAGACTTCCGCTGGCGCAGGGGGATCAAGTTTTTCCCAGGCAGAAGTATCTGGTAATTTGGTAAGTGCCTCACGCAGCGCAAAAGCATCAAAATTGAATTGGGATTGAGCCATTTCATGCGTCTTCCAAGGTCGGAGATTTCGGTAACAGGCGTGAATCAGCTCCGAAGAAAAAACTCCAGAACGCAGTTTCAATAACACTCCAGTCTGGCCGATTCTCCTGATTGATTAAATCGAAACTTCTAACTCTGGGATCAAATTGGATAACTAATGGAAAATGCGGGGCATTTTCGTCTTCGCGCTCGAAAACTTGAGGGATCGACTTTCCAGAGTCTCTCAGCTTCTCTTCTTCCTCGATAGTGACTCCAGCATCGTATAGTTCACTCCAAACTTCATAAGAAGCATCCTCGAATCGTAGTTTGGCCGATTCATTAGGTTCTATCTGCGCCCCGATCATTTTCAGTCGCCAACGTAAATCATCATCGGCCATGCCCAGCGAGACACTGCGTGCCTTGGAGAGATGCCGAAACAATTGACGATAGGCTTGCCAGCTTTGGTAATCGTCTCGCCCGAAAAGAAACACCTCAGCGCCTAATCGGGTTACTGCGGCGGAACCAATATCATGCAGACCTGCACGGGCGTCGAGCAATACCGCATCAGGCCGGTCTGACAATCGAGCTAGTTGCTCCAGCAATAACAATAACCTTTCGGCTAATCCTGAGAACTGACCCGTTTCAGCGGCATAGGTAGGCATATAAATGCGGCCCAGCTTGTTAATATAATCCTCAGTTCTTTTGCCGAAAGCGGGTAAAACTCGAATACGCCCCGGTTCTTTGCTGGCCAAGGCGCAGTCGCTTAAACACTCCTGCAGCAATGTTTCGTCAGGTTGGCCTATGAGCGCCTCAATTAGCCAGTCTGCCAAGCCATAATCAGGCTGGCGATCTTCATCCAGCAACAGACCGGCGACGCCAGGCGCTTCCAAATCGAGGTCTACGAGTATGATATTTTTACCTAAACGTGCGAGAGACCAGGCCCATAAAGCGAAGGCCGTAGTACGGCCTACACCACCCTTGATGCTGAAAGCGACCGCAGTGGGTATCGGTGGGTGTTTGACCAATGGCTCGCGTAGCCAGTCCTGATTCGTCAACAAACGATCAACCAGCCAAGTGTTCCTTGCATCCGGCAGGCGGATACGATCCGGCGACTCAAGTACATCGGAATAATCAATGAGATCGGTTTTTTTCAGCAACACTTGGTCGTCGCCGGGACTATGAACACCCAAGGCATGATGCAACTGCGCGGCCAGTTTATTCCAGTCTATCGTATTCGCTAATGCGTCGTCCGGCAATACAACGACCAAAGTCCCGAAACTGTCACGTATCAGCGTTGTTTCAGGCGGATGCTCACCAAAGCGATCTTCGATTATTTTAATCGCGTCGTTTATAGCTTTATCGAAGCCAAGGATCATCATTTCCTCTGCCCATTAAGTCCAACCGCACCAAGGAGTCTTTTAGCAGTATCCCGGTGTATTTGCATTGCTTCAAGAGAAATGACACCATTTGCGGCATAGCGCTGATCTATACGCCAATTTAAAAAAGGATTGGTAGCCTTAAGAACGGCTAAAAGGGGAGAATGTCGTCTTTGAAGGCTTTGGTGATTTACCTTATCCCACAACTCATTAATGTGTTCCTTGTATGATTTATCCAACATTCCCGTTTTTACAAAAGCAAGAAGTTCGATCAGGGCTTTTTTTATTGCACATTCCGACGTAATACCATAAAGCTGATCTGCATTCTCCACACGATTTTCTCGCTCAAGCAGTTGAGCATCTCGGTAATGTCTATAAGCAGCAGATGAGAAATCTTCTGCCTCAGACATTCCCCATCACCTCACCCAGCCGGCTGACGCCACGCAGTTCCAGTCCCTCCACCCGCCCGCCGCGCCGGGGCAGGTTGGCGCGGGGGACGATGGCCTGCTTGAAGCCGTGCTTGGCCGCTTCGCGCAGCCGCTCCTCGCCGTTGGGCACCGGCCGGATTTCGCCCGCCAGCCCGACTTCCCCGAACACCACCAGATCGATCGGCAGCGGCCGGTCGCGGAAGCTGGACAGCGCCGCCAGCAACACCGCCAAATCCGCTGCGGTCTCGTTGATTCGCACGCCGCCGACCGCGTTGACGTAGACATCCTGATCGTACATCGCCACCCCGCCGTGCCGGTGCAACACCGCCAACAGCATCGCCAGCCGGTTCTGCTCCAGCCCCAGCGTCACCCGGCGCGGATTGCCACCGTGGCACTCGTCTACCAGCGCCTGGATTTCCACCAGCAACGGCCGGGTGCCCTCGCGGGTCACCATGATCACGCTGCCAGCCACCGGCGTCTCGTGGCGGGAAAGAAAGATCGCCGAAGGATTGCTGACTTCCTTCAGCCCGTGCTCGGTCATCGCGAACACGCCCAGCTCGTTCACCGGCCCGTAACGGTTCTTCACCGCCCGCAGCACCCGCAGCCGCCCGCTGGGATCGCCCTCGAAATACAGCACCGTGTCCACCATGTGCTCCAGCACCCGTGGCCCGGCGATCGCGCCCTCCTTGGTCACGTGCCCGACCAGAAACAGCGCCGTGCCGGTGGCCTTGGCGTAGCGCACCAGTTGCGCCGCGCTCTCGCGCACCTGCGCCACCGAACCCGGTGCCGATTGCAGCCGCTCGGTGTACACGGTCTGGATCGAATCGATCACCATAACCCGGGGCTGCTCGATCTCGGCGGTGGCCAGAATCCGCTCGACGTTGATCTCCGGCAACAGCCGCAACCGGTCGCGGGATAATTGCAGACGCTGGGCGCGCAGGCTGATCTGCTGCGGCGATTCCTCACCGCTGACGTACAGGGTCCGGTCGCGCTCCGCCAGCACCGCCAGCACCTGCAACAGCAGAGTGGATTTACCGATGCCGGGATCGCCGCCGATCAGCGTCACCGAACCGTGGACCAGCCCGCCGCCCAACACCCGGTCCAGTTCGCCGTTACCGCAGGACTGACGAATTTCCGCCGTCGCGTCCACCTCGGCCAGGGCGCGCACTTCTCCCGCCGCCGCCGGGCCAGCATAGCCCGTAAACTTGTTCCCGCCCTTGCCCGCCGCCGGCGCGGCCGGAGTTTCCTGCAAGGTATTCCAGGCCCCGCAGTCGCCGCACTGGCCCGACCACTTGCTGGCCTGTGCCCCGCATTCGGTGCAGACGTAGACCGTGCGGGCCTTGCTCACCGCTTTAATCCATAACTCAGTAGCAGGGAAAACAAGGCCAAGATCGCTTCCTTATAAAACGCCCCGCTCTCCCTTGCGGAAAGCGGGGCGAGGATGCCGGTGTTGAAGATGAGACGGTTTTTCAATCGTTTAGCCGCTAAGAGGCCGTATAAAAATACCCCTTGGGCCAGTCAGAGCGGGCCAATTAAAGAGACGTTTGCCCACCCGCACCGTGATTCAGACATCAGCAGGCGCTGGGGCAGAACTGGAGTGAGACGCTGTCGTCTTCGATATTGTCAATATTAGAGAACAAATGGAACACCAGTTGGTTGCCTGCCTGGGCGGCGCCGACGACCCGGGCGTAATTTCCCCAATAAGAGAATGGAAAGGAGCTGGTCTTGAACTGTTCTACGCCTACAGTACCCCAGCTATAGGCGGTGGTGGTGATGCTGCGCGCCGTAAGGCTGGATTGATTTGGATGTCCGGCAATGGGACCGGTGACCCAACTCATGCTGAACTGCGCGGCGTCGGGACCGGTGGTAAAGGCCAGAGACCAAGCGGTGCGCGTTGTGCCCGGGATCACGCTGGGACCGGTCACCGCGTACTTGTTTCCGCGGGTATCCTTGTAGGTTCCGGCCTTGAAGCCGCTGGTAATGAGCGCTGGTGAGGGGGTGATAGGTGAGGACGTAAAGGACAACCCGCCGGTGCTATTCACCACAAAGTTGATAGTGACGTCTTTGTAGGTGACCGTGCCAGCGCTGTCGATTACTGGGACGCGGGTGACGGAGATACGGTTATTGGTGCCGGTGATGAGAGCAGAGCCGAAGTAGGACGTCGGCGTCGCCGCCATGGTTAGGCTCGTGCCAAACGCCAGAACCACGAAGCTTGCAGCGCATAGCGCTCGGCTCGAATGGGCAAGTATTGCATTTGTTATGGATGGCATAATTAAAGTCTCCCTGTAGTAACGTAAAAAATATAATAGCAACCTCGACAATAAGCAAACGTTAGGTTGTTTGACGAAAAAGCGGAGCGAAGACAACTGGTTATGGAAATAGAGTGATTTCTACCTTCACCCGCGCCGTTACCCCGCACAGCAGAGTATAGGAAATCGTGCCAGCGGCCTGGGCGATGCGCTCCACCGGCAGACCCTCGCCCCACAGCACCACCGGATCGCCGATCCGCGCTTCGGGATGCCGGCGCAGGTCGAGGGTGATCATGTCCATGGACACCCGGCCGATCAGCGCTGCCTCACGGCCATTGAGCAGCACCGGCGTCCCGGAGGGGGCATGGCGCGGATAACCATCGCCGTAGCCGACCGCCGCCACGCCGACGTCCATGTCCTCGGGACACACCCAGGTTCCACCGTAACCGACCGGCTCGCCTCGGCGCAGCCGCTTGATCGAAATCAACCGGGTGTGGAAAGTCATCACCGGCCGCAAATCCTCGTCGGGCGCCAGGCTATCCACGAACGGGGAGGCGCCGTACAACATGATGCCGGGCCGGACCCAGTCAAAATGGGTTTGCGGCCAACCGAGAATGCCGGCGGAATTGGCCAGCGAGCGCTCGCCCGCCAGACCGGCGGTAGCCGCCTCGAAAGTTCGCAACTGCCCGAGGGTATCATCACAGTCCCGCTCGTCGGCTCGCGCCAAATGGCTCATCAGACCGATGGCCGCCGCCACCGACGGCCCGTTCCGCAACCGCTGAAACACCGCCGGCGCGGTCTCGGGTTCCAAACCGAGCCGGTGCATCCCGGTATCGATTTTCAGCCAGACCCGCACGGGCCGTTCCAGCCGGGCGGTTTCCAACATCCGCGCCTGTTCGGGATGATGGACGGCAATCTCCAGCCCATGGCGGGCGCATAGCGGCAATTCCGCCGCCTCGAATACGCCTTCCAGCAGCAAAATCGGTCGGTCGATGCCCGCCTCGCGCAGGGTCAACGCTTCCTCAACGCAGGCTACTGCAAAGGCGTCGGCATCCAGGGTCCGAGCGACGCGGACCAAACCGTGACCGTAACCTTCGGCCTTAACGGCGGCCGCCACCCGCCGGCCCGGCGCGGCTATCCTTACCCGCCGGAGATTGTGAGCCAGCGCCTCCAGATCGAGACGTACCGCTGTTGCTCGACTCATAGCCGGAACCTGTCGATGGAAATTCTGGGGCGTAACTCTCGAACCGGGTGTACTGCCCCATGAAGGTGAGTGGGATCATCCCGATGGGACCATTGCGCTGCTTGCCGATGATGATTTCGGCCTTGTTCTTGTCGGGACTGTCGGGATTGTAGACTTCATCGCGGTAAATAAAACAAATCAAATCAGCATCTTGTTCGATCGCGCCCGACTCGCGCAAATCCGACATGATCGGCCGCTTGTCGCCGCGACCTTCCAGGGTACGGTTGAGCTGCGACAGCGCCAGCACCGGCACCGACAGTTCCTTGGCCAGCGACTTGAGCGAGCGGGAAATCTCCGAAACCTCGGTGGCGCGGTTCTCGTTCGTGCCCGGCACCTGCATCAACTGAAGATAATCCACCACGATCAGCCCCAGTTGCCCCTCCTGCCGATGCAAGCGTCGCGCCCGCGCCCGCAACTCATTCGGGCTCAGATTCGAGCTGTCGTCGATGAACAGCCGCGCCTCGGACAGCATGGTCACTGCCGAGGTCAGCCGCGGCCAATCCGCCTCCTCCAGCCGGCCGGTGCGCACCCGGTGCTGGTCGATCCGTCCCAGCGAGGACACCAGCCGCATGATCAGGCTCTCGCCCGGCATTTCCATGCTGAACACCGCCACCGGACACTTCACTTGGATCGCCGCGAATTCAACGATGTTCATCGCCAGCGTGGTTTTACCCATCGACGGTCGGCCGGCGATCACGATCAGATCGCCGCGTTGCAGGCCGGCGGTCATCTCGTCGAAATCGGCCCAGCCGGTGGGAATGCCGGTGATGGGATTGTCGCGCTGGAACAGGATGTCGATCCGCTCCACCGTGCGCGCCAGCAAATCCTTGATGCTGGTAAAACCCTGCCGGGCGCGGAATCCCCGCTCGGCGATCGCGAACACCCGCTTCTCGGCATCGTCCAGCAGTTCCTTGCTGTCGCGGCCCCGGGGATCGTAGGCGCTATCGGCGATTTCGGTGCTGGTGCGGATCAGCTCGCGGCGGATCGCCCGTTCGCGGACGATATCGGCATAGGCGCGGACGTTGGCGGCGCTGGGCGTATCCCGCGCCAGCACCCCCAGATAGGCGAAGCCTCCCGCATCCTCCAACTGATTGTTATCTTCCAGCCACTCCGCCAGCGTGAGCAGATCGAAGGGCTTGCTGTGCTCCGCCAACCGGCGGATGGCGCGGAAGATCAGCCGGTGGTCGTTGCGATAAAAGTCGCTCTCATCCAGTCGGTCCGCCACCTGATCCCAGGTGACATTGTCCAGCATCAGACCGCCCAGTACCGACTGTTCGGCCTCGAGCGAGTGCGGCGGCGCCCGCAGCGCTTCAGTGGCGGCGTCCTTGCGGTTGGGAAACGGGGTAACGGGCTGCATGACGGAACTCTCGGACCAACACCGACAAGCCACCGCCCGCCGGATCATGCCGGCGGCACGGCCACGAAATTCCCGCGAAGGGACCAGCATCCGTCGGGTGGTGCGACCACCGCCGGGCTAGATTTGCGCGGGGGGTCATTTCAGTGTAGCCCACCACGACGGGGGCGATGGCCGAGGCTCAGGCCTCGGCGATGATGTTGACCCGAATCTGGGTCTTGACCTCGCCGTGCAGGTGCAGGTCCACGTCGTATTCGCCGATCTGGCGAATCGATCCGGTCGGCAGCCGCACTTCCTGTTTTTGCAATTCGATGCCGGCGGCGGACACCGCGTTGGCGATGTCGGCGGAACCCACCGAACCGAACAACCGACCCTCGCTGCCGGTTTTCACCGACAGAGTCACGATCAACTCGGCCAGTTGCTCGGCGCGGGCCTTGGCCTTGGCCAGCGCCTCGGCGGCGCTTCGCTCCAGTTCGGCGCGACGGGCTTCGAAACGGGCCAGGTTGGTCGCGGTCGCCTCGGTGGCCTTACCCTTGGGAATCAGAAAGTTGCGGGCATAGCCCGGCTTGACCTTAACCCGGTCGCCCAAGGCGCCCAGATTGGTGATTTTTTCCAGCAGAATGATTTCCATCGTCGGATGCTCCAGGATTTGATTCGAATTTAGGTAAATGCGGTTCAGGGCTGGCCCAACCGCGGCCGGACGCGGTTGCGGAAATCGGCCCAGGCGTCGGCGACGCCCAGCGCCATCACCAACTGCGACAGCAGTGGAACCAGCAGCAACAGGTAGAACAGCAGCAGCCAGGCCGGCGACAGGCGCCGCCTGAACGCCACGGCATGAACCAGGGCGACGCCCTGCACGGTGTACAGCAGACCCAGCACCAGCGCCGCGTTGCTCAGCGGCGGCCAGCCGGACAGCATCGCCGCGCCGAACAGCGCCAGCATCAGCACCGCCAGCGGCCGGCCCAGCCGCAGCTCGTGAAATTCGGGACGAAAACCGCCGGCATTGAACAGCAGCGCTTGCCACCAGCGGCCGAGCAACAATCCCGCCAGCGCGAACAGCAGCACCGCGCCGACCACCTGCCCCGGCAGATACGGCGCCCATTCCTTCAGCAGCGCCAGCAGTTGATCCAACGTGGCCGGGTCGGCCGGCTGGCCCGCCGGCGCCAGCGCCGCCAGTTCCCGCTCCCACTGCCCGAGCACGCCGCTCCACCAGATCGCCGGATCGCCCAGCGCCAGGTAAATCCCCCCCACGCCCAGCAGGCCCAGCAGCGCCGCCGCCTGGACGGTCCGCGACAGCGACACCGTGGCGCGCAACACCAGGGCCAGCAACCACAGCGGCAGCCAACAGACCGGCAATACCTCCAGCATCGGCCACGGCGTACCCAGCGCCAACCCGGTCAGAGCCACGGCGCCCAACCCGGCCAGCGCCATCACCCATGCACCCTCGGCCGCGCCCCGGCGCAGCGTCACCAACGCCACCGCCGCGTCCGACACCACCAGGAACGGTGGGAACAGCCAGAACAGCACCGCCGCGACCGCCGCGACCAGCGCCGCCGGCGACCGGCCACGCATGACGAAAGCGGCAAGCGCTTTCATAGGAATGGCGCGGGACGAAGGAGGAGGCCAGCCTGCGTCCTTCCCGGACTCAATGCCGGTCGCAGAACGGCAGCAGCGCCAGGAAACGGGCGCGCTTGATCGCCACCGACAACTGCCGCTGGTAGCGGGCCTTGGTGCCGGTGATGCGACACGGCACGATCTTGCCGGTTTCGGTGATGTAGTTTTTCAGGACGGCGATGTCCTTGTAGTCAATTTCCTTGACGCCTTCGGCGGTGAAACGGCAGAACTTTTTGCGACGGAAGAAACGCGACATGATGGTCAACCCTCGGATGATTCGGTAACAAGAATGTCAATGTGGGCGGCGTGCAGCACCAACCGATATTCGCCCTCGCGGTGATTGGCGCGGCTGACGAAGCCCCGGACCCGGATACGGGCGCCCGGCGCCAGCCGACCGGCGATTCGGGCGAGCGCCTCGCCACAGGCGACGACTGGAATTCGGCAACGCGCCTCGCGGGGGAGGCCGGCTTCCTGTTGTCCGGAATAGTGTTCGAGCAGAAAGCGGCTGATCGGGACTCCGGCCGGCGTGACGCGGGTTTCACAGGTTCCGGCCAACTGGCCGACGATGATCAGACAGTTGTCGGCGGGCGGCGCGGACGGCATGGGGCACAGCCAAGCGCTGGCTCAAACCACCTCGTCGTCGACTTCGATCTCGTCGTCGGCGTCCTCGCGGTCGGCGCGACCACCGCGAGGTTCACGGTCGTCGCGGTCGTCGCGGTCGTCGCGCGTATCGCGCTCGTCGCGGGACCGGATCAGCGGTGACGGCTCGGTTTCGGGACCATCCCTCTGAATGATGAGATTGCGGATGACGGCGTCGTTGAAACGGAATGCGCTCTGGATTTCCTCCAGCACCGGCTGGCTGCACTCGATGTTCATCAACACGTAATGCGCCTTGTGGATCTTGTTGATCGGATAGGCTAATTGTCGCCGGCCCCAGTCTTCCAGACGGTGGATTTTGCCGCCGTCCTCTTCGATCATCACGCGATAGCGATCCACCATCGCCTGAACCTGATCGCTCTGGTCGGGGTGGACCATGAACACGATTTCATAATGACGCATGCAAAGCTCCCTACGGATTGGAACAGCCTCCCACGTAGGTGGTGAGGCAAGGAGTCGCGGCCCGGGCGGACCGCAAGGGGCAGTCATTCTAGGGGGAAAGGCTGGGGCGCGCAACGGCGGGGGGCGCGGCCAGCGATTCAGAGCGTCCGGCCTATGTTGGGCGAAGGGGAGCGGAGGCGCCATCACCGGGCGCACCTCTCCCGTTCTCCTCCACGCCTCCCCGGTGACGGGGTGGGCGTTGAAGAAGCCGGCACCACTTTCGATGATCCAGTTGGGTAGGATTCACCTCCCGAGCGGGTTGACGGGTGGCGCCTGGATTGCGGAGCAGGCGATCTCCCGATGTCTTAGAGCAACCGGATTTGGAGCCGCCGGGGACGCAGGGCGTCGAGCAGGCTCGGGCTGAGGTCGCCCTCCAGGAGGAAGGCCAGCAGACACCGCCAGAGGTGGCGGCAGGTCATCTTGCCGTGTAAGTGGGTCTGAAAGCTCGTGCTGAGAATCGTTAACTGATTGATCAGGTGACCGATTTGCAGGCATTGATAGTAATTTTTCGCCGCTTGCCAACTGACCCGGGCATACCGATGCTCCAGGCCGTAGCCGAGGTGCTTTTGGGTATTGAAGCCTTCGTTTTCGATTTTCCAACGTAACCGGCCGGTGCGGCTCAACGTCGCCACGGTGCGGGCGGTCACCGTCAGGTTGGTCAGATGGACAAAGCGGTGCTGGGTGGGGTTCGCGCCCTGGGCGGGCGTGACGGTTTCCACGCTCTCCAGCCACGCCAGGGTGTGGCCGCCATAGGCGAGGTGGTTGACCCAGCGCAACCGCTGGTCGATCACCGTGGAACCGTGGTAACGCCGCTCGTGGCGGCATTGCGCTGGAGTCAGGGGCAGCAACCCCTGCACGTCCTCCCAGACGGTGGGCAGGTTGCCGTCTTTGAAGGTGATGATGAACGCCCAACCGGAATCGCGGCAGATCTCGAAGAAGCCCTGATAGGGATACAGGCCATCGGCGGTCAGACAGAGCGGTAGCCGGGGATACTGCTGTTTGAGCTGGGCCGCCAAGCGGGCGAACGCCTTGCGTTCGCAATCCTGTTTATCATACTCACCGGTCGGATTGGCGATCCATTCGGTCGCCAACGAGATCGCCAACCCGGAGGGGGTGATCAGCTTGGCTTCCAACACCGGATGAAAATAAGTCGTTTTCCCGGTCGATGAGGTCCGATGCAGGCACTGCTCGCAGTGCCGCTCGCTAAAGCTCGCCACCCCCGTCGCGTCGACGGCCACCACAAACCAGCATCCGAACAGGCGATACTTGTGCAGGACCTTCTTCTCCAACAGCGTCTTCACCAAGGTGTGTTTGAGCTGTTCCAACTCGGCTTCGGGCAGCCGGCACAACACCTGGTGGACCGTGTCCAGATGCGGCAGCCGCAACTTGAACAAGCGCTCGTAATGGGTCCTGAATTTCGCCTCGGCCCGCTGGTTATTGAAGGCGTTGCGCGAACCTTGTTGAAACACAAAGAGCAGGATCCCCGCCAGCAGAATTTCCGCCAGCGTATAGTCGGATTTCTGCCGACAGTCTTCCAACTGGCGCAACTGGTCGAACAGATTGGGAAAAAAATGATGGATCGTCTTGCACAGTTCGCACAGGACCGCCTGCCCGCGGCTGGGGCACGCCGCGGCGGCGCGCCGCCGGGCGCGGCACCGGGCTTGACGTTTGGCCGTGTGGCGCGCCTTCCGGTGCTGGCGGCGGTGAAGGAGGGCGGCGGTAGCGTGGCTCATCAGGTTCTCCGGAATAGTCGAGGGAAAATCCTTTGGAGGATAATCCCTCAGCGCCGCCGTGTGACCTCCCAGCGCCCCAGACAGCCGGAAAAATATTTTTTCGGTATGGGTTTAACCAATCGAATTTAATCACTTTTTATCGACGCTCTGAATCGCTGGGCGCGGCGATCAGGGCAATCGCGCTATGAGGGGGGTTGGCAACGGCAAGGCGCTCGCTTGGGTCACGCAAACTTCAGAGGCGTTTTGTACGGCTTCTCAGACCGCGCCCTCTTCGCATCGCACGCAATTGCGCCCGGCCGCTTTAGCTGCGTACAACGCCCGATCAGCCCGTTGGATGAGTTCGCTGGCGCCATCCGAAGCGCGCAGTTGCGCCACTCCAACGCTCACGGTGACGTGCAAGCTCTGCCCTGGGGTATCCAGATCGATAGGGCGCTGTGCCACGGCCTCGCGAAGCCGCTCCGCCACGACCACGGCGGCGCCGATCTCCGTCTCGGGCAGCAACAGAGTGAACTCTTCGCCGCCGAGACGCCCTACCAGATCGTGCACTCGGCACGCCTGTTGGCACATGGACACAAAGCTGCGCAGGACCGCGTCACCGGCGTGATGCCCCCAGGTGTCGTTGACTCGCTTGAAGTGGTCGAAGTCAGCCATCAGCAGCGGCAGGGGATGGTCAAAGCGCCGTGCCCGCTCGATCTCTTCGATGAGACGCTGCTCGAAGGCCCAACGTGTCATGACCCCCGTGAGCGCGTCGATTCGCGACAGGCGGTCTAGCTCTTGTTCCAGGCGTTTGCGCTCGGTGATATCGGTAAAGGTGCGCACGAAGCCGCCACCCGGCAGTGGGGTATGCGTCAGCAGGCACCAACGTAGCTCACCCAGAATATCCTGCGCATGTTCGAACGAGAACGGCTCCGGCATATCCAATTCGCGGGTGGCCCGTTCGAGCATTTCGGCATCCTGACCTGTATGTTGCGCCCAAATCCGGAGCACGTCGCGAAAATCTATACCGACACGGAAAGTGTCTGCGGGCAAGCGAAAGATGTCGAACATTGGACGATTAAACGCCACCATGCGATAGGCTTTGTCCACTATCACGATCCCTTGGGGGATGTTATCCAGAACGATATCAAGTACGTCGGACGTCTGAGAAAACTGATCAGTGGCGAAATCGCCTTTATTCATTATCCACTCCGGCATGGCATGGGTTCATGTCATAATTTTTAGCAGTTTTATCGAAAATGACCAGCTTGTAGGTTACCGCTCGCGGCCGCCTGGGAACCGGCGTGGCGCCAAGGTCAGCGCCCTACCCCGCCAAACGACCCCACTGCGAACAGGCTCACCCGCACCCGTTCCCGCCAGCCTTCCCCAGCGGGTGCGGCCAGCGTGGTGGTGGCCGCGTCCGGCAGACTGTCTCGGAGCATCTGACGCACCGCCTCGCACCCATCGATGTTCGCATCGTCTACACCGCGCACGACAACCAGCATCCCCGAGGCCTGATCGGGTTTGAATCCCCGCTCGTACAACTCTGCCAGCGCGGTGTAGGCGGTCGCCTGAATCCGCTCCGGGTCTGCCGGGCGCTCTTGCGTGGCGCTGGCGATCAGAATCGACCGGGCGGCGCCGAATGCGGCGATTAAATCGGCAAGATCGGCCTCGACCGGACCGGGCGCGAACACCGCATCCACCAGATCGGCCACGGCGGCTTGCAACAGTGCCCACGATTCCGGTCGCGTCGGATCGTCGGGCCAATACGCCATGCCATCCAATTCCCTGAGCAGTTCTGGCCTCAACCGGTATTGCTCGCCGGCCGGCGGCGGCAACGCGATGCCCAGCATCAACGTCGGCCGTTCCCTCAGCAGACCCACCCGGAGACTGAGCTGCTCGCTCTTGTCCCGATGCTCGGCGCCGACGATCACCAGCCCCAGCAACCCGCACGCCGAGAAATCCGGTACGGTTTCGACGTTGCCAATCCAACAGGTGTGGTCGGGCGGGGCGTCTTCCTGCCGCGACTCGGAATCGTGGTCGATCAGGAACGCATAGACATCCATCAGACCAGACCGGTGCAGCCGCCGAACATATTCACAACCGCGCCGACCCAGGCCGATCAGGGCGGGATGGAAGTCAGTGTCACCGTTATCGAATAACGTTTCCGAAGCCAGCGCCATGGTTTTCTCCGATTGGGCATGCCTATGAAACAACATGGAATGATGATGCCGTGCCCGCCCGAACCGCCAAGGGCCAGGTGATCCGTCGGCGATCGCGCGGCGAACCCCAAAGTGGCGCCAGTACCGCCGCCAACGCCGTTACCGGGTCATGGCCCTGCTCGGCGAGGTAGCGACCGGTCGCCGACCAGCTCCGCAAGTAGCCGAGCAGTTCCGGCAGAGTCCAGGACACTTCCATATGGAATTCGGGAGGTTCCAGTTCGACGAAGGGAAACGGCAACGTCCGATAACCGCTTTCCACATACCGGCGTTCCGGCGGCCAGTACGGACCGACGGTTTCCTGGTAGAACGTCTGTACTTGGGCGTCCACCGCTTCGCCCGCCACCGCCAGCACGCCATAGGTCCACGCCGCCAGGATGCCGCCGGGTCTCAGCACCCGCCGCGCCTCGGCGTAAAAGCGGTCGAGGTCGAACCAGTGCAGGGCCTGAGCGACCGTGATGAGATCGACGGCCGCCTCGGGTAGCCCGGAGGCTTCCGCCGGCGCAACCCGATAGTCCACCCGTGGATGGGGAACGGCGGCGGCGATTTGCGTCGCGCTGGCATCGGTGGCGACGACCCGCTCGAAATAGGCGGCCAAATCGCGCGAAGCCTGCCCGCTACCCGCCGCGCAGTCCCAGGCGAGAGCGCGGCCGGGCGCGATGCTCGCCAGCCACGCAAACAGACTCGCCGGGTAGCGGGGACGGAAACTGGCGTAATCGGCGGCGACGGGAGCGAAATGGTCGGTGAAAGGATTGGTCATTTCATCGGAACAGGCCATCTCGATGTAGCGCCTCGTGAAACAGTGTCCGATGAATCATAACAGCCTCCACGGCCGACCGGCGTCCGCCCGGTTTGGCAATTGCCTAAAATCTACGATAATAAGCCACGCCGCCCGCGACGGGCGCCGGCAAAATAACCATAAGCCATTGACATGAAAGAACTCATCCTCGGCGGCGCCCGCTCCGGCAAGAGCATCTTTGCTCAGCGCCGGGCGACCGCCAGCGGTCTGAACGTGATCTATCTCGCCACCGCCCAGGCCGGCGACGCGGAAATGGCCGAGCGCATCGCCCGCCACCGCGCCGAACGTCCCAGCGACTGGGGATTGGTCGAAGAACCGCTGGCGCTGGCCACCGTCCTACGCACCCACGCCGCCCCAAACTGTTGCCTGCTGGTGGATTGCCTGACCCTGTGGCTCAGCAACCTGCTGGCCGCCGGCGACGACGCGCTGGCCACCGAAACCAACGCCCTGTTGACCACGCTGCCGACCCTGCCTGGCCATATCCTGCTGGTCAGCAACGAAGTCGGCCAAGGCATCGTCCCCGCCAATCCGCTGGCCCGCCGGTTTCGCGACGAAGCCGGCCGTCTGCACCAGGCGGTCGCCCACGGCTGCGACCGGGTCAACTTCATCGTCGCCGGCCTCCCCCTCACCCTCAAGGACTGCCCCGCATGAGCCATCCCTGGTATGACGCCCCCATCGCCGCCCCCGACGCCGCCGTGCTGGCCGCCGCCCGCCAACGGCAGGCGCAACTGACCAAACCACCCGGCTCGCTGGGTCGGCTGGAGGAACTCGGCATCACCCTGGCGGCGATGCAGGGCACCCAACAGCCGCGCGTGGACAAAGTCTGGATCACGGTGTTCGCCGGCGATCACGGCGTGGTCGCCGAGGGCGTCTCCGCCTTCCCGCAGGTGGTAACCGCCGAAATGGTGCGCAACTTCGCCCGGGGCGGCGCGGCCATCAGCGTCCTGGCCCGGGAATGGGACGCCCGGCTGGAAGTGGTCAACGTCGGCACCGCGCAGCCGCTGGAAGATTTACCGGGCGTCGTGGAGGCGCGGGTCGGCCCTGGCACCGCCAACTTCGTCCACGAGCCGGCGATGACCGTCGACCAACTGCACGAGGCGCTGGCGGCCGGTCACGACGCCGCCGAACGGGCCGTCATCAACGGCGCGCGGCTGTTCATCGGCGGCGAAATGGGCATCGGCAACACTACCAGCGCCGCCGCCATCGCCTGTGCGCTGCTGAATCTGCCCGCCGCGCAGTTCGCCGGCCCCGGCACCGGCCTGGACCCCGCCGGCGTCAGCCGCAAGGCGCGGGTCATCGAACAGGCGCTGGCCCGCCATCGCAGCGACCAGCCGCTGATCGCGCTGCAACGGCTGGGCGGCTTCGAGATCGCCGCGCTGGCTGGCGCTTATCTGCGCTGCGGCCAACTGGGCTTACCGGCGCTGGTGGATGGCTTTATCACCACCGCCGCTGCTCTGGTCGCGACGCGGCGGCGGCCGGAACTGGCGGCCTGGCTGTTTTACTCCCACTGCTCCGCCGAACCCGGCCACCGCCGGCTGCTGGACGCATTGGAAGCCCAGCCGCTGCTCGATCTGGGGATGCGGCTGGGCGAAGGCAGCGGCGCGGCCGTGGCCATGCCCATTCTGCGCGCCGCCGCCGTCCTGCACGCCAGCATGGCCACCTTCGCCGAAGCCGGGGTCTCGCAGGCATGAGCGACTTCACGACTGTGGACCTGCTGCGGCATGGCGAGCCGGAAGGCGGCCAGATGTTTCGGGGAGCGGTGGACGATCCGCTCAGCCCGCGCGGCTGGGAGCAGATGCGCGCGGCGGTCGGCGACTACCGCGACTGGGAAGCAGTGATCAGTTCGCCGCTGATCCGCTGCGCCGCCTTCGCCCGCGAACTGGCCGAACATCTGAACCTGCCGCTGGAGATCGTCAATGAGTTCAGCGAGTTGAGTTTCGGCGTCTGGGAAGGCCGCAGCGTCGCCGATGTTCACGCCACCGACCCGCTGGCGCTGGCGCGATTCTGGCGCGATCCGATCGGCTGCCCGATCCCCGGCGGCGAACCGGTCGAGGCCTTCGACCAGCGCGTCGGCCAAGCCTGGGAGGCCCTGCTGGAACGCTACCGCGGCCAGCATGTGTTGCTGATCGCCCACGGCGGGACCATTCGCATGGTCCTGCGTCGCTTGTTGGAGATGCCGGTGCGGCGGATTTGGCGGATCGAAGTGCCGTTCGCCGCGATCAGCCGAATCCGCCTGCACCGCGACCCGGAAGCCGATCCCCACCTGGTGTTCCACAACGGCCGCCTGGCATGATTCGCGCCTTCGCGCTGGCCCTGCAACTGCTGACCCGGCTGCCGGTCCCGTTGTCCAGCCTCCCGCCGCGCCCCGAGGAACTGGGATTGTCGGTGCTGTTCTTCCCGGTGGTGGGGCTGATCATCGGCGCGCTGCTGGCCGGGTTGCATACCGCTCTGTGGCTGATCGACCCCGGCGTGCTGGCGGCGCTGGTGCTGGCGACGTGGGTGCTGCTAACCGGGGGGTTGCATCTGGATGGACTGGCCGACACCGCCGATGCCTGGATCGGCGGTCAGGGCAACCGCGACCGGACCCTGGCGATCATGAAGGATCCACGCAGCGGTCCCATCGCCATCGTCGCCATCGTGCTGGTGCTGCTCGCCAAGTTCGCCGCCCTGCAAGCGCTGCTGGCCGGCGACGCCCGCGCCACCCTGCTGCTGGCGCCGGTGCTGGGCCGCACCGTCATCGTCCTGCTGTTGATCACCACGCCCTACGTGCGCCCCGACGGCTTGGGCGCACCCTATGCGAACTATCTACCCCGGTTGAGTTGTGGCCTGCTGATGCTACTCATCGCCGCCGTGACCGTCGCCCTGCTCGGCGGGCTGGGCGGCGCGCTGCTCGGCGGGCTGGGCGTCGGGTTTTTCGGACTGCGCTACTGGTTGCTGGCCCGGCTGGGTGGCGCGACCGGCGATACCCTCGGTGCGGCCTGCGAATTGGCCGAAACCGTCGCGCTGTTGATGCCGGTGCTGCTGGCGGAGTGAACTGTCGCCCGTTCCAGCCGCGGCTCACCCACCCCGCAACGCCGCAATCACCGGCCGAGTCTCCGGCCAAACCCCGCGCCACTGGTGGAACGCTTCCGCCGCCTGCTCCACCAGCATCCCCAGACCGTCCAGAGACTGGGCCGCACCCCGCTCCCGCCCCCAACGCACGAAGGCGGTCGGTTCGCGGCCGTACATCAGATCGTAGCACCAGCCGTCCGCCGCCAGCGCCTCCTCCGGCAGGGGCGGCACGGTGTCGTTCAGGCCAGCGGCTGTGGCGTTGATGATCAAATCGAACCGCCGCCCCGCCAGTTCGGCGAAGCCACAGCCGGACACCGATCCCAGATCGCCGAAGCGCAACGCTAACCCGGCTGCCTTGCTGGCGGTGCGGTTGGCGATGACCAGTTGCGCCGGCTGTTCCGCCAGCAGGGGCTGCAACACTCCCCGCGCCGCGCCGCCCGCGCCCAGCAGCAGGATGCGCCGGCCCGCCAGCCCGCAACCGTGGTTGAGCTTGAGATCGCGCACCAGTCCCAGCCCGTCGGTATTATCACCACGCACGCCGGTGGGCGTGAAACTCAAGGTATTGACCGCCCCGGCCCGTTCGGCGCGGGCGCTGAGCACGTCGGCGAACACCCAGGCATCCTGCTTGAACGGCACGGTCACGTTGAGTCCCTTGCCACCCGCGTCTCGGAAGGCGCGCGAAGCCGCCGCGAAGCCGCCCAGTTCGACCAGAATGGCGCGGTATTCGAGATGCTGGCCGGTTTGGGCCGCGAACAGGGTATGAATACGCGGCGATAGGCTGTGAGCGATGGGATTGCCCATCACAGCGTATGGGTCGGGTTGCATCGTCATGCGCTTTAATTTCCTCGATTCTGGCCCAACGGCGCCCGCAACCGCCGCTCGAATTCCGGCGGCGGAACGTATTGCAACAGCGCCTCGCTGTTGTCGCCCAGCAACAGATCCAATCCCAGCGCCGGATACAGCCAGTGCGTCCCGTCCTTGGCCGCAATCCGCTCGGCCGGCTCGCCAAAGCGTTTGCGGATCAGGTCGGCGTCGAACTTGACCACCGGCAGATACGTAATCGCGGTGACGACCGCCTCCAGCCCCGCCTCGGTATCGGTCTCGGCAACCGCATAACGCCGGCCACCGTCGGCGGTGGGTTGCCAGCTCCAGCGTGGCTTCGCAGCGCCTCCAGTACCGGTGCGGGCAGTCGCCGCCAGCACCAGCCGGACATTCAGGCCGCCGACCACCGCGTCCCGGAAATACGCTTCCAGCTCAAGTCCCCGTCCGGGCCCTGGAACAGGCCCAATTCATACCGCCTGCCGAGTTTGTTCACGGCGTCCGCCACCGTGCTCTGACCCAGGGTCAGGCCGAACACGGTGAGCGTCGCGCCATCCGGGCTGGCGGTCGCCTGCCAGGGCAGATCCGGCCTGGGCGTAGAGGATCGGCCGCCGGGCGGACGCATAATCGCCAGAAAGAACACGCTCAGCGCCACGCCCAGCACGGCCAGCAGCAGGAATTTCCAGTTTTTCATTACACCTGCCGCAACCAACCCGCCACTTGCCCGGCGAAGTAGGTCAATACCGCATCGGCCAAGGCCTGCTTGATCGCCAACAGCGATTCCAGCACCACCGCCTTCTCGTCCAGCCAGCCGTTGCGGGCGGCGGCCAGCAACATGGCGTACAACGAACCCCGGCAGCGTGGTGAACAACAGGCCGATCTTTCCTTCGATGGTGGCGGGAACCAGCGTGCCGACGATCGAGCAAACACCTAGGGAGATCGACTGTCCGAGCGAGAGGCCGAGGTATCGCAGGGCCAGTCCGCACATCAGCCCGCCAAAACCCCATAGGTCGCCAAAACGTACGCTCCGACCATGCTGCCGACCGGACTCTGGCGCAGGATGCCCCAGAGGTCCGGCGTGGTCAGCACCGGCCACCGTCGGCATGATGAGCCAAGCGACGAACCCCAGGCTGATCCAATAGGTTTCCCACGACCATTTCTTGATCGCATGGGAAGGGACGTAGAAGCTGGCCGCGGAGAAGCCGCCGGCCACGAGCAGAATGATTCCAATGATTTGTTGTTTTCACCCGATATTGATGTTCAGCAAAATATGACGTCAGTCTGAATGTTTTCCCCGCGAGAAACCGGCCTTCCGTTGGTCGGCCTCGTTGCATTCTTACCGAGGTCGGTTTGTGTGAATTGGGTGCTCACCGCCATACTCATTTCGGTATTCGGCCGGATGATGGCGGGCAGCCGCCGGCGGCCTCGATCTCCATGAATGGCCCGTGTCGCTGTAAACGCTGTAACGGACGCCTTTCTTGGCCCGCGTACGTCCGGCTTCCGTCGCGGATATCGATGTACGACTGACCTGCCGGAAGACGATCGGCCTTGCGCCGCACCATCAGGCCCGCGCCTTGGATCGCGGATACTCGATCCACGGGGTCTTGGCGTCGATGGCGATCTGGTAGCGTTGGGAGCCGTCGGTCCGGGTGCGACACTGCTTCGCCCGTCCCACGTTCGCTGAGCGTCGCTCGGGTCATCGTAGAGGTCCCAGGCTGACGCTTCCTCCGCGACACGGGAACACGACCTCGCAGCCCGGTCCGCAATCGAACTGGCAGAGGCTCCACGCGCAATC
>CAVRCC010000033.1:0-135281 GCA_963719395.1 uncultured Gammaproteobacteria bacterium | reverse complement strand
CCTCAACCCCCCGCCCCCTCACCGCGTTCCCTTGTCGTTTTCCCGACAACCACGCTGTCAGGGTGTGCGAAACCCCGCGCGCGCGCCGGACCCTTCTGAATAACCCACTGTTTTTAAACAGACCTTGATATTGGCACGCGACTTGTAGATTCCCCTGTGGACCCTCTCCGGCGAGACCGCTGCCATGACCGCTGCTACCCGCACCCTCGTAATCGACGACACCACCCTGCGCGACGGCGAACAGTCGGCGGGCGTGGCCTTTACTCAGGACGAAAAGCGGGCCATTGCCAGTGAGTTAGTGGCTCTGGGCGTGCCGGAACTGGAAATCGGGATTCCGGCGATGGGCGCGGAGGAGCGGGACAGCATTCGCGATCTCGCCGCGCTGGATTTGAACGCCACGCTGCTGGTGTGGAGCCGGATGTGCGAAGCCGATCTGCGACTGTGCCGCGACCTCGGGGTGCGGTGTGTTGATTTGTCGGTACCGCTGTCCGACCAGCAACTGCGTCACAAGCTGGGCTGGGGGCGCGAGCAGGCATTGGACACCATCCAGCGTTGCGTGCCCCAAGCGCTGGAACTGGGGCTGGAGGTCATCGTCGGCGGCGAGGATGCCTCGCGGGCCGACCACGATTTCCTGCTGCGCGCCGCCGAGACCGCCCAAATCGCCGGAGCGCGTCGGTTTCGCTTCGCCGACACGCTGGGGATTATGGAACCGTTCGGCACGCTGGCGATTTTCCAACGCCTGCGGGCGGCGGTGGACCTCGAACTGGAAATGCACGCCCACGACGATTTAGGGCTGGCCACCGCCAACACCTTGGCCGCCGCGCTGGGCGGCGCCAGCCACGTCAACACCACGGTCAACGGTCTCGGCGAACGGGCCGGCAACGCCGCGCTGGAGGAAGTAGTGATGGGCCTGCACAAGCTGTACGGCTTTCAGGTGAACGTGGACCTGACCGGCTTGCCAGCCTTGTCGCAGCGGGTCGCCGCCGCCGCCAACCGGCCGCTGTCCTGGCACAAGAGCCTGGTCGGCGAAGGCGCCTTCACCCACGAGGCCGGCATCCACGTCGATGGTCTGCTCAAGCACCCGCTCAACTACCAGGGCGTGGACCCGGCCGAACTGGGCCGCAGTCATCGGCTGGTGCTGGGCACGCATTCCGGGCCGCGGGCGGTGCGGCGGATTTACGGCGAACTGGGCATCGCCCTCAGTCCGTCGCAGGCGGCAGCCGTGCTGACGCGGATTCGCACCTTCGTCCGCCGGACCAAACGCCCGCCGGAACCGTCGGAACTGGAAACCTTTTACCGGGAAATCCACGCCGCGCCCACACCCCTCGCCGCTATCGCATCCGCCTGAAGGAAAGCTGTCATGACTGCTTCAATTCACCTCCCCGAACTGTCCGAACTGATATCCGCCGAGGATTTTCTGGATCACTTCGGCATCGTTTACGATCCCGCCGTGGTGCGGGTTTGCCGCCTGCATATCCTGCAACGCTATCACGATTATCTGGCGACCGAACCGATGGCGGAAACCGCCAGCGCGGAACGGGAGCGCTACGCCCGCTGTCTGGAACGGGCCTATCAGGATTTCGAACGGTCTAATCCCCTGACTGAAAAGGTCTTTGCGGTATTCCGCCGCCGGTCGGGAGAAACCCGGATTTCGCTCGATGCCTTGCGGCGGAGTGGCTGATGATGTTGCGGCCCCATTTCGCCGACGGCGACGCGGTGCGGGTGATCCGCACGGTTCGCAACGATGGCACCTATCCCGGCGCCGCGCGGGGCGAGATCCTGGTCCGGCGCGGCAGCGTGGGCTATGTCTGCGATATTGGGGTGTTCCTGCAAGACCAGATCATCTATTCCGTGCATTTTCTGGAAACGGCCGGGCGGATCATCGGCTGCCGGGAGGTGGAACTGATTCCGGTCGATGCGCCATGGAATCCCAGCCGCTTCGAACGTGGCGATCCGGTACGGACGCAGCGGGCGCTCGGCATCCAGGGTCGGGTGGTGGTTGCGGCGGGCGCAACGGGTATGGTGCTCAAGGTGCTGCGCGATACTCCCGGAGCAACCCAATATCAGGTGCAGTTCGATTCCCGCCTGCTGCAAGTGCCGGAGGCCATCCTGGACGAGATAACCACGGCATCCGGTTCACCCTCGAATATTTGAAAATTTCGTTTGCGCTATTTCGGTGCAATTATGACCGGAATGCGCCTTATTTGTGCGAAGAATTGAAAGGAGATAAAGAACTGATCGTGCAATCATTTGATTATCAATGATTTTATGGGATGGCTCCTGATTTGCTTGTCTGCCGCAGTTTGTATCCGTAACCGAACGGATGATGACCCGGAATAGGGCGACGACCCTGACAACGCGAATGACCTGAGATAGGCACCATGAGCCAGAACAATAAATCGACATCCAAGATGTTCTTCCTCCCTGTATTAGCGATGCTGGCGCCTGGGGCAGCGTGGGCGCAGGAGGCCACGCCGCTCAGCCCTGGCAACACCGCCTGGATTCTCACCGCGACGGCGCTGGTGCTGTTCATGACCCTGCCGGGCCTGTCGCTGTTCTACGGCGGGCTGGTGCGGACCAAGAACGTGCTCTCCGTCCTCATGCAGTGCTTTGCCATCACCTGCCTGGTGTCGTTGCTGTGGTTCGTCTACGCCTACAGCCTGGCCTTTGGGACCGGTAACAACTGGGTCGGCGGTTTCGACAAGCTATTCATGGCCGGGGTGGAGGAAGACTCCTTGACCGGCGATATCCCGGAAACCGTGTTCTCCATGTTCCAACTGACTTTTGCCATCATCACCCCGGCGCTGGTGGTCGGCGCCTTCGCCGAGCGGATGAAATTCTCCGCCATGCTGCTGTTCAGCGGCCTGTGGCTGACGCTGGTGTACGCGCCGGTGGCCCATTGGGTATGGGGCGGGGGCTGGCTGAGCCAGATGGGCGTGCTGGACTTCGCGGGCGGGATCGTGGTGCATATCACCGCCGGCGTGGCCGCGCTGGTCTCGGCGCTGGTGCTGGGCGGGCGTCACGGTTTCCCGACCACCGCCATGGCGCCCCACAATATGACCATCGTGGTGACTGGAGCCGGCATGTTGTGGGTGGGCTGGTTCGGCTTCAACGCCGGCAGCGCGCTGGCGGCCAACGGCAACGCCGGCATGGCGATGATGGTGACGCATCTGTCCGCCGCCGCCGGCTCGCTGGCGTGGATGACAATGGAGTGGCTGAAGTTCGGCAAGCCGAGCGTGCTCGGTATCGTGACCGGCATGGTGGCCGGTCTGGGCACTATCACCCCGGCCTCGGGCTACGTGGGGCCGGCCGGCGCCGTGGTCATCGGTACGGTCGCGGGGGTGAGCTGTTTCAGCGCCACCCAGTTCCTCAAGCGGGTGCTGAAAGTAGACGATTCCCTGGATGTGTTTCCGGTGCATGGCGTGGGCGGAATGCTCGGAACCCTGGCGGCTGGCGTGTTCGCGTCCACCGAACTCGGTTTGTTCAAAGGCCAGGGCTTCGCTGCCGGCATCACCAGCATGGGGCAGCAACTGGGCGTGCAGTTCGTGGGAGTGGTAACGACGGTCGTCTACACGGCGGTCGTGACTTTCGTCGTGCTCAAACTGGTGGATGCGTTAGTCGGGTTGCGGGTCGGCCGGGAAGACGAAATCGGCGGTTTGGACATCGCCCTGCACGACGAACGGGGTTACGACCTGTAGCGGTTGCTTAGGGAGCTTCAAACCACCCCAGCGCTGCGCGCCACCCCTCCTTGGCCAAGGAGGGGAATACTTTGTCACCGTCCCGCCAGCGCCGACCACATCCGCTCCAGCCCTTCCGCCAGCAGGGCGCGGGAGCAACCGAAGTTCAGCCGCACAAACCCCGCGCCGCCCGGGCCGAAGTCTGCGCCGTTGTTGAGCGCCACCCCGGCGTTTTTGAGGAAAAACTCATGCGGATTGCCGGGCAAGCCCGCGTCTCGGCAGTCCAGCCAAGCCAGATAGGTCGCTTCCGGGATGGTGGCGCGAATGCCCGGCAGATGGCGGGCGACGGTGTCGACCACGTAATCCCGGTTGGCGGCCAGATAGATGAGCAACTCCCGCAGCCAGTCGCCGCCGTGCCGATAAGCGGCCAGCGCGGCGCTCAAGCCAAGAAGGTTCGCATCCGGCACGATGCCGCGCATCGCGTGTTTGAAGCGCCGCCGCAGTTCGGGATGCTGGATGATGGCGAAGCTGGCGCCCAAGCCGGCGATGTTAAAGGTCTTGCTCGGCGCCATCAGGGTAATGCAGCGCTGGGCGATCTCCGGCGACAAGGTCGCGAACGGGGTATGCCGCCGCCCATCCAGCAACAAATCGCAATGAATCTCATCCGAGCAGATCGTTAGATCGTAACGCTCGCAAATCGCCGCCAGCCGGGTCAGTTCCGCCCCGTCGAACGTCCGCCCGACCGGGTTGTGCGGATGGCAGAGGATGAACAGCCGGGTGCGCGGGCCGATGGTCGCCGCGAAGGCGTCATCGTCGAAGCTGTAGTACAGCCGCCCGTTCCGCGTTTCCGCCGTCAGTTCGGCGGTGAGCAGCCGCCGGTCCTGGTTCGTCGGCGCGGATAGAAACGGTGGATAGACCGGGGTTTGCACCAGCACTTCGTCGCCCGGCTCGCCGACCGCCCGGCAGACCACGTTCAAGCCGCACACCAGCCCCGGTAGATAGACGATCTGTTCTGGCGCGACCGCCCAGTGGTAGAGAGTGGCCATCCGCGCGCAAATCGTTTCAGTCAACTCATCCGGCGGCGCACCGTAGCCGAACACGCCGTGTGTTATCCGTTCGTGCAACGCGGCCAGCACCGGTTCCGGCGAGACGAAATCCATGTCCGCCACCCACAGCGGCAGGGCCGCGCCGTAGCGCTGCCACTTCAGGCTGTCGGTGCCACGCCGGAGGGGCGAATGGTCGAAGTCGTAGGGCATGGGGCCGGCTGTCCTCGAAATAGGGAGTGGAAGTCGTGGTTAAACCAGGTCATACATCTGACGCAGATGGCCGTACACCATGCTGGACACTTCCCGGATGACGTTGCCGCGCGCCGCCTGCCAAGCCCCATAGTTCTGGGCTGGGCGGGCCTTTTGGATGATGCCGATGAAGGTGTAGGGATAGCGGCGACCATCGCGGCCTTGGGCGACCAGAATGCCCATGTCGCCGCACAACCGGGCAGTGGTGCCAGTCTTGTCGATGACCGCAGTCCCGCGCGGCACCCCTGCCGCGCCAGTGTAGACGCGGTCGCGGTTCGGGAGGTACATCAAGCGTCGCAGTTCGGCGGAATAGGGCAATTGGTCGTACCAGAGCGCCTGCAAAAAGCGATGGTAATCGAGGGCGGATGCCCGGTTGCGATAGGTGCGGCCGCCGTTGGGGATGCGCTCGACGATCCGGGTATGGCGGAACACGCCGGGATGCCGTTGCTTGAGGGTGTGTTCCGCCTCGGCGGGACCGGAGCGACCACTGGTCCGGTTCAACAGCTCAATAAAATAGTTGGTGGCGCGGTTGTCGCTGTGCTGGATCATCGCTTCCATTCGTTGACGGTGGAAGGGGGTGTAGTCGAGTTGGCCCTCTCGCACCTTGTGGAAAAACGCCAAAGCGATGAACGGCTTGATCATGCTGGCGCTCTGGTAGGACAGACCCGCGTTGATCGTGACCAGGAAACGCTGGCTGGTGAAGTCGTAGACCAGCCAGGCGGTGCGTTCATTAGGCGCCAGCCGGCCGCTTTGGCGCAGGTGCGTCACGTAGCGCTCGACAGCATCATTGAGGTTGGTCGTGGTCCAGGGTTGTACCCAGGGCTGGGCCGGCGGCGAGTCCCAGGTTCGGGGCGGCGGCGCATTCCAGGTTCGGGGCGGCGGCGCATTCCAGGTTCGGGGCGGCGAGCGGTTCCAGGATCGAGGAACGCGCGCCCGCCAATTGGGGCGGATAACGGGGGGAGGTTCGTCCCACCACCCGTCCGCCGCGCCGGATTTCTGGGCAAAGCCGAGCCCCGCGGTTGCAACTAGGGCCGCCAGTCGGGTGAGGAACGCGCGCCGGGCGGCATCGGGAACCGGACTGGCCTCGGCGGTGGATTCTGGATCGGATGTTCCAACAAGGGGCATAAAGGCAGCCTCCAACAGATAGTGGGCGATAAACTTGTCGATTATGGGCCGGAAACCTGAAAGTCAACAATGACCGGATAATGGTCGGAACCGATGGCCGGTCCGATGTCCCGGCGCCGGATCTGGATTCCTTCGGAGAACAGGGCATGGTCGATGGGAATCCACAAGAGCGGCCAGCCAACCGGCCAGGAAGGCTGGAGACCCCGCCCGCGCCGACTGTCGCGCAGACCGGAATCGGCGAGCAAGCGGGCGAACCAGGGCGACCAGGGGGAGACGTTGAGATCGCCGAGCACCAGTAAGGGCGCTTGGCTCTGGCGGACTTGGGCGGCTAGCGCACGTAATTGCTCGTTGCGGCCATTAGCGATCTCGGCGCTGACCGGCGGCCATGGATGGGTTCCGATCAGGGTGAACGGCCGTCCGCCAACGGTGAGGGTCGCTACGATGGAGGGCGGGCCGATGCCGCTACCGAAGCGGACGATTTGGCTCTGAGTCAAGGGATAGCGGCTGAGCAGGGCGATGCCAAACGGATCATCATGGGGTTCGGCCACGCGGTGCGGATAGCGTTCGCCGAGATCGCGCAACTGCGCGAGCAACCACGGCGTCGCTTCCAATAGCACGATGATATCGGGATCGGATGCGGCGATAAAGCGCAGAAGGCGTTCGTAATCGCGGTTCTCCCAATTCACGTTGGCGAGCACGGCGCGCAGGGTGGGTGGGTATTGCTCGGCGGCGAACGCCACGGGATCATCCCCCCAGAACGCTGGTACAACGAGCGTCAGGTTGAGCAGGGCGAATGCCCCGAACAGGGCCGCCCCACGCCATGGGCGCAGCACCAGCAGGATCAAGGCGAAGCCGCTCAGGGCGAGTGCGTACTGCACCCGGAAATGCGCGGCGAGTTCGAACCCCCACCAGAACCGCCCGGCGAAGCCGACCAGCGTGGCCAGGCAAGCCAGGATGCCGGCGGCGGTCAACAATCCAGTAAAGCTAACGCGCTGTTTCATCATTTCATTATAGGGAAAAACCCTGATACAACCCGCGAAATCCCTTATTTACTCCGAGGCTCAAAAACTTGATATTAACTAAGTTTGAGATAAGGTTTAATATATAACATCCTATAAAAAATCAAGAAAATGAGCGCCGGGGGAGAGACGGCGGCGCCGACCATCAAAGCGAGGAATTCCCGAATGAAAAACGAAATCACCCGCTCGGTTAAGACCAAGCGCTATGGCAGCGAAGGACTGATGCCGGTGGACAAGCATAGCTGTCCGTATCGCGGCGCGGCGTCCTGCGTCAGCGCGAGCGGAGGCAGCTACTGTGGCGGCTACGGTGGGGATGCACCGATCAAGGGCACCCAGATGCATGCGGTCAGATGCCTGGAGGAAAATAACACGGATTTCGTTCCGTACTGGCCGGGAATGCCACGCCGCGTGATCCAGCATCCCTTGCATACTCGCTAGGAATCGATCACGCCAGAACGTCTGTCGACAGACAGAACCCGTTCCACGGCGCACTTGGAATTGGGTCGTGCGGCGCCAAGGCAGGCTTTTTAGGGTCGAGGCGGAGGTTCGGCATTCAACCGGACGCTCCGCCTTCGTTTTGCCTGCTTATTTTTCCACCGTCACCCGGACTTTTCGATCGTCCTGCCACTCGCCGACGATCCGCTGGCCGTTCTCGTACATCACGCCCCGCCCATGCTTGCGGCCGTTGCGCCATTCACCCTCATAGCGGTCGCCGTTACGGTAGTAATAGGCGCCTTGGCCGTTGGGCTGGTCATTGGCGAAATCGCCGACGTATTTATCGCCGCTGGCATAGATATAAGTGCCTTGGCCGTCCTTGTGGCCGTTGCGCCATTCGCCCTGATAGCGGTTGCCGCTGCTGTAGTAGTAAGTGCCCTGACCGTTGATCACACCGTTGCGCCATTCGCCAACGTATTTTTCGCCACGGCGGGCATAGACGTAAGCGCCTTGGCCATGCATCTTGGCATTACGGAACTCCCCAGAGTATTGGCTGCCATCCGGATAGCTGTAGACGCCTTCGCCGTTATTGCAATTGCCGCGTAGGCAGTTAGGCGCGGCGGACGGGGCAGCCTTGGCCACCACGGTCTGGCTCTCGGCGTGGCTGGACCGGGTCGCTTGCGGTTCCGGTTTCGCTTGCGCTTCCGGTTCCGGTTCCGGTTCCGGCTTCCGGTTCCGGTTCGGGTTTCACTTCCGGTTCCGGGGACGGAGTAGCGGGCCGGGCGGCAACTGGCGTCTTTTTTCGGGGCAGGAGAGCCGATAGCGTGCTTTCGTCGCCGGCTCTCAGATCCACTTGCCCGTTCCAGTCGAGGTAGCCTTCCCGGCGAACCCGAACCTTATAGGAACCGGGCTTGAGTTCCAATTCCAGCGGCGTCATGCCGACGTTCCGGCCGTCGATCAGAACCTCGGCATCATCCTGGTCGGCCCGGACGAACAGCCGGCCCGGCATGGCTGGCTGCTTTTGCAACTGTTTCAGCTTAGCTCGCGCGGCCGAAGCTTGTCGGCCCTTGGGGTAGCTCGCTAGAAATCGTTCGATCTCAGCGGGATCGTCGCTGTTTTTAATCGCCGCCCAAGCCTGTTCGGCCGTGCGCGGCTGGGTGGAGGCCGGCGGTTCGGGTTGGCGTTCTTCGAGAATACCTTGCGGAGCGGTTGTCACCTGCAGGCTGACGCCGTCCGCCGTTTCGGTTCGGGACAACCGGGCATGGCGATCCTGGGCGATGATGCGAGTCTCGGGTTCTGGCGCGGATGGCAACTCCAGCGCCGGTTTTGGTGGCGGTTCCGGTTTTGAGGGCGGTTGCGGAACCGAAACCAGGTCGATTGATGGCAGCTCCAACGCCGGTTTTGATGGCGGTGCCGGTGCCGGTTCCGGTTCCGGTTTTAATGGCGGTTCTGGTTTCGGTTCTGGTTTCGGTTCTGGTTTCGGTTCTGGTTTCGGTTCCGGTTTCGGTTCTTTTCTTCTGTTTCGTTCTTTTCGGTGGCGGTTCCACTGGAATCGGTGGCGGGCTGGCAGGCTCGACCGGCGGTTCCACCCGGGCCACGCGCTCGCTGGGCGGCTGCGCCGGTTCCGGTTCGGCGATCTTGGGGGTGGGCGGTGGTGGCGGCGGGCTGACCGGTTTTTGTGCCTGAGCTAATTGCTCGCGCAAATCGGCGAGCCGGGGATCGCCACGATTCAACCGCTCCAGTGTGTCGAGCGAGCGTTTCGCCGCCTTGGCATTGCCCCGGCGCACGGCTTCCGCCGCCAGATCGGCGTAGCGGTCAGCGATCCGCTCCAAACCATCGCGCGCCTCGGCGTTGCCGGGTTCGCGCCGCAGCACCCGGCTATAGCAGTCAGCGGCATTGCCGCCCTTGCCCGAGGTCAACCGGTTGGCTTGCAGGTGCGCGGCGCATTCCCGGAGCAGGAGGGTGACCGGGTCCACGGGTTCGGCTGGCGGCAACGCTGGGCGGGGCGGTGGCGGGGCGGTGGCTTCGCGCAGTTGCCGGCGGACCTGGTCGCGCAGCGCCAGCAGCCGACTGTGGCCGGGAAGCTGTTGCAAGCCTTGTTCGATATGCAACAGGCTGGTTTCATAAGCGTGGTTTCGCTGCGCATCCAGCGCCCGGGCCAGAAATTCGTCGGCTATCGCGCGGCGCTGTTCGGCCTCGGCGCGCAGGCGAGCCTGCTCGGCCTTGCGCTGTTCTTCGGCCAGGATCCTTTGGCGGGCCGTCGCTTCCTGGGTCTGAAGAGCGGCCTGTTGTTCCCGCACCTGGCGCTTGAGGGCCAGCAACGCGGGATGGTTGGACATGACCTGCAAGCCCTGTTCGATATGCACCAGACTGCGGTCCAGCGCCCCTTCCTGCCGGGCGCGTTGCGCCTGCTCCAGAAACTGTTCGGCCTGCAACTCGGCCTGTAGCCGCTGTTCCTCTTGAGTCTTCTGGACTCTGGCGGCATCGAGTTGCCGGTTGACCTCCTCGCGCAGCGCCAGCAGATCGGCATGGTCGGGCGCGAGTTGCAAGCCCTGCTCGATCAGGGTACGGCTGTCCTCCAGCGCGCCGGCCTGCTGGCGCTGGCGGGCCTGTTCCAGTAATTGCCCGGCTTCCGCTCGCCGCTGGGCGGCAGGATCGACGGCGGGCGGAGCAACGACAACGGGGGTCTCGGCGGGCGGAGTGACGACGGTGGCTGGCATCGGTGGCGTCGGCTCGGGCCGGAACCCATAAAAATACCCGCCACCCGCCAGCGCCAACCCAGCCAGCACCGCCGCCAGCGCGCCAGCTTGCCAACCCACGCGCCGCGTCGGCTTGCCCACCAAAGCGACGGGGGCAGCGCTCGGCTGGGTGAAGGTGGTGATTTCGGGCGGACCTAGCGGGATAGTTTCCGGATGGTCCAGCGCGGTAATGAACTCTTGGCCGTTCTGGAAACGCTGGTTCGGATCTTTGTGCAGCAGTTTGTTCAAAATCGGCTGAAAGTGATGCAGTTCCGACGGCAGTTCGGGAACTGGCGCGGTCACGTGCATCATGGCCAGAGCGAAGCTGTCGGCGGCGGCGTAGGGGACGTTGCCGGTGAGCATCTCGTAGAACAGCACGCCGAAGCTATAGAGGTCGGCGCGGGCGTCCACCTCCTGGCCGCGGATCTGTTCCGGACTCATGTAGCGCGGCGTGCCGAGGGACAGGCCGGTGCGGGTCATGATCGTGCTGCTGCCCAAGGTTTTGGCGATGCCAAAATCGGTCAGCACCGGCTGGCCGTTTTCGCGAAACAGGATGTTTTGCGGCTTGATGTCGCGGTGGATGATGCCGCGATGGTGGGCGTAATGCAGGGCGCTGGCAATGGCGCGGGCGATGCTCAAGGTTTCCTGAAGCGGCAGGCCCTCGCGGATGCGGTGTTGCAGGGTATCGCCCGGCAGATACTCCATGGACAGGTAATAGGTGCCTTCATGGGAGGCAATATCGTAGACGGTGACGATGTGAGGGTCGTTGAGCTGGGCGATGATGCGGCCTTCCCGCAGGAACCGCTGGGCGAACTCTTCGTCGGTTGTGAGAATGGGCTTGATGACCTTCAGCGCGACGTGGCGGTGCAGCGACTCCTGCAGGGCGAGATAGACGATCGCCATGCCGCCTTGGCCAAGCTCGCGCTCGATCTGATAGCCTGGAATGTGCATGCTCGAATTCCATAACCTGATGTCGGTGGCCGCGATCCGGCGGCGCGGGGAACCTCGCGCCGGTTATCGCCGCGCCGGTTTGGGTGGCGTCCCTCGACGAGACAGCCATAGCGGACGCGGCGTCGAGCCGTCACGGTATTATGATATACCTGCAAAGTGTAGGTAATCGGCCGGTTTCCGGCAAAGGATGCCAAAAGAGCATTTAGCAACTCCCGTGCCGTCCATCCGAATAACGAACCGCGCGGCGCGCCGCCTCGCGCACAAGGATTTTTCCGCATGTCTGGAAACACTTTTGGCAAGTTGTTCACCGTCACCACCTTCGGCGAGAGTCACGGTCCGGCGCTGGGCGCGATCGTGGATGGCTGTCCGCCCGGCCTGGCGCTGGCCGAGGCGGACTTGCAACACGACCTGGACCGTCGCCGGCCCGGCAAGAGTCGGCATACCACCCAGCGCCGCGAACCGGATGCGGTCCGCATCCTGTCCGGGGTGTTCGAGGGCCGCACCACCGGCGCGCCGATCGGGCTCCTGATCGAGAACGTAGACCAGCGTTCCAAGGATTACGGCGAGATTCTGGATCGGTTCCGGCCAGGCCACGCCGACTACACCTATCACCACAAATATGGCTTGCGCGATTATCGGGGCGGCGGCCGGTCTTCGGCGCGGGAAACCGCAATGCGAGTGGCGGCGGGCGCCATCGCCCGGAAGTATCTCCGGGAACGCTATGGGGTCACGATCCGCGGCTACTTGGCCCAGCTTGGTCCGATTCGTCCGGCCAAGCTGGTTTGGGAGGAGGTGGACCACAACCCGTTCTTCTGTCCGGACCCCGATCAAGTCGCCGAACTGGAACACTTCATGGACGCATTGCGCAAGTCCGGCGATTCCATCGGGGCGCGAGTCACAGTGGTGGCCAGCGGCGTGCCGGTGGGCTGGGGCGAGCCGGTGTTCGATCGGCTGGACGCCGACATCGCTCATGCGCTGATGGGTATCAACGCGGTCAAGGGCGTGGAGATTGGCGCCGGTTTCGCTAGCGTGGAGCAGCGCGGCGCCGAGCATCGCGACGAACTGACGCCGGAAGGTTTCCTCAGCAACCATGCCGGTGGCGTGCTGGGCGGAATTTCCACCGGCCAGGACATCGTCGCCAGCATGGCGCTGAAGCCCACCTCCAGCATCCGTCTACCGGGTCGGACCATCAATCTCCAAGGCGAGCCAGTCGAGGTGGTCACCAAAGGCCGTCACGATCCCTGCGTCGGCATCCGCGCCACGCCCATCGCCGAGGCGATGCTGGCGCTGGTGCTGATGGATCACGCCCTGCGTCACCGCGCCCAAAATCTGGACGTGCGCACCGAAACACCGATGATTCCTGGTACTGCGCCGGGCCGTGATCCCGCCAGTTGAGCGGTCGCGTCATCATTCCCCAACCCGTGCTCACGCTTCGCCTGTACCTGCGCCTGTCCGGCTTCTACCTGTTCTATTTCGCCACCCTGGGCGTGTTGCTGCCCTATTGGGGGTTGTATCTGCTGGCGCTGGGTTTCGAGCCGGCGCGGATCGGCGAACTGATGGCCATTCCACAGGCCACCAAGCTGGTCGCGCCGAATCTCTGGGGCTGGCTGGCCGACCGCACCGGCTGGCGAATGCGGATGGTGCGCTGGGCCTGCCTGGCGACGGCGCTGAGCTTCGCGGGTGTCTACGCGGCGGGGAACTCCTACCTCGGGCTGGCGCTGGTGGGGTTGCTGTTCAGCTTTTTCTGGAACGCGGCGCTACCGCAGTTCGAGGCGGTTACCCTCAATCATCTCGGCGAACACGTCCATCGCTACAGCCAGGTTCGGCTGTGGGGATCGGTGGGTTTCGTAGTGGCGGCGGTCGGCGTGGGGTTTCTGGTCCAGGACTGGGGCGTCGGTATCGTGCCGGGGTTGTTGCTGGGATTGTTCGTCGCGCTGTGGCTCAACAGCCTGCTGGTGCCGGATCGGTCCGCGCCGCCGACGATCCACGCATCACCGCCCCTCGGCCGGGTGTTGCGCCAGCCGGCGGTGATCGCTTTCTTCGCCGCCTGTTTTCTCAATCAGGCCGCGCACGGGCCGTATTACGGTTTCTTCTCGCTGTATCTGGAAACCTACGGCTATTCGCGCGAATTCATCGGCCTGTTGTGGGGGCTGGGAGTGACGGTGGAAGTGGGAATGTTCCTACTGATGCACCGGTTGCTGCCGCGCTTCGGACCGCGTCAGTTGATGCTGGCGGCGCTGGCGCTGGCGGCCCTGCGCTGGCTGCTGATCGGCCATTTCGCCCGCGAGTTGCCGATCCTGTTGTTCGCCCAGACCTTGCACGCCTTCAGTTTCGGGGTGTTTCATGCCGTGTCCATGCACCTGATTCACCAATTCTTTCCCGGATCGCTCCAGGGTCGCGGGCAGGCGCTGTACAGCAGCCTGAGCTTCGGGGCGGGTAACGCGGTGGGAAGTTTGGCCGCCGGCTATCTGTGGCAGGGGTTGGGACCGGCGGCGATGTTCGATCTGGCGGCGGTGCTGGGCGCGTTGGGTTGGCTGGTGGCCTGGCGGGGACTGCGGCCGTAAAGCGGGACTTGCAACCTCGCAACCTCGCGGCCTCACACCACCCACACCAGCACCGCCGGTAGCGTCGCCAGCGCCGCAGCCGTTTCCACCGTGATGATCGCCGCGATCAGCGGGGCGTCGCCGCCCAGTTGTCGCGCCAGGATGTAGGCGGTAGACGCCCCCGGCAGCGCCGCGAAGGTCACCAGCACCGCCGTCTCCAACCGCCCTGGTTCCACCACCCAGCACAACCCCGCCGCCAGCGCCGGCAAGGCCAACAGTTTCAACGTGCTGGCCGCCGCCAGCAGCCCCGGTCGCCGCAGACCCTCCAGCCGCAGTCCGGCGCCCACCGCCAGCAGTCCCAACGGCAGCGCCGCCCGCGCCAGAATATCCAGCACCGCCGCCGACCCCCATGGCAACCCGACCCCGCTCAGATTCAACCCGATTCCGCTCAGGCAGGCCAAAATCAGCGGATTGGTGATCAGTCCGCGCGCCACGCCGGCTACCGTGACCGAACCGCCGGCATGAACCGTCAACACCAGCACGCACAACACGTTGATCAGCGGAATCATGATCGCCATCACCAGCGCCGCCACCGTCCCGCCCTCGACGTGAAATACCGCCAGCGCCACCGCCAGGCCGACATAGGTATTAAAGCGGATCACGCCCTGATACACCGAGGTAAACGCCGGCCCGTCCACCTTCAGCCAAGGCCGCAGCGCGTAGGTCAGCGCCGTCATCCCCAACAGCAGGGCGACGATGACCGCCGCCACCGGCCCGACCGCGTAATCGCCCAGTCGCGCCAACGCCAGCCGTTGCACCAGCAACGCCGGAAACAGGATGAAATAGGTCAGGCGCTCGGCCGCCGGCCAGAAGCCATCGCCGGGAAACCCGGATCGCCGCAACCCGAGGCCCAGCAGGATCAGCGCGAAAATCGGCCCCAGCGCGCCGAGGATGAGGGCTAGATTGTTCATGCGGATTTCACGCAGAATCGCTCGATCAGCTTCCGCAGTAAATCTAACGTCGGTTCGATCATCGCTAGCGCCAGATATTCATCCGGTTGATGGGCGCAGTCCACCCCGCCGGGACCCAGAATCACCGTCTCCATCCCCAGCGCGTTCAGATACGGCCCCTCGGTGCCAAAGCCCACCGCGCCCGCCGGCGCTCCAGTCAGTTCCTCGGTCGCCCGGACGATGGCCGCCGTCGCCGCCGTCTCCATCGCCTCGACGCCCTCGAACAGCGGGGCAAAGCTCAGCCGCCATTCACCGTCGGCCAACAGCCGGCCCAACCGGCCGTGCAGCTCCCCGCGCAGGTCGGCCAACCGCATCCCCGGCAGCGGTCGAATGTCGATGTGCAACTCGCAGTCGGCGCAGATGCGATTGGGATTGTCGCCGCCGTGAATCCGCCCCAGATTGAGCGTCGGTACGTCCACCTCGAACAGCGGATTGCGATAGCGCGCCTGCAATTCCGCCCGCCAGCGCAGCAACTCGCCCATCACTTGATACATTCCCTCCAGCGCGTTGACCCCCAGCGCCGGATTGCTGGAATGGCCCGAGCGCCCTTCCAACCGGATGGCCTCCATCAGGATGCCCTTGTGCATCCGCACCGGCTTCAGCCCGGTCGGCTCGCCGATCAGCGCGTGCCGCCCCAGCGGTTGACCCGCCGCCGCCAGCGCCCGCGCCCCGTCCATGCCGCTCTCCTCGTCCGCCGTGGCCAGAATCACCAGGGGCTGATGTAAATTGCCCGCTGCAAATTCCCGCCCCGCTTCAAGAGCCAGCGCTAGGAACGACTTCATGTCCGCCGCGCCCAGGCCGTAAATTCGCCCGTCCGCGATCGTCCCGCCGAAGGGATCGAAACGCCAGCGGCCGGTGTCGTAGGGCACGGTGTCGGTATGCCCGGCCAACACCAGCCCGCCCGGCCCGCTGCCCAGGGTGGCGATCAGGTTGGCCTTGTCCGGCCGCTCGGGCAGCGGCTCGATCCGCACCACGAAGCCGGCGTCTTCCAGCCAGCCGGCCAGCAGGTCGATCACCGGCCGGTTGCTCTGGTCGAACTGCGGCAACACGCTACTCACCGACGGGGTGGCGATCAATTGACGAATGCGGTCCAGCAGGCGGGACGAAGAAGTCAGCATGATGATTATCACTAGCGGCAAGGGTTGGCACTGCGTGATAATAACAACAATTACCGCTTGGTACCCCGCGCTTGACCCGGCCGCGCCTCCAAACCGTTTCGCCCACCGTTGTCCGCGCTTTATCACCTGTCGTTCAGGAAGAACCCCGAACCGTCATGCCGCGACTTGCCGCTCTGGATGATATTCCGGCCCTGCTGGCCATCGAAATGCTGTGCTTTAGCACCGATCGCCTGTCGCGCCGCAGTTTCCGCCACCTGTTGACCCGCGGCCACGCCACCACTCTGGTGGACGAGGCCGATGGCCGAGTCCGCGGCTACGTGCTGCTGCTGTTCTCGCAAGGGACGTCGATGGCCCGGCTCTACTCGATCGCCGTCCACCCCGATTTTGCCCGGCGCCGACTTGGCGACCGGCTGCTGGAAGCGGCCGAGGCGGCGGCGCTGGAACGCGATTGCGTATCGATGCGGCTGGAGGTCCGTCGCGACAATGCCGCTTCGCTGGCCCTGTTCCGCCGTCATGGCTACCGCCAGTTCGAGGAGGTGCTGGACTACTACGAAGACCACATGGCCGCGCTGCGCTTCGAGAAGCGGCTGGTTCCTCACCTGGAAGCCGATCTGGTCAAGGTGCCCTACTACCGGCAGACCCTCGACTTCACCTGCGGTCCGGCGGCACTGATGATGGCGATGAAGGCGCTGGACCCAGCTCTCGAATTGAACCGCACGCTGGAGCTGCGGCTGTGGCGCGAGGCCACCACCATTTTCATGACCTCCGGCCACGGCGGTTGCGGCCCCTACGGGCTAGCGCTGTCGGCCTACCAGCGCGGCTTCGACTTGGAGATTCACGTCAATGAAGATGGCGTGTTCCTGGTGGACTCGGTGCGCAGCCCGGAAAAGAAGGAAGTCATGCGGCTGGTGCAGGAAGACTGGATCGAGGAATTGAGCCGCCTGCCGGTCATCTTGCGCCGCGGCAGCCTGGGTGTGGACGAACTGCGGCGCAAGTTCGAAGCCGGCGGCGTTCCCTTGGTGCTGATCAGTTCCTACCGCATCTACGGCGAGCGCTTCCCGCACTGGGTGGTGGTCACCGGCTTCGACGACCATTACATCTACGTGCACGACCCCCTGGTCGATACCGAGGAAGGCGAAACCGTCGCTGATTCCGTCAACATGCCGATCCCGCACCGGGAATTCCAGCGCATGGCCCGTTACGGCAAGGCCGGGCAAAAAGCCGTGCTGATTCTCTACCGTTCCAACCGCCGGCCGGAACCGGCGGCGCCATCACTGTCTTAACCGTATTCCCACGGTGTCAGGAGCACCGAGTCCAACCGATGGCCGATCACATCATTCTGGTGGAAAACCCCACCGACTGGAAAGCCCACTTTCCCAACCTGCCCGTCGTCGCCGCCAAGGACTATCTGGCCAAGCCCGAATATTCCTCCACCGGCCGCAACCTGCGGGTGCTGAACCTCTGTCGCAGCTACCGCTACCTCAGTGTCGGTTACTACTGCTCGCTGCTGGCCGAGGCCCGCCGCCACCGGGTCATCCCGAGCGTGCGCACCCTCAACGACCTCAGCCGCAAGTCCATTTACAGCCTCGATATCGGAGATCTCGACGACCACGTCCAGCAGGTGCTGGGCAAACCCCGGCCCGGCTTCACCGCCACCGCCTTCGAACTGGATATCTTCTTCGGTCAGTGCGCGGTCAAGGAAATGCAGGAACTGGCCCGGCAGTTGTTCGACGTGTTTCGCTCGCCGATGCTGCGGGTGGAATTCCGGCTGCAGGGCCAATGGCGCATCGCCACCCTCAAGGCGCTGCACCTGCACTCGCTGTCGACCGAGCAGGAAGAGATGTTCATGGGGGCGCTGACGACCTACCTCAGCCGGCGCTGGCGCCAGCCGCGAGCGCGCAGCAACTACCGCTACGATCTGGCGATCCTGCACAATCCCAAGGAAAGCTTGCCGCCTTCCAATCCCAAGGCGCTGCAGCAGTTCATCAAGGCCGGGCGGGAAGGCGGGGTCAACGTCGAGTTGATCGAGAAGAAGGACTATGGGCGGCTGGCCGAATTCGACGCCCTGTTCATCCGCGAGACCACCGGCATCGACCACTACACCTACCAGTTCGCCAAAAAGGCGGAGAGCGAAGGGATGGTGGTGATCGACGATCCCGATTCCATCCTCAAATGCACCAACAAGGTGTATCTGGACGAATTGCTGCGCACCCACCGCATCCGCACCCCCAAAACCGTCATCGTCCGCCGCGACAATCTGGAGCGGGTGGACAGCGAGATTCCCTATCCCATCGTGTTAAAGATTCCCGACGGATCGTTCTCGCGGGGGGTGTTCAAGGTTAACGACCGCGCCGGCTTGCTAGACGTGGCCAGCAAACTGTTCAAGTCGTCCGATCTGGTGCTGGCGCAGGAATTTCTCTACACCGAGTTCGACTGGCGGGTAGGGATTCTCAATAAGACGCCGCTGTTCGTCTGCCAGTACTTCATGTCCAAGGAACACTGGCAGATCTACAATCACGAACCCGGTCAGAAGCGCGGCGTCCGCGAGGGCGATTCCAAGACCTTCCGGGTCGAGGACGCGCCGGAAATCGTGGTTAAAACCGCGCTCAAGGCCGCCGGCCTGATCGGAAACGGTTTCTATGGGGTGGATCTGAAGCAGACCGCCAAGGGCATCGTGGTGATCGAGATCAACGACAATCCCAACATCGATCAAGGTATCGAGGACGCGGTGCTCAAGGAGGACTTATACCGCAAGGTGATCGAGGACCTGGTCTGGCGGCTGGATCGGAAGCGGGGGAAATGAGGGGACGGGGAGCGGGCTTTTCCGTGACCCGCCACCGATCCCCCTGAACGGATCAGGACGCCTTCTTCACCCAGGCGGTGCACCAACCGTTGGCGGCAACCAGCTTGCCCTGGAAAATCGCGCAAGGACCGCTGGCATCGCCCGCCTTGCCGGTATACAGGCCGCAATTGGCGCAGTTCGCCGTGGCGTCCGTACGCTTCTCGGCCTTGGCAGCGTCAGCCTTGTAGCCCAGAGCCGTCGCCTGCGGGTCGGTCTCGCTGACCATGTCCGCCGCGCGGGCGGTCCCGCTCAGCAGCGCGTTGGCGAACGGTGCGGCGGCCAAGCCGATGGCGGTCAGCTTGATGAAGCGACGGCGGCTGTTGTCAGGAGCGTGATGAGCCATGGTGGTTTTCCTCTACAGGAGTTTGGTATGAAGTGCAAACCCGCGTCTGGCGGACGCGATTGTGAGCATCTTAGCACGGGCCGCTGGCCGGCGAATTGACATCGGACAATAACATGCAGGAGATAAACCTGTTCGCTCGCCGATTCCGATCTCTCCAAGGCTGGCGGCGCTGGGCACTGCTAGCCAGCCTCGGTCTGCTCGCGTTGCTGGCCGGCGGCGCCGGCTGGCTCTATCTCCAACTGCGGGGTAGTCTGCCGCAACTGGACGGCGAGACAACGCTGGCCGGGTTGAGCGCGCCGGTCGCCGTCGAACGCGATGCTCTCGGCGTACCGACGATCCGGGGCGAATCCCGCCTGGACCTGGCCCGCGCCATCGGCTTCATCCACGCTCAAGAGCGGTTCTTCCAGATGGATTTGCTGCGGCGCACGGCGGCGGGCGAACTGGCGGCTCTGGTCGGTTCGGCGGCGCTGGACCTGGATCGCACCCACCGTTTGCATCGTTTCCGCCATCGCGCCCGGCAGGCCATGGCGACAGCGCCGCTGGAAGATCAAGCGCTGATCGCCGCTTACACCGCCGGGGTCAACGCCGGACTCGCCGCGCTGGCGGCCCCGCCGTTCGAGTACCTGCTGCTACGGGTCGCACCCGAACCCTGGCAACCCGAGGATACGCCGCTGGTGGTCTACGCCATGTATGTGGATTTGCAGAGCCAACAATGGCTTCGCGAATCGGCGCGCGGGGTGCTGCACGACCGGTTGCCGCCCGAACTCGCCGCGTTTCTCGATCCCCCCGGCACCGACTGGGATGCGCCGCTTCAGGGGAAGCCGCTCCAATCGCCACCACCGCCCGGTCCCGACGTGTTCGACCTGCGGCGCCAGCCGGTCGTCGCGACCGTCCCGGCGACTGCCGCCACTCCCCAGCCCCCGGCTTTCGTCCTTTATCCCAGCACATCAGCCGACGAATCCGAAACGACCCGCGGCAGCAACAACTGGGCGGTCGCCGGCCGACTGACCGCGCACGGCGGCGCGCTGCTGGCCAACGACATGCATCTGGCGCTGCGCGTGCCCAATATCTGGTATCGGGCTTCCTTGATCTACCCCGATGACCGGGGCCACGAGCGGCGGATTGTTGGAGTCACCCTGCCCGGAACGCCGGCTATCGTCGCCGGGAGCAACGGCCACATCGCCTGGGGTTATACCAATAGTGAAGGAGACTGGGCCGATCTGGTGGTTCTGGAACCGGAAGCGGGCACGGAGACCTACCCGACGCCCGACGGGCCGCGCCCCTTCGTCCAGACCCGGGAAACCCTCGCGGTCAAGGACGCGCCTGCCGCGACGCTGGAGATTCTGGAAACCGTCTGGGGACCGGTGGTGGATCGCGATCACCGGGGCCGGCAACGAGCGCTGCGCTGGGTGGCGCACGATCCGCGGGCGGTCAATCTGGGCCTGCTGGCGCTGGAACGGGCGGACACGCTGGGAACGGCGCTCGACATCGCCAACCGGGCCGGCGCGCCGGCGCAGAACATCCTGCTGGCCGATGCCGACGGCCGCATCGCCTGGACCCTTTCCGGTCCGATTCCCCGCCGCTTCGGCCACGACGGCGGCTTGCCTTCCTCTTGGGCCAATGGCCAGCGTGGCTGGTCCGGCTGGCTGGAACCGGCCGAGTATCCGCGCATCGTCGATCCACCCAGCGGCCGTTTGTGGACCGCCAACGGCCGAGTGGTGGATGGCGCGTGGCTGAGGTTGCTGGGCGACGGCGGCTACGCGCTCGGCGCCCGCGCCCGGCAAATTCGGGATGGGCTGTTGGAGCGGGACCGGTTCGGTGAAACGGATTTTCTCGCGCTGCAACTCGACGACCGCGCCCTGTTTCTGCAACGCTGGCGCGAGCTGTTACTGGCCACCTTGACCCCGGACGCCGTGCGCGCCGATGCGCGGCGGGACGAAATGCGGCGCTGGGTCGCCGATTGGGGCGGACGGGCGGCGGTGACTTCGGTCGGCTACCGGCTGGTGCGCACGTTCCGCGACGAGGTTCTGGAGCGGGCGTTCGCGCCGCTGAACGCCGTCTGCCGGCAGACCGATCCACGCTTTGATTACGGACTGTTCCGGCAAAACGAAGGGCCGCTGTGGCAACTCATTGCCCACCGCCCGCCGCATCTGCTCGACCTGCGTTATCCCGACTGGTCGGCGTTACTGCTGGATGCGGCGGACGCAACGCTGGCGAAACTGAACGCCGATGGCCGACCCCTGGCGGCGCATACCTGGGGCGATTACAACCAGATTCGCATCCAGCATCCGTTCAGCCGCCTCCTGCCCTGGCTGAGCGACTGGCTTGACATGCCGCCGCAATCCTTGCCGGGCGATTTGTACATGCCGCGGATTCAAACCGCCGGCAGCGGCGCCTCCGAACGGCTGGTCGTGGCGCCGGGACGGGAAACGGACGGCATCCTGCATCTGCCCGGCGGACAAAGCGGCCATCCGCTGTCGCCCTGGTATCGGGCTGGGCACACCGCCTGGGCCACCGGCGAACCGCTGCCCTTACTGCCCGGACCGGTGGCACACCGGTTGCGACTCGAACCTCGCGCGAACTGACGGCTCGGGTTATCGAGACAGTTGACTCCATGGCGGATTGCTACACCTCGAGCGGCGCCACCTTGATTCCAAATACGGATTGCGCCCGCCGTCCCTCGGGGCCGTACAGCTCCACCGTCCCATCCTCGCGGACGATCCATGCCTCGACCGCGCCTGCTTCCAGATACAGTTGCGTTTTGTTTGCCAATTCATCGGCGGTGTTAGATGGCGACGCGACTTCGATGCACAGTTCAGGCGCTTTCGGATAAGGCGTCGCATCAGCGATAGCGCGCGAGAAACGCATCGGGATGCCCAAACCACATCTGCAACCTTCACCCCCTTGCTGGTCAGGATCGAGCATTCCGGCATCGATCGCCATTTGGCAGGCATCCGCAGCAACAATGCCTGTAACCTGCCCTGGAACAACGAATGCCGATTGGTCGCCGGACTCATCGCAAACTCCACCTTGCCGTCTTCATTCAACTCCAGCTTGAAGGGTAAATCCCGCAGATACGGGCTATCGACCACTTCCCGCCACTTCTCCGCCAATGCCACCGCATCCATCATTCACCTCCGTCACTCTTTCACGCCGCGCTGCCGCCGCGCCTCGAACAGGAAAATCCCCGCCGCCACCGACACGTTCAGACTCTCCATCCCGCCCGCCATCGGAATCCGCGCCAGATGGTCGCACACCTCGCGGGTCAGCCGCCGCAGACCCTTCTCCTCCGCCCCCAGTACGAGAGCGGTCGGCGGGGTTAGATCCACTTCGTAAAGACTCGCCGCCGCCTCGCCCGCCGCGCCGACAATCCACACGCCTTGTTCCTGTAGCCCGCGCAGCGTCCGCGCCAGGTTGGTCACCGGTACGAACGGCACGAGGTCGGCCGCGCCACTGGCTACCTTGCGCACGGTCGCGTTCAACCCGGCGGCTCGGTCGGCGGGCGCGATGACCGCGTGTGCGCCCGCAGCGGCGGCGCTACGCAGACAAGCGCCCAGATTGTGCGGATCCTGCACCCCGTCCAGCACCAGCAGCAACGCTGGCCCGGCCGCCGCCGCCAGTAATTCCGGCAAATCCGCTTCATCAAGGCTCCGCTGCCGAACCACCAGCCGCGCGACGACGCCCTGATGGCGCGCGCCGCCGCTCAGCCGGTCCAGTTCCGCCCGCTCGGTCCGATGAACCGGCACCCCCTGCCCGGCGGCCTGATCCAGCAGCGCCTGCATCCGCGCATCGCACCGCTGGCGCTCCACCCACAGTTCGCGCAATTGCTCCGGCTCGTAGTTCAACGCCGCCGCCACCGCGTGCAGCCCGTGAATCAGTTCTCCGGCCACGGCGACCCCTACTCCTTCTTGCGCCGGCCGCGATTCCAGCGGTTGCGCCGGCCGCTGTCGCGGGGTTCGTTCTCGACCGGCTCAAAATCGATCTTGCGCTCGTCCAAATCCACCCGCGCCACCCGCACCGTCAGACTGTCGCCCAGCCGGTAGACCTGGCCGGAGCGTTCGCCGTGCAGGCGATGGCCCACCGGATCGAACTGGTAGTAATCGTTACGCAGGGAGGTGACATGCACCAGTCCTTCCACGAACACGCCGCGCAATTCCACAAATAGGCCGAAGCCCGTGACCCCGGTGATGATGCCGTCGAAAACCTGCCCGACCTTGTCCCGCATGAACTCGCACTTCAACCATTCCACCGCGTCGCGCACCGCCTCGTCGGCCCGTCGTTCGGTCATCGAGCAATGCTCGCCCAGTCCGACCAGTTCGACGTGAGTCGAGGGAAAATCCGTCGGTTTGCCACCGTTGAGCGCGTGGCGGATGGCGCGATGCACCTGCAAGTCGGGATAGCGGCGAATCGGCGAGGTGAAGTGCGCGTAAGCGTCCAGCGCCAACCCGAAATGACCGACGTTGCCGGGGCTGTAGATCGCCTGGGCCAGCGAACGCAGCATCACCGTCTGGATCAGATGAGCATCGGGCCGGTCGCGGACCTGGGCCAGCAGCCGGGTATAGTCCAGCGGCGAGGGTTTGTCGCCGCCGCCCAGCCCCAGCCCCAGTTCGCCCAGAAAGGCGCGCAGCTTGTTCAGGCGGTCCTCGGACGGCCCTTCGTGAATCCGGTACAGGCCCGGTATTTTCTGGCGTTGCAGAAACCGCGCCGCCGCCACGTTAGCCGCGATCATGCACTCCTCGATCAGGCGATGGGCGTCGTTGCGCTCGGTCGGCAGGATGCGCTCGATCTTGCGATCCGCACCGTATTCGATGACCGTCTCCTGGGTGTCGAAATCCATCGCCCCGCGCTGTTCCCGCCCGATCCGCAACACCTGATACAGTTCGTGCAGCCGGTCCAGATGAGGGACCAGTTCGGCATATTCGCCGCGCACCCGGGGATCGCGCTCGGCGACGATGGCTGCCACCGTGTCGTAGGTCAGTCGGGCGTGGGAACGCATGACTGCCTCGGCAAAGCGCGAACGGATGATCCGGCCTTCGGCGTTGAGGGTCATCTCGCAGACCAGGCACAACCGGTCCACCGCCGGTTTCAACGAACACAGACCGTTGGACAGCGCCTCCGGCAGCATCGGAATGGCCCGATCCGGAAAATACACCGAATTGCCGCGCTTGCGCGCTTCCCGGTCCAGCGCCGTATCAGGCCGCACGTACCAGGACACGTCGGCAATCGCCACCAGCAGGCGCCAGTTGTTCCCGCGCCGCTCGCAATACACCGCGTCGTCAAAATCGCGGGCGGTAATGCCGTCGATCGTGACCAGCGGCGTGGCGCGCAAATCCCAGCGGCCCTGGCTGGCCGATTCCGGCACCGCCTCGCCGTGGCGATGGGCTTCTTCCACGACCGCCTCCGGCCATTCCACTGGGATGCTGTGGCTGGCGATGGCAATCCGTATCTCCATCCCCGGCGCCATGTGCTCGCCCAGCACTTCCTTGACCCGACCCAGCGGCCGGCTGTGCGAACCCGGCTGCTCGATCAGCTCGACAATGACGATCTGACCGGCCTGGGCCTCGCCGCGCCCGTCGGGCGGCACCATGATGTCCTGATTGATCCGCTTGTTGTCGGGGATGACGAAGCATGCGCCGCGCTCTTCACTGAATCGCCCCACCACCGTCTCGGTATTGCGTTCCAGCACCTCGACCACCGCGCCCTCGCGGCGGCCCCGGTAATCCACCCCGATTACCCGCGCCACCGCCCGGTCGCCGTGCAGCAGCTTGCGCATCTGCCGGGGCGACAGGAACAGGTTGTCGCCACCCTCATCGGGAATCAGGAAGCCGTGGCCCTCGGAATGCCCGATCACCCGCCCGGTCACCAGATTCATCTTGGTGACCAGACCGTAGCCTTCGCGGCGGTTGCGGATCAGTTGGCCATCGCGTTCCATCGCCCGCAGGCGGCGGGACAGTGCTTCGAACTCCCAGTCGCCGTCCACCTGCCATTCGGCGCACAGTTCATCCAGAGTCAGCGGCATACCCCGCTCTTCCAGATATTGCAGAATGAACTCGCGGCTGGGCGCGGCCTGGCCATATTTTTCCTGTTCCCGGGCCAGAAAAGGATCCATCTGCCGCCAGGAACCGCGTTTTTTATTGCTCATGTTCGCCTTGCAATGAGATATATAAAGTAGGGGGAAAGAATTGACAGTCTGGGAAGCAGTCCGTATAGTGCGCTCCCGTCGTTGCCGGCAACCGGTTCGACGCTCAAGCCGAAGTGGCGGAATTGGTAGACGCGCTAGGTTCAGGTCTTAGTTGGGGTAACCCAGTGGAGGTTCAAGTCCTCTCTTCGGCACCAGATTCAGGAGAGCCCGGCCAAAAGCCGGGCTTTTTTCTTTTCCGTTCCGCTCACGCCGCGAACGGATCCCGCAGCATGATGGTGTCCGCTCGGTCCGGCCCGGTGGAAATAATGTCAATCGGCGTACCGGCCAGTTCCTCAATACGCCGCAGGTAAGCCCGCGCGGCGGCCGGCAAATCCTCGTACCGGCGCACGCCCAGGGTGGATGCTCGCCAGCCCGGCATCTCCTCGTAGATCGGCTTGCAGGCAGCCAGGGCTTCGGCGCCCAGCGGCGCATTGTCCAACCGTTCCGTTTCGCACTGGTAACCCACGCACATCTGGATACTGTCCAAGCCGTCCAACACGTCCAGCTTGGTCACGCACAAGCCTGAAACGCTGTTGTTCAAAATGGAACGGCGCAGCGCCACCGCGTCGAACCAGCCGCAGCGCCGCCGCCGGCCGGTGGTCGAGCCGAACTCGTGGCCGCGCTCGGCCAGATACTCGCCGGTCTCGTCGAACAACTCGGTCGGGAACGGCCCGCCGCCGACCCGGGTGGTGTAAGCCTTGGTAATCCCCAGTATGTAATCCAGATAACGCGGCCCCAGGCCGGTGCCCGTGGCCGCGCCGCCAGCGGTGGTGTTGGACGAAGTGACGTAAGGATAGGTGCCGTGGTCGATGTCCAGCATCGCGCCCTGCGCGCCCTCGAACAGCACGTTATCGCCGCGCCGCCGGTGAGCGTCCAGCAATCCAGTCACGTCCGCCATCAGCCGCCGCAAGCGTTCGCCCATCGCCAGCGTCTCGTCGAGGACTTGCTGGAAATCGACCGGCTCGGTCTGAAAATAACGCTGCAACACGAAGTTGTGGAAATCCAGCACCTCGCCCAGCTTGGCGGCGAAGCGTTCCCGGTGGAACAGATCGGCCAGCCGCACCGCCCGCCGCGCCACTTTGTCCTCATAAGCCGGCCCGATGCCGCGCCCGGTGGTGCCGATGGCCCGTGCGCCGCGCGCCTTCTCGCGGGCCTGATCCAGCGCGACGTGATAGGGCAGGATCAACGGACAGGCTTCGCTGATCCGCAGCCGTTCCATCACCGCCACGCCCCGGCGTTCCAGGGCGTCGATCTCGGTCAGCAACGCCGCCGGCGACAGCACCACACCGTTGCCGATCAGGCAATCCACCCCTTCACGCAGGATGCCCGAGGGAATCAGGTGCAGCACGGTCTTCTGGCCACCGATCACCAGCGTATGACCGGCGTTGTGCCCGCCCTGGAATCGCACCACCGCCGCGGCGTTCTCGGTGAGCAAGTCCACCACCTTGCCCTTGCCCTCGTCGCCCCACTGCGCGCCAATGACGACTACATTTTTACCCATGTCAGCTTCCTGTTTCGCCCCTCACCCCAACCCCTCTCCCTCAAGGGACGAGGGGAGCTTTGTTAATGGCAACGGGATCACGACCCATTCTCCCTCCCGTTGCGCCAGAACCCGATCACAGCCCAAATCATTCGGCTCCACCGCCGCGCCGGGCAATTCCCGAATTACCCGTTCGCCTCGATCGCGCAGCGCCGTCACCCGCCGGTCCAGCGCGGCATCCGCCACCGCCGGCGCGTAAATACCGCCGCTGGCCGATTCCGGCGTCGAACCCAGGAGTAGCAAAGTCGCCAGGTCGGTGCTGAAGCCCGTCGCCGGCCGGGCGCGGCCGAACACCTGGCCGATCTCATCGTACCGCCCCCCCTGCGCCACCGCTTGCCCCTGTCCTGGTACGTAGGCGGCGAACACCACGCCGGTGTGGTAGTGGTAGCCCCGCAATTCCGCCAGATCTACATGAATCGGCAGCTCCGGCCACGGGCGCCGCAAGGCGGCGATCAACCATCGCAGCGTCGCCAGCGCTGCGCGGACGCCTTCGCCGGCGGCGGCCAGTCTGACTTCAGCCTCATCCAGCACCTCCGGTCCACCGTTCAGTTCGGCCAGCGCCAGCAACAGGTCGCCGCACGGCGCCGGCGGCGCCCAGGCCGCCAGTTGCTGACGAATCTCCGGCAGCGCCTTGCGCTGCAAGGCCTCGAACAGCAGCGCCTCGCGTTCCCGGTCCAGTCCGGCCCGCCGCGCCAGTTCGCGGAAGATCGTCACGTGCGCCAAATCCAGATGCACCTCGCCGACGCCGGCCACCGCCAGAGTTTCCAGCATCAGCGTCAGCACTTCCAGATCGCTCTCATGCCCGCGATGACCGTACAGCTCGACGCCGGTCTGATACGGGCTGCGGGAGCCGCCGAAGCCGTCGGCGCGAGTGCGCAGCACATTCCCCATGTAGCACAGCCGAACCGGCCCATCGCGCTTGAGCCAATGAGCGTCGATCCGCGCTACCTGCGGCGTCATATCGGCGCGCACCCCCATCATCCGGCCGCTGAGTTGGTCGGTCAGCTTGAAGGTCTGCAACTCCAGATCATTGCCGGTGCCGGTCAACAGCGATTCCAGAAATTCAATCAGCGGCGGAATCACCAGTTCGTAGCCCCAGCTCGCGTATCGGTCCAACAGCCGGCGGCGCAATTGTTCCAGCCGGCCAGCGGCGGGGGGCAGGATTTCTTCGATACCTTCGGGTAACAGCCAGCGGTCTTCTGCGGTCATGGCGGATGGGTTGCGAATCGGGAAGAGCGGGTGACGAGCGGACTCAGGGGGGCTTCAGCGAAAGAAATACAGCACCAGCAATCCCAGCACCATGCTGGCCAGACCGACCAACCGCAACACGCGGTCTTCCAGTTGGACCATGCGCAGCAGGGTCTGACGCAGGACGCCCGGGCTGAGGAACGGCAGAATGCCCTCCAGCACCAGCATCAGCCCGAACGCCGCCAGCAGTTCATCCCACATGGCGGCGTCCAGCAACCGGCGCGGCGCGGTGTCGAATCTGGTGCGCCGCGCTCATTGCGCCTTGTTGAAGTATCGGAAGAACTGGAAGTCGGGTTGCAACACCAGCACGTCGTCCTTGGCGCCGAAACTCTGCCGATAGGCCGACAGGCTGCGGTGGAAACTGTAGAAGTCCGGATTCTTGCCGTAGGCCTGGGCGTAGATGTCGGTGGCCTGGGCGTCGCCCTCGCCGCGCTGGCGCTCGGCGTCGCGGTAGGCTTCGGCCAGCAGCACCGTGCTCTGCCGGTCGGCATCGGCGCGGATGCGCTCGGCCGCCTCGCCGCCGCGGGATCGGAAATCCTTGGCCACCCGCAGCCGCTCGGCCTTCATCCGGCTAAACACCGAATTGCTAACATCGTCTGGCAGGTTGATCCGCTTGATCCGCACGTCCACTGCAGCAATGCCCAAGCTGCGTGGCCTGCTCCCGAAGCAACCGGCTGAGGGTTTCCATGATCTGGTCGCGATCGCCCGACACCACTTCCTGAATGGTGCGCTTACTGAACTCGCTGCGCAGACTGTCCTTGACGATCTGATCGAGCCGGACGTTGGCCTGGGTCGGATCACCGCCGACCGTGGTGTAGAACAGCCGCACGTCCTCGATCCGCCACATGGCGAAGGAATCCACGATGACGTTCTTCTTCTCGGCGGTCAGGAACCGTTCCGGCTCGGTGTCCAAAGTCTGCAATCGGCGATCAAATTTTCGGACGTTGTTGATCAGCGGCCATTTCCAGTACAGGCCCGGCTTGTAGTTAGCCTCGACGATCTCGCCCAACTGGAAGCGGATAGCGGTTTGGGTTTCGTCCACCGTGAACAGAGACATCGCCAGCAACGCCACCACGGCGCCGAGCGCGCCCAACGACACGTTGCGGGACATCGGCCATTGCGACAGAGCCATCAGCGCACCTCCCGGTTGCGGTTCATATCGCGCAAGCGGCTGGCTGCCGCATTGTCATCGGCCGTGGTCGAAGTAGCCGGCAGCGGTTCGGCCGACGAGACGCCACCGGTCCGCGCGGCGCCCACTTCCGGCGTCTCTCCAGACTTGAGCAGGCGATCCAGCGGCAGGTACAGCAGGTTGTTGGTTCCCTTCACGTCCACCAGCACCTTGCTGGACCGCGACAGCACCGTTTCCAGGGTTTCCAGATACAGCCGCTCGCGAGTCACTTCCGGGGCCTTTTCATAGGCCGTCAGCAACTGCTCGAACCGGCTGGCCTCGCCCTGGGCCTCGGCGATGGCCTGTTCCTTGTAGGCCGAAGCCTCCTGCAGCCGCCGCGCCGCCTGGCCGCGCGCCCGGGGAATCACCTCGTTGGAGTAAGCCTCGGCCTCATTCTTCAGCCGCTGCTCGTCCTCGCGCGCCTTGATGGCGTCGGCGAAAGCGTCCTGGACCTCTTCCGGCGGTTGCGCGTCCTGCAGGTTCACGGTGATGATTTGCAAACCGGCGCCCTTGCCGCTGTTGCCCAACCCTTGTTGTTTCTCTCCCTTGCCAGTTTCGGGCAAAGCCTTGGCCCGCGCCGGTTCGGGTTGCTTCCCTGCCTCCCCACCTTCGGACAAGACTCCGATCCGCAGCGCTTCAGGGGGGTAATTGTCCAGAATGCGCTGACTCAGCGTCTTGATGTCTGCAACGATGTCGCTGCGGCCCTCGGTCAGAACGAAGTCCATGGTGCTCTTACCGATGGTCTCGCGGGCGGCGCTCTCCACCACATGCACCAACACGTTCTCCGCGTCGAGCACGTTAAACAAATAGGCTCGGGGGTCCTTGACTTGATACTGCACCGCCAAGCGCACGTCCACGATGTTTTCATCCTGAGTCAGCATCAATGCTTCCTTCGGTATCGTGCGCACCGCCGGCTGCCGGCTGCCGCTGTTACCGGACCGATAACCGATTTCTTTAAAGCGCACCTGTTCGACATTCACGATCTCCACCCGGTCGATGGGGAACAGTCGCAGATGCGGACCGGGCATCGTGGTTTCCAGATAGCGGCCAAACCGCAACACCACGCCGCGCTCGCCTTCGTTCACGATGTAGATGCTGGCGATCAGCCAGCCGATCACGGCGATGACGCCGACGATCAGGCCGATGCCGGCGAACCCGGAACCCGGACCGCTCGAACCGGCCGCGCCACCGCCGCCGCTGTTGCCACCACGCCGGCCACCCAGCAGAGCGCCGAACTTGTCCGACAGCTTGCGGACCACTTCATCCAGATCGGGCGGTCCCTGATCGCGCCCCCCGCTACTCCAGGGATCGCGATTGCCGCCACCGGGTTCATTCCAGGCCATGTCATACCCCAACATCATCAGCACTCATTGATACTTCCGGGATCTCGAAACCCGAACGCACCCATTCCGCCCGCAATCCTTCCCGGCGGGACAACCACTCCACATTACCGCGCGATGTGCGCACCTCGATCAGCCATTCGCCTTCTGCTCCGGTACTTTCGGTCACCACCGCGCCCAGATCAAACAGCCGGGCCCGCAACCGAGCCGCTTCTGGCGGCAAACACAGCCAACCATGCACGGCGTCGCCCCGCAATCGTTCGCTCAGCGCCGCCAGCAGCCACTCGATTCCCGCGCCGGTCGTCGCCGACACCCACACGGCGCGCGCCCGACCGTCGGCATCCCGTTCCAGCCGGGGCGGCTCGCCGCTCAAGTCTATCTTGTTGAACACCTTCAGTTGCGGCACTTCGTCCGCGCCGATTTCCGCCAAGACCGCCTCGACCTGCTCGATGACCGCATCCCGGTCGGGATGGCTGGCGTCGATCACCTGCAACAGCAGACTGGCTTCGCAGGTTTCCCGCAGGGTGGAGCGAAACGCCGCCACCAGCTCGTGCGGCAGACGGTTGATGAAACCCACCGTATCGGCCAGCACCACCGGCTCCGCGCCCGGCAAATCCAGCCGGCGCAGGGTCGGATCCAGAGTGGCGAACAATTGATCGGCCGCGTAGACGCCCGCCTGGGTCAACGTATTGAACAGCGTGGATTTTCCGGCGTTGGTGTAACCCACCAGCGAGACGGTCGGCAAATCGGCCTTGCGCCGCGCCCGCCGCCCCTGTTCGCGCTGGCGTTCGACCCGGTCCAGCCGCAGGCGAATTTGCCGGATGCGGTCGGCCAGCAGGCGCCGATCGGTTTCCAACTGGGTCTCGCCGGGACCGCGCAAGCCGATGCCGCCGCGCTGCCGCTCCAAGTGAGTCCAGCCGCGCACCAGTCGGGTGGACAGGTGGCGCAATTGCGCCAGTTCCACCTGGAGCTTGCCTTCGAAGCTGCGCGCCCGCTGGGCGAAGATATCCAGAATCAGGCCCGTGCGATCCACCACGCGGCATTTCAGGAAGGCTTCCAGATTGCGCTCCTGGCTCGGCGACAAGGCATGGTCGAACAGGGCCAGTTCCGCGCCATGCGCCTCGACCGCCGCACGGATTTCCTCGGCCTTACCGCTGCCGACGAACCAGCGTACATCCGGTGCTCGCCGACGGCCGGTGATCAGGGCCTCGCACTCGGCGCCGGCCGAGGCGGCCAGTTCCCGAAATTCGGTGGAATCCCACGTCTCCTCGGCCCCATCCAGCAGCAGATGCACCAAAACGGCGCGCTCGCCGCCGCGTGGACGCTCGAACAAACCGCCTCCCGCGCTCCTGGCCGCGTCCGTCAGGGCTGCTCGCCGCCGACGCCGCTGTCGTCCGTCGCCAGATTCAACCGCACGTTGCGAACCGGCACGACCGTGGAAATGGCGTGCTTGTAAATCATCTGGCTGACGCTGTTCTTGAGCAGCACCACAAACTGGTCGAAGGATTCGATTTGCCCCTGCAACTTGATGCCGTTCACCAAATAGATCGAGACCGGAATCCGCTCTTTGCGCAAGGCGTTCAGAAACGGTTCCTGGAGGGAATGACCTTTTGCCATTATGGCTCTCCCTATGTTGTTATGAGACCGAAAAACACCATCGAGAACGAGTGAAAAAGCGCTCGCTAAAAATTCAAAAAAAACAGTATGGCGTTTTGCAAAATACGTACCTGCTACCCCAGGACATTCCGCTGGATGACCGGTTCATCACTTTCCATGATGTATTACCCACGGGAATATCGAAGATCGCAGGGTGGGCCGCCAGCCCACGAGCGTGCATGGCGGCCCACTCCAAAGCGTTTGCATTTTAACATAAGCACTCTGGCATGTTCGGAAAAAACCCCTGCTCGCGCACGCCAGCAATGGCCCGCTCCAGCAAACGGCTATCTTCGCTATCCAGCCAGGCGGACCCGGACTCCGCGCGCAACCAGGTCAATTGCCGCTTGGCGAACTGGCGGGTGGCCGCGATGCCGCGTTCCACCATCGCCGCATCATCCAGCGCGCCATCCAGATACGCCCACACCTGCCGGTAGCCGACCGCCCGCATCGCCGGCTTGTCCACGTCGAGGTCGCCGCGCGAGCGCAGACGCTCCACTTCGGCGATGAAACCCCGCGCCAGCATCATTCTGAACCGCTGGTCGATACGCTCGTGCAACACGCGTCGATCCGCCGGAGCCACGATCAACTTAACGATTCTGAACGGCAATGGTTCGTTGCGCGGATGGGCGCAAAGTTCCGTCAGCGGCCGGCCGGTAAGCTCGTGCACTTCCAACGCCCGCTGGATCCGCTGCGGATCGTGGGGATGGATCCGCGCCGCCGCCGCTGGATCGAGCCGCGCCAGCCGGGCGTGCAGAGCCGCGCTGCCCTGCTCGGCCAGTTCCGCCGCCAGCCGGGCGCGGAGGGCCGGATCGGCGGACGGCAATTCCGCCAGACCCCGTTCCAGCGCCCGAAAGTAAAGCATCGTTCCACCGACCAGCAGGGGCGCGCGCCCGGCCGCCTGAATCGTGGCAATCTCGCGCAGGGCGTCGGTGCGGAACCGGCCGGCGGAATAGGCCTCGGCCGGGTCGAGGATGTCCACCAGCCGATGAGGCGCGACGCGGCGGGTCTCCCGATCCGGCTTGGCGGTGCCGATATCCATCTCCCGGTAGACCAGCGCCGAATCCACGCTGATAATTTCAAACGGCAAGCGGCGGACCAGTTCCACCGCCAGCGCGGTCTTGCCGGACGCAGTCGGCCCCATCAGAAACAGCACCGGCGGACGGGGATCGGTTGCGGTCATCGCCCGCGCCGGAACAACCGGTCCAACTCGGCCAGCGTCAGTTGCGCCCAGGTCGGTCGGCCGTGATTGCACTGGCCGCCATGCTCGGTCCGCTCCATGTCGCGCAGCAGGGCGTTCATCTCCAGCAGATTGAGCGGCCGGTTGGCGCGCACCGCGCCGTGGCAGGCCAAACCAGCCAGCAGATCCAGAATAGCCCGTTCCGAACGGTCGCTGGCCTCGTGCGCCGCCAGATCGGCCAACATGTCGCGCACCAACCCGGCGATGTCCAGTCCGGCCAGCAGCGCCGGAATGTGCCGCACCACCACGGTTTCCGGCCCCAGCGCCGCCACGTCCAGCCCGGCCTGGGCAAACAGCGCGCCGTGCTCCTCGACCCACTGGCGCTCGCGCGGCCCGACCGCCAGCGCCACGGGCACCAGCAACGCCTGGGTTTTGACGCCGCCCTCCGCCAGCGCCGTTTTCAGGCGCTCGTACAGGATGCGTTCGTGGGCCGCGTGCATGTCCACCACCACCAGCCCAGCGGCGTTTTCAGCCAATATATAGCAACCGTGCAATTGCGCCAGCGCATAGCCGAGTGGCGACGGTTCGGCGACCGCGTCCAGCGGGACAGCGGCGGGCGCGAACTCCATCGCCGGCGGGGACGCATCATGAAGCTGACCATACACCGCCAATCGCTCGCCCACTCCCAGCGGCAGCGGCAGGCCCGACTGCCGGGCCTCCACGCCGTTGCCCGATCCACGAGTGAATCCGCTGGTGGACCACGGCCGTTCGCCGGGCCGAACCAGCACTGGCGCCGGCGCCACGCCGGGCCGCGCTTCCGCCAGCGCCGCCTGCACGCTCTGGCGCACGAAACCGTGGATCAGCGCCGATTCCCGGAACCGCACTTCCTGTTTGGCGGGATGGACGTTGACATCCAGCGCGGTCGGTTCCAGCGCCAGATGCAGCACGAGCGCCGGATGGCGGCCCTGCGGCAGCACATCCTGAAAGGCTTGGCGCACGGCGTGGGCGAGGGTCCGGTCCCGCACCGGCCGACCGTTGACGAAGAAATACTGCCGGTCCGGCTGAGCGCGGGCGACTGCCGGCAACCCGAGCCAGCCCCATAGCCGCAGTTCGGTATCGGCGCGGTCCAGCCATACGCTGGCGGCGGCGAACTCGCGGCCGAGCAGTTGCGCCACCCGCCGGGTTCGGGCCTCCTCGCTGGCGGCGGGTTCCAGATCCAACGCCGCCCGCTGGTTGTGCCACAGGCCAAAACCGACCGCGAACCGGCTCAGCGCCAGCCGGAGGATGTTGTCTTCGATGTGGCCGAATTCAGTGCGCTCGCCGCGCAAGAACTTGCGCCGGGCCGGGACGTTGAAAAATAAATCATGCACTTCCACCGTGGTCCCGACCGGATGCGACGCCGGCAGGGGCTCGCCGACCGTATCGCCACCATCGCCGGCGATGCGCCAACCGGTCTCCTGACCGGCGACGCGGGAAGTCAGGGTCAGCCGCGCTACCGAAGCAATGCTAGGCAAGGCCTCGCCGCGAAAGCCGAGACTGGCGACGTGTTGGAGATCGTCGAAACTCGCGATTTTGCTGGTGGCGTGGCGGCTCAGCGCCAGCGCCAGATCGTCGGGATGAATGCCGGAGCCGTTGTCGCGCACCCGAATCAGCCGGACCCCGCCCTGCTCCACCTCGACCGTAATGCGGGTCGCGCCGGCATCCAGACTGTTTTCCAGCAGTTCCTTGACCACCGAAGCCGGGCGTTCGACCACCTCGCCGGCGGCGATCTGGCTGACCAGTTGCGGCGGCAACCGCCGGATGCGCGCGCTCACCGTATGGAGAATCCCGCGATGGGGAAGGATGCGAACCGGGAGCGTCAATGCTCCCGGACCGGTTTACTTGATGACCTGCTGCAAGGCTTGCAGCACCTGCCGGGCGCCGGCCGAACTGTCCGGCTGGTCGCTAGCGTCGCGCACCACCACCACAGTCTGCGAGCCTTGACCGGCCAAGCGGACCCGATAGCGGGTTCCGACCGGCGGTGCGTCCGGCTTGCTACGCCAGAACGCCAGTTTGGACAACCATCCCTCGTCGCCCGGCTTCTGGTTTTCCTTTTCGGGATCGCGGTACTCGACCACGTACAGGCCCTGCCCGCGGTTCTGTTCCTCGACCGCGTAATTGCTGCCATCCAGCGCCAGACCCACCAAGCGCCACGCGCGGGAATAATCTTCGTTGACGATGAGTTGACTCTCGCCACCCTGCTCCACCAGGCGCGTGCGCGGTCCCGCCGGCGGCGTCCCCGCCTTGGCTTGCTGAGCTTCGGCGCGCTTCTCCGACGCGCCCAGATACACCGTCAGCCGGTTGAGCATTTCGGCTTCCAGTTCCGGATCCGAGGGCCGTCGCTGCCAGATGAAGGTGTTGGTGGAACTGGCGCTGGCGCCGCCCACCGCGACCTCTTCCACGCCGGAGTGCGTCAGGTAGACCTCGGTATTCTTACCGTCGGCGGTTCGCTCCAACCGGGTCCGGAACCGGTCGCGGGTGGGCGCCGAATAGAGGATGTCCAGATACTTTTTCAGGATGGCGCGCAGACCGTCCTGGGGAATGTCCGCCCGGTTCTCCACCCAGTCGGTTTCCATGATCCCGATGGTGGGATCGTCGCGCTTCAGGGCGAAGCCGTTGCTGGTCCAGAACTCCCGGGCCTTGGGCCAGACCTGATCCGGCGGCGCCGCGACCACCAGCCAGCGCTGGCTACCGTCCTGTTGCAGGGTGATGCCGGGCTGCGGCGGCAACACCGCCTCGGCTTTGCTGGCTTGCGGTTGTGGCCCGCCGCGCTCGCTGGCATAGGCCGACAAACTGGCCGAGCCGGCCGGATTAATCTCCGGCACCACCAGGGTGTCGTCGATCGTGGACGAGGTGAGATCCGGCGGCACTTCCAGGGTTTGCGACAGCTTGCTCTGGCGATAGTCCGGCCGGCGGTCGGGCAGCAGGGTATCGAAGTTGGTGGAACAGGCCGTCAGCGCCGTCAGCGCCGCGACCAGCGTTGTGGCGCGCCACGAGGGATGAGGAAAACGTGTCGTCATGGTTTGTCAGATCACTCCGGCCTGCCGCATCGCCTCGCGCACTGCCGGGTGGAAGGACTCGGACAGCGGTGTCAGCGGCAGGCGAATGCCCGGCGGAATCAGGCCCAACTGGTGGACCGCCCATTTCACCGGGATCGGGTTGGATTCGAGGAACAGCGCTTGGTGCAAGCCGGTCAGCCGTTGGTTGAGGGTTTCGGCCCGGGCGCGGTCGCCAGCCAGCGCGGCGGCGGCCATCTCGTGCATCAGGCGCGGCGCGACGTTGGCCGTCACCGAGATCACGCCCTTGGCGCCGCTGAGAATGGCTTCGGCGGCGATCCCGTCGTCGCCGCTGTAAACATCCATGCGGTCGCCCAGGCGACCCACCAGGTCCTGAATGCGCTCGAGAGTGCTGGCTTCCTTGATGCCGATGATGTTGGGAATGGCGGCCAGCCGCTCGACCGTTTCCGGCTTGAGGTCGCAGGCGGTGCGACCCGGCACGTTATAAAGAATCTGCGGAATCGCCACGCTATCGGCGATCAGTTTGTAATGCCGGTACAGCCCTTCCTGAGTCGGCTTGTTATAATAGGGCGTAACCAGCAAGCAGGCGTCGGCGCCGGCTTCCATGGCCCGCTGGGTCAGGTGCAGGGCCTCGGTGGTCGAATTGGCGCCGGTGCCGGCGATGACCGGAATCCGGCTCTTGACCACCTCCACCACCCGGCGCACCACCCGGACGTGCTCCTCGAAATCCACCGTCGCCGACTCGCCGGTGGTGCCGACGGCGACGATGGCGTCGGTGCCATTTTCGATATGAAACTCCACCAACCGCGTCAGCGCTTCGAAATCCAGCGCGCCGTCTGTTTTCATCGGTGTCACAACCGCCACCATACTGCCACGAAACATGGTCTTATGCTCTCTGTCTGCCCGCAATCGCCGCATGGTACGGATACCGGGCGGGCTTGACAAGCGCCCGCCGGGGCGGTTTTCACCCCGGTTGGATGCCTGTACACTGGCGTGGTGCGATTCCCGTCCATTGGCCCTGTTAGGAAGCTCCGTCCGTGAAAAACTATCTGGTCGTCTCCGCCCTGGGTGAAGATCGTCCCGGTTTGGTCAACGAACTGTCCCGCGTGATCCTGGACTGCGATTGCGGCATCGTGGACAGCCGCATGACCGTGCTCGGGGGCGAGTTTGCCATCCTGCTGCTGGTGCAGGGCAACTGGAATACCCTGACCAAGCTGGAAATGCAATTCAAACGGCTGGAACAGGCGCTGAACATGACGATTGTCGCCAAGCGCACCGAGGGCCGCGTACCGGCGGGCGACGCCCTGCCCTACGCGGTGGAAGTGGTGGCGGTCAACCAGCCGGGCATCGTCCATCACTTGGCCAGTTTCTTCGCCAGCCGCTCGATCAACATCGAGGACATGGTGACCCGCAGCTACAGCGCGCCGCACACCGGCACGCCGATGTTCTCGGTCAACCTGGCCATCGGCATCCCGGCCAACACCCACATCGCCCTGTTGCGCGAGGAGTTCCTGGACTTCTGCGACGACCTGAATCTGGATGCGGTGATGGAACCCATCAAGGGGTAGGCCGGCATGAGCGCGACCGTAGGTCAAATCGCGCCCGACTTCAGCGCCGCCGCCACGGACGACCAAACCGTGCGGTTATCCGAACTGCGCGGGCGGCGGGTGGTGCTGTATTTCTATCCCAAGGACAGCACGCCCGGTTGCACGGTCGAGGGCCAGCAGTTCCGGGACCTGCACGACCGGTTCGCCGCGTCGAACACGGTAATTTTCGGGGTGTCGCGCGACAGTCTGCGCAGCCATGAAAACTTCCGCGCCAAGCAAGGCTTTCCGTTCGCCCTGATCAGCGATGGCGACGAGGCGCTGTGCCGGCTGTTCGACGTGCTGAAACTCAAGAAGATGTACGGCAGGGAATCGCTGGGCGTAGAGCGCAGCACCTTCCTCATCGACGAACGGGGCGTGCTGCGGCGGGAATGGCGCAAGGTCAAGGCCGACGGTCACGCCGCCGAAGTGCTGGCGGTGGTTGAAACTGACATGGAACCATCCTTTTGAAGCGTCCTTTCTGACCAGCGCATGGGTTTTCCGCGTGCCTCGGGGTGGTGTTTGGCGATTCTGGCCCGTCCGGTTCAGCTCCTGTATCGAATCCGCCTTAACCTGCTTCAATCCCCCTAAAACCGCATCAAGCTTAATCAGCTTGGCTATATTCTTTATTAAGTGAGCTTGTTGCAAAAATACGGCAGTGCCGTACTTATATCACTATATATTGTGCATATAGTGTCAAGCGCACTACATATCGTGCGATTTTGCAATTACCTCAAGTGATTGGTTTCTTGGAAGAGCAAACGAAGGATGGGTAAAAACGACAGCGGTGGAAACGAGACTGGAATTGCCGACGGAGCAGCGGAAGGTGTTCTGGCCGATTATCTGCCCAATCAAACCGTACTCGTTCAGCCTCCTCACCGGACTGATACATTGACGCCCGCCGCCCGGAGCGAGCGGATGAGCCAAATCCACGGCAAGGGCACCAAGCCGGAAATGAAGATCCGCCGCCTCGTGCATGGCATGGGCTACCGGTATCGCCTTCATCGCGGGGATCTTCCCGGCAAGCCCGATCTGGTTTTTTCCGCGCGTCGCAAAGTTATATTCGTGCATGGCTGTTTCTGGCACCGCCATCCCGATGCTGATTGCAAGCTGGCCAGGCTACCCAAGTCCCGCCTGGATTTTTGGCAACTGAAGTTGGAGAGCAATCGGGCGCGCGATCTTGAAAACCAGAAAAAGCTTGCCCAGGACGGTTGGCAAGTGCTGGTATTGTGGGAATGCGAAATGCGCGATGTTTCCAATCTTGGGAAAAGAATCAGGGGCTTCCTGGAAGATGAATAAAATCAAGGCCATCGAGCTTTTTGCGGGCGCGGGTGGTCTCGGCATGGGGGTAAGTCGTTCCGGTTTCGAAACCGCCGCCGTGATCGAACAGGATCGCTATTGTTGCGACACCCTTCGCGAAAATCAGATTCGCGGCATGGAGCCAGTATGCGCGTGGCCGCTGATTGAAGGGGATGTCAGAGAGTTTGATTTCCAGCCTTTCGAGGACAGAATCGATCTCGTCTCCGGCGGTCCGCCTTGCCAGCCTTTCTCCCTTGGAGGAAAACATCGCGGCCATGGCGATCATCGGGATATGTTTCCCGAAGCCGTGCGCGCCGTCCGCGAGATTCGCCCGCAGGCCTTTCTTTTCGAGAACGTCAAGGGGCTGACCCGGACCGGATTTGCCAGTTATTTCGAGTACATCCGCCTGCAATTGACCTATCCCGAAATCGTCAGGCGTTCGGGCGAGGATTGGCCCGATCATCTCGCCCGCCTCGAACGTCGTCATACCCACGGCGGTTCCCTGGACCTTCAATATCGACTGGTGACTAGGGTTTTGAATACCGCCGATTATGGCGTCCCGCAACGTCGGGAGCGGGTTTTCCTGGTGGGGTTCCGGTCGGATTTGGATATTGAATGGGCTTTTCCCGAGCCAACGCACTCTCGCGAAGCATTGATCTGGGAACAGGCCCGGTCCGGCGAGTATTGGGCGCGACATGAAATTCAAAATCCTGGAAGGGAGTTTCTGGAAACGATAGGTTCGCGAGCTGGAAAACTGATGGAAAAGCCAGTCTTGGCGTCGTGGCGAACCGTCAGGGACGCGATATCCGATCTTCCCGATCCGGAACGGAATCCGCTCGCCGCGGCCAAGTATCCGAACCATCGTTTTCAGGGTGGCGCGCGTAGCTATCGCGGTCATACGGGGAGTCCGCTCGACGAGCCGGCGAAAACGCTCAAGGCCGGTGTTCACGGCGTTCCTGGAGGAGAAAACATGTTGCTCAGGCCAGACGGTTCCGTGCGCTATCTGACCGTCCGGGAAAGCGCCCGTCTCCAGATGTTTCCCGATAATTTCGTCTTTCATGGTTCGTGGACGGAAACGATGCGGCAACTTGGAAACGCCGTGCCGGTCGGTTTGGCCGAGCTTCTGGCAAGCCATGTTCGAACGCATCTGGAGCAGTCGTCGTGACCACGAGCGCAACGCCCTATAACCCGCTGGACAAGATGAATCTTGGCAAAAGCGTCGCTCAAGCATTACTGGGACAAGCCGTGGTTGCAATGACCGCCATCGAGGAAATTCAGGGAGCTGGGGTTTACGCGCTTTACTACACGGGTCCGTTTTCGGCCTATGAGTCTGTGGCGATTCGAAATCGGAATGGCGAATTTGGTCAACCCCTCTATGTTGGGAAGGCAATCCCCAAGGGTGGTCGGAAAGGTGGAATCACCGCCGATACAAGCAAGGGAACGGCTCTGCGGGATCGCCTTCGACAGCACGCCGCCTCCATCGAGCAGGCCACGAATCTCGAACTGGGAGATTTTTACTACCGATGTCTAGTGGTTGACGACATTTGGATTCCCTTGGGCGAGAACATGCTGATCGAAACCTTCCGGCCGGTCTGGAATATCGTGATCGACGGTTTCGGTAACAAGGACCCTGGTAATCGCAGGGCGACGCAGCACTGCTCGCCGTGGGATGTCCTGCATCCCGGCAGGCTCTTCGCGGAAAAGTTGGCCGACGGTGGAATCACTTCAGACGATATGGTTCGCAAGCTTGAGAACTATTTCGCTGGACTGCCCGTGTCCCTGGTTTCGGATCGAGACCATGAGGATAGGGACGACTGAAATCTTTCTGGATCACCTTCAGATGACTAGTTCCAGCAAACCCAACGACAGAAAATGACTCATCACCTCGACTCCGAAACCTCCACCGCAAGTGTCCCGCATCCCACGCCCGACCGCCGGCTGTTCGTGCTCGACACCAACGTATTGATGCACGATCCGACCGCCCTGTTCCGCTTTAAGGAACACGACATCCACCTGCCGATGATGGTGCTGGAGGAACTGGATCGCGCCAAGAAGGGCGTTTCCGAAGTCGCCCGCAACGTCCGCCAGGTCAGCCGGTTTCTGGACGATGTGATCGCCGACGCCAGCAAGGAACAAATCGACCGGGGCCTGCCCCTGCCCGGCCTGCTCGACCCGCACGGCGAGCCAGCCAGCGGCCGCCTGTTCTTCCAAATCCGCCCCAACCGAATCGCTCCGCCGGCCAGCCTGCCCGGCAACACGCCCGATAACGATATCCTGAGCATGGCCCTGACCTTGCAGCAGGACCATCCGCGCCGCCAGATCACCCTGGTGTCCAAGGACATCAACCTGCGGATCAAGGCCGCTATCCTGGGCATCCACGCCGAGGACTATTACAACGACCAGACGCTCGATGACGTCAACCTGCTGTACGCCGGCACGCGCGAGCTGCCGACGGATTTCTGGGACAGCCACGGCAAGGCATTGGATTCCTGGAAAGAGAGCGGGCGCACCTTCTACCGGGTTCACGGTCCCGATGTGGCGAACTGGTACCCGAACCAGGGACTGTTCCAGGACGACGATAACGCAGCCTTCATCGTCCGCCAACTGCACGCCAGGGAATCGGTGATCGAAATACTCAGGGACCACGCCGCGCCCAACCACGCGGTCTGGGGCATCACCGCCCGCAACCGCGAACAGAACTTCGCTCTCAACCTGCTGATGGACCCGGAAATCGACTTCGTCTCCCTGCTGGGCGCCGCCGGCACCGGCAAGACCCTGCTGGCGTTGGCCGCTGGTCTGGCGCAAACCCTGGATGCCAAGCGTTACCGGGAAATCATCATGACCCGGGTCACCGTGCCGGTCGGCGAGGACATCGGCTTCCTGCCCGGCACCGAGGAGGAAAAGATGACGCCCTGGATGGGCGCGCTGATGGACAATCTGGAAGTACTCGCCCCAAAGGAAGGCGGCGAATGGGGCCGCGCCGCCACCGCCGATCTGCTCAGCAGCAAGATCAAGATTCGCTCGCTCAATTTCATGCGCGGGCGGACCTTCCAGAGCAAGTATCTGATCATCGACGAGGCGCAGAATCTGACCGCCAAGCAAATGAAAACCCTGATCACCCGCGCCGGTCCCGGCACCAAGGTGATCTGTCTGGGCAATATCGCTCAGATCGACACGCCCTATCTGTCCGAAACCACCTCCGGCCTGACCTATGTGGTGGATCGCTTCAAGGACTGGCCGCATGGCGGACACGTCACCCTGCGCCGTGGCGAACGGTCGCGGCTGGCGGAATTTGCGTCGGAGCGGCTTTAGCTTTCGATGACCGACCACCTGACCGCGCTGCTGCCGCTGGCCTGGTTGCTGTGGATGGGGCTGGTTGCGGTCGGGCTGATTCTGGAGCGCCGCTCGCCGGCGGCCACCCTGGCCTGGTTGCTGGCGCTGTTGTTCATGCCCTACTTCGGCTTTCTGGTGTACCTGCTGTTCGGGCCGCGGCGGTTGCGCCGGCGCCGCTTGCGCTACAGCCGCGCCCGCGCCCGCCTGATCCAGTCCACCCACCATCTGCATCCCGGCTACATTCCGCCGGGTTTCCCAGATACCGGCCTGGAACGGCAACTGGCGCGGTTGCTGGAACGGCTCGGCCAGGGCGCACCCGGTCCGACGACCGGCGTGACTTTGCTGGAAAGCGGCGATGCCTGCTTCCAGGCGCTCGAAACCGCCTTCGCCGCCGCCCGCCATCATCTCCACCTCGAATACTATCTGTGGCAACCGGATCGGGTCGGAACCCGGTTGCGCGATTTGCTGGTGGAAAAAGCCCGCGCTGGGATCACGGTGCGACTGCTGCTGGATCCCATCGGCTCCGACCGGATCACCCGCCGCTTCCTGCAGCCGCTGCTAGACGCGGGCGGAATGACCGCCTGGTTCAATCCGCTCCGCCTGCGCCGGCTGCGGCCGAGCCATGTCAATTTCCGCACCCACCGCAAGATCGTGGTTTGTGATGGCCAGATCGGCTTCACCGGTGGCGCCAACATCAGCAACGACCACAGCGGCGCTTATAGCGGTCCCGAAGCTTGGCGCGACACTCATCTTCGCATCGAGGGCGAACCGGTTCACCGGCTGCAATTCATCTTTCTGGAGGATTGGTACTTCGCCACCGATCGCGCGCCGTTCGAGGCGGAATTTTTTCCGCGTTTTCCCGATGATCCGACCGGGCCTTGGCTGCAAATCGTCGAATCCGGCCCCGACAACAACCGCCACGCCATTGCCCAATGCTTTTTTGCCGCCATCGCCGGCGCCCAGCGACAGATCCTGCTGACCACACCCTACTTCGTCCCCAGCGAGGCGCTGAACGCCGCGCTGATGAACGCCGCCCTGCGTGGGGTGGAGGTCAGCATACTGGCGCCCAAGCACGGCGACTCGTGGCTGGTCACCGCCGCCGCACGCAGCTATTACGACGAACTGGTGGGCGTCGGCGTCCACATTTATGAATACGGCCCGCCCATGCTGCACGCCAAACTGCTGGTGGTGGACGAACGGATCGCGGCGGTCGGCAGCGCCAATTTCGACAACCGCAGTTTGACGCTGAATTTTGAGGTGATGGCGGTGATTTACAATACCGGACTCGCGACACAATTGGCCGAGAGTTTCGCGGCTGACCTGCGCCTGGCCAGCCGCTACGTCAAGCCGGGCCGGCGCGCCACGCTCGGTCAGCGGTTGGGCGAAGCTACCGCCCGGCTGCTATCGCCGCTGTTGTGAGCGCGGCCGCCGATCCCCATCCGTCACCGTACACCCCGACACACGGTAGACCCCGGACCATGCCGACAGGCTCGTCGGCTTTCACCCATACGCCGTCGCATTCTTCCGCTGGTGGGTGACGGTTGCCGCCGATTCGACCACCGCTTCCTCCCGCTTGGCAGCCACCTCGGCGGCCAGGCGGCGATAGAACTCGCCGGCGCTGGGGGTTTCATCCCACAGTTCGTACTGGCGAACCACGGCGGCGACATCGCCCGGCGCGAGGCGGTCGAGTCGCAGCACGGCGTCCTTGCAAGCCGCCGCGTCGGCCACATCGCCGCCCAGCCGGGCGAATTCCTGCGCGAACAAGCCCCAACGCTGGCCGGGCTTGAGCCAGTCGAAGCGGATCTTCCACGGGAAGCGGCGCAAGCTGGCGGCGTCCAGACTCTCCATGAGATTGGTGGTGGCGATGAAAATCCCGTCGAACGCCTCCATCTGGGTCAGCAGTTCGTTGACCTGGGTCACCTCCCAGGAGCGATGCGCGCCGCGCCGGTCGCGCAGGAAGGAATCGGCCTCGTCCAGCACCAGCACCGCGTCGCGCTGGCGAGCGTCGTCGAACATCGCGGCGATGCGCTGCTCGGTCTGGCCGAGGTACATGTCGAGCAGGTCGGAGGCGCGCTTGACCAGGAGCGGCTTCTCCAGCGCATCCGCGATATGGCGGGCCAGTTCCGACTTGCCGGCGCCGGATGGACCGTGGAAGCAGAACACGCCGTGCGGGCGGCGTTGCAGCGCCGCAATCAGCTTGGGAATGTCCTGATCGACGTTGAGAAAACGCAGGTCGTAGCCGGTCGGCACGACGTTGCGGGCCGGCGCCCGCTTCTGCCGGAGCAGCGTCGCCGAGCGGTCGAGGGCTTGCAGCACCAGCGCCCGATTCGCCTCCGGGTCGCCGGTGCCGGCGTGGCGGGCCAGCTTGGCGGCTCGCTCCAGTTGCGCCGGGGTCAGATGCTCGTGGGCGGCGATCCGGGCCAACCAGTCGTCCTCCCCCGCCCAGTCGCCGAGGTGGTGGCGGGCGATCTCGATCCGCACCGACGGGGGCGGCAGCGTGAAGCGGATGGCGTAATCGAAGCGGCGCAGGTAGGCCCGGTTCATCGACCGGGCGTCGTTGGTGAGCCACAGCGCCGGCGCCGGGTTGTTTTCCAGGGTGCGGTTGATCCACGCCTTGCCGGCGGTGGCGCCATCGCCCTCCCCGCCGAACAGCCGGGCGAAGGGGTCGCGCTCGAACACGTCCTCCACCTCGTCGAACAGCAAGAGCGCGTTGTCGCGCCGGGCCAGCAAGCGCTGACCCAGGTTGAAGGCGTGCAGCCGGCGCTCGCCCCGGATGGGATCGCCGTCCTCGTTGGCGTAATCCACTTCGTACAACTCGGCCCCCACCGCCTCGGCCAGCACGGCGGCGTACTCGGTCTTGCCCACCCCCGGCGGGCCGTACAGCAGCAGGTTGGTGCCGGCGATGTGGTGGGTCAACGCCGCGCGCAGCAACCCGGTGGCGGCGGCCGTATCCCGGCTCAGGTGGGGAAAGTTGGCCAGGGTCAGGGTGCGCTTGGGTGACCGCTTGAGAAAACACGCCATCAGCGCCTCGGCGTCGGCATGCGGCGCGAACAGGATCTGGGGCAAATCCTTGCGCACGTCGATCTTGTCCTCCAAGATCGGCGTTCCTCGACGTCATCTCGACCAACCCCGTGGCGAGCAGCGTGCCGGTGGGACTGAGGGCCGCGCGAATGTCGTCCCGCGGCAGGCCGGTCAACCGCGCCAGCAGCTTGTAGAGAAACGGCGTGCTCGTACTCTGCGAGTGTTGGGCGATGGCGCGATGAAACGTGTTATCACCGCGCAAAAACACGGCGAAACAGAGCACCGCCTGATCGGCCACGCTCAAACCCAGCAACTCGGCGAGCAGCCCCAGGTTGCGGACCAGCGGCAGGTCCGGGTCGAGCGTCACCCGCGCCAGTTCCGCGCGTCGCTGCTTGAGGAGATGGAGGAAGCGCTGCTGGCGACCGGGAACGTCCGCGCCCGATCTCGTCCTCGTCCGTCTCATCCGGCTCATCGTCGAGTTCGGCCAGACCGGTCAGGGCCAGGAATTCATCGTTGTCCCAGCAACGAGGGTGATGAAACGGATGCCGCCCACGCCCGGCGCGCTCCCAGCCCAGCAGCAGAGCCAGATCGATCAGCCAGCGGCCGAGCAAGGCCCGATAGGCGGCGGTGTCGTCGTCTTCCAGCGGCAAGAGGGGTTGTTGGGCGTTGGCTTGCAGGGGGCGTATCTAGGAGTTGGGGGAGGGCAAGTTTAGCAGCGCGACAAGGGGTAGTAGACTGCTTGGAGACCAGACCAAGAAGAGGACGCGCCCTTGTCACGCTTAAGCGATATCCTATGGGACTATGATCCCCAGTTTCAAGAACCGTTGGCGCGGTTGCGGGAGGCGACGAGCTTAGCCCTGATGGTGATGGCGGCGTGGACGGTGGTGCGGATGTTGGCGGTCCGGTTGCTGGAAGAGGTGTTAACGGTACGCGCCCGACAGCCGGAGACGTGGCCGGTCTGCTCGAGTTGTGGGCGACTGCTGCAGAGCAAAGGCTTCCGCGAGCGGGTGCTACAGACGCTGTTTGGGGCAATCCGCTGGCGGCGGCGGGTGGGGCGGTGTCCGCACGGCTGTGCCGGGTCGCAAGTGGCGCCGTTGGATGCGGTCTTGGGGTTGGTGGCGCACCAACGCACCGGGGCGGAGGTGCAGTGGATGGGCTGTCTGTTGGCCGTGTTTGTACCGTATGAGACGGCGTGTCGATTGCTTCAGCAGTTGACCGGGGTGTCGCTGGCGGCGGGGACGGTCTGGACCTGGGTCCAGCAGGTGGGGCAGCGGGTCATGGCGCAGCTCGCGGAGGAGTTACAAGAGTTGGCGGCGGGGACGTTACCGCCGGCCGAATCGTTAGCGGCAGAACGGGCGGCGCTGCCGTTGGTGATTGGCGCGGATGGGGTGATGGTGCCGTTTCGACCACACCCGGGCACGCCGACGGGGAAAACCCGCTGGCGGGAGATCAAGGTGGCGATTCTCGCCCGCTTGGGCGAGCGGCTGACCCGCCACGGGCAGCGCGTGATCCGCCTCTGCCAGCGCCGGTTAGTAGCGGTGCTGGGCACGATCGATGACTTGACGCCCCGCTTGTGGCTGGAAGCCGTCCGGCAGGGGGTCAGCACGGCGGTGCAGGTGGTGTGGCTCTCGGATGGCGGGCGGGGTTTCTGGACCGTGTTCCAGCGCTGCTTTCAGGCGGTCGGGGCCACCGCGATTCTCGACTTCTACCATGCCGCGCAAAACCTGTACAAGGGCGCCGCCGCCTGGCTGGATGGGCGGACTCGGGCCTGCCAGCAGTGGTTTGCCAGGTTACGTCACCAGTTGCGCCACGGCCACGAACCGCAGGTGTTGGCAGAATTGGCGGCCCTGGTCGAGGCCGAGCAACTCCCCAAGTCCGCCCGGGAAACCCTCACTAACGTGTATCACTATCTGAAAACGCACGAAGCGCATATTCAGTATGACCAGTTCAAAGCCGCCGGGTTACCGATTGGCAGTGGCTTGGTGGAAAGCGCCTGCAAGTGGCTCATCCAACAACGCTTCAAAGGAGTAGGCATGCGCTGGAGCGAACCGGGGTTCGATCATCTACTCCATCTCCGCTTGGCATGGGTTAACCAACGCTTCGATCATTGCTTCCCGGCCATGATCCCCTCCCCCAACTAGGAGATGCGCCCGCTTGCAGGAAATGAGGAAGAGTCATAAGGCGCTCCAGTCGGGTGAGTGAACGGAGCGGATCATACGGCGAGCATCCGACAGGATGCGTCGGCTGGGTTGCTGTGGGGCGTGGATGAGGGAAAATCAACGGCGGCGCCGGTATCCGACGCAAAGTGTCGTAACAGCCGGGTATTCTTTATAAGGTGTCGGGTGGTTGCCGCATGCCACCCAGCCCAAGAGGCGTTCCATATCACCCCAACCCAGGTAGGTTTCCCCTTTTCCCCTCCTTGGACAAGGAGAGGTGTCCCGAAGGGACGGGGTGGTTGAACCAGCGCGGCGAACCACCCCGGCGCGTTGCGCCACCCCTCCTTAACCCAGGAGGGGAATCCGGTAGACCGCATCTACCGATGGCTTAATTCATTGTTTATTCACAGTTTCTAACCCTTCTCACTGGAAGGACATCGCCATGCCCCGCAAATCGGCGCTGGACCCCCAAGTCAAGGCCCTGCTGGACAACCTCAACCTCGACGACGGTGACGACGAGTTGCTCGCCGAACCGGCCGAGGAGGCCATCGAACATCTGCGCGTTCTGTACGAACGCCTGACCAACGGTCGGGAGCAAGCGCTGCGCCCGGGTATGCTGGCGGTGTGGAAACCGGGCCTGAAGAATCGCCGCTTCCCGCATTACGGCGAGCCGGTGGTCGTGGTCGCGCTGCTCGACACCCCGACCGTCAACCCCGACCATGAGTCCGGCTCGCCGTATTTCCATGAGCCGCTGGATTTGTTGTTGGGCGTGGTGCGCGGCGACGACCGCGAGTTTCTGGTCTATCACGCCGACCGCCGCCGCTTTCAGCCCTACGAGGCGGGTAACACCGGGCAGCGTTAGCCCGTTGCCGGATCGCGTCGGGCATCCCGCCGGACGCCCGCGTCGATCTTGCCCTCAGCCTGAAGGAGCCGACATGAAAGAAGACGCCATTACCACCTTCAACCGCCGCCTGCGCATCCTGGCGATGTTCAAGGGCAGCGAGTCGCTCACCACCCAGATGATTTTCAAACGGTTGCAGGGGACCGCCGAGGAAATGGACGAGCGCTCGGTGCAGCGCGTTCTGGCGCTACTGGGCGACGCCGGTTTCTTGGAAACGGTGAATCCCGACACCAAACCGTTGCAATGGCGCTGGCCCAAGGGCCGGAAGTTCATGACCCTGCCCCGGTTGTCGGATCAGGAGGTGCTGGCGTTTCGGCTGCTGGAGCGGTTTCTGGAGCCGCTCCTGCCCCGGAGTTCCTATCGCGCGCTGCTGCCCTATTTCGACGCCGCCCAAGACGAACTGGACCGGATGCCGGGCTGGGCGTCGGTCAAGAACTGGGAAACCAAGGTGCGAATCGTCCCGCCGGCCCAGCCGCTGCTACCGCCGGAGCCCCCGTCCGCGCTGGCCACGGCGACTGCCCGCCAAGACTGGGAACGCCAGCAGGAAAAGATTCGGGCGGCGATCCTGGAAGCGTTATTCGAGAGCCGGCAATGCGCGGTCGAGTATCAGCAGATTTGGCGGGACGAACCGGCGCGCTGGACACTCCATCCGGGTGCATTCCAATTTTACAAAGGCCACTAAACAACCAAGCCTCATGCAGCCGCCATCAGGGGCTGGATGGCCTGGAGCCATCGGCCACTTTTGAGGGCAACCCGCAGGTTGATGACATTCTTTGCCCCTGGCGTACTCCAATGTTGCCCACTGCGCTTCATGCGCGCCTGCAACACGGTGCGGTGTGCGGCTTCCATGGGGCCGCTGCCGATCATCAGACCACGCGCCCGGTATTGGTCGTAAGCCATCCTATCCACATTGTTGCGGTAATAGGTCTTGAGTGCCTCCCGCGCCTCCCGTGCCGTTTGGGTCAGGGGGACGAGCTTGTCCAAGGTTTCCAGCACATGGGCGACGTTCCCGGCATACAACTCCGCCTCCTGGCCTTCCATCCAGCGTTGCCGCCGTGTTTCATCCGGGAACATCATCTTGGCAAATTCCGCCAGATTTTCAACGGCATGGAAGTAGTCGAGGATGTGGGTGGCCTGCGGGAACCGGTCCTTGATGTAGTTGCGTATCCATTCTGCCCCGTCCGTGATGAACACCAATTGCTCCGGTTGGTCCACCCACGTGCCCAGGCTGGCTTCAAAGCGGGGCAGGAATTCATGGCAACTACCCAGGCAGGCACTGTAGATGCTTTCTACAATCCGGTTGCGCTTCTTCTTACCCACCGCCTCCACCGCACTGCCGGGGAAAATGCGCCCCAGCTTCACTTCCTTCCAGCCGGCCTGGGTCAGGATCATGCTGCCGTCCATCGAGGCGTACACCACCTCGCCTTCCGGCAACTCCTCATGCCGGATCGCCTGTTCCTGCTGGTCCTCCAAGGCTTCCCCCAAGGCATTCGTCACCCGGAACACCTGCGTGGTGGCCACCTCAATGCACAGGAACCTCTGCAATAGGTCATTCGACTCACTGTAAACATCACTGACACCCGCCCGCGCCATCAGGTCTTGCAGGTAGGGGCTGATGAAAAAACCGTGGGTCTTGGCCTGGAACGCATGGTCATCCGCTAGTGCAATGCGCCCGAAACGGCTTTGGCAATACTTTTTTTTCGCGGCGATTCAGGCAGTTCGCCAAGGTTGCCTTCCAGAACTGCCCGACCCAGTTCGGTCCAGAGTTCAGCAAATCCCTTCTCGTAATCATAAAAATGGGTCTGTTCGATGTTCAGGCGTTGCAGGTCATCGTAACGGCTTCCAGCGAGGGCAAGGAATTCGTCTTTGGTCATGGGTCTGGCTCCGGTCCGTCAACTCAGGGTGCTGCCGATTACACCATCAGGAAGCCAGTGTGTAAAATTGGAATGCACCCCTCCATCCCCTCGTTTATTTGCAACGTGGTCCGGCGTTTTACCTGCTCTGCACCATCGACGATTACACCGACGTGCGGCAATTGGCCGTGCACCGGATGCTTTCGGCCAAGGTGCTGGACGCCAAAGCCAGCAAGCCGGCGGGGTTCGACGCGGATCGGGAAGTGGAGCGCAGTCAGGGCATGGGCGGCAGCGGCGAACCGCTGCGGCTGGTCGCCCGCTTCTGGAAACGGGCCGGGCTGCATTTGCTGGAAACCCGCCTGGCCGCCGATCAACGGGTGGGTGATGAGGATGACGACCATTTCCGGCTGACCGCCACGGTCGACGATACCGCGCAACTGCGTTGGTGGCTGCTGTCGTTCGGCTCCAAGGTGGAGGTGCTGGAACCGGCAAGCTTGCGGGAGGAGATGGCGAATCAGGCGTATTGGATGAATCGGCTGTATACGAGGGCGAGTCCACCGCCGGAGAGCGTACCCGATACGGGTCTTTCATGAGTCCGTCAAGGTGAATCCAGCCAGTTTTCCACCGTCAGGCCCGGAACCCGGCCAAATTCGCGGACGTTGTTGGTCACCATGATCGCCCCCAGCGCCAGGGCATGGGCCGCGATCAGCGTATCCAAAGACCCAATCGGCGTGCCCCGGGCTTGTAACTGGGCGCGGAGCGAACCGTAGGCGGTAGCGGCGGGCGCATCGAAGGGGACGATTTCAAAGGCGGCCAGGAACAGTTCCAGCTTGGCGAGATTGACGGCGCGGCGCTGGCTGGCGGCGATGCCGAAGCGCAACTCGGCCAGCGTGATGGCGGACAGCGCGACCTCGCCCTGTCGCCGACCGTCCATGCGTCGCAGAATCACCTCGAAACCCGGACGCTGGTTCAGCAGGTAGATGCAGATATTGGTGTCGAGCAGCATCATGCCGGCTCAACCTAAATCCCGCGACTGATCGGTTTCAGGTTGCTGGCGTTCCAGATCCAGTGGACCGATTTCGTCGAGCAGCGCCTTTAGATCCTGATAGGCATAGATTTTCGGCAGCAGAATGACGGCGTTACCGACCTTTTTAATGACGACCTCGTCGCCTTCAAAACGGAATTCCTTGGGCAGACGCACGGCTTGACTGTTGCCATTGGTAAAGAGACGGGCGGTTTGCATGGCAAATTCTCGGACTGAAGTACATCCCGAGTATATACTTTCTTTGATCGTTAGCGGATCGTGGAAAGAAAGAGGCCCACGCATGAACGAAACCGAACTTCTGGCCATTCTCGCTCGGGGCGAGGACAGCCGACACCAATTCAAGGAAAACATCAGCAACGTGGATTCGCTGGCCGCCGAGTTGGTGGCGTTCGCCAACTCCGGTGGCGGCCTGTTGATCGTGGGCGCGAACGATGCCGGTGAAGTGCAAGGTTTGGTGGTGTCCCTCAGTTTACGTGATGAGCTAAGCCAGTGATGACGACAACATGTATCCTTATTGTGATTGAGGGGTTGATCACTTGCTGGGGATACCATGAACTGGGAAACGCTCTACTGCCCCAATCGTTCCTGTCACCACTACGGTCGGCCCTTTGGTCAAGGGTTATTGGTCAAAAATGGTTCCAGTCACGGGAAAAAGCAGGCGTGGTGTCGTTCGTGCGGGAGGAGAGTGTCCTTGACCTACGGAACGGCCTATTTTGATCTCGAAGCCGATCCGGCCCTTTTTGAGCTGACGGTGCGCGCCTTGGCGGAGGGAAATTCATCCAGGGTACGGCACGGATCGTCCAGATCGACAAGGATACGGTCTGTGCCTGGTTGAACCGGGCCGCTCAGCATGGTCGCTGGGTAGTATTGTGTCATTGGCGGGACCTGCCCGTGACCGAGTGCCCACTGGACGAACTGTGGAGCTTTGTCCATACCAAGGACCACCCTCTGGCGGCGGCGCGGCAGTGGTGCGAAACCTATGGCGATGCTTGGGTGTGGGTCGCCTTTGCGCCGGCGTGGCGACGGGTGGTGGCGTTTGTCGTGGGCCAGCGTACGCAGGCCCAGGCGAACTGGCTGCTGGATCGCGTGGTGCAGGTGACTGACCGGCGTGTCCCCTTCTTTACCAGCGACCAGTGGCCGGGTTATCCCACCGCCTTGCTGCATGCCTATGGAGAATGGTATCAGCCCGAGCGCCGAGGGAAGCGGGGACGGTATCCCGCCCCCCGGCGCCCGCCCCCCGCCGAATTTGCTGTATGCCCAAGTGGTTAAGCGGCGTGAAAAAGGACGGGTGGTCGAAGTGACCCGTAACAGGGTCTGGGGAAGCGTGGACGCGCTGCAGGCGCGATGGGCCGCATCCGCCACCAGCACGACGATCAACACGAGCTTTGTGGAGCGGGATAACCTGGCCTGGCGCGAGCACAATCGGCGGTTGGCCCGCAAGACGACTGCGTTTTCCAAGGAACTGCCGTGGATGGAAAAGCAGTTGTGGCTGTCGTTGGCTGACTACCATTTCTGCTTGCCCCACCTCAGCCTGCGTGAGAAATTGCCCACACCGGAACCGACCCGAGGCCACGGATCGCCCCGTAAATGGCGGCCCGTCACGCCGGCCATGGCGGTGGGGATGACGGATCACGTCTGGACCACGGCGGAGTTGCTGGGCTTTCGGGTGCCAGCACCGTTTCTGAATACCTTGGAAACCATCAAACACTTGTTCCCCGCACTCGATGATGCTCATCACGTAAACTGAGGGACACCACCCGATCTTCCGCAACGCCGCCAACTGCTACGGCATGAGATTCTCCTGCTTGGCCTTGGCGTAGGCGTACAGCATTCGCAACTGCTCATCCGCCGCCACCCAGTAGTAGATGATCCGTACACTACCGCGTTGACCTTGGCCTTCGAGCTTCCAGCGGACTTTGCGCAGACCCCCACTGCCGGGAATCAGATCACCTTTTTCTGGCCGTTCGATGAGCATCTCCTGCAATTCACGGTAGGCATCGTCCCTCATCAGTTACGCGGATGATCCGAGTAAAAAGCGGCGTTTCGATGATGACCATAAGTCACAATACGCCATTGGCGTAGTCGATGGCTCAAGGACCACCCGGATCATTCAGCAAGGTCCGCATGACGCCCACCACCCTGGCCATCGTCGCATCCGCCGGCGTTTCCCGCCCGACCATGTAGCTCATCAGCAGCGGGTCTTGCAGCTCCAGCAACTCCGCGAACGCCTGTTGTTCCTCCACCGGCGCGGTCGAGTAATACCGCTCCAGATAGCCCAGCGTCAGCAGATCCAGTTCCTTCATGCCGCGCCGGCACCGCCAGCGCAATTTGCCCATCTGTTCTTCCACCGTCCGGTTCTCCTCAAAAAAACGCCCCTCGTCCATCCGCTCCCCTCTCCCTCGGGGAGAGGGGTTGGGGGTGAGGGAAAGAGGGGCTGGGGTTGAAGCGGGATTGATGCTTACCGCCGTTCCACCATCAGCTTCTTAATTTCCGCAATCGCCTTGGCGGGGTTCAAACCCTTCGGGCAGGTCTTGGTGCAGTTCATGATGGTGTGGCAGCGATACAGCCGGAACGGGTCTTCCAGATCGTCCAGCCGCTCGCCGGTGAACTCGTCGCGGCTGTCCACGATCCAGCGATACGCTTGCAGCAGGACCGAGGGTCCGAGATAACGCTCGCTGTTCCACCAGTAGCTCGGACAACTGGTCGAGCAGCAGGCGCACAGGATGCACTCGTACAGCCCGTCCAGCTTGGCGCGGTCTTCCTTCGATTGCAGGCGCTCGCGCTCCGGCGGTGAAGTGGCCGACTGCAACCAGGGTTTGATCGAGGTGTACTGGGCGTAGAAATGGGTCAAATCCGGCACCAGATCCTTGACCACCGCCATATGCGGCAGCGGGTAGATCTTGACCTCGCCGGAGACATCGCCGATGGCCTTGGTGCAGGCCAGGGTGTTGGTGCCGTCGATGTTCATCGCGCAGGAGCCGCACACGCCCTCGCGGCAGGAGCGCCGGAAGGTCAGGGTGGGGTCCATCTCGTTCTTGATCTTGAGCAGCGCGTCCAGCACCATCGGCCCGCAAGCGGCCAAATCGACCTCGTAGGTGTCCATGCGCGGATTCTCGCCGCTGTCCGGATCCCAGCGGTAGATTTGGAAGCGCCTGACGTTCTTGGCGCCCGTACCGGCATAGTAGGTTTTGCCCTTGCCGATGACGGAATTGGCCGGAAGTTTGAATTGAGCCATGGCATCGTCCCCTTAGTACGTGCGCTTCTTGGGCGGAATGTACTCCACCTCGTTGGTCAGGGTGTAGGTGTGAACCGGGCGGTAGTCGATGGTGACCTCGCCCTTGGCGCCCAGCCACGCCAGCGTGTGTTTCATCCAGTTCTCGTCGTTGCGGTCCGGATAATCCTCGCGGGCGTGCGCGCCGCGGCTCTCGGGCCGGTTGATCGCCGACTTGATCGACACCATCGCGCAACCCAGCAGGTTGTCCAGTTCCAGCGTCTCGACCAGATCGGAATTCCAGACCAGGCCCCGGTCGCTGACGCCGATGTGCTCGAAGCCGTCATGGACTTCTTCCAGCAGCTTGATGCCCTCGGCCATGGTCTCGCCGGTGCGGAACACCGCCGCGTGATTCTGCATGGTCCGCTGCATCCGCATCCGCAGGCTGGCGGTCGGGTTGTCGCCCTTGGCGTGGCGCAGCCCGTCGAAGCGGGCGAGGATCTGGTCCACCGAGGCCTGCGGCAACGCCCCATGCGGGCTGTTGGGCTGGATCAGTTCGGCACAGCGGATGGCGGCGGCGCGGCCGAACACCACGATGTCGAGCAGCGAGTTGGAACCCAGACGGTTGGCGCCGTGTACCGACACGCAGGCCGCCTCGCCGATGGCCATCAAGCCGGGGATGATATAATCGGGGTTGCCATCCTTGAGGATCACCACCTCGCCGCGATAGTTGGTCGGGATGCCGCCCATGTTGTAATGCACGGTCGGCAACACCGGCGCCGGTTCCTTGGTCACGTCCACCCCGGCGAAGATGTGGGCAGTCTCGGCGATGCCGGGCAACCGCTCGTTGATGACATCCGCCCCCAAATGCTCCAGGTGCAGGTAGATGTGATCCTTGTGCTCGCCGACGCCGCGCCCTTCGCGGATTTCAATGGTCATCGAGCGGCTGACCACGTCGCGGGACGCGAGGTCCTTGGCGTTCGGCGCGTAACGCTCCATGAAGCGCTCGCCGTTGGAGTTGGTCAGATAACCGCCTTCGCCGCGGCAGCCTTCAGTCATCAGACAGCCGGAACCGTAGATGCCGGTCGGGTGGAATTGGGTGAATTCCATGTCCTGCAACGGCAGGCCGGCGCGCAGGACCATGCCGTTGCCGTCGCCGGTGCAGGTGTGGGCGGAGGTCGCCGAGAAGTAGGCGCGGCCGTAGCCACCCGTGGCCAGCACGGTCTGGTGAGCGCGGAACACGTGCAGCGTGCCGTCGGCCAGATCCCAGGCCACCACGCCCCGGCAGGCGCCGGCGTCGTCCATGATCAGATCCAGCGCGAAGTATTCGATGAAGAACTCGGCGTCGTGTTTGAGCGCCTGCTGGTAAAGCGTGTGCAGGATGGCGTGGCCGGTGCGATCGGCGGCGGCGCAAGTGCGCTGGGCGGTGCCCTCGCCGTAGTTGGTGGTCATGCCGCCGAACGGGCGCTGGTAAATTTTGCCTTCCTCGGTGCGGGAGAACGGAACGCCGTAGTGCTCCAGTTCGATCACCGCCGGGATCGCCTCGCGGCACATGTACTCGATGGCGTCCTGGTCGCCGAGCCAGTCGGCGCCCTTGATGGTGTCGTAAAAATGCCACTGCCACATGTCGGTGCCCATGTTGCCGAGCGCCGCTGACATCCCCCCCTGCGCCGCGACCGTGTGGCTGCGGGTGGGAAACACCTTGGTCAGGCAGGCCGTCTTCAGACCCTTCTGAGCCATGCCGAAGGTGGCGCGCAACCCAGCGCCGCCGGCGCCGACCACGACCACGTCGTAATTATGATGAATGAGTTTGTATGCGTTGGACATGAAACCTCAGCCTCCGGTGGTGGGCGTCAGGCCAGTGCGATCTTGAGCACGGCGACGATGGAAATGGCGCCCAGCAGGAACAATACGAACTGCGTGACCAGCAGCGCGACGAGCTTGGTTCCTTCCGGTCGGACGTAGTCCTCATAAATGACCTGCATGCCGAGACTGGCGTGATAAAACATCGCGGCTAGCAGGGCCACCATCAGACCGGCGTTGATCGGATTGCCCAGCCAGTGCTGGACGACTTCGTAATCGGCCTGGGAAACCCTCAGCAACGAAATGACGAACCACAGCACCAGCGGCACCAAGGCCACGGAGGTCACGCGCTGCAACCACCAGTGGTGGGTGCCATCTTTGGCGGTGCCCAGACCACGAACGCGAGCGAGCGGGGTGCGAATACTCATGAAGTCTCTCCTCAGGGCGCGGCGATCAGCCAGCACAGAAAGGTCAGGATGATGGAGGACCACACCACGGCCCAGCCAGATTTGGTGGCGTCTTCCAACCCGAAGCCGTAGCCGGCATCCCAGAACAAGTGGCGGATGCCGTTGGCGAGGTGATAGAACAGCGCCCAAGTCCACAGGAACATCAAAAGCTGTCCGAGCATGGACCCCAGCACCGCCTGGGCGTGCTCGTAGGCTTCGGGACCGACCGCGGCGGCCGCCAGCCAGTACACCAGCAGCAGAGTGCCAACCACCAGCCCAGCGCCGGTGGCGCGGTGGGTGATGGACAGGATCGAGGTCATTTGTGGTTTGTAGTAGGGACCGATCATGAACGGCGACAGTGGCCGTTGTTTGGCTGACATACGTTTCTCCTCGTTACACAGTGGCAAAAGAAGGGTCGTTTTTAATTTGTGCGATGCAATAATAGCCGAATGCCGGCTGGATTTCCGGAGAAATATCGGGGAATGGAAGAGGGAAACCGCGCTCTACGCCTCTCGGAAACGCCGCTCATCGGAGCGGAACGGCCGGCTAGAAATCGATGCAACGGCCGGCCTTTTCCCAATCGCCATAGCGGGTTGGCTCCAGGCCTTTGGGTCCGCCGTATTCCTTGGGTCGTTCGGGCGGTTTAACGTCTTGGGGCGGGTCGGGGGTTGCGACCGGCTGCGCGGGCAGCGTCGTCTGCTGGTGATTCTCGCTCATGCAGCTCACTTTTATTTTGAGGTTCATGGATGGCGGTGGTGGACCATCCCGGTCCCATCCGCCGACGGGACCACCGGAAACTCCAGGCAGCGCGCCCTTGCGGCGCAAGGAGCATTCCGGTCATATTTTGCAGGGTTTATTATGCCGGTCGCCGCCCGCGAACGCAATGAACCGGCGGCGGCCATGGCGATTGCGGCGGTCGGACAAACTCACTATCAGGCATCGAAAAATGAACGTTGAGTGGAGTGCTTTTCTCGAGCGGATCGGCGCGGCGCGGGCCGCCGATCAAGTGTCGCATTTCGGCCAGCCGGAAACCGAACTGGGCGCGGCACTGATCGGCGATATCTGTTGCGATTTGTCCCATCTAGGTTTGATCGCGGCGCGGGGGCCGGATACCGAGACCTTTCTGCAAGGGCAGTTGACCTGCGACGTTCGCCACGCCACGCCGGACCATAGCCTGACTGGCGCGCATTGCACTCCCAAGGGTCGGGTGTTTGCCTGTTTTCGACTGTTCCGGCACAAGGATGCCTGCTATCTGGAATCGCCGATGACGATGGTGGCGCCAGCGCTGAACCGGTTGCGCAAATACGTGCTGCGGGCCAAGACCACGCTGGAGGATGCCAGCGACGCGCTGGCGCGGATGGGGGTCGCGGGACCCAACGCGGTGGCGCTGGTCGGGGCGGTGCTGGGCGCGGTCCCGGAAGCCGCGAACGGCGTCGTCACCGCCGACGCGAAGTACCCGGGCGGCGTCACCGCAATCCGTTTGCCTGGACCGATTCCCCGCTTCGAGTTGCACGGCGCGGCGCGGGAACTGAGCACAGTCTGGAACGCCCTGACGCCCGACGTCACCCCGGTCGGAGCCGAGCCGTGGCGGTTGCTGGACATCCTGGCGGGAACGCCGACCATCCATCCCGAAACCGTGGAAGCGTTCGTGCCGCAGATGCTCAACCTGCAACTGCTGGACGGGATCAGTTTTCAGAAGGGCTGCTACACCGGGCAGGAGATCGTGGCGCGTACCCATTATCTGGGCAAGCTGAAGCGGCGGATGGTTCTGGCGCGGGTGGATAGCCCGATTCCGCCCCGTCCCGGCGACCCGCTGTTTTCGCTCCAGGCCGACGCCAGCCAAAGCGCCGGGCAACTAGCCGACGCCTGCCGCCATCCTGCGGGAGGTTACGCCGTGCTGGCGGTGGCGCTGATCGAATGCGCGGAACATGGCACGCTGCAACTCGGCGACGCCAGTGGACCGGAACTCCGGCTGGAACCGTTACCGTATGGTTTCGAGGCGATGGGCTAATCGTCCACCGGCGCCCAACCACCCATGTCCTTCCAGCGATTGACGATCTGGCAGAACAGTTCCGCCGTGCGTTCGGCATCGTAAATCGCCGAATGCGCCTCGCGCTCGTTCCATGGGATACCCGCCGCCTGGAGCGCCCGCGCCAGCACCGTCTGCCCGTAAGCCAGCCCGGCCAGCGACACCGTGTCGAAACTGCTGAAGGGATGAAACGGATTGCGCTTGACCTTGGCGCGAGCCACCGCCGCGTTCAGAAACCCCAAATCAAAAAACGAGTTGTGACCGACTAGAACGGCGCGGGTGCAACCGGTTTCCCGGATTTCCCGGCGGACTTCGCGAAAGATGGCCTCCAATGCTTCGCGTTCCGGTACCGCGAACCGGAACGGATGATCGGGATCGATGCCGTTCACCGCCATCGAAGCCGGATCCAACCGGGCGCCGGAGAAGGGTTGTACGTGATAGGCCAAGGTGCCAGCGGGACGCAAATAGCCCTGCCAGTCCAGGCGCACGATAACGGCGGCGATCTCCAGCAGGGCATCGGTTTGGGCGTTGATGCCGCCGGTCTCGACATCCACGATGATCGGCAAAAAGCCCCGGAACCGGCGGGCAATAAGGGCGTTAGGGGCGGGTTCGTTCATTGCCGCAGCATAACGGATAGCCCGCCGGAACACACCCGCCCGTTCAACCCGGCGTGTTGTGCTCCACCCAGCGCGCGCCGGCGGCGGTATCCTCGCGCTTCCAGAACGGCGCCTTCGACTTGAGTTCCTCCATGATGAACTGACAAGCCGCGAACGCCGCCGCCCGATGCGCCGACCACACCGCCACCAGCACGATAGGATCGTTCGGTTTCAATTCGCCGACCCGGTGAATCAGCAGGGCGTCCAGCAGCGGCCATTCCCGGCCGGCGGTTTCGACGATCCGTTGCAAGTGCCGCTCGGTCATGCTGGGGTAGTGTTCCAGCGTCATCCGGCTGACCGATTCCTGTTCGTTGTAATCGCGCATCGTGCCGATGAAGATCGCCGTCGCGCCATATTGGCCTTGCAATTCGCTCTGGCTGGCCTGATAAAACCCCAGTTCCAGCAACGGATCGAAGGGTCTTGCCCGCAGCTCGATCTTCACGCCCTACCCTCCCGTCACCGGCGGAAAGAACGCCACTTCGTCGCCATCGCGCACGATTTGCGTCGGTTCGGCGTATTCCATATTGATCGCCGCCAGCGTGTTCGGCGGCAACGGGGTTTCCGGCCACAGCGCTGCCCAAACCTCCGCAACCGTCATCCCCTCGGCCGCAGCGAGCCGATCCTCGGCACGGCCCAGCCGATCGCGCAGACTGGCGAAGTATTTAACGTGAATCGTCATGTGCCTGCCTCGTTACCGATGAGTTGGACCACATTTATTTGACCCGCGCCAGACTCAAAATGAGCGCCGCGCTTCCCAACAACGCCATCATCGCGTATTCGAAACTATGCGCGCCCATGCCGCTGCCTTTTAGAAATACGTCGCGAATCACCACCAGGTAATAGCGCAGCGGGTCCAGCCAGGTCAGCCATTGCACCCCTTCCGGCATATTGTTGATGGGAAACGCGAAACCCGACAGGATCACCATGGGCTGAATGATGAAGAACGCCAGCAGCATCGCCTGCTGCTGGGTTTCCGCGTAGCTGGAAATCAGCAGACCAATTCCCAGCGAACTCATCAGGAACAGCACGCTACCCACCAGCAGACCGACCACGTTTCCCCGGAACGGCACGTCGAACCATACGACCGCGATCAGGCTAATCAACGCCACGTCGAACAGACCCACGGCGGCCACGGCCACCATCTTGCCCACCAGAAATTCCAGCCGCGCGACCGGCGTCACTAGCAAGCGTTCCAGCGTGCCGAATTCGCGCTCGCGGACCACGGTCATCGCCGTCAGAATCACGGTGGTGATCAGCACGATGGTGGCGATGATGCCGGGCACGAAATACGGCCGGTCGTCCAGATTTTCGTTGAACCAGGCCCGATCCTCGATTTGCACTGGCGGCTCGATGCCAGCGCTCAGCCGGGCGCTCTGTTGCAGCGTCTGGCTCAACTGGCCGGTAATCATTTGCGCGCTGTTGGAATCCGAGCCGTCGGACACGATCTGCGCCACCGGTTGCCGCTCGAAATCGGGGCCGAACCGTAGGATGGCGCGGATATCGCCCCGGTCCATGGCCAGCGTGGCGGCGGCCATATCCGGGAGGTGATGCAAGGTAAACCGACCGGTGGCGGCCACTGCGGCCAGCAGTTCGCGAGTCGTTGACGTTCGCGCCTGATCCACCACCGCGATTTCGGCATGGCGGACATCGAAGCTGGCCGCGTAGCCGAACACCATCAACTGAAACAGCGGCGGCACTAGCATGAAGAACCGCAGTCGAGGATCCCGCAGCAGTTGCCGGAACTCCTTGGCCAGCAGGGCGCGCAGCCGGATCAGGCTCGCGGCTACCGGATTCATGGCAGCAATCCCAGCTTCCGCGACCGCACCAGCGTCAGCCGCAGCAGCACCAGCAGAATCACCAGCAGCGCGGCGACCTGCGTCCACAACAGCAGTGGAGTAATGCCCTTGAGGAAGATGGCGCGGGACAGCGCGACATAGTAGCGGGCCGGCACTACCAGCGTGATGTATTGCAGCACGGTCGGCATGTTCTCGATGGCGAAGATGAAGCCCGACAGCAAAAACGCCGGTAGGAAGGTGCTGACCATCGACATCTGGCTGGCGAGCAACTGATTCCCCGCGTTGATCGAAATCAGCGCGCCTTGCAGCATCACCACCAGCAAAAACAGCGCCGACAGCAACAGCAGAACCGGTAGCGAACCCCGTAGCGGCATGTCGAACACGAACACCGCCACCGCCACCGCCACCGCGAGATCGAGCAAGCCAATAAACAGGTACGGCAGCAGTTTACCGAACAGGAATTCGCGGCGGGTCAGCGGCGTGGTGCGCAACATGACCAGATTGCCCTGCTCCATTTCCCGGGCGATGGTCAGCGAGGTCATCAGCGCCCCAATCACCGCCATCACCATCGCGATCACGCCGGGAATGATCGCCAACCGGCTTTCCTTGGTTTCGTTGAACCAGGTGCGATCCTCGATCCGGATCGGCGGCTGCCCGCCCCGGCTCAGCAGATAATCGTTCACCAGCACCAGCGCGGTGTTGCGCAACAACCGGGCGGTATTGGCGTCCACCCCATCCAGCAATAACTGAATCCGCGCTTCGCCGCGTTCCAGTTGCCGGGCGTAGTCGGCGGGGAAAATCACCGCCGCCCAGACTTGGCCTTGTTGCAACGCCATGGTGGCATCCCGGCGGTCGTTGGAGCGCAGCACGACGTTAAAGCCGCGACTGGCGGCGAAGTGGGCGGCCAGTTCCTCGGTGGCGGCGTCGCGGGATTCCTGGACGATGGCGATGGGAGCGTGTTGTAAATCCAGCCGGATGGCGTAACCGAACAGAAACAGCAACATGCTGGGCATGACTAGAATCAGCGCCAGACTGCGCGGATCGCGCAGCAAGTGCCACCATTCCTTGCGCGCCATCGCCCGGACGTGCTGGACGTTCACGATTCGTTCTCCTCCAACACCGCCACGAACACATCCTCCAACTCCGGCGCGGCGGGATGCAGGGCGCTGACGGTCAGGCCGCGCTCCGCCGCAATTCCGTGAATTTTCGCCGTCATCGCGCTCGCTTCCGTCCCGGCGTGCAGGCGAATCCGCAGTTGTCCGGCGTGGGGGATGATCTCGCGCGCCTCCGGCCAAGTTTGCGCCAACTGCTCGAACCGGACGGCATCGGGGCTGACCAGTTCCAGAATCGGCGTCGGCAATGGCCGGCGCAGCAATTCGTCCGGCGTGCCTTCGGCGACGATGCGGCCAGCCTGCATCAACGATAATCGGTCGCAAAACAGCGCCTCGTCCATGTAATGGGTGGTGACCAGAAGGCCGATGCCGCCGTCGGCCAATTCGTAAATCAACTCCCAGAATCGCTGGCGGGCCATCGGGTCCACGCCCGAGGTCGGCTCGTCCAGAAACAGCACGCGCGGTTCGTGCAGCAGCGCGGCGGCCAGCGCCAAACGCCGCTTGTAGCCGAGCGGCAACGCCTCGGCCTTGGCGTCTTTACGGTCGGTCAATTCCAGATGCGCCAGCGCCCACGCCAACCGTTCCCGCTGGCGGGTCCCGGTCAAACCGTACAGACCGGCTTGCAGCTTCAGGTTTTCCGACACGGTCAAGTCGCCGTACAACGAGAACCGCTGGGCGACGTAGCCGATCTGGCCGCGCGCGCGGCGGGCGTGCCGCACCATATCCACCCCGGCCACCTGAATCTGGCCGGTGGTCGGCGGCAACATGCCGCACAGCATCCGAATGGCGGTGGTCTTGCCGGCGCCGTTGGCCCCCAGCAAGCCGAATACCTCACCCGGTTGGACGGTGACGTGGATGTGATCGACGGCGACGAAATCGCCGAAGCGGCGGGTCAGGTCTTCGGCCAGGATGACCGGGGTAGCATCCACGCCCGGTTTTAGCGCGATGGGCATAAAATCATCTTCATCGGATCAGGGTTTATCTGGTTATCCCAAGCGGTCGGAGCTTGTAGAAACCGTAGGCTAGGCTAGGCTAAACAACAACCCAATGAAATAAAGGAGACTCAGAATGAAGCGCATCTATTTCCTGGTTCCGCAAATTGACGTGGCGAAAAAGATCGTGGATGAGCTGCTGCTCGCGCGCGTTGAAGAGCGTCATATCCACATCCTGGCGAAGCGCGGCACGCCGCTCGAGGATCTGCCTGAAGCCTCGTTTCTGCAGAAGAGCGACTTTATCCCCGCGATGGAGCGGGGTCTGGCGCTCGGCGGCACGGTCGGTACGCTCGCGGGCTTGGCCGCGGTCGCGCTCGGCCCGGTGAGTCTGGTGGTGGCGGGAGGCGGGATTGTCCTGGCCAGTGGGCTGGCCGGCGCCAGCGTGGGGGTCTGGTTGAGCGGGATGGTGGGACTGAATGTCGGCAACACCCGGCTGAAGCCGTTCGAAGAAGCCATCGAGCGGGGCGAACTGCTGATGATGATCGACGTGCCGCGCGACCGGGTAAAATCGATCACCGAAATGGTCACAACGCATCACCCCGAGGCGCAACCCGAAGGCACGGAACCGACGATTCCCGCGTTCCCGTAAGGCGAGATACGCTGAACAGGCTGCCCGGCTGAAACAGTGGCTGATTGGAGGAATAGCGATGGCGAAAAATCTGGTCGAGTATCAATTGGCCGATGGCAGCCCGGTTTACGTCGAAGTGGAAACGCCGGCGGGCGAACGAGTGGAGCGGGTCAGCCGGTCGGGCGAAAGCATCCCTGAGAAAGTTCAAACCAGTTTTAACGAGGCGATTGCCCGTCTGCGACCGGCCGCCGATGCAGTCTTGCAAGCTTTTCAAGGCTTGAATACCCCGGCGGAAATCGGTCTGGAATTCGGCGTCAAGTTCAGCGCCAAGGCCGGCGCGATCATCGCGTCAGTGGACAGCGAAGCCGTCTTCAAAGTCTCGCTCAAGTGGAGCAACAAAGCCTGAGCGCCGCGCCATGACGCAGTCCGCCGATCTGCAAAAAGGACTGGTCCGCATCCTGGCTGATGGCGGCGAAGCGCGGCGTGTGGTGGGGGCGGGTTTTCTGGTTTCGCCACGCCATGTTCTCACCTGTGCGCATGTGGTGGCGGATGCGCTGGGGATTCCAGAGGATGCGCCCGCCGCGCCGACCGCGCCGGTCTGGCTGGATTGGCCTCTGGTGGTGGGTTCCACACCGATGACCGCCCAAGTGGCGTGCTGGCACCCCGTCAAGGTGGAGGCCCGGCGAGGTGAGCTGGAGGACATCGCTGTTCTGGAACTGGACGGTGAACGACCGCTGCCCGACGCAGCCCAGCCCGTGCCAGTGGTGGTGATCGAGGATCAGGCGTTTTTCGACCGCCCGGTGCGGATGTACGGCTTCGCCGAAGATCGGGGCGATTGGGTCAACGGTCAGTTGCAAGGACCGGTCGCCACCGGTTGGGTACAACTCGATCACGAACTGGGCCGCCTGTGCGTGGCGCCCGGCTTCAGCGGCACGGCGGTTTGGGACAAGCGGGAAAATGCCGCCGTCGGAATGATCGTCAGCATTGCCACCCGCGAGAGCGTCCGTTCGGCCTACATGATCCCGGTGGTCAGTCTGATTCGGGCTTGGCCGACGCTGGATGGGCACAGCCGGCCACCGAATCCCTACCGGGGACTGGAAGCGTTTCGCGAGCAGGACGCCCGCTATTTCATGGGCCGGGACTGCGACGCTCAGGACGTGTTGGCGATGTTGCAGCAACGTCCTTTCGTGGCGGTGATGGGGGCCAGCGGCAGCGGCAAATCGTCGCTGCTGTTCGCGGGCGTGGTGCCGCAACTACGCCAGCAGGAGCATTGGCTGATTGCCGATTTCCGCCCTCGCGGCGATCCGTTCCGGGAACTGGCCACGGCGCTGACGCTGCTGCTGTATCCCGATCTGGATGAACTGGAGCGGCTGGAAAAGCGCAAGCAATTGGCGGACAAACTCAGCGAGCGCGGCTTGAGCTTGGCGGATGTGGTTGACCTGCTGCTCAAGAAAAATTCCGGCAAGCGGCTGTTGCTGATCGCCGACCAGTTCGAGGAACTGTATACCCAGAACCTCGCCCCGGAGCGGCAGCGGCAGTTCGTGGATGATCTGGTGGCCGTCGTGCGGGCGCAAGCCAAAAAACCGGCCTTCACCCTGTTGGTGGCCCTGCGCGTTGATTTTTTGGGTCAGGCGCTGGATTACGAGCCATTCGCCGAATAGATTAAACCCAATCACCTATTACTGGGTCCGATGGGCCGGGCCGGTCTGGAAACCGCTATCGAGTGTCCCGCCCGGCAGTTGGGGGTAAAGCTGGAGGAAGGTCTGGCCGAACGCATCTTGCAAGATTTGGGTCAGGAACCGGGCGCGTTGCCCTTGCTGGAGTTCGCCCTGACCCAGTTGTGGGAACGGCAGCAGCACCGGCGCTTGACCCATGCCGCCTATGAAGCTATCGGCGGCGTGACCCAAGCTCTGGCCCGCCATGCCGATGAAACCCTGGCTCGATTTCAGGACGAGCGGGAACGGCTGCGCCGAGTGTTCGTGCAATTGGTGCGGCCTGGCGAGGGCACCGAGGATACCCGACAGGTTGCGACCCGCGAACAGGTGGGAGCGGATAACTGGAATCTGGTGACGGAACTGGCGGATGAACGGCTGGTAGTGACGGGGCGTAATGCCCAAGGCCAGGAAACCGTCGAAGTGGTTCACGAGGCCCTGTTACGCCACTGGCAACCGCTGCGGCAGTGGTTCGAGCAGGATCGGCAGTTTCGGGTCTGGCAGAACCGGTTGCGGTTAGCGGTGCAGGAATGGGAGGAAAAGAAGCGGGATGAAGGCGGTCTGCTGCGCGGGGCGCGCCTGGCGGAGGCGGAGGAGCGCTTGGCCAAGCAGGGCGGCTGGCTGACCGATGAAGAGCGCAAATACATCGCTGCCAGCGGGGCACTGCGCCAGCGCGAGGCGGAAGAGAAGGATCGCCAGCGCGCGAACGACTGCAAAAGCGGTTACTGAACACCGTCGCCGCCGCACTGGTGGTTGCTTTGGGGTTGAGCGCGGTGGCGGGGTGGCAGTGGCGAACCGCAATTATCAATGAATCTGTAGCAAGGAAAAATCTCAGTTCAGTCCTCACCGAAAGAATGCGTGCTTACCACAACTCCGCACGATTTGGTGAAGCATCGCTGCTTGGTGTCAAAGCATTAGAACTGGACAAAAAAAATCATGAGGCAATGGCTCTATTATATTTATCTATTGCCAAAAATAGAGTTAAAAAAATTTCAACTAGTAAATACGATGATAATTTCATTGCCTTAAGTCCAAACAAGAAATACACCTTAATATGGTCATGGAGTAGCAATAAAGAGTTAAGGCTATCTGACAGTAACACAAAATCGCAGATTACGCTCGCATCTATTCCAAGTGTCGATGGCGATGAGGAAGGTCTGCGATTTGCCTTTTTTACCGACGATTCAAAAAGGGTTGTTTTTGGAATGAGAAGGTTGCATGTCTTTGATATCACTTCGTCGTATATCTCGCCAAACGACTTGCAAGGTTGCTCAGACAATGCTTTTCAGCTTTATTTTCAATACACTGGCTATCATCGCATCGATAATGATAAATTCGCGCTTAATTGCGGCTCAAGTCTACACATTATAGATACGCACTCGTTGCGCATTCGTGGCAGCGCTTCTATTGCGAAGCCTTCCGATCTTTCTGCATTCATTCCGCATAGTATAACAAATTGTGATATTACTACAGATGGAGAAATTATTGCATACACAATATCCGGCCAGTCAGACAACTACACTGGCGAGGCAGATAATATGGAGATAATTCAAATCGTAAATCTGCGCACTGGTATAGGCGTTGGTTACATCCCGTCTGGCTTAGTCACAGATATAAAATTTTATTCCAGAAATAAATTGCTTGTTGCAAAAGATGGTGGTAGACTGGAGTTATGGGATATATCTACTCCGGCAACTGGGCTGCAACAGGAAAAGAGCGTAGATAACAAGGCATCTAAAATAGCGCCCTCGTATAGATTTGAACAATATAATGTACTAATGGATCCAGCGGATGCACATTTATACGAGTTATCAGCAAATGGCTATAAAAGAGGGCCAAATATGCATCGTATTGGTGGTTCTGGTCTTTCTCCAATGCGCCTAGCGAGATTAGGGGATAGTTATGCGTACTTACTTAACGGTACATTAGCAATTTTTGATGTGGAATTAAACCATGATTTAGAGAGTTCGGCAGAAAATCCTGCTAGCATTCAAGTCAAGTCATTGGTTCCGGTTCTCAAAGAAAGCGATTTTGATGAAACAGATTTTTATTATAGCAACTACCATGAACTGATTATCAAGAATACAAACATTAAAAATAAAACCACATTTGTTGCTGTGGAAATTGAGAGCAAAGAATGGATTGAAGATATTGAATCGCTTGTTGAGCAAGTTGCTAAGACCATGAACATATTCAAATATCTTGGAATAGAAAACTGGAATATAGGTTGTGATCAACGAACTTTGTTTGTAACCTTTAAAGTGGCCGACACAAGATTTAGCACATCTGAATATGTTATTGAAATCAATCTAAAAGAGTCTGCGGAATATAATGTATATCCTTACAAGCTTGATCGACGATCAAATAAAGATAAAAAAAATGGCAACGAGTGTGATGGAACCGTAGACTTTGAACCAATCAAAGCTCATGAGAAAACTTGGGCAACAGAATTAACAGGTTCAGTTGATGGCAGTGGGGCTGTTTCAACGCACGATCACAATTTTGTCATATTTCGTCGTGGAAACCGACTCACAAAATGGCGGAACACTAATATTGTTGAGGAAGACATATCGCAATTAGTTCGTGAACTTGAGACTTCATTACAGCTAAGTTTAGATCAAAATTTCACACCAAAATTAAATGATGCGGTCAAATAATATATACTATTCGTGGAATTATTGAATTCAGTGGCGCAGGCTTCTTATGCAAGAGCTTTGGAAATCTTTGAGCGCCTGATGCAAGCCCATCCCGACATCCCGGAGTATCGTGCCAACGTGGAAAAGACGGCTCGTCTGGGATTTAGCCAGTGGCTAGGAACTGGCCCAGCTAACCCATGAGGATGATGTGTGGAGTATGACCTTCAGTCCCGACGGCCAACGGCTGGCTACCGCCAGTTTCGACAAGACAACGCGGATCTGGCTCTGGCGAGCGGAAGACCTGATCGCTGAATTCTGCAAGCGGCTGCCGCGCAACTTGACCCACCCGGAATGGCGTCAATACGTGGGGGAGGAAGTGCCCTATCACGCCACCTGTCCCAATTTGCCGGTGCCGGAGGATTGAAGAAATGCAAGATCCATCAAGGTGCAACCTCAACTCTTCTCCTCCCGCAACCCCCGCACCTCCGCCTCGCTCAATCCGGTCTTCTCCGCCAGCAACCGATCATCGGCGATCACGTCCAGCAAACCCCGGGCGATGCGCAAGCGTTTCTGCCGCTCGTTTTTTTGTGGTCCCGCAAGCTCTTACTTCTTGTCATACGCACCATCATGATCGATGTGAATCCCCCTGAAACACATGAACTCCCCTTCGCGAACCACGGCAGCCCGACACTGGCGAGAGAGGCGGATCGTGTACTTGCCCTTCATCGATTTGATTTCTTCCCATTTCAGGCCGTGATCAGCATAGACCTCGGCCCATGACATGCCCGACAGTTTCTTCAACGTCTTGAAAACCGCACGGAGTTCGCTGGTATCGAGGTTAAAGAGTTGGGCCTGAAAATCGGGGAAATTGAGATCGAGCCGAACGTGCTCCCTCACCCTTCAACTCCAAGCCTCCTAGCCAGCGCCTCAAGATCAGTTTCCGCTGGCGGATACTCTCTCATCCAGGCATCTCCACGTTCCAGTTGCGCCTGCATTTCCGGCGTGTGCAGCCAAGCCTCATCTTCCGGAACAACGATGACCGGTTTGAGTAAAATAGATCCATCCTCCCGCTGTTCGACATCGAAGCATTGACCCGCAAACGCTTTGCCGAGTGAAATCTGACCGCTGGCGCCCACCATCGCTAACATGTTAAACCACTCCAAAATTAGGGATTGATACGATCCCCAGCAATACCCAATCCTCCGCTCTATCTCTCGCCCCGGTCGTCAGCGCCACCTCGATTCTTCTCCTCCCGCAACCCCCGCACCTCCACCTCGCTCAATCCGGTCTTCTCCGCCAGCAACCGATCATCGGCGATCACATCCAGCAAGCTCCGGGCAATGCGCAAGCGTTCCTGCCGCCGGCCTTCCTGCCGGCCTTCTTGCCGGCCTTCCTTATGGCCTTCCTTATGGCCTTCCTCCAAGCCCTCGGCGAACACCTCCTGATAAAAACGGGTCTGCTTCAATTCCACATTGAAGATATCCAACATTTTCCGAATCTCCTCTCGCGACAGGCGCGGCAGTTTGTACACCAACAGCGTCTCCACCCAGTCTACCAACGCCACTCCGGTTAGACCGCCATCCGCCGGTGGTTCTTCCGCCAACAGCGCCTGGGCCTCGGCCACCACTACCGCCGGCTGGGCTAAAATCAGTCCCAACACCCGAACTCCCCGGCTCGGCGCCGGTTCGCGGAGCGCCTCTTCCAGATACACCCGCTTGACCCAGGGATGGTCCAGCAGCAGCTCGTAAGCTGCTTCCACCGTTCCCTCCGTCGCCCGGTTCGGGAATACCGTCACCGCCCGCCAAGCCCGGCGCGGCGGACGCCGGTACAAGTACAGAAACAGTTCCGAGAACCAGCGGGCATGAAAATCGGGGTCGGGCTGAAACTGCGTCTCGACGAACACCAGCGGCCATGCCGGTTGATCGTCCGGCGGGACCAGCACCCCATCCAGCCGAAATCCGGTCTGCTTGATTTCTTCGGCGCGCAACGTATAACCCGCGACCGATGTTTCCAGCCCCGCCAGTTCCAAGACCAGTTCCGGCCATTCCTGAAACAATCGGTAAAACAGGCTATCCGTTTTCATCCACTTCCGTTCCCCTCCCGCAGGCGTCGCACTTCCGCCGCGCTCAATCCGATCCTTTCCGCCAGCAACCGATCATCGGCAATCTCCTCGTACAGCGGAAATTTGTCGTCCAGGCTGGCGAGTTGTGCTTCATGGGCAAGTGCCGTGGCAATGATCAGTCGATCCAGAGGGTCGAGATGGTGACGCGGTGATACAGCCAGACGTGGGTATCAAGCCCCAACATTACGCTAAATCCTGAACGCATCGGCATCGCCGGCAATCTGCCGGGCGGTGCGGTCGAGCGCGGCTTCTGCTTCCTCATCGATCATGGCCGGCTCAAAGGGATTGTAGTCGCAAAAGTTGATCGAGCCTTTTAACGCCGAGAGAGGGACACAGCGCAATAGTGTTCGGCACACTTATTGGGTAGACAAAATGATGTCTCGATGTTCATCAGTCATTGGATGAAGTAATAAATTTTTAATACAGATTAACCAGTGAATAGAAATTTTCCACAATTTTTTCAATTTAAATCCAAGAAAAGAAACCAAACTATATTCTACTGGCAATCGAGAACTTCCTGTTTTCCGTAAATGATCTTCTTTCTTTGAAGAGGAATCTTTTAAAACTCGCAGGGCTTCTTTTTGGCTTTCTTGCTCTTTAACAAGCGTTTGCTTAAAGTAAATTAAAAGAACGTAAACAATTAAATAAATGTAAAATTGAATTTTGACTCCATTCGGTTCGTGGTTCCACAAATGGAGGGCATCCAGTGTTCGCTTTATACACCTGAAAAATAACTCTACTTGCCAGCGATAAGCATAAAGAATAATGATCTCGCTGGTCTTTAAATCCAAACGATTTGTAGTAATTCGATACCATTCACCAAAAACATAAAAACAAACTAAACGATAAGTCACTTTCGATTTATCACCTGAAAAAATAACGAGCGCATCGGTGACTTCTGAAAGGTAAAAGTTCCATGATTCGGGAATATTCACCTCAAGGACTGTTTGAATAGATGCTCGCATATTGTAGCGAATACGAGTAATAAAAAACGCTTGCTTTTCCTTAACTTGTTGAAAAATATCAAAAGCAAGATAACCCCGGTCCGTGATATAGGTCACCCCAGCTTCCAGCAATTCCATGAACACTTTTCGCTCGGAATAATTCGCTTCACTACTAATAAATTGTACAGGAATCATGCGATTAAGTTCATAAGCTAAATGCATCTTCAAGGCTTGGCACTTGGAAGTATATTTGGCCCATTCCATGTTTTTAAATGCAGGAAATAACGAACCATCAAACAATATGAAACGCCCTAACGTTCTTATCTCAGGAATATCTTTAATCTCAATGATTTCTATTAATTTAGCAAAAATACGCTGAAATACCTCCGGCTTATACCGTGAAAATGCTTCCGAATACATCGATGGCGATGCTAAAACAAAACCGAGCTTTTTTAAATCAGGATTTGTTTTTATTTCTGTGATTAGCAAACGAATCGATTGGGTTTTATTAATCACTGCATAAATCAGACTCACCATAAAATAGTACAGTGATAGCTTGTAAAGCTTCTCATCATTTTTTAAGCGATTCTGTTCTTCCTTAATTAATAGAATCACAGGTTCAATAATCTTTTCAAAAGTCAGCATAGTTTCATCTCATCAGATGGTACTGCCCACCCAGGTGACTCGCTTCCTCTACCCCCCAGTCGTCGCTGGATTAAACTAGAGTCCCGAGGCAGGCAGTGAATTGTGATTTCACATAACAACTTGATTACAAATTAGAAAATTATATCCCAAAGTTAATGGCAATTGCTATGCCGAACACTATTGGACACAGCGAGACACGGGTGGTGCAGTGGTCTCATCCAGCACGGTCACAATGATGCGAGCCTGGTCAAGGGGCGGGGCTTCGCCGAGCCAGTGGATCTGGCCGTGTGTGTAGATGGCTTCGTAGCTTTTCAACATCGCGGTTTATCCTCGGAAACTGTCTTGAAAAAACGCTAGATGTTTAGCGAATTCCCGAGGCAGAGTAACTGAAATTAAGGCCAAAAACCTTCTCAGCCAACACCAATTCCCGCAGCGCGGCATCCTGCAAGGTGGGCTGCAACGGTTGCGCGTCCAGTTCGGGATCGAGCGCGCGCAAGCGAGCCTGAAACTCGGCCAGCGAACTGCTCGCATCAAGCCAGACCCGCAACTGCCGCCCGACCGGAAACACCAACTTCACCATCGGCCACGCCAACAACGCCGCGCGCTGCCGCCGGGCCGCCGGGCCGGACACCCCGACCAGCACCGCATCGCCGCCCGTCGTCAATTCCAGCGGCGTCCCCTGCCGGTCCAGCCGCCCGGCGTGCAGCAATCCCACCCGGTCGCAGCGTTCCGCCTCGTCCATGTTGGCGGTGGCGTACAGAATCGCCACGCCCTCGGCGCGCACGCCGTTCAACAAGCGCCAGAACGCCCGCCGCGACACCGGGTCCACGCCGGTGGTCGGCTCGTCCAGAAACATCGCCCGTGGCTGGCTGACCAGAGCGCAGGCCAGCGCCAGCTTCTGCATCATCCCGCCGGATAGATTGGCGGCGCGGCGGCTCTCGAATCCCGCCAACCCGGTCCGTTGTAGCAACTCGGCGATGCGCTCGCGGGCTATCGTCCGGGGTAAACCGTGCAGGTCGGCGAAAAAATCGAGGTTTTCCTGTACCGACAGATCGGGATACAACCCGAAACCTTGCGGCATATACGCAATCTCGTCGCGCAAGACCGGATCGGTGGCATCCCGCCCCAGCACGGTGATTCGCCCGTCCTTCGGCGACAATTGCCCCACCGCCAGTTGCAGCAGCGTGGTCTTGCCCGCGCCATCCGCCCCCACCACCCCGTAAATCTCGCCCGGCGCGACGCGCAGGGTTACCCCGGCCAATACAGCTTGTTGACCGTAGGCAAAATGCAAGTCGGCAATCTCAATCGCCGCTCCGGTCATGGCGGAGCGGCTTTGAGAACGACATCCGCCGGTTGGCCCAGCTTCAGCGCCCCGTCGGAATTGTCCACCTCGATCTTAACGCGATAGACCAGATCCACCCGCAGGGCGCGGGTTTCCACGGTCTTCGGAGTGAATTCGGCATCGGGGGCAATAAACGCGAGTCGGCCAGCCAACACCTTGCCGGGCAGACCGTCCACCCGCACCTCCGCTGACTGCCCCAGTCGGACGCGCGCTAGATCGGTCTCGTTCAGATAAGCACGCACCCAGGGCCGGCCGAGTTCGGCGACGCGCAACACTGCCTTGCCGGGCGACACCACCTCGCCGGCTTCCGCCAACCGCACCGACACCACGCCCGCGACCGGACTGCGCAGTTGGACGTATCCCCGTTGTTGCCGGGCGGTTTCGACCGCCGCCTGCCGGGCGCGGAGCGTGGCGGCGGCTTGGTCAATGTCCTCCTGACGCGGCCCTTCCCGCAACAGCGCCAGATTCTGCCGAGCCTGTTCGACTCCGGCCAAGGCGACGTTTTGTCGTTGCCGCGATTGGTCCAACTGATCTTCGGGCGCCAGCTTTTTGGAAACCAGATCGGCTACCCGCTTGAATTCGACGCGAGCGTAATCGAGATCGGCTTGAGCTTTGGCCAGTTGCGCCTCCGCCACCCGCAATTCCTGAATGCGAGTCCCGGCGCGCAAGGCCGCCAGCGCCGCTTGCGCCGCCTCCATTTGGGCAATCGCGTTGCGCAACGCCAGTTCGTAATCGCGAGCATCCAACTCGGCGACCCACTGCTCGGCTTTCACGGCGTCGCCCTCATCCACCCGCAACTCGGCGATGCGCCCGCCCACCTGGAAAGCCAGGTCCACCTCCCGCGCCTCCACCGTGCCGGACAGTTCGATTCGTTCGGTATCGCCCGCGCTCTGCCAGGGCCAACGGAACCCGGCCAACAGCGGCAAGAGGGCCAGCGTCGCCAGCCAGAGAAATTTACGCTTCACGGCATCGACCCCGGAATCGCGCCGTTCCAGCTCGGAACGACGTTAGGAGTGTGATTTTGTGGGATCAGCCCCGCCGCACCCGCCAGATGGGCCGCTCTTCCTGATCGATCAGACCGTGTTGCCACAGCCATATCCGCGCATCCTCGGCATCCCGTTCGAACCAGGCGCGGGCCGAACCCAGGCGGAAAGTATAGCCCCAGGCGTCCATGTCGGCGCACATCCGTGCCCGCCCAACGCCCGGCAATTCATCGGCCAACAGGATTTGCAGATAACAAACCCCGTTCTCCTCGATGCATTCGCCGCCGGCGTCGGTATGCAATTCCGCGCGGCGTTCGGCTGTCCACGCAAATGTAGTGACAGGCTTCATGCAAAGCGGAATGCACCGGGGTATCGTCGCGCACGAACAAGCGATGACCGATCAACCCCGCCTCGCTCTCGCCCCAATAGCTACCGGGAATCTCCGAATCGAGCGGGATCCAGATCACGGTCACGCCATAGCGGGCCAGCAACGTCATCAGCGGTTCGCGACCCAACTCGGCGCAGGTCAACACCACCGCTTCAGACGGCGAGTTCATGGCCTGACCCGGCGGCAACCACTCGCCGACCCATGATTAGCACGTCGTATTCGCAGACCATCCAGTTCCGCGACCGCCGGCAACAGGCCCCATTGCGCGAAGCCGAATTTTTCCAGCAACCGCACGCTCGGCGCGTTGTGCCCGAATACAAACGCCAGTAGCGTTCGCACTGCCAACCTTGGCGCGCGGGAAACCGCCTCGTTCAACAACAACCGACCCACGCCTTGGCGCTGGCGCTCCGGCGCGACGTAATAGCCCAGTTCGACCGTGGCGTGATAGGCCGGACGCCCGTAGAACGACCGGAAACTCAACCAGCCAGCGATGCCCTGCCCGTCTTCCGCCACCAGCAAGGGCCGGCGTTCAGGGACATGATCGCGAAACCATGGCTCGCGCGCCGCCACCGTCACCGGTTCGGTGTCGGCGGTCGCCAACCGGCCGGGAATACTGGCGTTGTAGATAGCCACGATAGCTGGCAAATCCTCATCACAAGCATGGCGAATTTGCATAGTTCAGACTCAAAAATTGTGTCTTAATAACAAAATAGCATAAACAATCCGGGTGCAAATGCAGTATTTTCCGGGTAGACTTGCGAACCTTATCATTACCGCCGCCACTCCGGCGAACGGACTCACGTCTGCCGCAACCGTCGTTCGAGGATACGCCATCCCATGAGCCGCACCTATCTATTCACCTCCGAATCGGTCTCCGAAGGGCATCCGGACAAGATCGCCGATCAGATTTCCGATGCCGTGCTGGACGCTATTATCGCCGAGGACCCCAAAGCCCACGTCGCCTGCGAAACTCTGATCAAAACCGGCGTCGTCGTGCTGGCCGGCGAGATCACCACGGCGGCATGGGTGGACTTCGACCAGATCGTGCGCGATACCGTCATCGGTATCGGCTACGACAATTCCAACGTCGGCTTCGATGGCGCCACTTGCGCCGTACTATCCTGCATCGGCAAGCAGTCGCCCGACATTGCCCAGGGCGTGAACCGTAAAAGCCCCGAAGAACAGGGCGCCGGCGATCAGGGACTCATGTTCGGCTATGCCTGCAACGAAACCGACGTGCTGATGCCCGCGCCGATTACCTACGCCCACCGGCTGGTGCAGCGGCAGGCGGAGATGCGCAAGAGCGGCGTATTGCCCTGGCTGCGGCCCGACGCCAAGAGCCAGATCACCTTCCGCTATCAGGGCAACAAGGTCGTCGGCGTCGAAGCGGTGGTGCTGTCCACTCAGCACGACGCCGATATCGGCTACAACTTGCTGCGCGAAGCGGTGATGGAAAACATCGTCCTGCCAGTGCTGCCGGCGGAGTGGCTGGACAAGCACACTCAGTACCATATCAACCCAACCGGAAGCTTCGTCATCGGCGGGCCGGTCGGCGACTGCGGCCTGACCGGGCGCAAGATCATCGTCGATACCTACGGCGGCGCGGCGCATCACGGCGGTGGGGCGTTCTCCGGCAAGGATCCATCCAAGGTGGACCGTTCCGCCGCCTACGCCGGCCGCTACGTCGCCAAGAACATCGTCGCCGCCGGTCTGGCGGAACGTTGTGAAATTCAGGTGTCTTATGCGATTGGCGTGGCCGAGCCGACTTCGATCAGCATCAACACCTTCGGCACCGGTAAAATCGACGAGGACCGGCTGGTGGAAATCGTGCGCGGCCACTTCGACCTGCGACCCTATGGCCTGGTCAAAATGCTGGACCTGATTCGCCCCATCTACAAAAAGACCGCTGCTTACGGTCACTTTGGCCGCGAGGAACCGGAATTCACCTGGGAACGCACCGACAAGGCGGATTCGCTGCGGGACGCGGCGGGGTTGTAAAGCATCTCTAAATTCTTGCCCCCATGCCGAGGGGCGCTGCAGCGGTTTTCACCGTCAGGCTCGGCATGGCATGGCTTTCACAAGCCAACGGCGCCCGTTCAACCGTATATGGAGTACGTTATGAACGCCGTCGTGCGCGAAAAAACCTTCACTGATTATTACGTTGCCGATCTTTCCCTGGCCGAGTGGGGCCGCAAGGAAATGGCCATCGCCGAAACTGAAATGCCCGGCCTGATGGCGATCCGCGCCGAGCACCAGAAGCAGCAACCGCTCCAGGGCGCTCGCATCGCCGGCTCGCTGCACATGACCATCCAGACCGCCGTGTTGATCGAAACGCTGGCGGCGCTGGGCGCGGACGTGCGCTGGGCCTCCTGCAACATCTTCTCGACTCAGGACCACGCCGCCGCCGCCATTGCCGCCGACGGTATTCCGGTGTTCGCCTACAAGGGCGAATCGCTGGAAGAGTATTGGGACTTTACCCACCGCATTCTGCAATGGCCGGACGGCGGCACGCCCAACATGATTTTGGACGATGGCGGCGACGCCACCCTGCTGGTCACGCTCGGCGCCCGGGCGGAGCAGGATCGCTCGCTGATCGCCAACCCGACCTGCGAAGAAGAGCAGGTTTTATTCGCCGCCATCCGCCAGCAGTTGGACCGCCAGCCCGGTTTCTATTCCAGAATTCAGGCCACGATCCAGGGTGTGACCGAGGAAACCACGACGGGCGTCCATCGCCTGTATGTTATGGAAAAGGAAGGCCGTCTGCCCTTCCCCGCTATCAACGTCAACGATTCGGTCACCAAGTCCAAATTCGACAATCTTTATGGCTGTCGCGAATCGCTGGTGGACGGCATCAAGCGCGCCACCGACGTGATGATTGCCGGCAAGGTGGCGGTGGTGCTGGGCTACGGCGACGTAGGCAAGGGTTGCGCCCAGTCGCTCAAGGGCTTGGGCGCGACGGTGTGGGTGACCGAGATTGACCCCATTTGCGCCCTGCAAGCGGCGATGGAAGGCTATCGGGTCGTTACCATGGATGATGTCGCAGACAAGGCCGACATTTTCGTCACTGCCACCGGCAACGTCGGCGTCATCTCTCACGATCACATGGTGCGGATGAAGAATCAGGCGATCGTCTGCAATATCGGCCATTTCGATTCCGAAATCGAAGTCGCCGCCATGAAGAAGTACCGCTGGGAAAACATCAAGCCGCAGGTGGATCACATCGTCTTCCCCGACGGCAAGCGCATTATCCTGCTGGCCGAGGGGCGGCTGGTGAATCTGGGCTGCGCCACTGGCCATCCCAGCTTCGTAATGTCCAACTCCTTCACCAATCAGGTCTTGGCGCAGATCGAACTGTTCACCCGTGGCGGACAGTACGAGAACAAGGTCTACGTACTGCCCAAGCATCTGGACGAGAAGGTCGCCCGGCTGCATCTAGACCGTATCGGCGTCAAGCTGACCACGCTGACCCCGGAACAGGCCGCGTATATCGGCGTTGCCCCCGATGGGCCGTATAAGCCGGATAGCTATCGTTACTAAAGCAGGGCGCGCGGCGACAGGTTCGAGGAAATCTCGCACCTGTCGCCTCTTTGTGTTTTCTACTGCTCATGCCCTCCAACGTCATGGATTCCCAGAAACGCTATCCGAAAACCTTCAGTTGCGAATTCTTCCCCCCCAACACCGACGAAGGCATGCGCAAGCTGTTCGCCGCTCGTGAGGAACTGATGCGGATGCGGCCGGCCTTCTTCTCGGTCACCTACGGGGCCGGAGGCTCCACCCGCGAACGCACCTTCCAGGCGATCCAGGCGATCCAGGCGCACAGCGGCGTGGATGCCGCCCCGCACCTGACCTGCGTGGCTTCCACCCGCGCGGGAGTTCGCGAGATTCTGGATGGCTACCGCGCGCAGGGTATCCACCGTATCGTTGCCCTGCGCGGTGATTTGCCCTCCGGCATGCAGGATTTCGGCGAATTCCGCTACGCCAACGAACTGGTGGCATTCATCCGCGCCGAAACCGGCGACCACTTCCACATCGAAGTCGCCGCCTACCCGGAATTTCATCCGCAAGCTCCGAACACCGAACGCGATCTGCTCAATTTCAAGCGCAAGGTCGAGGCCGGCGCCAACAGCGCCATCACCCAGTACTTCTACAACCCGGATTCCTACTTCCGCTTTGTGGACGACTGCGAGAAGCTGGGGCTGGACTTGCCCATCGTGCCTGGCATCATGCCGATCACCAACTTCACCCAACTGGCGCGGTTTTCGGACAATTGCGGGGCGGAAATCCCGCGTTGGATTCGCAAGCGACTGGAAAGCTGCGGCGATGATCGCGACGCGATTCGTGCCTACGGGCTGGATGTGGTCAGCGACCTGTGTCAGCGTTTGCTGGCGCGCGGCGCACCGGGCCTGCATTTCTACACCATGAACCAGGCCGGACCGACGCTGGCGATTTGCGAACGGCTGGGGCTGACCGCCGCATAAACACCGCTTTCCACTCCAATAAAAACGCCCTTCCCCCTGTGCCGGGGGAAGGGCGTTTTTTATCGAAGATCCGTGGGCGGCTACTGCGCGGCCACCAACGCCTTGGCGTCCGGCCCGTAGGGCAGCACGTAGTCATACGCCGCCAGCACCAGATTGTCGGTGGCGCGAATCAGGCGGGCGTTGACATAGACCGATTGGCGCGCGACCGCATAAGTGCCCGCAATCACCGCCGCCGCGTTGTGCGACTGGCTGATCTCCCTGATCGAACGCGACAGCATTAATTCTCCCGTGCCCTCGGCGACGAAAATGTTGTTGCGCATCTTCATTTCGATCACCGTAAAGCCCTGCTGCGCGAAGCGGGAACCGATCTGCTCGCCAATGACGCGGCCCAGACCGGACGAGGTTTCCAGATTGTTAATATCGACGAAAGGTGGCGACCAGCAACGGCTCGCGCCGTTCCTTGAGCCAGGGCGCCCGCGTCAGCAGAGCGTCGGCGGCGGCATAGCTGGCGTCGACCAGATTCGCGTCGCGGATGATCGGCCGCACCGGCGCCTCGTCCCCAAAGGACGCGCACCCCGCGATGCCCAAGCTGAACGCCACCAGCAACGCCACGACCCCGCGTAAGCTTATTACGTTCCAATTCATGGTCTTAATCACCTCTATGATCCGGGTCGAGCTGGGACATGTCATGGGCACAGTTGGCCCGAAGAGCATCCGACCACCTCCATCATGCGGGTCGTAACCGGCGCCGGCCCCTTGGCGATATACTGGTCAATATTGTTATCGCTGACGTAGTAGATATCCCGCAGGCGGGCCACATAGCGATCACCGCTCATCACCGAGGTGGTCACGATGATCTCGCTGTTCGGGTTATCCGTGACGAAGCCGCTCGCCACATCGAGCGCAACCGCCCCCAACATGGTCGCCGCCCCCGGGTGGTTATCCGCCACGTTGCGCACGACCAGCACGGTGCCGGTCAACGCCGTGAACAACCCTGGCGTTGGCCGGATGAAACCACGGTCCTTGTGCTGCACGACCTGAATATCGTAGCTCACCGGCAAACCGCCGGCCGAGCTCTCGCTCATGAGGAACCCTCGCTCCAGCAAATGCGTGATCAGTAGATTGTGGAAGGCGATGCCAAAATCACTGTTGTTTCTCGGTTGCTGGACGTACAAGGGGACTGGACGTCCCTGCGGTTCGCCGGAGCCGATCAGATCCTCCTGCAACCGGTTCGCCACGTCGGCGGCGAGGATATCCCAGTGCTGGGCGGCCTGCATTTTCTTCTGGAAGGTGACAGGATAGGTGGTCGCGACGGGCACTTGGGACATGCACGCCCCCAGCCCAAGGCAGAGTATTGCAAGAGGGGCATACGAGATCTTCATGGTTTCTCCCTCGGTTTTTGTGTCCGATTATCGGCGGTACCCCGCGAATTTTAGCTGGTTATACCACTGGCGCCACCCCTTGACAACCAAGTTTCCACCAACCCGCCCGCAAGGTTTCAAGCGCGCTTCCCGGCAACGTCGATTGTAAGCGGAAACAATGCGTTAATTCCACGCTTCAACACATTATATTGTGTTAATTTTTCCTGAATCCACATTATATGGAAATTTGGTCTGGAAATTTTCTCGGTATCCTCTAGAATCCGGTGACTTGAAGCAAAGCCATCACCAGCCCTTCGCGAGACCACCGGCTTATGAAAACCGCGCACTTGCAGCCCGTCGACCGTTCGACCGCCGCCGCCGATGTCCCGATGCAACCTGCCTCCTGGGACATTTGGGACAAAAAATACCGGCTGAAAGCTAAGGACGGGCAACCGATTGACGAGACTATCGACGGCACCCGCCAGCGGGTGGCCCGGGCGCTGGCCGAGGTCGAGGCCACACCCGAACTGCGCGAGCACTGGTACGAAAAATTCCTGTGGACGCTGCGCCACGGCGCCATCCCGGCGGGGCGCATCATCTCCAACGCCGGCGCCTGGGAGCACAAGCCGGCTACGTCCACCATCAACTGCACGGTTTCCGGCACGATTCTGGATTCCATGGACGACATCCTGCGCAAGGTGCATGAGGCGGGGCTGACCTTGAAAGCCGGCTGCGGCATCGGCTATTCCTTTTCTACCCTCCGCCCGCGCGGCGCCTACGTCTCCGGAGCCGGCGCCTACACCTCCGGGCCGCTGTCGTTCATGGACATCTACGACAAGATGTGCTTCACCGTGTCATCGGCAGGGGGGCGGCGCGGCGCGCAGATGGGCACTTTCGACATCGGCCATCCCGACGTTCTGGAATTCATCCGCGCCAAGCGCGAGGCTGGTCGCCTTCGGCAGTTCAATCTGTCGCTGCTGATTACCCGCGAATTCATGGAGGCCGTCAAGCAGGACGCCGACTGGCGGCTAGCTTTCCCGCTCTTGGCCAAGGAAGCCGAGCAGGACCAGGTTGATCTCAATGATCCCGACCGGATTCTCTGGCGCGAATGGCCGACGCATCAGGGCTTGATCGTCAACGACAACGGCCGGGTCGCCTGCAAGATTTACCGGAAAATTCGCGCCCGGCGCCTGTGGGACCTGATCATGGCCTCCACCTACGATTACGCCGAACCGGGGTTCATCCTCATTGATGAAGTGAATGAGATGAACAACAACTGGTTCTGCGAAGATATCAGGGCCAGCAACCCCTGCGTTACTGCGGATACCCGGTTGCATACTCAATATGGCTTGATTCCTATAGGTGAACTCTACGAAAAAGGTTTACCTTTGGAAGTCAGCGTAGATCGTCGAGCGCTTGGCCTCAATACCCGTGGTATAGAGCAACGTCCGGCTGTACCTGCATTCATGACCGCAATGGATGCTGAGGTATATTGCGTGGTGACAAAAGAGGGCTACGAAATTAAAGCCACAGCTTGGCATGATTTCTATACGAATAGAGGTAAAATCAAACTGAAGGATTTGCGACTTGGCGATAGATTATTAGTACAATCAGGTAAAGGTCAATTTGGTAATCAGGGTGGCGCTGAACTTGGGCAACTGATTGGACTGATTACTGGAGATGGTCACTTTACTAAAAGGAGTGATAATCAGGATATCGTCGTTATCAGTTTGTGGGGTGAGGACCGCCAATTGGCTGAAGAGACTACCTCCTATATCAATAATTTAATCGGTACCATTGCCAAAAGTAACCGGCATTATAAGGTAAGTCCAGTCACTATACCGGCCCGCAACATGATCATGATCGGTTCGGCATTGTTGGCACGCCTCCTTGCGGAAGAATATGGCTTCACTGCTAAGTCCAGATATCGGATACCTGAAGTAATATGGCGCGGTACTGAAGCTTGCGTCAAGGGGTATCTAAGTGGTTTGTTCCAGACAGATGGCACTGTTAATTGTTCCAGTAACCGCCAGAGTTGCTCGGTTCGCTTGGCGTCGAGCCATCGTGAGCTGCTCAAGGACGTACAACTACTGCTGACCAATTTCGGTATTTTTAGCCGTATCTATCAGCGTCGGAATGCTGAACAAAGACGACTGCCTGATGGTAAAGGGGGATACAAGCTCTATAATTGCCAAGCTGATTATGAACTCATTATCGATGGGGAATCCCGTGATCATTTCATGCGGGAAATTGGTTTTTGTGGTCATTCCAAAAATCAGCTTTATTGGAATTGGGCTAAAAACCGAGCACTCAAGAAAACCCAATCTTTTACTACCAAAGTCATCGCTATTAGTTATGTAGGCAGGGAACCGGTATTCGATACCACTCAACCCGATCATAATACGGTAATATTTAATGGCTTGGTCACCGGTCAATGTGGCGAACAAATGCTACCCCCCTACGGGTCGTGTTTGCTCGGATCGGTCAACCTGACCCCGTTCGTCCAAAACCCATTCACCGACCGGGCCAAGTTCGATTGGGACACCTACCGCGAGGTGGTCGCCATCTTCACCCGACTGCTCGACAACGTGGTGGAAATCAACGGACTGCCGCTGGAGTCGCAACGCCAGGAAATCTTCAGCAAGCGCCGCCACGGCATGGGCTATCTGGGACTCGGCTCCACTCTGACCCTGCTGGGCATGAAGTACGGTTCGCCGGAGTCGCTGGCTTTCACCGAGGAGGTGACGCGCGAGATGGCGCTGACCGGTTGGCGCGTCGCCCTGGAACTGGCGCAGGAAAAAGGGCCAGCGCCCATTCTCGAACAGGAATTCACCGTGACCGCCGAAATGCTGCATCGGTGTCCGGAACTGGCCCGCGATGGCTATCAGGAAGGCGACCAGGTCAAGGGCAAGGTGCTGCACGCCCGTTATAGTCGCTACATGCAGCGGATCGCTGAAATCGATCCGCGACTGGTCGAGGAACTGGCCCAGGTCGGCGCTCGCTTTACCCACCATACGTCCATCGCTCCTACCGGCACCATCGCGCTGTCGCTGGCCAACAACGCCAGCAACGGCATCGAACCCAGCTTCGCGCATCACTACTCCCGCAACATCATCCGGCCCGGCAAGAAATCCAAGGAAAAGGTGGACGTGTTCTCCTTCGAACTGCTGGCCTACCGGCATCTGGTCAATCCCCGGGCCATGCCCGACGCCGAAACCGCCGAGGAACGGTTGCCGGAGTACTTCATCGCCGCCGACGATGTGGCGCCCAAACAGCATGTCGACATTCAGGCCGCCGCGCAGAAATGGGTCGATTCCAGCATTTCGAAGACGGCCAATGTCCCGACCGATTTTCCCTACGAGGATTTCAAGGATATCTATCTGTACGCCTACGAACAGGGGCTCAAGGGCTGCACCACCTTCCGCTTCAACCCAGCAGCGTTCCAGGGCGTGCTGGTGAAGGAGCAGGATTTGGCGAATACCCGCTACCGGTTCGTGCTGGAGGATGGTTCGGAAATCGAGGTCAAGGGCAACGAGGAGATCGAGTACGACGGTGAGGTTCACACGGCGGCGAACCTGTTTGATGCGATCAAGGAGGGGTACTACGGGAAATTTTAAGCGAAGCGAATGAAAATCGAGCGAACTCCGTCCCGCGCGTGAGAAGACATCGTGGCAACTGAGGCTCCTCTATGGCTGTATTTGCTGCTACGCAATAAAGTAGCAGGTAAATTCTGTTTAACCCCCCCGAAGGATGAGCTTGGCTGACCAAGTTACGCGCCAATCCATGGATTCTTACAGACGGGTAAGATTATCCAGTTTAGCTCGGAAATGGGAGTGTGGGCCCTGGCGAGCTCCGCTCGTAGTTACTCGGTCTAATCCATCTCAAGCACTGCAATTAATAGAGGTTTCGTTCCCCGGAGGGGACAGGTATGGCCATCAAGATCGACAAGAAAATCGTCGCCTACAACGTCGTCAAACCCGACGACACCCCACCCGCGCCGGCGGGCAGCCCTACCGCCGCCGTCCAGCAGATGCACGAAAGCGTGGCCCGGCCCGATGTTCTGCCTGGCGCCACCTACAAGGTGAAAACGCCGCTGTCGGACCACGCCCTGTACATCACCATCAACGATATCGTGCTCAATCCGGGCACGCCCCACGAGATCCGCCGCCCGTTCGAGATCTTCATCAACTCCAAGGCGATGGAGCACTTTCAATGGATCGTCGCCCTGACCCGCATCATTTCGGCGGTGTTCCGCAAGGGCGGCGACGTGACGTTCCTGGTCGAGGAAATGCGCTCGGTGTTCGACCCGAAGGGCGGCTACTTCAAGAAAGGCGGCAAGTACATGCCCTCGCTGGTCGCGGAAATCGGCGACGTGATCGAATCGCACATGCGCTCCATCGGCCTGCTCAAAGAAGACGGTCCCGACGCGCACCAGCGTAAAATGATCGAGGAGCAGCGCATCAAGTACGAAATCGGCATGAAAGCCATCGAGGAGGCGGGCGAGGACACCTTTCCGCCGGAAGCCACCCTCTGCGGCAAGTGCCAGACCAAGGCGGTCATCGTGATGGATGGTTGCCTGACCTGTCTGAACTGCGGCGATTCCAAGTGCTCCTGAATGGCTTCTTTCACTGATTGAAAAACAACCCTCACCCCCAACCCCTCTCCCAGTGGGAGAGGGGAGCTTTTGCATAGGTTTCGAGACCGCGCCATGACCCCGACCCTGCCCGAACTGATGACCGCCATCGAAATCACCGAACCCGGCGGTCCCGAAAAACTGGCTCCCACTCGCCGGCCCGTGCCGCAACCGGCACCCGGCGAAGTCCTGATCCAGGTCGCCGCCGCCGGCGTCAACCGTCCCGACTGTTTGCAACGCCAGGGCAGCTATCCACCGCCGCCGGGCGCGTCCGATCTGCCGGGTCTGGAAGTCGCCGGTACGATTGTCGCGCTGGGCGAAGGCGTGGCGGACTGGAAAATCGGCGACGAAGTTTGCGCCCTGTTGACCGGCGGCGGTTATGCCGAATATTGCGCCGCGCCCACCGCGCAATGCCTGCCGATTCCCGCCGGACTGACCGTGCAACAGGCCGCCGCGCTGCCGGAAACCTTCTTCACGGTGTGGAGCAACGTCTTCGACCGCGCACGGCTGCAACCCGGCGAAAGCCTGTTGGTTCACGGCGGCGCCAGCGGCATCGGCACCACCGCGATTCAACTGGCCAAGGCGCTGGGTTCGCGGGTGTTCGCCACCGTTGGCGGCAGCGAGAAAGTTCAGCCCTGTCTCGACCTGGGCGCGGAACGGGTGATCAATTACCGTGAGGAGGATTTCGTCCAAGTCATCAAGGAAGTCACGAACAACAAAGGGGTGGACGTGATTCTGGACATGGTCGGCGGCGATTACGTCCAGCGCAATCTCAGCGCGCTAGCGGTCGAGGGCCGACTGGTGTTCATCGCTTTCCTGCGCGGGGCCAAGGTAGAACTGAACCTGGCCCCAGTGATGATGAAGCGGTTGACCATCACCGGCTCGACTCTGCGCGCCCGGCCCGTGGCCCACAAGGCGCCGATTGCCCAGGCGTTACGCGAAACGGTCTGGCCCCTGCTCGCCAGCGGCGCGATCCGGCCGCTCATCGACCGGGTGTTCCCGCTGACCGAGGCCGCCGCCGCCCACGCCCTGATGGAGTCCAACCGCCACGTCGGCAAGCTGCTGTTGCAGGTCGCTCCCTCGTCCTGACCGTCCGTTCGCGGAATCCATGGAACTCGTGAGCCTATCCCGGTGTCCCTGGCTGTCTTGGACAAGGAGCCATTGAAATGGCCAACAAGCAGCTTTTCAAATCGCAGCCGGGTCGGCTGCCGCCGGAAACCAACGCCTGCAATGAAGCCGGCGGTAAAGCCTACGCGCTATCCCCCAAGGCCGCGCTGGCCCAGTACGCCGCCACCGGCTGCCTGAACGCCACGTTCTACGCCCACGCCGAAATGCAACTGGACACCGTGCTGGGCTTGTGCGCGGCGGTGGAGCCGGCGTTCATCGCTAAAACAGCGGTTTATGCCCGCCGACGCGGCCAGATGAAGGACATGCCGGCGCTGCTGACGGCGTGGCTGGCGCAACACGGCCCGGATTTTCTGGAACCGGCCTTCGCCAAGGTCATCGACAACGGGCGGATGCTGCGGAATTTCGTGCAAATCCTGCGCTCCGGCGCGGTCGGGCGCAAATCGCTGGGCAGCCGGCCCAAGCGGCTGGTGCAAAACTGGCTGAATAGCCACACCGACGCGCAACTGTTGAGCGCCTCGGTCGGCAACGATCCATCGCTGGCCGACGTGCTGAAAATGGTTCATCCGAAACCGGCGACGCCGGAACGGACGGCGCTTTATGCCTGGTTGATCGGCAAGCCGCACGATCCGACGCTGTTGCCCGAAGCGATCCAGGCGCTGGAGCGGTTCAGGAACGATGTGGAAGCGCCAGTGCCGGACGTGCCGTTCGAGTTGTTGACCGCCCTGCCCTTGCGGCCGCAACACTGGGTCGCCATCGCCTGTCAAGCGCCGTGGCAGATGACCCGGATGAATCTGAATACTTTTGCCCGCCACGAGGTGTTCAAAGTCGGCGGCATGGCCCAGCGCATTGCCGAACGGCTGCGCGACCCAGCGGCGATTCGGCGGGCGCGGGTGTTTCCATACCAGTTGCTCAGCGCGTATACGATGACCGACGCAGCGGTGCCGGAAAAGGTGCGGGATGCCTTGCAGGATGCGCTGGACGTAGCCTTGGAGAACGTGCCCGAACTGCCGGGACAGAGTCTATGTGCTGCTGGATGTATCCGGGTCGATGGCTTCTCCCGTCACTGGTCACCGCAAGGGCGCCACCTCCAAGGTGCGCTGCGTGGACGTGGCGGCGCTGGTGGCGGCGGCGCTGTCGGCGAAAAATCCGGCGACGGAGATTCTGCCGTTCGACACCCAGATTCATGCGCCCCGACTGAATCGCCGCGACAGCGTGTTGACTCAGGCCCGGATGCTGGCGGAATTTGGCGGGGGTGGAACGAATTGCGGATTGCCGCTGGCCATGCTGAATCAGCGCAAGGCCACCGGTGATCTGGTGATCTACGTGTCCGACAACGAATCGTGGGCCGACCCGCAGCGCGGGCGCGGCACCGAAACGATGCGGCAATGGGAAGCGTTCCGCCAGCGCAACCCACGGGCGCGGCTGGTCTGCATCGACATTCAGCCGTATGGGACGGTGCAGGCGCAAACCCGCGAAGACGTGCTGAACGTGGGTGGGTTCTCGGACGCGGTGTTCGAGGTGCTGGCGCGGTTCGCCGCCGGGCAATTGGGCGGCGAGCATTGGGTGCGCGAAATCGAGGCCGTGGAGGTATAATTCAGCAACCATTTTGCCGTCCGGACTGGAATGCTCGACCGGGAGTACATCTCCTATCCCGAGCCAATCCTCTCGGTCACTTTCCTTGTCCGGTCCGGACGGTTTCGATTTTTGGCGGCGAATGCCGGCGGGACTACATGGCTCCGCCAATACATGGGACTGTAAATCATGTCTCGTCAATCCCTTGTCGCCGCCTTTCCGTTTGCCGTGGCGAATGCCAGCAGGACTACATCGAGTCGCGGGTTCGAGTCCCGTCAGCCGCTAGCAATGCGGCTGTAGCTCAGTCGGTAGAGCAGATCAGATGTCTTGCTAATCCCTCGTCGCCACGCTTTATTCGGCGGAGCGCGGGCTCGTGGTCCGCGCTCCGTTTTCATCGCGAACGACGTGTGTTACCGGCTTTCCGCCCGCTGGCGCAGCCAGGCGCTCAGGTCCTCGGTCGGCAGCGGCCGGCTGAATTGGTAACCCTGCATCAGATGGCAATTTCGCTCGCGCAAGAACTCCACCTGTTCCGGAGTTTCCACCCCTTCCGCCACCACCGCCAACCGCAGGCAATGCGCAACGGTCACGATGGCGGTCATGATGGTGACGGCATCGGCACTGTCAGCGACATCGCGCAATAAGGATCCGTCCAGTTTTAGCTTGTCAATGGCAAATCGGCGGAGATGGTTCAGACTGGAATAGCCGGCACCAAAGTCGTCGATGCACAAGACCACGCCCATGTCCTTCAGTTGCCGCAGGGTAGCGGCGTTCGCCTGGTTGATCAGCAGGCTCTCGGTCAATTCCAGTTCCAAATCGCCAGGCTGTAGATCGGTCTCCCGCAGTATTTCCGCCAGCCGCGCGCTGAATCCGGTGCGCTGCAACTGCAAGGCCGAGACATTGATTGCGATCGGGCAATCCACGAGACCGGCATCTCGCCAGGCTCGGCTGTCGCGACAAGCCTTCCACAGGATCCATTCACCGATGTGGACGATCAGGCCCATGTCTTCGGCGATGTGAATAAACCGGTCCGGCGCGACCCAACCGAGTTCGGGATGCCGCCAGCGCAACAGCGCTTCAATCGCGACCACCCGCCCCGTAACGCAATCGATCTGCGGCTGGTAATGCAACGTGAATTCATCGTGCTCCAGCGCCTGCCGCAGATCATGTTCCAGTTGCAAACGCTCGCGCGCCCGGACGCTCATCTCCAGGCTGAAAAACTGGTAGTTGTTGCGCCCGCTAACCTTGGCCTGATACAGAGCTGTATCGGCATGCCGCAACAGAGTTTCCGGATCGCGGCCGTCCATCGGATACAGGCTAACCCCGATACTGGCGGACACATTCAGGGTATGGCCGTCCACGATCAGGGGTTCCGCCAGACCATGAAGCAGCTTGGTGGTGATCCGCGCAGCATCGCTGGCATCGTGGATCGCAGTCAGGACGATGACGAACTCGTCGCCACCCAGCCGGCAGACGGTATCGCTGCCGCGCACGTGATGCCCGAGCCGCTCGGCGACCGCCTGCAACAGCCGGTCGCCAACTGCGTGTCCCAGCGAATCGTTGACGATCTTGAACCGGTCGAGATCCAGAAACAGCAGCGCCAGCAAGGTCTGCTCGCGCTGCGCCTCATTCATGGCCTGCCGCAGACGATCCTGCAGCAGCGTGCGGTTGGGCAGATCGGTCAAGGCGTCGTGCAGGGCCAGATGGTGGATGCGCTCCTCGGCCTCCTGGCGTTCGGTAATATCTTCCACGATCCCGATGGCCAACGGTTCCCCGCTGGCCTGTTCGAGAAACAGATCGGCGGTGAGGTTGACCCAGCGAGTTGTGCCATCCTTGCGCAGATAACGCTTTCGCATCGTACGTACGGTCTGTTTTTCCAAGGATGAGACCCGGTACAATTGCTGCGACTGAGGCCAATCGTCGGGATGCGTGACGTCGGCGACCGTCATTCGCTGCAACTCTTCGAGCGAGTACCCCAGTAATTCACAGTAGCGCGAATTGGCGTGCACGAAACGCTGATCGATCTTGGACACCAGCACGATACCCAGCGGACTCAGTTCGAAAATGCTGCGGAAGCGCGCCTCGCTGGCGCGTAGATCGGCCATCATCCGCAGGCGCTCGGTGATGTCGCGGATGGCGGCGATATGCACGGCGCGCCCTTGCCAGATAAAATGTTGTGCGGTGATTTCGACCGGAAACACGGCACCCTCTCTATTGCGGTGCCAGCGCACCAGAACCAGAACTGGCTTGCCTCCACGCTCTTGCTGGATGGCTCCGCCTTCATGCGTGAGTTTGCGCGTCTGGTCTGGCTCGGCGGACATATCCGTATTTTTCCGCTGGAGCAGTTCCGACCGACTGTAGCCGTAGAGGGCCTCCGCCGCCGGATTGGCTTCCAGAACCTGGCCGGTTTCGTTGTCGATCAGCAAGATGGCATCCGATTCCAGTTCGAACAGGTGGCGATAGCGGCTTTCGCTTTCGGCCAGCGCTTGCTCGGCGCGCTTGCGCTCGGTGATATCGGTCAGCATGGCCAAGAGTCCCTGAAACACGCCATCCTCGTCCCGCAGGGAGGTAACGGAGACCCAAACAGTCACCGTGTGGCCGTCCCGATGGCGCAAACGCCGCTCGAACCGGTCGCGGCCCCCTTGCCGGTGTTTCCGCGAGCGCCGTTCGTGATCGGCGATTTCCTCGGGCAACATAAAATCGCGGATCGGGCGCCCCAGCATGTCCTCCGGCGCATAGCCCAGCATCTCGGCCATGCGACTGTTGACAAAGATGGCGCGAAATCCGGCATCCGTTTGCCAGATGCCTTCATTGGCGGTTTCCACGATACGCCGATACATGGCTGCGTCACATCGCAACTCCGCACCGCCATCCCCGTCTGATTCCAAGTCTGGAATAGTAAGAATTGTTGTCATCGCCAATTCATCGCACATTCAGATTCTGTTTTTCCCCAGCAAAGTTTGTAACAAAAATGCGCCATTGCCGAATCGCTTATACTTTACTGGTCCGATCGGCAGCATTAACGAACTGGTGCGGGTGGTCCATACCGAGGCGGTGTTGTGGGCGCCGCCGCTGCGCAGCTGACGCAACAAGCCTTGGCGCAACGCTTGCGGACGTTGCCGGCGGCCTTGTTCGGCCGGGTGTTGCAGACGATTCTGCCGGTGGTGCAGGGCCGCTGGCAGGCGCGGCAGCGCCCCTCGCCACCGGCGGTGGCCTGGGCCCAGGCGCACTTTACGGCGGTCGTGATCGCCGATGGGTCGACCCTGGACGGGCTGCCGCGCAAGATCGGCCTGCTGCAGGACGCGCTGAAGGCCCCCTTGGCCGGTCGGATGATGGCCTTGCTCGATTTGGCCTCGCGCTTGCCGCGGCGGGTGTGGTACGACGCGGACCCGAACGGTCATGATGCCCGCTTTTGGGATCGCCTGGTGGCGGGGATTCCGACCGGGGCGCTGGTCCTCTTCGACCTGGGGTTTACCGATTTTGCGCGGTGGGCGACCCTCACCGCGCAGGGGGTGACGTGGCTGACTCGGGCGAAAAAGAACCTGAAATATGAGGTGGTCAAAGTCCTGGTGCATACCTCGACCGTTCAGGATCGGATCGTCTGGATCGGCGAGGGCGCGACGCGCCAACAGGTCCGACTGATTGAGGTCCAGGCGCACGGCACGATCTATCGCTATCTGACCAATGCCCTGGAACTGACCCGCCTGCCGACCGTCCAGGCGGTCGCGCTGTATCCCCAGCGCTGGCGGGTGGAAGACGCCTTCGCCATCGTCAAGCGGTTGTTAGGACTTGCCTATTTCTACTGCGGCGCCGAAAACGCCATCGAAATGCAGTTGTGGGCCACCTGGCTGTTGTACGCGGTGTTGATCGACTTGACCGACGCGGTCGCCGAAGCCTTGGCTTGTCCGTTCGCCGACGTCTCGCCCGAAATGGTCTACCGCAGTCTGTATTTCGTGACCCACGCGGTCGCCGAAGATCCGACCACCGACCCGGTCCGCTATTTGGCCGGCCACGCCCGCGAGTTGGGCATCATTAAACGACCCCGCACAAAAGCGCCGCATGAACGTCCTCCAACACCCCCAGTTTACCCCTTGACAATCAACCAAATGGCTTAACCTGTAAGCAATACACTTAACCCCACGCCTGGCAGCCAGTATCAAACCGAACTCGTAGCCTGCCGGCAACCCGGTGGGTAGGGCGATCTCTGCCTCGGGTTCGAGAAAGTCCCGGAAAACGGCCTAAAAACAGATTCACCCTGGACTAAACTGGGTAAAATCCCAGTTGAACCGTGGGTATAGCACTTAATTTGTACCGTCAATTGGTGGTTTTTTCACCACCTTCTTTATGACATAAGGAGATTGCAGAATTTAGGTCCCAGTTGAACCGTGGGTATAGCACTTAATTTGTACCGTCAATTGGTGGTTTTTTCACCACCTTCTTTATGACATAAGGAGATTGCAGAATTTAGGTGTTAAGGTATTGCTTACAGGTTAAGCCATTTGGTTGATTGTCAAGGGGTAAACTGGGGGTGTTGGAGGACGTTCATGCGGCGCTTTTGTGCGGGGTCGTTTAATGATGCCCAACTCGCGGGCGTGGCCGGCCAAATAGCGGACCGGGTCGGTGGTCGGATCTTCGGCGACCGCGTGGGTCACGAAATACAGACTGCGGTAGACCATTTCGGGCGAGACGTCGGCGAACGGACAAGCCAAGGCTTCGGCGACCGCGTCGGTCAAGTCGATCAACACCGCGTACAACAGCCAGGTGGCCCACAACTGCATTTCGATGGCGTTTTCGGCGCCGCAGTAGAAATAGGCAAGTCCTAACAACCGCTTGACGATGGCGAAGGCGTCTTTCACCCGCCAGCGCTGGGATACAGCGCGACCGCCTGGACGGTCGGCAGGCGGGTCAGTTCCAGGGCATTGGTCAGATAGCGATAGATCGTGCCGTGCGCCTGGACCTCAATCAGTCGGACCTGTTGGCGCGTCGCGCCCTCGCCGATCCAGACGATCCGATCCTGAACGGTCGAGGTATGCACCAGGTCTTTGACCACCTCATATTTCAGGTTCTTTTTCGCCCGAGTCAGCCACGTCACCCCCTGCGCGGTGAGGGTCGCCCACCGCGCAAAATCGGTAAACCCCAGGTCGAAGAGGACCAGCGCCCCGGTCGGAATCCCCGCCACCAGGCGATCCCAAAAGCGGGCATCATGACCGTTCGGGTCCGCGTCGTACCACACCCGCCGCGGCAAGCGCGAGGCCAAATCGAGCAAGGCCATCATCCGACCGGCCAAGGGGGCCTTCAGCGCGTCCTGCAGCAGGCCGATCTGCGCAGCAGCCCGTCCAGGGTCGACCCATCGGCAATCACGACCGCCGTAAAGTGCGCCTGGGCCCAGGCCACCGCCGGTGGCAAGGGGCGCTGCCGCGCCTGCCAGCGGCCCTGCACCACCGGCAGAATCGTCTGCAACACCCGGCCGAACAAGGCCGCCAGCAACGTCCGCAAGCGTTGCGCCAAGGCTTGTTGCGTCAGTTGATTGCCGGATTGCTGTCGAATCATGGGCAATGCCTTCCGAGCCACCCCGCAACCGTTCAACCCGCCATGTCCGCCATTCTGCTCTCGACTCTGAACGCCCGCTATTTCCACTCTTCTCTCGGGCTGCGCTACCTGTACGCCAACCTGGGCGAGTTGCAGACTGAGACCGCCCTCCGGGAATTCATCATCACCCAGCGCCCGCTGGACATCGCCGAGACGCTGCTGGCCGAACACCCACACATCGTCGGTTTTGGCGTCTACCTGTGGAACGTCGTGGAAACCACCCAGGTGGTGGCCCTGCTCAAGCGGGTGCGGCCGGACCTCATCATCGTGCTGGGCGGCCCGGAAGTGAGCCACGAATGGGAGGAACAGCCCATCTACTCACTGGCGGATTACCTCATCACGGGCCCGGCTGACCTCGCCTTCGCCCAACTCTGCCGGCGGCTGCGCGCCGGCCACCCACCGTCGGACAAAATCATCGCCGCCGAACCACCCGCGCTGGATCAGTTGACGCTGCCTTATCGGTTTTACAGCGACGAAGACATCGCCCACCGATTGATCTACGTCGAAGCCTCGCGCGGCTGCCCGTTCCAGTGCGAGTTCTGCCTGTCGGCGCTGGATAAGACCGCCTGGCCGTTTCCGCTGGAACCGTTTCTCGCCGAGATGCAGCGGCTCTATGATCGAGGCGTGCGTCACTTCAAGTTTGTGGACCGTACCTTCAACCTCAACGCCAAAGTCGGGGCGCGGATTCTGGATTTCTTTCTGGAGCGGCTGGACGAGCGGCTGTTCCTACATTTCGAACTGATTCCCGACCACCTGCCGGAACCGCTCAAGACGCGGATCGTCCAGTTTCCACCGGGATCGTTGCAATTCGAGATCGGCGTACAAACATTTAATCCCACCGTGCAGACGCTCGTCAGCCGCCGGCAGGACAACCGCAAGACCGAGGAAAACCTGGTCTGGCTGCGCCAGCACACCCACGCTCACCTGCACGCCGACTTGATCGCCGGCCTGCCGGGCGAGGATTTGGCCAGCTTCGCCACCGGGTTCAACCGGCTGGTGGCGCTCGACCCGCACGAAATTCAGGTCGGCGTTCTGAAACGGCTGCGCGGCGCGCCGATCGGCCGCCACACCGCCGATTTCGACTGCCGCTACAACCCGCATCCGCCCTACAATCTGCTGTGCTCGGCGTTGTTGGACTTCACGACGATGCGGCGGCTGGATCGCTTTGCCCGCTACTGGGATCTGATCGGCAATTCGGGACGGTTCCGCCACACTCGCTTGTTGCTACTGGGCGACAATCCCTTCGGGCGGTTCATGACCCTGAGCGACTGGCTGTTCGCCGCCACCGGCCAGACCCACCAGTTCGCGTTGGAACGGCTGTTCGATCTGCTGTATCGAGGGCTGGTCGAGGCGCTGGGCGTCGTCGAACCGGTGGCGCGCGAGACGCTGGCGCGGGACTATCGGGACAGCGGCGCGAAAGCGTGCCCGGCTTTTTTACAGCCAAATCCGCTGGCCGATGATCGCGGTAAAGCATCCAGAACCGCCGCCGTCCCAACCCGGCAGGCGCGACATCGGAAGTAAAGTTGCTTTCAGATCCGGCGTGTTGCGTAGCAACAAATTTTTGTTGCATTGCGGAACAAAATCGTCAAAACTGTGCCAAAAGGACAACAGGTCAATTTTGAGAGGAAAAAGCGCCATGACGATTTCAATGCAAGTCCATACGGTTTGCCCGCACTGCAAGCGGCCAGTGGCGACACAGCCCGATCAACCCCGTGCCCAGTGCCTGGAACACGGACTGATCGTACCCATGCGCAGCGCTATCGCCAATCCGCCGCTGCTGCCCGCACCCCCCATGGCCCTGCTGTACACCCAAGCGGCCTAAAAACCCGACGGCGGGCGGCCGGTCACTCCGGCCGCAGGTGCGGGAACAGCAACACGTCGCGAATGGAAGGCGCATCGGCGAACAGCATCACCAGTCGGTCGATGCCGATGCCTTCGCCCGCCGTCGGTGGCAGGCCGTATTCCAGCGCTCGGATGTAATCGGCGTCGTAGTGCATCGCCTCGTGGTCGCCGGCGGCCTTGGCTTCCGCCTGCTTGCGGAAGCGCTCGGCCTGATCTTCGGGATCGTTCAATTCGGAAAAGCCGTTGGCAATTTCCCGCCCGCCCACGAACAGTTCGAAACGGTCGGTGATGCTGGGGTCTTGATCGTTGCGCCGGGCCAACGGCGACACTTCGGTGGGATAGGCGGTAATGAAGGTCGGATCACGCAACTGATGCTCGACCGTCTGCTCGAAAATATCCAGTTGCACCCGGCCCAACCCGTGATCCGGTTGCACCTTCAGCCCCAGCCCTTCGGCGATGCGTCGGGCGCTATCCAGATCATCCAGTTCGGCGGCGACGATGGCCGGATTGAACCGCAGAACCGCTTCCCGCACTGTCAGCCGCTGGAATGGCTGACCGAAATCGTAAATCTCGCCCTGATACCGAATCATCGTGTCGCCCAGCAGAGTTTGCGCCATGCCGCGCAGCAGTGCCTCGGTCAAATCCATCAGATCACGATGATCGGCATACGCCTGATAGAACTCCAGCATGGTGAATTCGGGGTTGTGACGGGTGGACAAACCCTCATTGCGGAAATTGCGGTTGATCTCGTAGACCTTCTCGAAACCACCCACCACCAGCCGCTTCAGATACAGTTCCGGAGCGATGCGCAGATACAAGGTCATATCCAGCGCGTTGTGATGGGTGATAAACGGTCGGGCTGCCGCGCCGCCGGGAATCGGCTGCATCATCGGCGTCTCGACTTCCAGATAGCCGCGCCGGTTAAAAAACTCGCGGATGTGGGCGACCATGGCCGAGCGCAGTCGGAAGGTGGCGCGGGTGGACTCGTTTACAATCAGGTCGACATAGCGCTGGCGGTAGCAGGTTTCCTGATCCGCCAAGCCGAAGAATTTCTCCGGCAAGGGTCGTAGCGATTTGGTCAGCAACCGCAGTACGTCCACCTTCACCGACAATTCGCCGGTCTTGGTCTTGAACACCGTGCCCTCGGCGCCGAGGATGTCGCCCAGATCCCAGCCTTTGAACTCCTCGTACAGCCCCTCCGGCAGGGCGTTTTTCTGGATGAACAGTTGAATGTCGCCGGACATATCTCGCAATCGCACAAAGCTCGCCTTGCCCATGATCCGCTTGGCCAGCATCCGCCCGGCGATGCGAACTCGCCGGGGTTCGGCGTCCAATTCGGCATTTTCTTTATCGCCATAGGCGGCGTGCAGTTCCGCCGCCAGCGCATCGCGGCGAAAATCAGTGGGATAGGCGTTGCCCAGTTGGCGCAATTCGGCCAGTTTCTGGCGGCGCAGGGCGATCAGCTTGTTTTCGTCGAGGGGTTCTTCGGGGGAGTCCATAACTTCATGGATTGTGGATTCAACCTTGTCGGGTTTATCAATACCAGATTTACTAGCCATCAATCACAACTTCTTTCGGGAAATCAGGAACTAAAACTGAGTTTTCCAGCTTGCCACCAGCATTATAAAACTGCATAACGCCATTTTCACAAATCCAGACCTCCCGAGCGCCCTTCTCAAAATACAAACCCTTTTTTTCCTGCATTTCATCCTCGGTATTGCTGGTTGACACCACTTCGACACAAATTTCTGGAGCGATGGAACACTCTACTTCATCCTTGATTTTCCGCACTGTGCTCGCCGTTGCCCAAGCCACATCGGCAACCTTGGTTCCCTTGGATGTTTTAATCGCACACTCAGGCAATGTTCTACCTCCCTTCAATAAAGTGCGTAAAAGGTACTCAATCTCTCCCTGATAAAGAGAATGAATCACCTTTACCGCATTCATAATGATTTCCCCTTTTTCATTCAGTTCTATTTTGAAGGGCAAATCCTGTAGGCTTGGATGTTCACACACTTCCTGCCAGTTCATGTCATCATCTCAAATGAAGGGAAACTCCGCAAAGAAGGGGAAGTTTTCATACAAAACAAGACTACAACCCACTCTTCAAACTGGCCTCAATAAATTGATCCAGATCGCCATCCAACACCGGTTGGGTGTTGCCGGTCTCGACGCCGGTGCGTAAATCCTTGATGCGCGACTGATCCAGCACGTAGGAGCGAATCTGGCTGCCCCAGCCGATATCGGACTTAGTGTCCTCCACTGCCTGGGCCTTGGCGTTACGCTTCTGCAATTCCAGTTCGTACAGCTTGGCCTTGAGCTGCTTCATCGCGGTGGAACGGTTTTTATGCTGGGAGCGGTCGTTCTGGCACTGCACCACCGTGTTGGTCGGCAGATGAGTAATACGCACCGCCGATTCAGTGCGGTTGACGTGCTGGCCGCCAGCCCCAGAGGCGCGGTACACATCCACGCGCAAATCCGCCGGATTGATGTCCACTTCGATGTTGTCGTCCACTTCCGGCGAGACAAACACCGCCGCGAATGAGGTATGGCGGCGGTTGCCGGAATCGAACGGCGATTTGCGCACCAACCGGTGCACGCCGGTTTCGGTGCGCAGCCAGCCGTAGGCGTAGCTACCCTCGAAACCGATACTGGCGCTCTTGATGCCCGCCACTTCGCCCGGCGACACTTCCAGCAACTCGGTTTTGAAACCGCGCCGCTCGCCCCAGCGCAAATACATCCGCAGCAGCATCTCCGCCCAGTCCTGCGCCTCGGTGCCACCAGAACCGGCTTGAATATCGACGAAGGCGTTGTTGGGGTCCAGTTCGCCGGAGAACATCCGCTGAAATTCCAGATCGGCGACCACGCGGGCGTACCCTTCCAAGTCCCGCACCACCTCGACCACCGCCGCTTCGTCGCCCTCCTCGCCGGCCAACAGCAACAGCTCGGCGACTTCGTTCAGACCCCGGTCGAGATTTTCCAGCCGATTGACCACGGCTTCCAGTTGCGCGCGTTCCTTGCCGAGCGCTTGCGCCCGTTCCGGGTTGTTCCAGATATTCGGCTCCTGTAATTCCCGGTTGACTTCGTCCAGCCGTTCGCGTCGGGTGTCGAAGTCAAAGATACCCCCTCAGAGACGCGCAGCGTCCCCGCAAGTCGTTAATCTGGTTGAAATAGGGATTGAGTTCCTGCATGGCTGCCACCATCCGCGCCGAGTGGGTAAAGGGAAAGGATTGTAGCGGCGCGACGGGTGCAAGTCACCCACCATGCTGCCGACCCGCCGGTCTAGGCCAAGGTCAGCGCATCCTCGGGCGATAGGTAGTCGTAGCCCAACGCCGTCGCGACCGCCGGATAGGTGATTCGGCCACGATGAACATTCAGTCCGGCGCGCAGGTGGAGATCATCCCGCAGCGCGGCGATAACGCCTTGGTCGGCCAGTTGCAACACATACGGCAGCGTGGCGTTGTTGAGCGCGAAGGTCGAGGTCCGCGCCACCGCGCCGGGCATATTGGCCACGCAATAATGCACCACCCCGTCGATGACATAGGTGGGATCGGCATGGGTGGTCGGCCGCGAGGTCTCGAAGCAGCCCCCCTGATCGATGGACACATCCACCAGCACCGAACCCGGTTTCATCGCCGCCAGCATCGCTCGCGGCGCCAGCTTGGGCGCCGCCGCGCCGGGAATCAGCACCGCGCCGACCGTCAAATCGGCCGCCAGCACTTCTTCCTCCACCGCTTCCAGCGTGGCGAAACGGGTCAGCAACCGGCCCTGAAACAGATCGTCCAGTTCCCGCAGGCGGGTCAATGACCGGTCCAGCACCGTCACCCGCGCGCCCATTCCAACCGCCATCCGCGCCGCGCTGGTCCCGACCACGCCGCCGCCCAGAATCGCCACCCGGCCCGGCAACACCCCCGGAACCCCGCCCAGCAACGTACCGCTGCCGCCTTGGGATTTCTCCAGACAGTGCGCGCCGGCCTGAATCGCCATCCGCCCGGCGACTTCGCTCATTGGCGCCAGCAACGGCAACCGGCCCCGCGGGTCGGTCACGGTCTCGTAAGCGATAGCGGTACAACCGGAAGCCAGCAAGCCCTTGGCTTGTTCGGGATCGGGCGCGAGATGCAAATAGGTGAAAATCGTCTGGCCATCCCGCAATCGCGCGCACTCGACTGGCTGCGGCTCCTTGACCTTGACGATCAAGTCGGCTTGGACGAATACCTCCGCGGCCGAAACGGCGATGCTGGCGCCGGCTTTCTCATAGGCGGCGTCATCCAGGCCGATACCGGCTCCCGCGCCGGTTTCCACCCACACGGCATGACCATGCCGCACCGCCTCCCGCACGCCCGCCGGCGTCATTCCAACTCGATATTCCTGCGTTTTGATTTCTTTGGGTACACCGATCCGCATGACAATCTCCTGGGTGACCCGACGAGTAAGCCGGGGAGGCCCGCTCGCCGCAGGTATGGCAACGGCTTACTGCCTTTGCTGGACTTCCTTGGCAATTTCCCGCTGCACCAAGCGCGACACGTCCGATAATCCCACCGCCAGTGCCGTCAACACATCATCGATGGTCAGAATGCCCAATAGCGCGCCCCTCTCGTCCACCACCGGCAACCGCCGCACTCCCTTGGCGCTCATCCGGTCCAAGGTGCGCCAGAAATTGTCGTCTTCTCGCGCGGTCAACAGCTTGCTGGTCATGACATCGCCGACGGTAATCGCTTCGGGGGAAAGGTTCTGAGCCAGCACTTCGACCACCAGGTCACGGTCGGTCACGATCCCGACCGGATATTCCGCGTCATCACGGCGCTCCACCACCACGATGGTGCCCACATGATTGTGGCGCATCATCCGCGCGATCTCGCGGATTTCGGTGGTTTTTTCAGTCGTAATGACGTGGCGGTTGCAGTATTGGCCCACGGACATACATTTGTTCTCCTTGAATGCGGACGGAAAGCGGAATAAGCGGGCGATTGTTCGCCATTCCCGCAAGGTCCGCAAGAGGTTCCCAACGCATCGCCGGGGAATCGGGCCCGCTCCGGGATTCACCGGACCGCGCCAGAGATTCGTTCAATCCTGTTCCACCGGTTCGTCCAGATCCAAAGGCTGTTGCGAATCGGTTTCGGCGGGATAGCGGGCCAACCACTCATGGAGAAGCACGGCATGTTGCCGTTCCTCCTCGGCCAGCTCGGCGGCGGTCTGGCGGGCTGCCGGGTCGGGGCAGGCATGGGCTACCCCCGCAAAAAAGTCATAAGCCCGCTCCTCGCCGGCCAACACCAGTTCGAGCGCCTGCCGGGGCGTCATCCGGTACCGCTCCCTACCGATGGGCACGCTTTCCGGCGATTCCAGCGTCGGCCAGCGATACTCCCACGGCGCCACGCGCGGCAACTCCCGGTCGGCGGCCAAATCCCGCACCTTGTCCACATGCAGACCTTCCACCCGGGCCATGGTCTGAAACAGCTCTACCAACTCTGGTTGGTTGTGGACGCTCATCTGATCGGCCAGTTCCTGATAACGCTCCACCGCCTCCAACTCCAGTCCATGGGCATGCGCCAACAACTCGTCCAGCGTGGTTATCGTGGTCATAACGCGAACTCGGCTTCGATAGCGGTCAGATCGCCGCTCCCAGCCCGGACGGCGCCGGGATACGGCGGCAGCGCGGCTCGATAGAAAATGCCGGTGCTCAGCCCATCGTCGGCGAACAGCCGCCGGGCGGCTTCGGCCGGTTTGGTGGCCGGCTCCATCCCGACGCCATGGACCTGTTGCTTCCACAGCTTTTCTTCGGGGCAATAAGTCACGCAGGGGCTTAATATCTGCACCAGGGCGAATCCGGGATAGCGGATCGCCTCGACCAACAGCTTGGCAATGCCGTTTGGATCGCCGGAAAACCCGCGCGCGATGAATCCCGCCCCCGCCGCCAGCGCCACCGCCAGCGGTTGCAACGGGTTGAGACCGGTACCGCCCGGCGCCAGCTTGCTGTCCCAGTCGGGCGCGGTGGTCGGCGACGGCTGGCCCTTGGTCATGCCGTACACTTCGTTATCCATGACGATGCAGGTCAGATCCACATTGCGCCGGCAGGCGTGCAAAAAGTGATTGCCGCCGATGGAAAAGGCGTCGCCGTCGCCGCTGGCCACGATCACCGTCAATTCGGGCCGGGCCAGCTTCAGCCCGGTCGCCAGCGGCAGCGCCCGGCCGTGAATGCCGTGAAACCCGTAGCACTCGGTATAGGCCGGCAACCGCGAAGAACAACCGATGCCCGAGATAACCGCCACCTGTTCCGGCGGCAGATCGAGATGGGCCAGGGCGCGGAACAACGCCGACTGCACGCCGAAATGGCCGCAGCCGGGACACCAAATCGGCTTGACGTCGGACTTGTAGTCCCTGGCGGAATAGCTGGTCATGATCGGTTGAGGCTTACCCATGCGTTTATCTCCACTGTAGCAGTTGCGCGAGCACCGTTGCTGGCCGGATCGACAGAGGACCGGGCTGATTGAGGATCCGAACCGCCGCCGGCAATGCGTAATGCGCTCTCAGATAACCATGGAATTGCTGGGAATGGCTCTGCTCGACCACCAGCACCCGACGCACGCCCTCCAGCAGTCGCGCTAGACGCGCCGGTTGCACGGGCGACAGCAATTTCAGCACCAGCACCCAGCCCTCTTAAGGTGAGCTAGGCTGCCTTCATAGCCACCACCTTCGGGGTGACTCCTTTGAGAAGCTTCGCGGTCGACACATGAGGGTGACCTTTGAATTGGTTTCTCTCCATCCGTGGTTTTTTCGGGCCTCTTGGATGTTTCTTGTACTTTTTCAAGTCGGCATAGGAGGCTATATTAAGAAGGATATGCCCCAATTCCAGTGAGCTGGCTCGGGTAAAAATGGTCCACTCAATCTCTGGAACTGCAATCAGCATACCCGTGGTGGTGGTCGCAATTTCTTGGGCAATATAATATTCAGAAACGGTTGCATTAATCGCCTGATCCCGATGCGTCGCCCGCAGCGCCGCCATCACAATGGCGTAAATATTGAAAGCGACCAAGGCCAAACAGAATCCAAATAAAGCCGCTTTGGGATACCCCAAGGTATTGATTTCAGAATTCAGGTGGCTTTCCAACTTTTGAAAAGCGGTTTCAATTCCCCACCGGGCACGATAGAGTTCAGCAACGGTCAAGGCATCCACCGTTTCTTGGGGAAGGTTGGTCAGTAGAATAAGGTGTTTATCGCCATTTCGGGTGGGTGTTTCTAATTCCACAACGACCCGGCGAACTTCGAGTGTTTGACCCTTCGGCGCGGTGATTTCCACCCGCTGTTCAAAGACGTCCCCGGTCGCAGATTTGCCAACGAATTTCAGTGGAGTCAATGGCTTGTAGGGGGTACTTCCATGCTGACGGATGACGAAAAAAGCCGATTTCTGATCGATCGTGAACAAAAACTCCAAGACACAAAAATTCCGATCCGCGATCCACAGGTCCTGGGCTTGAATGGTCTCCACCACTGCGGATAATAAGGACCGTTCCTGGGCATGGCCATCTTCACAAGGAAAGACATCGAGGGCAATCCCTAATTCAGGATCAAAAACCACGAGGGATTTTCCGGGTAACGCCCCCGCACGGGTCCCGCGCAGGACTTCTAATCGATGTTCGGTCGCTTCAATACAGTTACCATCCAAAAACTTGACCCGATACCCCGGCAGTAAGGGAGGATTCTCCCCCGCCATATTCTGGATGAGGGCTTCAGATTCTGACGCGATTTGACGAACTAAGCCTTGAGAGGTGGTCGTTTCGAGGCCTTTCAACTTATCATAAACGGCCACCACCGAGGCCGGAATCCCGGAATGCGGATAGGCGGAATGAACGCTCGGCCGGATTTTGCAAACCACTTGGAGCATCAGACCGACGATCGACGAAAACAAGATTTCTTTGGTGTATTGTGATTGGCGCACCGTGTCAAACCAACGATCCATCTTGTCGGCGTTCAACAAATTCTCTAGCAACACGCGTACCATAACCGCGACAGGGCTGTCCTTGATAAACCGCTCCAGGACTTCGCTAAACATGAGAATACCTCGAGGCTGTTCGATAATTTTCTTACTATACAATAAGTTCTGAGGACCTTAAAAGTGCTGCACCAGCACCTTGACCGCCAGCCCCTGCGCTCGAGCGAGCGCCGCCGCTTCGCGCGCCGGCGCGGCCACCGATCCCCAAGTCAGCACCGCCATTTCGCCATCCCCCTCCACCTCGACCCAAGCCGGCCCGTAGTCGTAATGGAGCAGCTTGTCGCGACGCTTGTCCAGTTGGGCTCGATGATCGGTGGCGCGGCTGGAGGGAGTACCGTGAGCGTTGTGCTCCAACCCGTCGGCCGTGTACTGTCCGCCTGGGGCGCCGGGCAAGGCCATGGGCGAAACGCCGTCGGCAGTCACCGCATAACGGTCGTAGCGGCTGGCGACAACCTTGGCGATCAGGCGCGGCGACTTGCCCCCACTCTCGGCGGGCGGCCGGTCGCATACCACCTGGCTCTGCCCCAGGAATTGATCGGACAGCACGATGGCCGGGCATTGCAGCGCCTCGGCCAATTGCACCGCCCATTGGGTGACGGCCAGACAATCGCTGACCGAACTCGGCGCCAGCACCAGATGCGGGGCATCGCCGTGCAGGCCGTACAAGGCGATATTGAGGTCGGATTGTTCGGATTTGGTGGGAATGCCGGTGGATGGCCCCCCGCGCATCACGTTGACCACCACCGCCGGGATTTCGGCCGCCACCGCCAAGCCCAGGGTTTCGCTCATCAGCGCCAGGCCGGGGCCGGAGGTGGCGGTCAGCGCCGGCACGCCGCCATACGCGGCGCCCAGCACCATGTTCAGAGCGGCGATTTCATCCTCGGCCTGAATCAGATGACCGCCCACCTGTTGCAAGCGTGGAGCGAGCCATTCCGACAGATCGGTGGCCGGGGTAATGGGATAGACCGCCGCGAACCGCACCCCGCCGCGCAGGGCGCCGAGGGCCGCCGCCTCGTTTCCGGTCAGCAGCCAGCGCGTTCCGCCGTCCGTGGCCAGCGGTGGCGGCCGAATCGAACCGTCGAGCGCGGCGGCGGCGCCATGACCGGCGGCCAACGCTTGACGCAATCGCGCCGGATCGAGTCCCTTGCGATCCAGCGCGCGCCCCACCAACGCGGCCAACGGCTCTATCGGCAAGGCCAGCAGGCGTGCCAACAGGCCGAGCGCGATGATGTTGGGCCGTCCCCCCGGCACGTCGTCGGCCAGATCGGTCAAGGGAACCGTCACCAGGCGAGCGCCGCTGGCGAGAATGGTGGCCGGCGGATCGCCCGCCTCGGCATCGGCGACGATCAGGCTATCGGCATCCAAAGGCACTTCGTCCACGAAGCGATCGGCGTTATGCCAATCCAGCGCCAGCAGGACATCGAAACGGTCGCCATGTCCCAGCACCGGCGCCGATGCCAGCCGCACCATCGCCAGCGCCTCGCCGCCGCGGATTTGGGGCCCCACCGAGCGCGTCATCAGGCCGTACCAGCCCATCTGGCCGGCGGCTTCGAGCAACAGACTGCCTGCGGTGATAGCCCCGGCGCCCCCGCTGCCCATGATGGCGATGGCGATGGCGTGGTCGGGCGAAGTTGGAGTGATCATAAAAGGGTTCTTCCCAGTTTGCGCCGTACAACCCAAACCAAGACGCGATGACAGGTATTTTCTACGATGATGATCGCTGGGCACGTTTCATGCCAATATCGAATTTCTAGCCAATTGCCTGATACTATAAGATTATCAAGATGCCGATCTTCGACCGGCGAGTTCGATACTCGCACCAAATTGGTGCTGGATCGGCCTCGCGATGCACGGAAAGGTAAGACCGATCCCGCACTCTTTAAATCGCCGCCGGGCTGGAAATGAAAAAGCCCCGCCAGCGCGGGGCTTGGTAAAACGGATGCCGAACCGCGCTCAGGCGACGGTCACGCTCTGGTCAAGGTACACGTCCTGAATGGCGTTGAGAATAGCGACGCCGTCCTTCATCGGCCGCTGGAACGCCTTGCGACCCGAGATCAGGCCCATACCGCCGGCGCGCTTGTTGACCACCGCCGTCATCACGGCCGCTTCCAGGTCGCCCGCGCCCTTGGACTCGCCGCCGGAGTTAATCAGGCCGGCGCGGCCCATGTAGCAGTTGGCGATCTGATAGCGGCACAGGTCAATCGGGTGGTCGCTGGCCAAGTCGGTATAGATTTTCTTGTCGAACTTGCCATAGCTGGAACCGCCCATGTTCAGGGCTTCAAAACCGCCGTTATTTTCGGGCAGCTTCTGCTTGATGATGTCGGCTTCGATGGTGACGCCGAGGTGGTTGGCCTGGCCGGTCAGGTCGGCGGAAACGTGGTAGTCCTTCTCCTTGGTCTTGAAGGCGTTGTTGCGCAGATAGCACCACAGCACGGTGGCCATGCCGAGTTCGTGGGCCATGTGGAAAGCCTGCGCGACCTCGACGATCTGACGGCCGCTCTCCGGCGAACCGAAGTAGATGGTGGCGCCCACCGCCGCGCAACCCATGTCCTGGGCTTCCTTGATGGTGCCCCACATGATCTGGTCGGCCTTGTTGGGGAAGGTCAGCAGCTCGTTATGGTTGATCTTGACCATGAACGGGATCTTGTGGGCGTACTTGCGGGCCACCATACCCAGCACGCCGTAGGTTGAGGCCACTGCGTTACAGCCGCCTTCGATGGCCAGCTTGACGATGTTCTCCGGGTCGAAATAGATCGGGTTCTTGGCGAAGCTGGCGCCGCCGGCATGTTCGATGCCCTGGTCCACCGGCAGGATGGACAGGAAGCCGGTGCCTGCCAGCCGGCCGGCGCCAAGCATCCGCTGCAGGTTGCCCAACACCCGGTTGTTGCGGTCGGACGCGGCAAAAATCCGGTCCACGAAATCCGGGCCGGGCAGGTGCAGGGAGTCTTTGGGGATGGTCTTGCAGACGTGGCTCATCAAATATTCGGCGTTGGCGCCCAGGAGTTCAGCGGTTTTACTCATGATGCGAAGGCCTCCTTACGGTGGGTAATGAACAGTCAGTTTGCTAATTTTAGTAGGGTTATTTTGAACCAGCGCCCGCAAGGGTTCAATCCGGCTATCGCAATCAATCGAGGGAATCATCCCCCGCCGGCGGGTACGATCACGAAACAAGGGCCTGCCGAAAATTCGGCAGGCCCTTGTTCTTTAACATAATAACCAGGAGCGGGCGGCACACGCCCTCGACATTACCCCGCCAGCGACTTGCCCTTGGAACCGAGATCCTGGAAGGCCTCGTTCAGGCGCGCCACCATGTTCTGCTCGGCCAGGCGCAGATACTTGCGCGGATCGTAGAACTTCTTGTACGGCTTGTCGGTTTCCGGGTCCACCTGATACAGGAACGCCTTGGGATTCTCGCTGACGAACTTGCCGATCGCTTCCGAATAGGCGAACTGCAGGTCGGTATCGATGTTCATCTTGAACACCCCGTAGCTGACCGCCTCGGTGATCTTGTCCTTCTCCGAGCCGGAGCCACCGTGGAACACCAGATTCAGCGGTTTCGCCCCGGTCGCGCGCTTCTGTTCGATCAGCGCCTGGGAATTCTTCAGGATTTCCGGGCGCAACTGGACATTGCCGGGCTTGTACACGCCATGAACGTTGCCAAACGAGGCGGCGACCGAGAAATGGCCGATCGGCGATAGCCGCTCGTAGGCTTGCAGCACGTCTTCCGGCTGGGTGTAGAGATGCGAGTTGTCGGCGCTTTCCTCCAGTTCGCTGCCGATGCCGTCCTCTTCGCCGCCGGTGACGCCCAGTTCGATCTCCAGGCTCATGTTCAGCGGCGCCATGCGCTTGAGGACGCGGGCGCATTCATTGAGGTTGAATTCCATGCTTTCTTCGGAAAGATCCAGCATGTGCGAGCTAAACAGCGGCTTGCCGTACTGCTTGAAGTATGCCTCGCCGTGATCCAGCAGAGCATCCACCCAAGGGATCAGGCTCTTGTTAGCATGGTCGGTGTGCAGCACCACGCACACCCCGTAATGCTCGGCCAGCAGGTGGACATGCAGCGCCGCCGACACCGCGCCCAGCACCTTGGCCTTGAAGCTGTCCTTCATCCCCTGGCCGGCATAAAACTGCGCGCCGCCGTTGGAGAGCTGGATGATAACGTCGGCCTGGTTCTTCGCCGCGGCCTCCAGCACTGCGTTGGTCGTGCTACTGCTGGACACGTTGACCGCGGGCAGGGCATAACCGCCCGCCTTCGCGGCGGCCACAAGGGTCAGATAGTCCTTGCCAGTGACGACGCCGGGTTTGAGTTGCGCCATGAGCAAATCCTCTGGGGTTAGTGGGGTTGAGGGTGAATGGAAAGTTGTTGTAAGGGCGATGAGCTTCCGCGATTGCGACAAGGGCTTGGGCAACGCCACCCAAGCCCTTGATTGATTTGGAGCTGGCGAGGGGATTCGAACCCCTGACCTGATGCTTACAAGGCAACTGCTCTACCGGCTGAGCTACGCCAGCTCATGCTAGTGGAGATTATAATAGATTCAAAAGATCATTTCGTAAAAACTTCATGCTGGCGATTGACAACCCCGTCCTTGGCCATCAAAATGCACGACTTAAACTTTTGGAGGGGTTCCCGAGCGGTCAAAGGGGGCAGACTGTAAATCTGTTGGCTCAGCCTTCGAAGGTTCGAATCCTTCCCCCTCCACCACCTTGCAGCAAGTGTTCGGTCGATTCGGTGTGTGATGGTCGGGAAGCACGCCTTGTAAGGATCGACCTCCCCCGCTTGGGTTGGAAATGGCAAGGCGGGTGTAGTTCAATGGTAGAACCTCAGCCTTCCAAGCTGATGGTGTGGGTTCGATTCCCATCACCCGCTCCACAACAACGTACATTTACAACAGAACGCTATTAGGCCCATATAGCTCAGTCGGTAGAGCGCATCCTTGGTAAGGATGAGGTCACCAGTTCAAATCTGGTTATGGGCTCCACTCGATTTGAGACTTGGTCTAAAATCCTTGACCCTAAGCTTTACAGGGGAGTGTTTGGATGTCCAAAGAAAAGTTCGAGCGCAACAAGCCGCATGTCAACGTGGGGACGATCGGCCACGTGGATCATGGCAAGACCACGCTGACGGCGGCGATCACCAAGGTGATGGCCACCAAGTTTGGCGGCGAGTTCAAGGCCTACGACCAGATCGACTCCGCGCCGGAAGAGAAAGCGCGCGGCATCACCATTGCCACGGCGCACGTGGAGTACCAATCGCCGAAGCGGCACTACGCCCACGTCGACTGCCCCGGGCATGCCGACTACATCAAGAACATGATCACCGGGGCGGCGCAGATGGACGGGGCGGTGCTGGTGGTGTCGGCGGCCGACGGGCCGATGCCGCAGACCCGGGAGCACATCCTGCTGGCGCGGCAGGTGGGGGTGCCCTACATCGTGGTCTACCTGAACAAGGCCGACATGGTGGACGATCCCGAACTGCTGGAGCTGGTCGAAATGGAAGTGCGCGAGCTGCTGAGCAGCTACGACTTTCCCTGGCGACGACCTACCGCTCGATCACCGGCAGCGCGCTCAAAGCGCTGGAAGGCGATCCGGGCGAACTGGGGGAGCCCTCGATCCACCGGCTGGTGGACGCCATGGACGCCTACATCCCGCAACCGCAGCGCGAGATCGACAAACCGTTCCTGATGCCGATCGAAGACGTGTTCTCGATTTCCGGGCGCGGCACGGTGGTGACCGGACGGATCGAGCGGGGCCGGGTTAAAGTGGGCGAGGAAGTGGCGATCATCGGGATCCGGCCGACGGTGAAGACCGTGTGCACCGGGGTGGAGATGTTCCGCAAGCTGCTGGATCAAGGCGAGGCCGGGGACAACGTCGGGGTGCTGCTGCGCGGCACCAAGCGCGACGACGTCGAACGCGGGCAAGTGCTGGCCAAGCCCAACACCATCACCCCGCACACCGAATTCGAAGCCGAGGTGTACGTGCTGAGCAAGGAAGAAGGCGGGCGGCACACCCCGTTTTTCAAGGGCTACCGGCCGCAGTTTTACTTTCGCACCACCGACGTGACCGGCTCGGTGGACCTGCCCGAGGGGGTGGAGATGGTGATGCCGGGCGACAACATCCGGATGCGGATCAGCCTGATCGCGCCGATCGCCATGGACGAAGGCCTGCGCTTCGCCATCCGCGAGGGCGGCCGCACCGTCGGCGCCGGCGTCGTCGCTAAAATCATCGAGTAGTCCCCGATCCGGTGGGTGGAATCCGCGCGGCGCGATTCCACCCACCCACCCTGTTACAGGCCAGTAGCTCAATTGGCAGAGCAGCGGTCTCCAAAACCGCAGGTTGGGGGTTCGATTCCCTCCTGGCCTGCCATCTTCCCGATGGCGTGTCCCGATCTCGCCCGCCGTTCCGGTGGCGCGACCCCACGCCGGAGCGTGTAAAACTAGAATCCGCATGAATGCAACCAAGCCCGAACCGCAAGCTCAAAATCGCGCCGACACGTTCAAGCTGCTCGCCGCTGGCGCCATTGTCCTGAGCGCGCTGGTCGCTTTTTACGTCTTCGCGAATCATTCGCTGCTGGTGCGCGTCATCGGCTTGCTGGCGGCGGCGGGCGCGGCGGTGGTCATTGCCCTGAAAACCGAATGGGGCGCGGAAACCCTGGAATTCATTCAAGGTTCTCGCACCGAACTGCGCAAGGTGGTCTGGCCGACCCGCGCCGAAACCACGCAAACCACGCTGATCGTGATCGTCATGGTCATCATCATGGGCCTGTTGCTCTGGCTGTTCGATATCCTGTTGTTGTGGCTGGTTCGGCTGGTTACCGGCTAGCGGAGCGGCGACATGGCGATGCGGTGGTATGTGGTGCAGGCCTATTCCGGCTTCGAGCAGCACGTCAAGCGTTCCCTGCTGGAACGGATCAATCGCGAGGGACTCAAAGATCGGTTCGGTCAGGTTTTGGTGCCCACCGAGGAAGTGGTGGAAATGCGCGACGGCCAGAAGCGCAAGAGCGACCGTAAATTTTTCCCCGGCTACGTGCTGGTGCAGATGGAGATGGACAACGACACCTGGCACCTGGTCCGCAACGTCCCCAAGGTGCTCGGTTTCATCGGTGGCACCAGCGACAAGCCGGCTCCGATCTCGGAAAAGGAAGCCCAGGCCATCTTGCAGCGGGTTCAGGACGGCGTGGACAAACCTCGGCCCAAGGTGCTCTACGAACCCGGCGAAATGGTGCGCGTCACCGAAGGTCCGTTCAACGACTTCGAGGGCGTGCTCGAGGAAGTGAACTACGAGAAAAGCCGGTTGCGGGTGGGAGTGATGATTTTCGGCCGCACCACGCCGGTGGAATTGGAATTCAGCCAGGTCGAAAAAGTTTCCCGCTGACCGGCGCCCGCCGGTTGCCTTTTCCACCGTCCAGTCACGGACGGCCCACTCGGGGAGCCGCGAGGCGTTCGCACCCGACAGGAGTGACAATGGCAAAGAAAGTTACCGCATACGTCAAATTGCAGGTCGCGGCCGCCAAGGCTAATCCCAGTCCGCCCGTCGGCCCCGCGCTGGGCCAGCACGGCGTGAACATCATGGAATTTTGCAAGACCTTCAACGCCCAGACTCAACATCTGGAGCCCGGCTTGCCGATTCCAGTGGTGATTACGGTCTACAGCGACCGCAGTTTCACCTTCATCATGAAAACCCCGCCGGCCTCGGTGCTGCTGCGGAAGGCGTTGGGCCTCGACAAGGGCAGTTCCAACCCCAACACCAAGAAAATTGGCACGATCACTCGCGCCCAACTGGAAGACGTCGCCAAGGCCAAGATGCCCGACCTGACCGCCGCCAGCCTCGATGCGGCGGTGCGGACCATCGCCGGCAGCGCCCGCTCGATGGGCCTCAACGTGGAAGGAGTGTAAGCCATGGCCCAACTCTCCAAGCGGCTGCAAGCCATTCGCGCCAAACTGACGCCTGGCAAGTTTTATCCGATCGAGGAGGCCTTGGGCCTGCTCAAGGAGCTATCGGGCGTTAAGTTCCGCGAATCGGTGGACGTAGCGGTCAACCTGGGCGTGGATCCCCGCAAGTCCGACCAGGTAGTGCGCAGCGCCACGGTGCTGCCTCACGGCACTGGCAAGACCGTGCGGGTCGCGGTATTCGCGCAGGGCGCCAATGCCGAGGCCGCCAAGGCTGCCGGCGCCGACGTGGTCGGCTTCGAGGATCTGGCTGAATCGGTCAAGGCGGGCAATCTCGATTTCGACGTCGTCATCGCCTCCCCCGACGCGATGCGGCTGGTGGGCCAGTTGGGCAAGATTCTCGGCCCGCGTGGGCTGATGCCCAACCCCAAGGTCGGCACCGTCACCCCCGACGTGGTGGGCGCGATTCGCAACGCCAAGGCCGGTCAGGTCCGCTACCGGACCGACAAGGCCGGGATCATCCACTGTACCATCGGCAAGGTGGATTTCGCCCCGAATCAGTTGCAGGAAAACTTGCAAGCGCTGCTGCACGACTTGCAGAAGATCAAGCCCGCGACGTCGAAAGGGATCTACATTCGCCGCGTGACCGTCTCCACCACCATGGGTCCGGGCTTGGCGGTGGATCAGGCCACGCTATCGTAATAACCCGAGCCTCCCTGGCCCGATGCCGGGGATGGACAACATAACTTTGGGCCGACCGGTGTTCCCGGTTAGCGTCAAAGACCGCAGGCGCCGTCAGGCTTAATCGCTCCCAGCCTCCAGCCGGGGGTGGCCCGCGCAGACGGCACAGCCCTTCCGGATGATTCCTGGTAAGGCCGCCGTTCCCATTCTCCACGAAGGTGGAGGAGAAACCGCGAGGTAACGCAATGAGTCTCAATCTGGCGGAAAAACAGGCTGTGGTGACCGAAGTCGCCAAGGTAGCTGCCAGTGCGCACTCCGCGATCGCCGCCGAGTACCGTGGGCTGAGCGTGACTCAGCTCACCAACCTGCGCGGGAAAGCGCGGGAAACCGGCGTCTATCTGCGCGTCGTCAAGAACACCCTGGCGCGGCGCGCCGTGCAAGGGACCGAGTTCGAGTGTCTGCAAGCCAGTCTGGTGGGACCGCTGATCTTGGCGTTCTCCCAGCAGGACCCAGGCGCGGCGGCGCGACTGTTCAAGGAATTTCTCAAGGAAAAAACCAACGACAAGCTGGTCGTCAAGGCCCTGGCGGTCGGCGGACAGGCGTTTCCAGCCAGCGAGCTGGACCGTCTGGCCAGCCTGCCGACCCGCGACGAAGCGATCAGCCTGTTGATGGCCACCCTGCGGGCGCCGCTCGACAAGCTCGCGCGGACCCTCAACGAAATTCCGGGCAAACTGGTGCGCACTCTCGACGCGATCCGGCAGCAGAAAGAAGAAGCTGCCAGCGTTTTGGCAACGCAGCCCGATTGATCGAAAGTGATTGATAGCGTCCCTATCAGGAGTGAATTTGCAATGGCCGTTTCGAAAGAAGACATTCTGGATGCCATCTCCGGCATGACCGTGATGGAAATCGTCGATCTAATTTCCGCGATGGAAACGAAATTTGGCGTCAGCGCCGCCGCCGCCGTGGCTGCCGCCCCGGTTGCCGTGGCCGCCGCCCCGGTCGAGGAAAAGACCGAGTTCGACGTGGTGATGACCAGCTTCGGCGAAAAGAAGGTCGAGGTGATCAAGGTGGTGCGCGCCCTGACCGGTCTGGGGCTGAAAGAAGCCAAGGATGCGGTGGAAGGCGTGCCCTCCACGATCAAGGAAGGCATTCCCAAGGCCGAGGCCGAGGACGTCAAGAAGAAACTGGAAGACGCCGGCGCCAAGGTCGAGATCAAGTAAGCGTCGCAATATCCACGATTCCCGTGGGATGGCGTTACGCGCACCTGGCTTGGACGGACTGGAACGGAAACGGCTGGCGATCCCCGAGGTCGCCGGCCTGTTTCTGTTTAATTTAGCAGGGTTTTTTCAATCCACACCCGCTGTTTGCCGCGGGTGAAAAGCGGCTCCCGCCCTGGGCTAGCACTCCGAGAGGAATCCCGATGGCTTACACTTTTACTGAAAAGCGACGCATCCGTAAAGACTTCGGCAAGCGCCCCAGCATTCTCGAGGTGCCCTACCTGCTGGCGATACAACTGGATTCGTATCGCGAGTTCCTACAAGCCGAGGTGCCGCCGGGAGAGCGTCGGGACATGGGATTGCACGCCGCCTTCCGCTCGGTGTTCCCGATCATCAGCTATTCGGGCAACGCCCGGTTGGAGTATGTGAGCTACCGGCTCGGCGAGCCGGTGTTCGACGTCCGGGAGTGCCAGTTGCGCGGGCTGACCTACGCCGCGCCGCTGCGGGTGCGACTGCGGCTGGTGTTGATGGACAAGGAAGCCGAGGCCGGCGCCCACAAAATTAAGGACATTAAGGAAAACGAAGTCTACATGGGCGAACTGCCGCTGATGACCGACAACGGCACCTTCGTCATCAACGGCACCGAGCGGGTCGTCGTTTCGCAGTTGCACCGTTCGCCCGGCGTGTTCTTCGACCACGACAAAGGCAAGACCCACTCCTCCGGCAAATTGCTGTTCTCGGCGCGCATCATTCCCTATCGCGGCTCCTGGCTGGATTTTGAGTTCGATGTCAAGGACATCGTGTACGCCCGTATCGACCGCCGCCGCAAGCTGCCGGTCACCATTCTACTGCGGGCGCTATTCGAGGAACCCCATCCCAACGACCCCCGCGCGCGTAGCGTCAACGAACGGATCCTCGAGATTTTTTTCGACACCAACACGATTCGGGTCAGCAACGAACAATTCAGTCTGGCTCTGGTGCCGGAACGCCTGCAGGGCGAGACTGCCAGCTTCGACATCCGCATCGGCGACCAGGTACTGCTGGAGGCGGGCCAGCGCATCAAGGCCAAGCACGTCCGTGAATTGACCAAGGCCGGCGTGCAAAGCCTGCTGATCCCACCCGAATATCTGGTCGGCAAGCTGCTGGCCCACGACTTGCGCGCCCCGGACACCGGCGAATTGCTGGCCTCGGCCAACGACGAGCTGACGGCCGAAAAGCTGGACAAAATTCAGGCCAGTGGCGTCACCGAATTCCAGACGCTCTACGTCAACGACGTCAACCGCGGTCCCTACATTTCCAACACCCTGCGCGCCGATCCCGCCCGCAGCCAGTGGGAGGCCCAAGTCGAAATCTACCGGATGATGCGCCCGGGCGAACCGCCGACCAAGGATGCCGCCCAGCGCCTGTTGCAAGACCTGTTCTTCTCGCCGGATCGCTACGACCTGTCCGATGTCGGCCGAATGAAGTTCGACAGCCGGGTCAGTCACCGCCGGACTGCTCTTCCGGGAGTGCCGGTCAAGGAGCATTCGCCCGGCGTACTGTCCATGGAAGACATCCTCGCCGTGCTCAAGGTGCTGATCGACATCCGCAACGGCAACGGCGTGGTGGACGATATCGACCACCTCGGCAACCGCCGCATCCGCTGCGTCGGGGAGATGACCGAAAACGTGTTCCGCATCGGCCTGGTGCGGGTCGAGCGCGCGGTCAAGGAACGGCTCAGTCTGGCCGAGGCCGAAGGTTTGACCCCCCAGGATCTGATCAACGCCAAGCCGGTGGCCGCCGCCATCAAGGAATTCTTCGGCTCCTCCCAGCTCTCGCAGTTCATGGATCAGAACAACCCGCTGTCCGAAGTCACCCACAAGCGTCGGGTTTCGGCGCTGGGGCCAGGCGGGCTGACCCGCGAGCGCGCCGGCTTTGAGGTGCGCGACGTGCACGCCACCCATTACGGCCGGGTCTGCCCGATCGAGACCCCGGAAGGACCCAACATCGGCCTGATCAACTCGCTGGCGGTCTATGCCCGCACCAATTCCTATGGCTTCCTGGAGACGCCGTATCGCCGGGTCGAAAACGCTCGGGTCGTCGACCAGATCGATTACCTGTCGGCGATCGAGGAAGGCCAGTACGTCATCGCCCAGGCCAACACCTCGCTCGACGCCACCGGGCGGCTGACCGACGAACTGGTGTCCTGTCGCCATCAGAATGAATTCACCCTGGCCGCGCCGGACAAAGTGCAGTACATGGACGTATCGCCCAAGCAAATCGTCTCGGTGGCGGCGGCGCTGATCCCGTTCCTGGAGCACGACGACGCCAACCGCGCGCTGATGGGCTCCAACATGCAACGCCAGGCGGTGCCGACCCTGCGCGCCGACAAGCCGCTGGTCGGCACCGGCATGGAGCGGATCGTGGCCCGCGATTCCGGGGTGTGCGTGATCGCCCGCCGCGGCGGCGTGGTGGATTCGGTGGACGCCGGCCGCATCGTGGTGCGGGTGAACGACGCGGAAACCGAGGCCGGCGAGCCGGGCGTGGATATCTACAACCTGACCAAGTACACCCGCTCCAACCAGAACACCTGCATCAACCAGCAGCCGCTGGTACAGGTCGGCGAGACGGTGGCGCGCGACGACGTGCTGGCCGACGGACCGTCCACCGACATGGGCGAACTGGCCTTGGGCCAGAACCTGCTGGTCGCCTTCATGCCGTGGAACGGCTACAACTTCGAGGACTCGATCCTGATTTCCGAGCGGGTGGTGCAGGAAGACCGGTTCACCACCATCCACATCGAGGAACTATCCTGCGTCGCCCGCGATACCAAACTCGGGCCGGAGGAGATCACCGCCGATATTCCCAATGTCGGCGAAAGCGCGCTGGCGCGGCTGGACGAAGCCGGCATCGTCTACATCGGCGCCGAAGTTAAAGCCGGCGACATCCTGGTCGGCAAGGTCACGCCCAAGGGCGAAACCCAGTTGACGCCCGAGGAAAAGCTGTTGCGGGCGATTTTCGGCGAGAAAGCGTCCGACGTGAAGGATACTTCGCTGCGGGTGCCGTCCGGCATGGACGGCACGGTCATCGACGTGCGGGTGTTCACTCGCGACGGCGTCGAGAAGGATTCGCGCGCGCGCCAGATCGAGGAAACCGAGCTGAAGCGAGTCCGCAAGGATTTGAACGACCAGTTGCGCATCCTCGAGGATGACCTGTACCAGCGCATGGAACGGATGCTGGTCGGCAACCCGGCCCACGGCGGCCCCAGCGGCCTGCGCGGCGGCATGACGGTGACCGCCGAGTACCTGCGTGAGCTGAAGCGCGACTATTGGTTCGAGATCCGCATGGAGGCCGACGAGATCAACGAGCAGCTTGAGAAAATCCCCCGGCAGCTCGAACAGCAGCGCAAGGACTTCGACAAGAAGTTCGAGGAACAGAAGCGCAAGCTAATGCAGGGCGACGATCTGGCGCCCGGCGTGCTCAAGATGGTCAAGGTGTACCTGGCGGTCAAGCGCCGCATCCAGCCGGGCGACAAGATGGCGGGGCGCCACGGCAACAAGGGCGTGGTCTCCATGATCGTGCCGCAGGAGGACATGCCTTATCTGGAGGACGGCACCCCGGTGGACATCGTGCTGAACCCGCTGGGCGTGCCCTCGCGGATGAATGTCGGCCAAGTGCTGGAAACCCATCTGGGCTGGGCGGCCAAGGGGCTGGGTCTCAAGCTCGGTCGGTTGCTGGACGCGCAGGCGCAGATCGGGGAATTGCGCTCGTATCTGGATCGAGTCTACAACGGGGTCGGCGGACAGAGCGTGGATCTGGCGCAGTTCGACGACCGTGAAATTCAGGCGCTGTGCCATAACCTGCGCGATGGCGTGCCGATGGCGACCCCGGTGTTCGACGGCGCGACCGAGACGGAGTTGCGGGAAATGCTGCGACTGGCGGATTTACCGGAAAGCGGCCAAAGTCCTCTGTTCGACGGCCGCACCGGCGAGCCGTTCGACCGACCGGTGACGGTCGGCTACATGTACATGCTCAAGCTAAACCACCTGGTGGACGACAAGATGCACGCCCGCTCCACCGGTCCGTACAGCCTGGTGACCCAACAGCCGCTCGGCGGCAAGGCGCAGTTCGGCGGCCAGCGCTTCGGCGAGATGGAAGTGTGGGCGCTGGAAGCCTACGGCGCCTCCTATACCTTACAGGAAATGCTGACGGTCAAGTCCGACGATGTGAACGGCCGCACCAAGGTCTACAAGAACATCGTGGACGGCAACCACCGCATGGAAGCCGGCATGCCCGAATCGTTCAACGTGTTGGTCAAGGAGATCCGGTCGCTGGGAATCAACATCGAGCTGGAAAACGATGTGGCGCCGCCGAAGCGCGACGAATGACGCTGAGACGCCGCCTGCCGTCCCTCGGGGCGGGACAACGCAATTCCGTGGGTGAGAAACGATGAGAGAGCTGCTGAACCCGTTCAAGCTGTTCGACGAAGTCGAGGATTTCGACGCCATCCGCATCGGCCTGGCCTCGCCAGAGATGATCCGCGCCTGGAGCCGCGGCGAGGTGAAGAAGCCCGAGACCATCAATTACCGGACCTTCAAGCCGGAGCGCGACGGGCTGTTTTGCGCCAAGATTTTCGGCCCGAATAAAGACTACGAGTGCCTGTGCGGCAAGTACAAGCGGCTCAAGCACCGGGGCGTGGTGTGCGAAAAATGCGGGGTGGAGGTGACTCTGGCCAAGGTGCGGCGCGAGCGGATGGGCCATATCGAACTGGCCTCGCCGGTGGCGCACATCTGGTTCCTCAAGTCGCTGCCGTCGCGGATCGGCCTGCTGCTGGACATGACCCTGCGCGACATCGAGCGGGTGCTGTATTTCGAATCCTACGTGGTCATCGATGCCGGCATGACCCCGCTGGAAAAGGGTCACATGCTGACCGATGAAGCCTATCTGGACGCGGTCGAACAATACGGCGACGACTTCGACGCCCGGATGGGCGCCGAGGCAATTTACCAGTTGCTGCGCGGTCTGGACCTGAAGCAACTGGTGGTGAAACTGCGACAGGAAATCCTCGAGTGCGGCTCCGAAACCAAGCTCAAGCGGCTGTCCAAGCGGCTGAAGCTGGTGGAATCGTTCCTCCACTCCGGCAACAAGCCGGAGTGGATGGTGCTGACCGTGTTACCGGTGCTGCCGCCCGACCTGCGGCCGCTGGTGCCGCTGGACGGCGGCCGCTTCGCCACGTCCGACCTGAACGACCTCTATCGGCGGGTGATCAACCGCAACAACCGGCTCAAGCGACTGCTGGAACTGAGCGCGCCGGACATCATCGTCCGCAACGAGAAGCGGATGTTGCAGGAAGCGGTGGACTCGCTGCTGGACAACGGCCGGCGCGGGCGGGCCATCACCGGCAGCAACAAGCGCCCGCTGAAGTCGCTGGCCGACATGATCAAGGGCAAGCAGGGCCGCTTCCGCCAGAACCTGCTCGGCAAGCGGGTGGACTACTCCGGCCGCTCGGTGATCGTGGTCGGCCCGACCCTGCGCCTGCACCAGTGCGGGCTGCCCAAGAAGATGGCGCTGGAACTGTTCAAGCCGTTCATCTTCAGCAAATTGCAATACAAAGACATGGCCACCACCATCAAGGCGGCCAAAAAAATGGTCGAGCGTGAGGAGCCGGTGGTGTGGGACATCCTCGAGGAGGTGATCCGCGAGCATCCGGTGATGCTCAACCGCGCCCCCACCCTGCACCGCCTGGGTATCCAGGCGTTCGAGCCGGTGCTGATCGAAGGCAAGGCGATTCAACTGCATCCGCTGGTCTGCACCGCCTTCAACGCCGACTTCGACGGCGACCAGATGGCGGTGCATGTGCCGCTGTCCATCGAGGCGCAACTGGAAGCCCGCGCCCTGATGATGTCCACCAACAACATCCTCAGCCCGGCCAACGGCGAACCGATCATCGTGCCCTCGCAGGACGTGGTGCTCGGCCTGTACTACCTGACCCGCGAGCGCATCAACGCCCGGGGCGAAGGCATGGCGTTCGCCGATGTCCGAGAAGTCCACCGCGCCTACGAGAGCCGGCGGGTGGAACTACACGCCTGCATCGAGGTGCGCCTCCGCCAGGAGGAGGCCGACGAGGACGGTAACCTCCACAGCGTGGTGCGGCGAGTCAAAACCACCGTCGGCCGGGCGCTGTTGTCCGACATCCTGCCCAAGGGCCTGCCTTTCGCGCTGATCAACCAGGTGCTGACCAAGAAAACCGTCTCCCGACTGATCAACGAGTGTTACCGGCGGCTGGGACTGAAGGACACGGTGATCTTCGCCGACCAGTTGATGTATACCGGCTTCCATTACGCCACCCGTTCGGGTTCCTCGATCGGTTTCGAGGATTTCCAGATCCCGGCCAAGAAGACCGAGCTGCTGGAGAAAGCCGAGCAGGAAGTCAAGGAAATCGACGATCAGTACACCTCCGGGCTGGTGACCAAGGGCGAGCGCTACAACAAAGTGGTGGACATCTGGTCGCGCACCAACGACCAAGTGGCCAAGGCGATGATGGACAACCTCGGCAGCGAACTGGTGGTCAACCGCGAGGGCCAAACCATCCGCCAGCCGACCTTCAACGCCGTGTTCATGATGGCCGACTCCGGCGCGCGCGGCTCGGCGGCCCAGATCCGTCAGTTGGCCGGCATGCGCGGGCTGATGGCCAAGCCGGACGGCTCGATCATCGAAACCCCGATCAAGGCCAACTTCCGCGAAGGCCTGAGCGTGCTGGAGTACTTCATCTCCACCCACGGCGCCCGCAAAGGTCTGGCCGATACCGCGCTCAAGACCGCCAACTCCGGCTATCTGACCCGGCGGCTGGTGGACGTGGCGCAGGATATGGTGGTCACCGAACCCGACTGCGGCTCCCAGGAAGGCGTGTGGATGACGCCGGTGGTCGAGGAAGGCGATATCAAGGAACCGCTGCGCGATCGGGTCTTGGGCCGGGTGGTGGCCCGCGACGTGTTCGCCCCGAGCAGCGACGATGTCGCCATTCCCGCCGGCACCCTGCTGGACGAGGCGTGGGTGGCGACGCTGGACGCGCTGAATATCGACCAGATTCTGGTGCGATCGGCGATCACCTGCCGGACCCGCTACGGGGTGTGCGCGGCCTGTTACGGTCGCGACCTGGCGCGCGGCCACCGGGTCAACAGCGGCGAGGCGGTGGGCGTGATCGCGGCTCAGTCCATCGGCGAGCCGGGCACTCAGCTCACCATGCGCACCTTCCACATCGGCGGCGCGGCTTCGCGCACCACGGTGGTCAACAGCGTACAAATCAAATCCCGGGGCAAGCTGCGGTTGCACAAGATGAAGGTGGTGCAGCGGCGAGACGGTCATCTGGTGGCGGTATCGCGTTCGGGCGAAATCACCCTGCTGGACGAACAGGGTCGCGAGCGGGAACGCTACAAGGTGCCCTACGGCGCGGAGCTGTCGGCCGTGGATGACAGCCTGGTGGAAGCGGGACAGATTATCGCGCGTTGGGATCCGTACACACACCCCATCGTAACCGAGGTCGCGGGTTTGGTCCGCCTTGCCGAGTTCGAGGAAGGCATCACGGTGCAGCGGCACACCGACGAGATCACCGGTCTATCCAGCCTGGTGGTCATGGATCCCAAGCAGCGCGGCGCTTTGGGCAAGGACAAGCGGCCGCTGGTGCGGCTGGTGGACGAATACGGCAACGATCTGTTTATCCCCGGCACCAGCACCCTGGCGCAATATCCACTGCCGGCTGGCGCCATCGTCAACCTGGTCGACGGCGCCGAGGTCGCGGTCGGCGACGTCGTCGCCCGCATTCCGCAGGAATCCTCCAAGACCCGCGACATCACCGGTGGTCTGCCGCGGGTGGCGGATCTGTTCGAGGCGCGCAAACCCAAGGAACCGGCGATTCTGGCCGAGAAGTCCGGCATCATCGAGTTCGGCAAGGAAACCAAGGGCAAGCAGCGACTGGTCATCCGCGACAAAGGTGGCGACATTCTCTACGAGGAGCTAATCCCGAAGTGGCGGCACGTCGGCGTGTTCGACGGCGAGCACGTCGAACAGGGCGAAATGATCGCCGATGGCGAACCCAACCCGCACGATATCCTGCGGTTGCTGGGGGTGCAGGAACTGGCCGCCTATCTGGTCAAGGAAATCCAGGATGTCTACCGGGTGCAGGGCGTCAAGATCAACGACAAGCACATCGAGGTGATCATCCGTCAAATGCTGCGCAAGGTGGAGATCATCAGCTCGGGCGATACCCCCTTCATTCCGGGCGAGCAGATCGAGCGCACCCGGGTGTTGGAGGAAAACGACCGGGCCATTGCCGAGGATCGCATGCCGGCGCTCTGGCAACCGCTGCTGCTCGGCATCACCAAGGCCTCGCTGGCCACCGAGTCGTTCATCTCCGCCGCCTCGTTCCAGGAGACCACCCGGGTGTTGACCGAAGCGGCGGTACGCGGCCTGCGCGACGACCTGCGCGGGTTGAAAGAGAACGTCATCGTCGGCCGGTTGATTCCAGCAGGCACCGGGTTGGCCTATCATCTGCAACGCCGGCACGATTGGATACCTAGCCGGCTGGCGAGCGGCGCCGGGCATGTGTTTGAGAGTACGGAGTCCGAAGCCAAGGCCATCGTCGAGGACAAGGGTGACGACGGCGAGGAACTGATCGCCAAGGAATGAAGCCACGCGGCCATAATCAGAGCCTTTGAAGAAAGGCGGGGAACGCACGGCGCAACCCGCCTTTTTTCTTGAGCGACCGATGGGGAGCGCTGGCGTCCCGCCGGCCATCCGCTCGATTGCGGCGCCCCTTCGCCACCCTCCCGACCTTTTAATCCCGATGACTGTCCTGCTGGAAACCCGTCACCTGATCAAGCATTTTCGCGGGGTCAAGGCCGTGAATGGCATCGACCTCGCGCTGCCGGCCGGCCGCTGTTTCGGTCTGCTCGGCCCCAACGGCGCCGGCAAGACCACCACCGTCGAACTGCTGGAGGGCATCCAGGAACCGACCAGCGGCGCCATCCGCTACTGCGGCGAGCCGCTCGGCCCGCGCTTCCGCCAGGATATCGGCATCATGTTCCAGTCCACGGCCCTGCAGGATCACGTCACCGGCCGCGAGAATTTACGAATGTTCGCCAGCTTCTACCCGCGTAACTTGCCGCTGGCCGAACTGAGCGAAGCGTGCGCGTTGGGCGAGTTTCTCGACCGTGACACCCGCAAGTTGTCCGGTGGGCAGCGGCAACGGCTGCTGCTGGCCATCGCCCTGGTCAACGATCCGGAACTGCTGTTCCTGGACGAGCCGACCACCGGCCTCGACCCACAAGCCCGCCGCAACTTCTGGGAACTGATCCATCGGATTAAGGCGCGCGGCAAAACCATTCTGTTGACCACGCACTACATGGAAGAGGCTTATCACCTGTGCGACGAGATCGCCATCATGGATCACGGCCGCATCATCGCTCAGGGCACGCCGCGCGAGTTGCTGGCGGCGCATTTCGATGACGTGGTGCTGCAACTGCCGCTCGCGGATTTCCCCGATCCCGCCCCAGCGCTCTCGCACACCGTGGTTCGCGGACGGGACAGCGTGGAAATCCTGACCCAGGATGTCAGCGCCGCCATCCAAGAACTGCTGGCGTGGAACATCCCGCTGGCCCGGCTGCAAATCCGCCCACGCACCTTGGAGGATCTGTTTTTGGAATTGACCGGCCGGGAGTTACGGACATGAATCTGAGGCGCTTCTGGGCGGTTTTCCTGTGCCGCAACTGGGAATTCCTGCGCGACCGGTCCACGCTCACCTGGAACCTGCTGTTTCCGATCTCCCTGATCGCCGGCTTCGCCGTCGCTTTCTCCGGATCGGGGCTGAATCTTTATAAGGTCGGCGTGCTGGGCGAGGTCAGCGGCGGCGATAACCGCGATTTTTTCCAGACCCGCTATATCCAGTTCATCCCGGTCGTCGATCTGCCCGCTGCTTTGCCCAAGGTCGAGCGCCATCAACTGGATATGCTGGTGGACCCCGTTGGGCGGCGCTACTGGATCAACGAGGAATCGGCGAAGGGTTACATGCTGGAGCGGATATTGCGTGGCGCTGGCGCCAAAACCGACTTCAGCAAACAAGCCGTGTCCGGCCGGGTCATCCGCTACGTGGACTGGGTCGCGCCGGGCATCCTGGCGATGAACATGATGTTCAGTTGCCTGTTCGGGGTCGGCTATGTGATTGTCCGCTACCGCAAAAACGGGATGCTGAAGCGGTTGAAAGCCACGCCGCTAACGCCGCTGGAATTTCTATCCGCCCAAGTCGTCTCGCGGTTGTGGCTGATTCTGGCGACCACCGCCCTGGTGTTCGCCGGAACCGATAGGTTTATCGGCTTCCCGATGCACGGTTCCTACTTCGACTTGTTCATCGTATTTTTGGTCGGGGCGATCAGCTTGATCAGTCTGGGACTGATCGTCGCCGCCCGCACCACCAGCGAAGAGCTTGCCGCCGGCCTGTTGAACGCTCTTAGTTGGCCGATGACGTTCTTGTCAGGGGTGTGGTTTTCGCTAGAGGGCGTCCATCCTTTTTTGCAACAATGCGCCCAACTGGCGCCGCTGACCCACATCATCGACGCGGCGCGGGCGGTCATGATCGACGGCGCCAGCTTGACGGCGATATCCGGACATCTACTGGTGCTAACCGTCATGAGTATCAGCTTCATGGCGATGGGGGCCTGGCTGTTTCGGTGGGAGTGAGTAGGTAAGTAGCCGTTCCCGAACACCTGCTTCCGGGAGTGGTCAAAATCGCGGTCCGCTACCCTACTCAGGAGAAGAAACCATGCCGTGGCCGCAACGCAAAATCCAGATGCCGCGCCCCGAACAGGCCCTGCCGGGCCGGCCCACGCCAATGCCCATTTCGGCGCGGCATTACGTCAACGATCATCCGCTGCAACCGCCCTTTCCCGCCGGTATGAAACAGGCGCTATTCGGACTCGGCTGCTTCTGGGGCGCGGAGCGGAAGCTCTGGACCCAGCCCGGGGTCTACAGCACTGCGGTCGGTTACGCTGGCGGCTTCACCCCTAATCCGACCTATGAGGAAGTCTGTAGCGGTCAGACCGGCCACACCGAGGTGGTGCGAGTGGTATTCGATCCTACTGTCATCCGCTACGAGCAGTTACTTGCGGTGTTCTGGGAATCGCATGATCCCACCCAAGGCATGCGCCAAGGGAATGATGTCGGCACTCAGTACCGCTCCGCGCTCTACGTTTACGATGATGCCCAGCGCGCCGCCGCTTTGGCCAGCCGCGAGGCTTACCAGCGGGCGCTGGCCACCGCCGGTCACGGACCGATCACCACCGAGATTGCCGAGGCGCCGCCGTTCTATTACGCCGAGGACTACCACCAACAGTATTTAGCCAAGAATCCCGGCGGCTACTGCGGCTTGGGCGGCCTGGGCGTCAATTGTCCGCAGGGCTTGGCGACCTGACAAATGAGACCGGCCGGACACCGCATCCCTGCTGAATGGGTTGCGGTTATAGTTCGTTCGGCAGCAATTCGGCCGACAAGTCGGACTGGTTGCCGCTGAAGGGCCGCGACGTGACGATCTGACCCGACCGCGACCCGCCGGGCGAAAAATATGCGGCAAACGGGGTCCGGCTGGCGTGGCGAGCAGGCGTGACACGGGTTCGCGTCGTCGATTGGTGCGATACACCGGACGAATTGAAGGCGACGCTTTCGGTCGGCATCAATAGTGTTCGGCACACTTATTGGATAGACAAAATGATGTCTCGATGTTCATCAGTCATTGGATGAAGTAATAAATTTTTAATACAGATTAACCAGTGAATAGAAATTTTCCACAATTTTTTCAATTTAGATCCAAGCAAAGAAACCAAACTATATTCTACTGGCAATCGAGAACTTCCTGTTTTCCGTAAATGATCTTCTTTCTTTGAAGAGGAATCTTTTAAAACTCGCAGGGCTTTCTTTTTGGCTTTCTTGCTCTTTTAACAAGCGTTTGCTTAAAGTAAATTAAAAGAACGTAAACAATTAAATAAATGTAAAATTGAATTTTGACTCCATTCGGTTCGTGGTTCCACAAATGGAGGGCATCCAGTGTTCGCTTTATACACCTGAAAAATAAACTATTTCTTATCTCAGGAATATCTTTAATCTCAATGATTTCTATTAATTTAGCAAAAATACGCTGAAATACCTCTGGCTTATACCGTGAAAATGCTTCCGAATACATCGATGGCGATGCTAAAACAAAACCGAGCTTTTTTAAATCAGGATTTGTTTTTATTTCTGTGATTAGCAAACGAATCGATTGGGTTTTATTAATCACTGCATAAATCAGACTCACCATAAAATAGTACAGTGATAGCTTGTAAAACTTCTCATCATTTTTTAAGCGATTCTGTTCTTCCTTAATTAATAGAATCACAGGTTCAATAATCTTTTCAAAAGTCAGCATAGTTTCATTTCATCAGATGGTACTGCCCACCCAGGTGACTCGCTTCCTCTACCCCCCAGTCGTCGCTGGATTAAACTAGAGTCCCGAGGCAGGCAGTGAATTGTGATTTCACATAACAACTTGATTACAAATTGGAAAATTATATCCCAAAGTTAATGGCAATTGCTATGCCGAACACTATTGGGTCGGCATGGACATTGCCGACCTGCCGGGCGCCGGTTGGACGGTCGAGCACATTGCGGCGATGGTGGACGGTGCCCAGGAACAACGCGCCAAAAAAATTTCTCCGGGCGAGAATCTTTAAAACGACCCTCACAACCGTCACCATCATCACAGACCACGGATGGGAGCGATGGTGAAATCGAAGAGTTCGACGCCGACCAAAAGATCGTTTATGACGCGATAGCCCGATGCCAAGAAGACCCTGGTGTCTTGCGGTCGCCCGAGTTCATCGAGGCTTGGCGGCGGATTCGCGCGGATGACCCCGAAGAAGACGCCCGCATTCGGGTGGCGGTCAAGCAAGCTAAGCCGAGCGGCGTCTTGCTGGCCGACCTGGACAAAGCGGTTCGCGGCGACGAAGAGGGCGGCGATGCCGACGCGAATATGGCCGATCTCTTGATCGACCTGGTGCTCGCCCGCACGGACCTGTTCCACGATGCAGAGAAAGCGGCTTACGCCACCATCAAGACGGAAAGCGAGAGCCTGAAGGAAACCTTCAAGCTTGGGACCCAGGCGTTCGGAGACTGGCTGAGCTACGCCTATTACTCCAGCACCGCCGAGAAGAGCAAGAACGGCATCGGGAGTTCCGTCGGCGAAGCGACGCTGAAAGCCGCGCTCATCGCGCTGGCCGGCATCGCCAAGCACGGCAACGAAGAACGGCCCTGCTACTTGCGCGCCGCACCCTGGAGCGAGGGCTATATCATCGACTTGGGCGACTCGTTGTGGCAAGCGTCGGAAATCTTACCCACGGGCTGGCGCATTGTGGACACGCCGCCCGTGCGATTCTGGCGTCTCAATACCGCTCGGTCCTTGCCGCGTCCCGTTCCGGGCGGCGACCTGTCGGCATTGTGGCAGTTCGTCAACATCCCGGAACAAGCCCAGCCCTTGGTACTTGCCTGTATGCTGGAGGCGTTTCGGCCCGATACGCCCTTCGTGGTGCTGGAGTTGTGCGGGCAGCACGGATCGGCCAAAAGCAGCACGCAAGAAAAATTGCGGCGCCTGATCGACCCGAATGCAGTCAATTTGCGCGCCGCGCCCAAGACCACCGAAGACCTGTTTGTGGGCGCTGGCTGTAACTGGATGGTGAGCATGAACAATCTTTCCAACCTGACTTTCCAGCAGCAGGACGCGCTATGCACCATGGCAACGGGTGGTGGTTTCGCCGGCCGGACGCTGTACACGAACGCCGATGAAACCGTTGTCGAATGCAAGCGCCCTGTCGTCATCAACGGCATCAATCCGGTGGTGACCGCGCAAGACCTGACCGACCGCATCGTCCATGTCGAACTGCCCGAGATACCGGCCTATCGTTCCGAAATCGAGTTGAACGCGGCGTTCGAGTCCGCATTGCCAGCCCTGTTCGGCGGGCTGCTCGACCTTTTCGTCGCGACGCTGGCGAAGCTGCCCGGCGTGATCCTGGACAAGCCGCCGCGCATGGTGGATTTCGCCTTGCTGGGCGAGGCCATGATGCAAGCGGGCGGCGACGAACCGGGCGCGTTCATGCATCTGTTCGCCGAAAATCGCCGCGAATCGACCATGCGCGGGCTGGACGCTTCGCCGGTGGGTTTGGCGGTGAAGGAACTGGCCGAAGCGGCAAACGACGCATTCGTCTTCGAGGGCAACATGAAACAGTTGTTGGCCGCGCTGGACCGATTCCGCCCGATGGGCGACGCCTGGCCCAAATCGCCGCGCGGTTTGAGCGATGCGTTGCGGCGGCAGCGGCCCGCGCTGGCGGCAGTGGGCGTGCAGGTCAATATCGACGCGCATACCCGCGATGGCGTCATGGTTCGCATCCTCAAGGACGAACCGCCCGCCGCAAAGCGTGATGATCGTGATGATGTGAGGGTGGTTTAACAAAGAATTTCTCCCGGAGAAAAAATGAGGGGTGAAATTCTAAACAACCGGTTTCCGCCAGCCGCCGAACGGCCCTGCTTCCGTGGTGGTGGAGAAAAATTTCGACCGCAATCAGCACCCGCGTTGCCATGAGACCCACCCGGATCGGAAGACCGACCGCGCCTTGGCGATGCCAACGAAGCCGAAAACGCTGCGCAGCGGCCAGTAACGCCCTACTATTGCCTCAAACAATCCGAACGCCATAACCCACCAGAACCAGGCCCATGCCTCTCACCCTCCCCCAACTCGAACGCCACCTGTTCAAGGCCGCCGACATCCTGCGCGGCAAGATGGACGCTTCTGAATTCAAGGAATACATCTTCGGCATGTTGTTCCTGAAGCGGTGTTCCGACGTGTTCGACCAGCGCCGCGAGGAGATCGTCCGGCAGCAGGGCCAGGCCGGCAAATCGCCGACCGAGGCCGCGCACATCGCCGAGATGAAAAGCTGGTATGGAGCCAGCTTCTACGTGCCGCCGGAGTCGCGCTGGCGCTATCTGCTCGACCATGCCCACCACAACGTGGGCGATTACCTGAACAAGGCGCTGGCCGGGCTGGAAACCCATAACAGCAGCCTCGACGGGGTGCTGGAACACATCGATTTCACCCACAAGGTCGGCCAGAGCAAGCTGCCGGACAAGAAGCTGCGCGAGCTGATCGTGCATTTCGGCGAGCACCGCCTGCGCAACGAGGATTTCGAGTTTCCCGACCTGCTGGGCGCGGCTTACGAATACCTGATCGGCGAGTTTGCCGATTCCGCCGGCAAGAAGGGCGGCGAGTTCTATACGCCCCGCTCGGTGGTGCGGATGATGGTGCGCTTGATCAAGCCGGAGCAGCATCACCGCATTTACGACCCCTGTTGCGGGTCTGGCGGGATGCTGATTCTGGCCAAGGAATACATCGACGAGCAGGGCGGCGAAGGCCGCAAGGCCGACCTGTACGGGCAGGAAGCCAACGGCACGGTCTGGTCCATCGCCAAGATGAACACGCTGTTGCATGGCATCAGCACTGCCGACCTGCAAAACGAAGACACCCTGGTCGAGCCGCAACACGTTGAAGGCGGGGAGTTATTGCGCTTCGACCGCATCCTCACCAATCCGCCGTTTTCGATCAACTTCGGCCCCAGCGACAAGGACAGCCAAAAAGCTTTTGCGCCGAAATTCCCGGAGCGCTTTCACTATGGTCAAGTGCCGCTGGGGGCGAAAAAGGCCGACCTGATGTTCCTGCAACACATGGTGCATGTGCTGCGCGGGGGCGGACTGCTCGCCACGGTGATGCCGCATGGCGTGCTGTTCCGGGGCGGCGAAGAGAAAACCATCCGCGCCGGGATGATCGAAGACGACCTGCTGGAAGCGGTGATCGGTCTGGCCCCGAATCTGTTTTATGGGACCGGCATCCCGGCCTGCATTCTGGTGCTGCGCCAGCGGCGGGGGAGCGAGAGCGGCAAGCCGGAGCCGCGACGCGGCAAGGTGCTGTTCATCAACGCCGACCGCGACTACTTCGAGGGCCGGGCGCAGAACTATCTGCTGCCGGAACACCTTGAGAAAATCGTCACCACCTTCGACGCCTACGCCGAAGTGCCCGGTTTTTCGGCCATCGTGGCGAACGCCACGCTCAAAGCCAACGATTACAACCTCAACATCCGCCGCTACGCCGACAACGCCCCGCCGCCCGAACCGCACGACGTGCGTGCTCATTTGTTGGGCGGGGTGCCCAAGGCCGAAATCGCCGCCAAGACGCCGCTGTTTGCCGCCCACGGCTTCGATCCTCTGGATTTGTTGGTCGAACGCGACGCCGCCTATATGGGCTTCCGCGCCGACATCGCCAGCAAGCCGGCGCTCAAGCCGCTGATCGAGCGCAACCCCGGCGTCACCGGCAAGGAAACCGCCCTCCGCGCCCAATTTGAAAGCTGGTGGCGAGAGCATAGCGGCCACATCACCGCGCTGGTCGGCAGCCAAAGCCTGGTCGGCCTGCGTCAGGAATTGCTGCACAGCTTTAGCCAATCGCTGGAAACCGTCGGCGTGCTCGACGCTTTTCAGGTGCGCGGCATCATCGCCGGGTTCTGGAACCAGACCCAGTACGAATTCCTCACCCTGATGGCGCGGGGCGCCAAGGGTGTGGTGGACGCCTGGCGCACCAGCATCGTCACGGCGCTGGAAGACAAGGCCAGCAAGAGCAGCCCGCTGGAGCACAAGCTGGTCAAGTTTTTGATGGGGGGCTTTGTCGAGGAACTGGCGGAACTGGAAGCGAAAAAGGCCGAACTCGACAGCCAGATCAAGGCCACCGCGCCCAATGAGGACGACGAGGGCGAAGTCGACGCCGCCGAGGTTGACGATGACAACGCGGTGGACGAAGCCCAGCTCAAGGCGTGGAAGCAGGAATTGGGCGAGGTGAAGAAAAAGCTCAAGGTGAAGAAAGCGACGTTCGAAGCGCATTTGAATCAGGGAGTGGCCGGTCTGAGCGAGAAGCAGGCCGCCGAGTTGCTGTTGACTATTCTGCACGACGACATGCGCGCCATCGTCGAGCGCTATATCACCCAGCAGCGCCAGCAGATCATCGCCGCCGTGGAAAACTGGTGGGACAAGTACAAGGTGACGCTGACTGAGATTGAGCAGGAACGGGATGCAGCGGCGAAAGAGTTGCGGCGGTTTTTGGAGGGATTGGGGTATGTCTGAAATTCAATGTCCTCCAAGTTGGGAACGAACTAATCTCGCTGCGCTTGGCGACTATTTAAATGGCTTCGCATTCAACGATAGGCATTGGTCAGACGCTGGTCTTCCAATCGTTAGAATTGCACAAATCACAGGGTCTCAAGGTATCGTAGATCGCTATCTAGGTAGCCTTTCCGATACGTATCGGCTCTATGATGGTGACATTATTTTCTCTTGGAGTGGCACACTTGCAGTCGTGCGGTGGTTGGGTGGTTCTGCTTGGCTGAACCAACACCTTTTCAAAGTGGTTCCAAAAAAGGGAATTGACCAAGCATTTCTCTATCATGTTTTGCAATCATCGGTCGCTGAGATTGATAAACGGTCTCACGGCAGCACGATGAAACACATTAAGCGCGGCGAGCTAAAGGAATTTAGAGTCTCTATTCCGACAGAACTGGCCGAGCAGAAAAAACTCGCCAATATCCTCGACACCCTCGACATCACTATCCGCCAGACCGAGGCGATCATCGTCAAGTTGCAACAGGTGAAACAGGGGCTGCTGCATGACCTGCTGACCCGTGGCATCGACGCCAACGGCCAATTGCGCCCGCCCGTTGAACAAGCGCCGCATCTCTATAAGGAATCGCCATTAGGGTGGATTCCGAAGGAGTGGGAGGTTGGTCCCCTATCTTATTGCGTTGCTTCTCTTGATGCTGGGGTAAGTGTGAATGCGGAGGATCGACCACATGGGAGTAGTGAGATTGGTGTATTGAAAACCAGCGCAATTAGTCATGGAGTTTTTTATCAAGAGCAAAATAAAGCGGTGATTTCTAGAGAAATTGGATTGGTTCGTGAGCCAGTTCGGGCGGATTCGATACTCGTAAGCCGCATGAATACTCCATTGCTGGTTGGTGAGTCCTGCTACGTCGATTTCGATTCGCCGAGTTTGTTTTTGCCGGATCGTATTTGGCAGTTGAAGATAAGAGACTCGTCCGTTGTACAAACGAAATGGCTTTCTTACATTTTCAGAACCTCACGCTACAGAGCATACGTTGAAATTCATGCTACTGGTACTAGCGGCAGTATGAAAAATTTGCCCAAAAGCAGATTACTCGAAATGCCTGTGGCCTTTCCTAAATTTAGCGAACAGGTACAAACGTCAAACCGTATGACTGCTATAGATCAGCGGATCAATGCTGAGAGAGCGAATTTGAGAAAGCTGATAAACGAAAAATCCGCTCTCATGGACGACCTTCTCACCGGCCGCGCGCGCGTTACGGCGTTGCTTTCCGGCGAAACTCCAGTGCCAGAAGAACTCGAAGGAATATCCGCATGACCCTCGTTCCAATCCCGGCCTGGAATGCGCAAGGCGTCATCCCGCCGATTAACGTGCTGAATCCAACCTCGGTGGAACGTGCGCCCTACACGGTATCGCTGATCGATTTTGTCGATCAATTCAGCACCAGCCCGGAGCGGCGAACCGTGCTTGATGGCTTCCTGCGCTACCGTGCCACTTTGCATGGTGCGGGTTTAACGCAAGGCTTTCAGTGGCTGAACGGCAGTTTTCTGGAGGATGTCGAAACTCTCGAAGGCCGTGCTCCGCGCGATCTTGATGTGGTGACTTTCATTCATACGCCGGTCGATCTGGAACTCACCGACGAAGTAGCTCAACTCTTCGATCAGGCCGTTGCCAAAGAGCGGTTCAAGGTCGATGCCTATGTAGTCGAACTCGATGCATTGCCCCCGCGTGAACTGACCTTCTGGTCGGCTTACTGGTATAGCGTGTGGTCGCATCGCCGCAATCAGTTGTGGAAAGGCTTTGTTCAAATCGAATTGGCGCCGGACCCAGATGAGGCAACGCTGGCGCGACTTGCCCCATTCGCGGAAACAGGAGGGTCATCATGAACTCACAAGACCGTTTGCACTTGCTGGCCGAGCGCAAATTCTTGCAGGAGCGGCTGGCCGAATTACCGGCTTCCGCACGAATCACCCGCATCAGCACAGAGTCGCGCTTGCGTGTCGTTGATGAATACTTAGCACAGGCACCTGTTGGCGAACGCGAACCGGCCCGCGCACGGCTGACGTTCAAGGGTCGCCCGGTGATTGACAGCCACGGTATTTTTGCCGACTTCGGCATGAAAGCGGTCAACAGCTTTACCGAAGCCGTGGCCGCCGTGGCGGCTTCACTCACCGCGCCCCTGGCGGCGATGGGGCCGATTCCCAACCGGGAACAAAACCAGTTGCTTATCACCAGCACCGCCCTGGGGTCATTCGGCTTCGAACTGGAAGAATACCGGCTGGGACAATTAACGCTAGACGATCAAAGCACCGTCGAACTGGCGCTGGAACGCACCCAAAACTTGCTGCAAGGCTCCACCGATCCCGATGATGAATTGCTGGCGGATTCCGCCGCCGAACTCGACCAGCGGGCTTTGGACAAGGTGCGCGCTTTCATCAACACCCTCGCCGAAAGCGATGCGACTTGCACCTTGCAGTTTCGCAACCGAGCATTCCGCTTCACCGACTCCGGGCAGGTCCGGCGCAGCCTCCAACGCATTAGCCAAGACAACCTGCACGAAGAAGAACAGGTTCTCAAGGGCGAATTTCAGGGGGTTTTACCCAAACGCCGGACGTTCGAGTTCAAGCTGCAAGAAACTGACGAGGTGATTGCCGGAAAGATCGGACCGGCTATCGCGACCGCCGACGAATTCAACGCACACCTGTACCAGACCGTGAGTATCCGGCTGATGGTGACACGGGTCGGCAATGGACGGCCACGCTATCTGCTGCTGGAAACGCCTGACTGGACGGCGGGAAACCCATGACCCGCATTGTGCCGCCGCGTGAAACTCTCCACATTGAATTCAAGAGTGATCGCAACAGACTCCCGGATCGTGAGTTGGTGGAAGCGGTGGTGTGTCTGGCCAACACCGAAGGCGGCGAATTGTGGTTGGGGGTGGAGGACAACGGCGCGGTAACCGGCTTGCATCCCGAACACGCTCTGCTGGAGGGATTGGTCGGGCTGATCGCCGGGCGCACCTCGCCATCGCTGACAGTGAACGTCGAGGCCGTGCAGGTTAACGGGGTGACGGTGGCGCGGATCGCGGTGCCGAAAGCAGATTCAAGCACGGCAACCACCGGCGGGGTCTATCTGAGAAGACGGCTCAAGCACGACGGCAAGCCCGAATGCGCGCCCATGCTACCCCACGACATCACCAGCCGCGCCACCAGCCTTGGGCAACTCGACCTCTCCGCCCAACCGATCCCCGGTGCCCGGCTGGAAGACCTCGACCCGCTCGAACGCGAGCGCCTGCGCCAAGCCGTGGAGCGCTACGGCGGCGACCGGGTACTGCTGGAACTGGACGACGAAGCGCTGGATGGGGCGCTGGGCCTGACGTTCCGCCCCGCCAACGGCGACCGAGTACCAACCTTGCTGGGGCTATTACTGCTGGGCCGGGAAGCGCCTTTGCGCCAATTTGTTCCCACCCATGAACTGGCTTTTCAGGTGTTGGAACGGGAAGAGATCCGCCTCAACGAATTCCGCCGCGATCCTCTGCTGAAAGCGCTGGACTGGCTGGAAACCAACTTCCGTCCGTACAACCCGGAGCGAGAGTTGCAGGTGGGTCTGTTCCGCGTCCCGGTGCCTCGGGTGGATATCGCCGCCTTTCGTGAAGCCGTTGCCAATGCGGTTCAGCATCGCGACTACACCCGCCTGGGCGCGGTGCATGTGCGATTGGACGACGACGGGCTGACCATCAGCAACCCCGGCGGTTTGGTGGAGGGCGTAACCCTTGCCAACCTGTTGACCACCGAACCCCGCCCGCGTAACCGGGCGCTCGCCGATGCCCTGAAACGCATCGGCATCGTCGAGCGTTCCGGTCGCGGGGTGGACCTGATTTACCGGGGACTGCTGCGTTTCGGCCGCCCGGAGCCGGATTACGGCCGTACCGATGCCCACAGCGTGGTCCTCAGACTCAGCACGGCGGAAGCCGATCTGTCGTTTTTGAAGCTGGTCCTGGATGAAGAAAACCGTCGCGGCGGCAGGCTACCCATCGACGGATTGATCGCGCTGGCCGTTCTTCGCGAATTCAAGCGCATTACCAGCGAGGAACTGGCTCGCCATCTGCAAAAAGATACGGATCAAGCCAAGCGGACCCTGGAAGCTCTGCACGAAGCCGGCCTGGTGCAGGCGCATGGCGTCACCAAGGCACGCAGCTACACACTATCCGCCGGGTTGTATCAAGCCATGGGAAACAAGGCCGCCTATACCCGACAACTGGGTTTTTCTGCCCTGCAAAACGAACAGATGGTCTTGAATTACATACGCCAGCACGGGCAGATCAAGCGTGCCGAGGTAATGGAGTTGTGCAGGCTTTCCGAAGACCAAGCGTGGAAGCTACTCAAGCGTTTGATGGACAACGGGAAGGTCCGGAAGCACGGAGAGCGGCGCGGAGCGTACTACACTCTGGTCGACGAGCACTGAAATACGTCGTTATGCGCCGTTATGCGCCGTTATGCGCCGTTATGCGCCTCATTTGAGGAGTTTCAAATGGGCTGGGAACTGGTCTCGCGCCAAGTTAGCGGACTCTACCCCCGCGACGGTCGACCTTGGCTGTACCTGGAACCTGCTTAATGTTGGACACCGCGCCTCCCAACCCAACTTGGCTCTACCGCATCGTGCA
>CAVRCC010000032.1:0-47897 GCA_963719395.1 uncultured Gammaproteobacteria bacterium | reverse complement strand
ACGTCGTAAAGCACCTCCAGCCGGGCTTCCGGAAATATCCGGTTGAAAGCCTGCCGGACCCGATGGGCGAGGATTTGGCGATTGGCCAGCGCACAGTTGACGCTGGCGCGCATCGCGCTCAGATAGCGCCGGCCCACCTCGGAATCGAGCGGCGCGCACACCAAATCCCGATTGGAGAGGGTGATACCGTGACGGCTGGCCGCGGTGGCCATTGGCTTGCCATAGTCGGCGCCAATCTGTCGCCCCAGACCACGGGAGCCACAGTGGATGCTGACCTTGATGTCATCAAGGTGGATGCCCAAAACCTTGGCGACCCAAGGATCGTGGATTTGAGCGACCCGCTGCATCCCCAGATAATCATTGCCGGCGCCCAACGTACCCATCTCGTCCCGCTGACGGGTCTTGGCCAGTTCGGACACACAGCCGGGATCGGCGCCCGCCATGCAGCCCTGCTCTTCGATCCACTCCAAATCGGCGGTGGAACCGTACCCCATTGCGACCGCCCAGCGCGCCCCACCGAGCAGCATGGCATCCATGCCGCGCGGAGTCAGGCGCAGCAGTCGGGCGCCGCCACCTGCCAGGACCGTCGCACACAACCTATCCGCCAAGGCTTCCCGATGGGGTAAAAGCTGAGCAACGGTCAGGCCGGTGCGCAGAGTTCGCGCGCCCCAGCCCACATCGAAGCCGGCTCCGCCGCCGGCCACTACCCCGCCCTCCTCTGGATCGAACGCAGTGGCTCCACCCTTCGGGAACCCGTACCCACCACTGGCGTCTGGCATCGCATAGGCGGCCCTGACAATGCCCGGTAGGGTGGCGACCTGAGCGAGCTGCTGGTAAACCTGTTTGTCCATGGTTCGGATCAGCTCTTCGGTGGCGAGAATGATTCCAGGCACGCGCATGCCATCCCGCGGCTCGATGATGCCACTCGGTGGGGGATTTTTGGACAAGAGGATGGCGATCCACCCTTCGATCCCCCACCGCTCCATCCCTTACCCCGAACAGATATGCGCCCAAGCGACCAACCATGAGTTTAATACTTAAAAATCAAAACTTTAAAACGATACGATTCAATCGGTCTTTTATCTGAATTGCCCCGACGAGTCCGCCCCGTATTCTTACCATTCCGCGTCGCGCACCTTGCGCACCAGGTTCGCTAAATTGCTATCGGGCACGTCGCTCAAGCCCCGAATCAGCTCGGCGAACAGAATCGGTCGTTGCATGATGATCTCGCGAATATCGCTGGCGACCTTCCCCGCCAGCGCCAGCAAAACATCCATATCTTCTCCCAATTCGACGGCCAAACGCCGGATCGTTTCTTCCGAGGGTGGCGATACGTCGCCTCGCTCGATCTTGCTGAGATAACCGGGTTCCACCCCAACCCGCCGGGCCATTTGCCGAATTGAATAACAGCGGTTCACCTGGTAGCGCTGTTCGCGAAGTTCCCGCGCATAGGTTCCAAAAGCCATGGCTGTATCCCCCCTCGTTGTCATATTATTGGGCGGGTTCTTGAGTTGGAATGAGCAACCGGCAAGTTCCCACAAAAAAATTGGTATATTGGCAGCAAAAAAAAAGCCAACACCCAGCACGAGGTGGCCCCCCCGCTCATCAGCAGGCTGTTTAATCAATTTATTGAGGGAATTGAAAGGGTTAAGGTACTAGCAAGGAAGCAAGGAGGGACGGGAGAGGGAAAGGGAGCAACGTCAGGCGGAACGGACCGTAGAGATTTGAAACAAATTCACCTGCACATGTTTCATTCTGAAACATCAGGATTCTTGCCAGATTGCAAACGATACTCCTTCAGGCGACGCCACAAGGTAGTGCGACTGATCCCCAGCGCCTTGGCGACCAGATTCAGGTTACCTTGGTGGAATTCAAGAAGCTTTTCGATCTCAGCCTGTTCGAGCTTTTCCAATCTGGACATGTTACTCGCGTTAGCCGGTAAGACGGGCAACCATTCGCCGGCTTCGATCTGGGTACCGGAATTCAGAATCAACGCCCGCTCCACCAGGTTTTCCAGTTCCCGCACATTACCTGGATAATCATAACTACATAAACCTTGCAGGGACTCCTCGCTAAAACCGGTGACCTGACTATTGAGCTTGCCGCGATATTTCCTCAAGCAATGATCGGCCAGTAAAGGAATATCGTCGATCCGTTCTCGCAACGGGGGAACGTGGATTGGAAAAACATTGATCCGATAATAAAGATCCATCCGAAACCGGCCTTTCTCAACTTCGGTTCGCAAATCCCGGTTCGTCGCTGCAATAATCCGCACGTCGACCTGCCGGTAAGTGGTATCACCGATCCGGCGGAACTGCCCTTCCTGTAGAACTTGTAAAAATTTGACTTGGAGCGCCGGACTCATTTCACCGATTTCATCCAGGAAAATCGTTCCACCCTCGGCAGCCTCGAACAGTCCCTTCTGATCTCGAATAGCACCGGTGAAAGCGCCGCGCTTGTGGCCAAAAAGTTCGCTCTCAAGCAGGTTTTCGGGAAGGGTTCCACAGTTTTGCTCGACGAACAATTTGCCCTTGCGTGGACCATGATGGTGAATATAACGAGCCAACAGGGTCTTGCCCGTACCTGTTTCGCCAGTCAGCAGGACGGTCACCGAATTATCGATGACCTTGTTCACTAACCCGAAAACTCGCTGCATCGCCGAGCTTTGCCCGATGATTTCAGCAAATTGCAGTTCCTTGTCGACTTCGCTCCTCAGGAAAGCGTTTTCGTCCTTCAACCGCTCGTAGGCGATCTGTAATTCCTTGATAAGCCTATTATTTTCCAAAGTAAGTTCATAACTTTCCAGCGCCCGCTTGACGATGATTCGTATTTCCTGGCGTTCCCAGGGCTTGGTGATGTACTGGTAAATATGCCCCTTGTTAATAGCCTGAACGAGCGAGGCGGTATCGGTATAGCCAGTCAAGATGATGCGGATAATATGAGGATTGATTTGAAGAATTTGTTCGAGGAGTTCCACGCCCGTCATTTCCGGCATCCGCTGATCGGCGATAATGAGCGCAATCTCCTGCTGTTTCAGCACCTCCAGCGCCTCGGCTCCACCGGACGCGACGAACACGTCATAATCGTCCGCGAAAGTGAGGGTGAGACTCCGCAGGATTTCTTTCTCATCGTCCACGATCAGCAAGCCATGACGCTTCATGACGTTCTCCCCTGGAATCGCACGGGTAACTCGATAGTAAATTCGGTTCCCTCGTTGACTTTACTCGCGACCCGGATTTTGCCGCCGTGTTTTTGGATGATGCCATAGCTAATGCTGAGTCCCAATCCCGTTCCCGCGCCGACCGACTTGGTGGTAAAAAATGGATCGAAGATTCGGGTCAGATTCTTCTCCGGAATGCCGACGCCATTATCCTTGATGATGATCTTAACCCAACCGCTATCCGATTCGGTTTTAATCCAGACCTCACCCCGTTGCTGGATCGCTTGAGCGGCGTTCTGCAACAGATTCATGAACACCTGATTAATCTGGCCGGGATAGCATTCCACCAGCGGCAGATAGTCATAGTCGCGATGGACGGTAATTCGATCCTGATATTGTTTAGCCAGCAGATTCAGAGTGGATTCGATGCCTTCGCGCAGGTCGGCCAGCACGAGACCGGCGTCATCGGTGCGCGAAAAAATCCGCAAATCCAGCACGATCTTTTTCACCCGCTCGGCACCCTCCTTGCAACTGGCGATCAGTTCCCGCAAGGTCTTCAGAGTGGCGTCGAATTGCGCCATTTTTTTCCGCTCGTCGCCGTAGCGCTGGACTGGAGCGACGGGAGGAGCGGTGCCCGACGAATAGGCTTCGATGATCCCTACGAGGCGCTCGGTATAGTCCTCGATAAATTCCAGATTGCTGTGAACGTAGCTGATGGGATTGTTCAGTTCGTGCGCGACGCCGGCCACCAACAAGCCCAGCGAGGCCATCTTTTCCGAGTGGATGAGCTGTTCCTGCGCGCGCGCCAACTCCTGATAAGCCGCCTCTATCTGCTGGTGGCGCTGACTAAGCTCCTGATTAGCGTTGGAAATTTCCTGCGTGCGCGCAGCGACTTTGGCTTCCAGATCGCGGTTGATTTCCTCCAGCAGGCGGCGGCGCTCGTGCTCGGCCATCAGCGCCCGGACGAGCAAATGACCGCCATAGACCAGCACTAGACCCAGGATGACTGATAACAGGGGAAGCCACAGTTCCATTATTGTGAAAACGAGGTAAGAGACTGCAAAGGACGAGCCCACCAGAACTCCCGTTACGATCAGGGCAGTGAGCGGCTTGAGTCTCACAATAAGCAAACTTGCGGCCAATATCAGCGCCAGCAACAAAATCAACTGCCCTCGCTTGCCGAGTTCGGTGACAAAGCGTCCCTCCAGAAAATTGCTGATGAGGGTGGCCTGAATCTCGACACCCGAGGAGGGACTCTTGGTAACCCAAGAGAAGGGGGTGAGGAAGGTGTCGCCCGACAGACGTTGCGGTTCGGGAATCGCTTCCAGCAAGCGGCCGACCAACACGATCCTGCCCGCAAAAAATTCAGGCGGCAGCATCCGTTCGTAGTCGAGGGCCTGATAGTACGAAACCGTCTTGACCGTTTTCGATGGTCCCAGGTAATTGATCAACATTTCCCGCAATAAGTCCTTTTCGTTGAACCGCTTCGATTCCGCCGTGGCTGTCGTTACCGAAGTGGAATGTTGGAGATAACGTCTGACAACTTGAAAAGCAAAGGACGGCATGTCCAGGGCACGAAGCCGGGCCCGCCGCACGGTCCCATCGGCATCGATACTGACCGACGGGCTGCCCACCGCCGTGGCCGCCTCCTGAAGCGATGGAATGGGATCGATCCGGATAGTGTGGCGAAACAGAGGATCTTCGACCACCGACAAGGCGCTGACCAGCACGACATTTTTGGTTTCTTGCAGCGCGCGAGCAAAATCCTGGTCCTCGGCCGGGTCCGAAGAAGGCTCCGAAAACAGAATATCGAAGCCGATCACCTTGGCCCCCGCCTTGTTAAGTTGCCGAACCAATTGAGCGTGAAGACTGCGCGGCCACGGCCATTGGCGCCCGATCTGGGCCATCGAGGGTTCGTCGATGGCGACAATTACAATCGGGTCAGGCGGGGATAAAGGGCCGCGCAGAGTGAACAATAAATCCAGCCCTTTCAGTTCCATTAAGGAAAATAAGGACACATTGACAAAAATGAGAGTCAACCCAAACGCCACTACCGCAACCAGAGTGGTCGGCAAGAGCGAGGGGGTTTGGAGCTTTAACAAGGTTTAGTCACACCTAACAAGGAACCCAAACCCATTTACCATCTCTTTTTACTAAACAGCATCGTGGCGCACCACAGGGTGTCGCCATAACCGCACTCGCCGCACTTACCGCGCTCGCCGTACTCGCTGCGCGCGAAGATACCGACTCCACACTCAAAACTGCATCTTCAGCATCAGCAATAGAGTTGCTATCTACCTTGACTAATCGAATATCTCCATTCGTATCCGAGACAACAACCAAGAGGGTGTTAGGTTCAAGCTTGAATAGGGTTTGAAAGGGAACTTCAATACCAATCAGTTTCATTTTACTTTACTCCACATTTGCCACTAAAGGTTAAGAGAAAATCGAACAAATAGAGATCGTTCGGGAACGAAGGGTGTGTTAGGTTCATTCATTTGAAAGCTGTAGTCTTGAAAATGGAATTCTTCATTCAACAGGTTGTTTGCTTCAAGAGCGACGATGCCCCATCGCTTGGGAAAGCGATAACCAACGCCCGCATCAACTAGCATAAAATTTTCCCTGTCATCAGCCTCATTTATAAAGTTGAACGATGGATCGAATCCGACATATCGAACATTTTGACGAACATAAGTGGCTCCAAGATTGGCAAAAAACCCCGAAGGATTAAAGTACCGAATGGTCAACGGTATTCTGCTCGTTTCCAAGCGACTTGGAATACCGGCGTACACGGGACGAAATTGGCCTTTCTTGACCTCGAACCCTTCATAAAGATATTCAGCGGTCACTGCCCATTCAGAATGGGGTAACCAATAAAGGTAAGCACGATAAACGTCTTCCTGGTCTTCCTCAAACTCAAAAAAATCCCCACCACCAATCGGCGTTTGTAGATTCCGTCTGGATAGTTCCACGCCACCAAACAGCTTGGCGCCGAAACGAACATCGAGACCAACGCCATAAACTTTGGATACCGTTCCATCGGCATAGTCAAAAAACTGATTAAATCCAGCAACTTGAGTAGGCTCAATGGTTTGATCGGCAGCAATCGCCCGCTTGACTGTTTTAAATGCGGCAGCGCGTAAGGAAAGATGATCATTGACCAGCCATTGAATTCCAAATTTTGGATTTAATTCTTGCAGATTGTAGTCGGATGTACTGTTGGATTGATTGCTAAGGCCGATAGTCCAAATTAGATCATCCGGAAGCTTAATATTCAGATATCCATATCCAATTTTTTGCTCATCTTCATCATCAGATTCCCCAAGACTATCAAAATTCTTATAGTCAATTGCATAGTCACCAAGACCCATGACCAGATTAAAATCATTTGCCTTGTAGAGAAGTTGGACTTCCTCTTGATAACCCTTTGCCTTAGTTTCAGTAGTCTTGAGTGTATTATCAGAATCAAAATAGTTGAGAATAAAATCTCGATCAACATACATGAGTGAAGCAAGTACAGTCATTTGGGGCGACAGCGAATAACGCGCGCCCAACCGGGTTGTGCCTTGATTGATTTCAGTTCGATCTTGAGAGAAGGAGTCATTGAAATTCAACTGGAGATCTCCTCGCTCTGTTTTCCGGTAGCGGTACTCAGCCTGAAGATTGAGATCCGGGGTGACCGCCAGTTGCGCAAATATATCGTATATATTATGCGTTAGATCATCATTTTCGCGGAAGCCGTTGCTCTGGTAGTGAAATTGGCCGATGCTGTAGGAAAACCGCTCCGATAGGCCAGAGACGATCAGGTCATTGCCCCAAGTGTTCTGGTTACCACCCAGTCCAGAGAAAAACAACGTGGGCCGATCTCGAACTAAGAGGGGGTTGAATTCGTACAGGGAGGGAGTGACCGGGCCGGCGCCCGGGATCAGCAGCCTGGTTTCCGCCAGTTGCGGCGAAACCGGAGTGATGTTGATCGGCTGCAACAACTGTGATTGCAACAACTCGCTCACTCTGGCAATTTCATATTGGGGCAAGGCTGAATAGGAGTCCGCCAGCAGACGATGAGCCGAGTAATTGGTGGGATCGCGGTTGGCCGCTTGCCAGCCTTCTTGCAGGCCGAGTTGTCCGAAGCCAATTTCATTGTAAATGCGGCCCAAGGTCGCAGACCGCGCGGCCAAATCTTCATCCAGCAGCAACCGGGAGCGATAAACGCCGCGGTCGTCATTCAACTCAATCGATTTCTGCAAACTCTCCACAGCCTCAATCGGTCGGTTGATGCTTTGCAGGCGAATGGCGTCATAAAACCAGGGCGTGGGGTCATGGGGATCGAGTTGTTTCGCCAATTCCAGATACTTTTGCGCCCGCCGGTCCTGCTTGATTTCATAGAACGCCTTGCCGAGATAGCTGTTATAGAGCGACACCATCGGCTCCAACAGCGTCGCCTTGCGCATCTCATCGACCGCCGCCTCGGTCTCGTTGCGCCGGAACAGCACCAATCCCAAACCGAGGTGGGGTAGGCCCAGCGTCGAATCCTGGGCGATGGCGGCCTGGAACGCGTCGCGGGCTTCGCCCACCTGGTTGCGCGCCAGTTGCAGGAAACCCCAGACGGTGTTGACCATGGCGTCGTTCGGCGCCCGCTGTTTAGCTCGTTCCGCCAGCGCGAAGGCGTCCTTCAGCCGACCCATGCCGAACAGCAGGCTGCTCTCCTGAACGAGCGCCTGGGGATTGTCGGGATCGAGCGCTACCGCTTGGCGGGCTGCATCCAGCGCGGCACCCAGATCAAATTGGGCCTGTTTGACCAAACTGAGACTGAGATACGCCGAAGATGAGGACGGATTGACGGCAATCGCCCGTTCGGCATCCTCCAACGCCTGCGCCTTCCGGTTTTGCACCAGTTCGATGTTGGAACGCAAACCATAGGCGAGCGCGTCGTCGGGGTCCAGCGCCAGCGCCCGGTCGAGCGCCTGCCGCGCCGCGACCACTTGGCCCTGCACGAGATGGCGCCGCGCGACCTGGACCCAATAGCGGGAGGACTGCGGATCATCGAGGCGCTTCCGATCACGATCCTTCGGGTCGCCGACCCCATCTGGATAGTAGAGCGACCATTGCACCGCATCGAGCGGGTTGAGCAGCACGGTCTTGCGCGGCGCCTCGCCCACCCGGACGGTGGCCTGCTCGCTGGCGGCCACCAACACGCTACCCTGCGGATTGCTAAATTCGACCAAACCGTTGAGGACCGCCAACCGGGCGGCATCGCCGGGGCCGACCGCCAGATTAAACTCGGTGCCCCGGATAGTAGCGGTCGCGGGCACGGTTTCAATTTGCAACGGTTCGCCGCTGTTGCGGACCCAAATTTCGCCGTCCAAAATGCGCAAAATGCTTTGCAGCATTTCAGTGGCGGTGGAAACCAGACCCTCGGAGCGCGGGGCGATCTGCTTCAGTTGCAATTGGCTGTTGGCGTTGAGCTTGATCTGCGAACCGTTGGCCAGCAGGACCGCGACTCGACTACCCGCGCCGGTCCGCACCACCTCGCCGGCGGTCAGAGACTCGCCCGCGCCGACCGGCTGCCAGCGTCCTTTGCGCAGCACTTCGGCGGCGCCCACTACGCTCACCACCTCGCCAACGTCTTGGGCCAAGGCAGGACGGATCGACAGTAAAGCGAACAGGAATAGCAGCAGGAAATGGTATCGGCTCAGCCATGCTGGGTGCGACCACCCGGCCGGACTGTTCCGCCACGACCACCCTTCCCGGGCGAATCTTCCGCCACGCCGTTCCCGCATTTCCACTCCCCTGACGAATTTACCCAGCCACACCTTTTTAACACAAATACAATGGATTACAAAAGACCCAAAAAAAGGGCCTAGACGAAAGTCTAGGCCCTTTTCTATTTGGTGGCCAGGGTCGGAATCGAACCAACGACACGCGGATTTTCAGTCCGCTGCTCTACCAACTGAGCTACCTGGCCGGATCGCGCACCGCGCGAAAGAAAGGCGGATTTAAGCAGCTTGCGCGATAGTCGTCAAGCCGACTCACGTTTTCGGTGGCACGTAGCCCTCCGGCAACACCGAACCCTCCCCGAAGAAAAACCGCGTCATCTGCTCCTCCAGGAACTGGCGAGCCTTCGGCTCGAACGGCGTCAGCCGGTACTCGTTGATCAGCATGGTCTGCTGGCGCAGCCATTGCTGCCAAGCCGCCTTGGAAACGCTCTCGAAAATCCGCTTGCCCAGTTCTCCCGGATAAGGCGGCCGATCCAAACCCTCGGCCTCGACGCCGAGCTTGATACACTTCACCATTCGAGCCATTCGCTGATTCCCGTTCGTTCTACAGTTCGCTCGCCAACGCCGCCAGCAGGCGCCGCACCGGTGCGGCGACCCCACGATCATCGGGCTGGCGGGTGTTATACCAGACCCGCGATTCCCCTTCCATCACCGTCCCGCTCGATCCCACCACTACCGCCGGCGCCGGTGTAATGTCCAAATGAAAATGGCTGAAGCTGTGCCGCAGCACGCTCCACGGCGCCCCGACCGTCACCTCCAGCCCCAACCGCTCGCGGCACCAGTCAGCGATGTCCGCCTCCAGCGGGCACTCGGGAAAACTCCACAGCCCGCCCCAGATGCCGACCGGCGGCCGGCGTTCCAGCAGCACCTCGCCCTCCGCCCGACGCAGCAGCAACATCCGGGTGGACCGCGCCGGCAAGTCCCGCCTCGGCTTCGGCGCCGGGTAATCCGATTCCCGCCGCTGGAGATGCGCCGCGCAACCATCCGCCAGCGGACACCGGTCGCAGCTCGGCCGGCGCGGCGTACAAATCAGCGCCCCGAGATCCATCATCGCCTGGGTGTAATCGGCGACGCGCTCGACCGGCGTGTAGCGTTCCGCTACTTCCCACAGCGCCGCCGAGACCCGCGACTCGCCCGGCCAGCCGTCCACCGCCGCAAACCGCGCCAGCAGGCGCTTGACGTTACCGTCCAGGATCGGCTGGCGCTGGCCGACCGCCAGTGCCAGTATCGCCCCCGCCGTCGAGCGGCCGATGCCCGGCAATGCCTGGAGCAGAGCGCTATCCAGCGGCATCTCCCCTCCATGTCGGTCGCGCACGATTCGCACCGCCTCATGCAAATGCCGGGCGCGGGCGTAGTACCCCAATCCGGCCCACAATCCCAATACCTCGTTCAAATCGGCGTCGGCCAGATTCACCAGGGCGGGAAATCGCGCCATGAACCGCTCATAATACGGAATGACCGTCGCCACCTGGGTCTGTTGCAGCATGATCTCCGACACCCAGACCCGGTACGGCGTGGGGTTCTCTTTCCAGGGCAGGCGCTTGCGACCGTGCGCGTCGAACCAGTCCAGCACGCGCCGGCCAAATTCATCCGAAGTCATCAGCTTTCCGCTTCACGAGGATTTTGCCATGGCACGTATTCTGATCGCCGGCTGCGGCGACGTCGGCGCGACCTTGGGCCAGCGGTTGGGCGCGGCCGGGCATGAAGTCTGGGGCTTGAAGCGCCGCCCGGCCGATTTACCGTCCGGCATCCAGCCGCTGGCAGCCGATTTGACCGATCCGGCGACTCTGAACACCCTGCCGCCGGCTTTGGACGCTGTCGTCTACAGCGCCGCCGCCGTCGGCTTCAGCGAAGCCGCCTACCAGGCCGCCTACGTCGCCGGCGTCCGCAACCTGCTCGACGCCCTGGGCCGGGCGGGCCAGCGGCCCCGTCGGCTGCTGTTCACCTCCAGCACCTCGGTCTACGCCCAGCACCAGGGCGAGTGGGTGGACGAGGATTCGCCCGCCCAGGCCGAGGGTTTTAGCGGACGCTGCATTCGTGCGGGCGAACAACTGATGTGGGATAGCCCCTGGCCGGCGGTGGCCGTCCGCTTCGGCGGCATCTACGGCCCCGGCCGGACCCGGCTGATCGACAGCGTCCGCGAGGGAACCGCCACCCGGCCCGGCGGCCCGCCGCTCTACACCAACCGCATCCACCGCGACGACTGCGCCCGGGTGTTGGAACATCTCTTGTTGCTGCCAGCGCCGGCGCCGCTGTACTTGGCCGTGGACGACGACCCGGCGCCGCTGGGCGAAGTCTTATGCTGGCTGGCGACCCAACTCGGCCTGCCGGAGCCACCGCTGGCCGCGAATCCGCCCTTGAAGCCGGGCGCCGCCGGGACCGGCGATCCCGCGCTGCGCATGCGAGCCAGCAAGCGTTGCCGCAACGCCCGGTTGCGCGCCAGCGGCTTTCAATTCCGCTATCCCAGTTATCGAGACGGCTACGCCGCGCTGCTGCGCGACGGCGACAGTTAACCGGCCAACGCCGCTCAGAGCGCCGCGCCGGCGAAGTCGTAACTCATCTCGCGGTTGGGGTGTTGCAAGAAAAATCCCTGGATCAGATCCACCCCCAGCGACCATAGAATCGGCATGGCCTTCACCTCCTCCACCCCGCCGACGATGGTGGCCGCGCCCAGGGCCTCCAGATTTTGCACCAGTTCCTTGAGCTGGGCCTGCTTGATGGGATCCTTGGCGATGCCATTGACGAAGTACATGTCCAACTTGACGTAATCGGCGCCCAGATTCTTAAGCAACGACAGCGAGTCCGTGCCCCGGCCGAAGCGGTCCAGGCAGAATCCGCAGCCCAGCATCTTGATGCCGCCCAAAAAGCCGAACATGTCGCGCAGGCCGCGCTCGGCGGTGGTTTCCGCCACCTCGAACACGAGGCGCTGCGCCTCCACCCCGGTCTGTTCCAGCCGCTCGCGCAGCCAACCGCTCAGCGTCCGATCCTGCAAGGTGACCGGCAGAATCTTGATAAACACCGTGGTCATCAGGTGGCGCTGCCGCAGCATGTCGAGCACGTGCTCGATCACCCAGCGATCCAGCGCCCGCCCCAATTCATGGTTGTAAACCACGCCGAACACGCTGCCCGGCACCACTTCCAGACCGTCGCTGCCGCGCAGCCGCAGTAATACCTCATAGCGCTCGTTGCCATCACCCCGCATGCTGGCGATGGGCTGGAACATCAGCCAGAGCCGTTCGTGCTCGATGATTTCGCGCACCTGATCCAACACTCGCCCTCGCGACGAGACTTCCTCGTCGCGTTTGGCTCCCATCGCGCTCTGCTGCAGGACGACAATGCGCTCCCCCTTAGCCTCCCGCGCCAGGCCGCAAGCCGAATCGGCCCGCTGGATCAGCATCAGGTGATCCTGGCTACGGTCGGTCGCCAGCGCCAGGCCGATGCTGGTCCGCAACAACAGAGCTTGCTCGCCGACCTTATAGAACCCGGTTTCCAGCGCATTGCGGATGCGCCGGGCCAAGGCCAGCAGCGCTTCGCCCAGCAGGTTGGGAGCCAGCACCGAAAAAATGGCGTCGCTGAACCGCGCCGCCGGCTGATCCTGACCCAGCACTTGCCGCAGCCGGCTGGCCGCCTGGCCCACCACCTCGTCGGCCGTGGCCACGCCGGCCGAATCGCGGATGGACCGCAAGTTGTCCAGCATGACGAACACCACGGCTAGCGAGTGCGTGCCCAAGCCCAGGGTCTCGAGCGCCCGCTCCAGCAGCATCAGGTAACGCCGGCGGTTGCACAGGCCGCTGACCGCGTCGTTGTCGGTCAGAGAAACGAGCTTGACTCGCAGGGCGCGCGCCCGACGCAGCCGCTGCTTGACTTCCCAGCACAGGTAGCTGATCGACGCCGGCTTGGTCAACAGGCTGGCGCCCGGCAGATCCAAACTGACCAGGTAATGCGGAAGATCGGCCGGGAAGCACAGCAAGATCATCGGCAGAGTGTCGCAATCCCGATGTTGGGCGATCACCTGGGCGAGTTCCGCTCCGTTGATTTCCTTGATGTCCAGATCGACCAGCAGCAGATCCGGCCGAAACCGGTGGATGTCCTGCAACACTTGCAACGGCTGGATCAGCACTCGCGGAGTGGCGCCCTGTTCCTCCAAGGCGCCGGCTATCTCCCAGGCTTCGGTCGGTTGGTCATTGACGATCAGAACCCGGAAATAGTCCCGCGAGGTCTGGGGCAACAACAACTCCCGCAACACGCCCAGCAGTTCGTCGTGCTCGAACGGCTTGCTGAAGTAGGCCGTTCCGCCCGCCCGCACTGCGTCCAGGCGCGCGCTCATATCGTTGCGCTCGGCCAGGAACAGCACCGGCGCCCGCAACCCGGTTTCGGCGCGCAGGTTGGCGATCAGCGTCGTGGCCGACTCCGGTCCGCCGGGAAAATCCACGTCGACGAGGATGGCGCCGGGTACCCGTTCCTGCAGGCGTTGTTCGGCCTCGACCAGGTCGGCGATGTACCGTACCCGATAGCCGGAATCCTCGAGTTTGGTCACCAGCGACGGATTTTGGCTCGGAGCGATCACGAAGATTTCTGGTAGCGGCGACAACAGAGGGCGGGTTCGGAACTCGTCGCTCGCGTCGCGTCCGCCGCCCGCCGTCAGAATATTGCCCAAGGCGTCGATCAGCGCCGTCAGCCGCTGCCGGTCGGATTCGCTGGGCATGCCGCCACCGGTCGCGCAACTTCTGACATGCTGTTCCAGTTGCGCGATCAGGTCGCTCAGGCGCTCGTCGCCGCGTTCCTGCGAGTTCTGCACCATGTCCTGCGCCAGTCGCGCCAGCATCGCAAACGATTTGGAATTCCATTTGACGTAGTACAGCTTCTGCCACAAATCCTCGATCAGCTTCAGATGATTGACCAACCTGAGACGCTGGCTGTCTCCGCCCTCGGCCTGATTCATGGCTTCTCCCCCTGGTATTCTGGCAATGCTGGAGCTGGTGATTTCATCCAGGCGCTGAACTCAGCGCTCCACCTGGGTCACATCCCGCACCGCGCCGTGGGAAGCGCTGGTGGTCATGGCGGCGTAGGCGCGCAACGCAGGCGACACCGGACGTTGGCGGTTGGCCGGTTTCCAGGCCATCGCTCCCCGTCCTTGTATCGCCGCCCGCCGCCGTTGCAGTTCCTCATCGCTGACAGCGAGATGAATACGACGGTTGGGAATGTCGATTTCGATCCGGTCGTCCTCCTCGACCAGCCCGATCATGCCGCCTTCGGCCGCTTCCGGCGAGACGTGGCCGATAGACAGTCCGGAGGTGCCGCCGGAGAAGCGGCCGTCGGTGATCAGGGCGCACACCTTGCCCAGTCCCTTGGATTTGAGATAGCTGGTTGGATAGAGCATTTCCTGCATGCCCGGTCCGCCCCGGGGGCCTTCGTAGCGAATCAGCACCACGTCGCCCGGCTGAATCCGCCCGCCCAGAATCGCCGCGACCGCGTCCTCCTGGCTTTCCACCACCCGCGCCGGCCCTTGGAACACCAGGTTGTCCTCATCCACCCCGGCGGTTTTGACGATGCAGCCTTCCTCGGCCAGGTTGCCGTACAGCACCGCCAGCCCGCCATCCAGAGAATAGGCGTGGGCTTTGTCGCGAATGCAGCCGCTTTCCCGGTCCAGGTCCAGGCTCGGCCAGCGGGTAGCCTGGCTGAATGCTTCCTGGGTGGGAATGCCGGCGGGACCGGCGGAGTAGCGCAGACGAGCTTCGTCCCAGGCGGTCGGACGGGCGATGTCCCAGCGGTCCAGCGCCTCGGCCAGCGTCTCGCCATGCACGGTACGTACGTCGCGATGCAACAGCCCGGCGCGGTCCAGTTCGCCGAGAATGGCGATCACGCCTCCGCCCGGTGTACGTCTTCCATGTGGTACTTCTGGGTAGCGGGGCGCGACCTTGCATAAGTTCGGCACCCGGCGCGACAGGCGGTCGATATCGCGCAGAGTGAAGTCCACGCTCGGCCTCGTGGGCGGCGGCCAGCAGATGCAGCACAGTATTCGTGGAGCCGCCCATGGCGATATCGAGGCTGATGGCATTCTCGAAGGCTTCAAACGTGGCGATGCCGCGCGGCAGTACCGAGGCATCGTCCCGCTCGTAATAGCGCCGGGTCAGTTCGACGATGCGCCGGCCGGCTTCCAGAAACAGTTGCCGGCGGTCGGCGTGGGTGGCCAGCAGCGAGCCGTTGCCGGGCAGACTTAATCCCAGAGCCTCGGTCAGGCAGTTCATCGAATTGGCGGTGAACATGCCGGAGCAGGACCCGCAGGTCGGGCAGGCCGAGCGCTCCATTTCCATCACCGTGGCGTCGTCGATGCTGTCATCGGCGGCGGCGACCATGGCGTCCACCAGGTCCAGCTTGTGCGCCGCCAGCCGGGTCTTGCCGGCCTCCATCGGCCCGCCCGAGACGAAAATGGCCGGGATGTTGAGCCGCAGGGCGGCCATCAACATGCCGGGAGTGATCTTGTCGCAGTTGGAGATGCACACCAGCGCGTCGGCGCAGTGGGCGTTGACCATGTACTCGACCGAATCGGCGATCAGTTCGCGCGAGGGCAGCGAGTACAACATCCCGCCGTGGCCCATGGCGATGCCGTCATCCACTGCGATGGTGTTGAATTCCTTAGCGATGCCACCGGCCATTTCGATCTCGCGCGCGACCAGTTGGCCCAAGTCCTTGAGGTGGACGTGGCCGGGCACGAACTGGGTGAAGGAATTAGCAATCGCAATGATCGGCTTGCCGAAATCGCCATCCTTGACGCCGGTGGCCCGCCAGAGCGCGCGGGCGCCCGCCATGTTGCGGCCGTGAGTGGTGGTGCGGGAACGATAGTCGGGCATGAGAGGACTCCGCGAAGCTGGAAATGAGGTCGTAACCCTCGGGAAAGACCACCGGATATGGTGGAAATTCTACGTCAATTTCCAGCATTCGGGGCAGGAATCCGTGGGGAGTGGATCGACAACGATCACCTCGTCCACGATCCGTTGATCGTCACTGAGCGGCGTTTCGTCCAAATGTCGGGCGGCGCCCTGCTGGAATAGCGCGACCACGTTGCGGATGATAGCCGATAACGAAAGGAACTCGGCCTTGATGATCATCCCCGGCGGTCGGCCAGCACGAGAACTACCTGCGCAAGGCGCTGGGCGACTATCAGTTGATGAAAGGCATGGTCGCTTCGCTGTCGGCGCGAGACCTGGACGATCTGGCCGCCCGGTTCGCCGGCCAGCCCAACGGCCTGACGGGGGTCAAGCCGGATTGAGCGGGCCGCGTCGCCTCATGGCTCTCGCGCCAGTCGAAAGCCCAGATCGTCGCTGAGCGGGTCGGCTCCCGCCCGCCCGTTGCCGCTGCGAATCGCCACGGCTTCCGGCAGGCTCGTCGCGCAACGCCGTTCCTGGCCCTCGTATTCCTCGCGATATTCGGAGCAGGTCCATTCCCGACTCTGGCCGCTGGGGTCGTAAGCACCGAGTCCGGCCCGGGCGGCGTATTCCCATTCCGCCTCGGTCGGCAGCCGGTAAGCATGGCCGGTCCGGCGGGCGAGCCAGGCCGCGTAGTCCATCGCCTCCCGCCAAGTCACCCGCGCCGGACTGTCGCGCCCGGCGCCCGACTCCGGTTCCGGCGCGATCCGGCCGTTGGCTTCGGCGAAACGACGGTAAGCCTCAAGACTGATTTCGCGGCGGCTGATCGAAAAGCCGGCATCCCGCGCCACCACCAGTTCCGGCTCCAGCGGCGCGGCCGGTTCCTGGGGATCGGCCGGCGGCGACTCCGCAGTTGGTGGAGAAGCAGGCGGAACGGCGGGAACCGGTGGAGCCGGTGGAACCGGTGGAACGGCGGAAGCCGTCGGTGGCGTGGCGGGTGGCGCGACTGGAGCTGGTCCAGCCGGGGCGGCGGCCGGGGCCGGCGGGAGGAAGTAAAATTCGCCGCGCAGCGACGACGCCACCCAGGGTACCTGGCTACCGCCAGTCTCCCGCTCCACCCCCACCAGCACCTGTTTGAACACCTGCTCCAGACTGAGGCCGGGCGTGCTCATCGCCGCCAGCAGATTCTGGGTGTAGGGGCTGTTGCGGCCGGTCCCGTCTTTTGAAATCGAACCCGGCGCGGTGGCGTAGGCGATAAAGGTGCCGACTGGACCCTCCATCCGCGCCAGTCCCCGGCTGCCGAGGCTACGGGCGAAGGGGTTGTTGCGGCAGGCATCGAGAATTACGATGTTGAGGCCGTTGCCGGCGGATTCCATCGCCCGCAGCACGGCGTCGGCGTCCACGCCCTCGTCCGGGATTTCAAATTCCTGGCGGATGTCCACGCCGACCGGGATCAGGTAGTTCTGACCCTTGAGCTGGACCCCGTGGCCGGCGTAGTAGAACAGCCCGACGCCACGCTGCTGGCGCAGTTGCTGCTCGAAATCGCGCAATGCCTGGCGCAAGGTCTGGCGGTCGGCGTCGAGCCGCTCGATGACCTGAAAGCCCAGTTCGCGCAGTTTCGCCGCCATGTCCCGGGCATCGTTGGCGGGATTCTTGAGCGGGAACTCGCCGTAAGCGCCGTTGCCGATCACCAGGGCGGTTCGGGGTTCCGCCGGGACTGCCCCGGCATCCAGCAGCGGAGCCAGCCCGATCAGGGTGACGCTTAACCAAAGACCGGTGCGCCCATGGCGCCCGATCAAAAAACCGATTGCACGCACGAAGAAATTCATAATCGCAACAGAGTTGAGGAGCCAGGATGAGTCATTGAGAACGGATACATGGATTTGCCTGCTAGCGGCTGAATGGTACCTTAACCGGGCATCGGTCGCTGCTGGTATCATGGTATGCTCGAAACGAACTCCACGGTGCCGACCGAGCCCTTCCCGCCGAGGGCGCGATTTTTAGGTGGCGAACCACCAGAGCATTGATTTACCCTCCGGCGTTTTCCAGACTTTCAGGCATCCCATTCACCTCATGCCAGGGAGATACCCGTGTCCATCCACCATCCAGGTAAACCACTTCTCATCGCCGCCCTGATCGGCGCATCGTTGTCCGGTTGCGCGGGCATGAACGACCAGCAAACCACCATCGCCCAAGGCGCGGGGGTCGGCGCGCTCCTCGGCGCCGTGGCTGGCCAAGCCATCGGCGGCGACACCCGCAGCACCCTGATCGGCGCGGCAGCCGGCGGTTTGATCGGCGCCGCCGTCGGCAGTTCCATCGCCGATCGCAAGGCCCAGTACGCCCGCGAGGAAGATTTCCTGATCGCCGAAATCCAACGCAACCAGCAATTCATCCGCGAAGCCGACGCCGAGAACCGCCAGCTCTATGCGGAAATCGACCGGTTAGACCGCGAGTCGCGGCGGCTGGCGCGGGAATATCGGGCGGGCAAAGCCTCCCGCAACGCCCTGGTCCAGCAGAAGGGCAGCCTGGAAAACCAGTTGGCCAAGGCCAAGCGGGTCAATTCGCTGGCCGAAAAGCAACTGGCCGACGCCAGCGAGGTCTACAACGAAAGCAAGCAGAAACGGGGACCGCGGGACCAGTACACCCAGCAACTTGAATCCAACGTGGTCCAACTGAAAGAAACCCGCCAGAAATCCAGCCAGAACGTGGCCAGCCTGCAACAGATGTACGACAGCATGTCCATCTAGCGCAGCGATCGGCGTGATTCCCGGCCTGTTTCGGAAACGAGAGGTTTGAAATTATGTGGACTTTACGTATTGCCGGTGCTGTCCTGAGCGCGCTCGTTGTGGGCGGCTGCACCACCGATCCGACCAACGACCCGCGTTCCGGTGGCTTCTTCGGCGGCGTGCACGGGCTGGCGGCTGGCGATTACGACACGCGCCAGCAAGGGTTGCAGGGACAGCGGGACGACAGCCTGAACCAGCTTCGCACCTTGCGGGAAGAAGGCGCGTCGCTGGAAACCGAGCGGCAAATGAAAGCCGACGAGGTCGCCGCGCAGCGCCGCCAACTCGCCGCGCTCAAGGCCCGCAACCGGGAGCTGGCCGGGCGGATCAACCAACTGCAACGCTCCAAATCCGCCACCGAGCAGCGCACTGCGGAACTGCGCCGCCGGCAACAGCAACTGACCCGCAATATCCAGGCGTTCGAGACCCAGCTCGACCAGGGCCAGCTTACCACCGCCCAAGCCGACTCCAAGCGGCTCAGCCTGGAGCGGCAGTACGACGCTATCAAGGGTTTGTGAGGCGCGAAGCCCAAGGCCCAAGAGCGCGGGGACCGCATGAGCGGCGGTTTCCGAACGCCGGCGCTGCTGTTGGCGGCGTGGTGCGCCATGATGCCGGCGGCCGCCCAGGATAGCGATCGGAGCCGCTATTACGTCCAGCAGATGATCGAACTGGCGGCTGCCAACGACGACGCGGGCGTAACCGCCATGCGGCGGATGTTGGAACAGGAGCCGCGGCCGGCTCCGCGCGAGCCGGCCGCGGCGCGCGAAGCGCTGCAACGCGGGCAGGCAGCCTTGCGGACGGACGATTTGAACGCGGCGCTAAACGAGTTCCAGCAGGCCAGCCGGGACGATCCCAGCAGCGCCGACGCCGTTAACTATCTGGGGCTGGTCCAGCGCAAGCTCGGCCGGTTACCGGACGCAGAGCGCGATCTCCAAAAGGCGCTCGCCCTGGAACCGACCCGGGCGGTCGCCTGGTTCCAACTCGCCCAGATCTACGGGCTGAGCCAAGATGCCCGGCGCGCGCTCGGTGCGCTGGCCAATACTTACCGCTTCGCCCAGAACCCGATGCGGGCCGAGGAAATCCTGCGCAACATCGCCGAAAACGAGGCGTCCGACACCCTGCGCAACGCGGCCCTGGAAACCCTGCGCCTGTACCAGTTGCCGGCGGAGGCGGTCATCGTACCGCCCCTGCCGGCCAATCCTGGGATCGTGCCGTTGAAAACCCCGCCCGGATCCACCCGCGCGCCACAAATCCGTCCTCCCCAATGAATCGCCTTGCCCTGCGGTTGACGCTGGCAGCCGCGCTGGCCGGCGCGCTTCCCGCCAGCGCCGGTCAGTACGAAACCTTCGACTACCACATCCAGCAGATGATTGCCCAATCGGCGGCCGCCGACGCAACCGGCGTGCAGACCTTCCGGGAGCAACTGGACAACCTGCGCCGGCCGGAACCGGGCGATGCGGCCCAAGCTCGGCCCTTGTACCAACAGGGGCTGGAGCATCTCAACCACGACCGTCTGAAGGAAGCGCTGGCGGCGTCCCGACAAGCCTTCATCGCCGATCCCGCCGATCCGGAGATCGCCGGCCAGCTTGGCCTGACCTATCTGCGGCTGCGCCGCCTCAAGGAAGCAGAGCGGTTGCTGGTCTACGCACTGGCCTTGGCCCCCGCCCAGTCCGCTCCCTGGTTGCATCTGGGACAAGTGTACGGTCAGATCGGCGATGCCTCCCGCGCTGCCGGCGCGCTCGCCAACGCCTACCGCTTCGCCCAGGATCGGCCAAGTCTGGTCGAGCAGTTGCGGCAACTGGCCACGACCGACCCGGCGGACGCCGTCCGCATCGGCGCCCTGCAGGCGCTGGAAGCGGCACAACCCACGACCGCCGCCAAACCGACCACCGCCGCCGACCCGTCTACTCCACCCGCGCCGGTTCCAGCCCCACCCTCTTCCGCTACCCCGACCACGCCGGCCACCGGTCCCGCCACCGGCCCCACCGCTGCGTCACCCGCCAGGAGCGGCGTCCTGCTCGATTCGCTGCGACGGAGTCTGGCCAGCCTGGCGAAACCCACGGACACCGCCACGCCCGCCACCGGTTCCCCCTCGATCCCGGCGGTGGCCGGCGACAATCCGGGACAGCGGATTTACCGCGACAGCATTCCGCGCACCTGCCTGATCGTCACCTTTAACAACGGCAAGACCGCCACCCTGGGCAGCGGTCTGCTGGTTTCAGCGGACGGTCAGGTCATCACCAACAACCATGTCATTGAGAACGCCGAGAATCTGGTGGTCAAGTGCGGCAAGCGGGAATCGGTCGCCCGCATCGGCAAACGCAGCAAGGAGCCGGATCTGGCGCTGTTGACAACCTCGCTGAACAACGCCGAGAGTTTCGTGCTCGACGCAACCTATAGCCAGGGGCTGATCGGTCTGGAGGTGTTCGTCATCGGCAATCCCTACGGCCTGGAGGGGACGTTCTCCACCGGGGTAATCAGCGGACTGCGCGAGATCGACGGCGTCCGCTATATCCAGATTTCCGCGCCGATCAGTCCGGGCAACAGCGGCGGGCCGGTCATCCTGCGCGACGGCAGCGTGATCGGCATTACCACCATGGGTCTCAAAAAAGGCCAGAATCTCAACTTCGCCATCGCCGCCGCCGAGGTGATCCGCTCCGGGTTGCTCGACCCTAGCCAGGTAAAAATCCGCCCGCCGCGAGGCAAGGGCGAATAAGAGCGGATTAACCCGGCTCGGCCAGAATCATCTCCGCCGCCTTTTCACCGATTACGATGGTCGGGGCGTTGGTGTTACCGCCCACCAGGGTCGGCATGATCGAGGCGTCCGCCACCCGCAGCCCGCTCAGGCCATGCACGCGCAGTTGATCGTCCACCACCGCCAGCGGGTCGTGGCCCATTTTGCAGGTGCCGACCGGATGATAAATAGTCTCGGCCCGGCGGCGGATGAACTCCCGCAACTCATCGTCGCTGTGCGCCGCTGTGCCGGGAAACAGTTCCGCGCCGCGATAGCCGTCGAACGCCCGCGCCGCCAGAATCCGGCGACAAGTCTTCACCCCCGCCAGCAAAGTTTCCAAATCGTCGGAATGATCCAGGTAATTGGGTTGGAGCAACGGCGGATCGCGCGGATCGGCGCTGTTCAGGCTCAGGTGGCCGCGACTCTTGGGCCGCAAGTCGCAAACGTGCAGCGAATAGCCGTAGCCGTGCCAGATACGCCGGCCATGATCGTCGAGAATGGTCGCGGTCAAGTGGTATTGGAGATTGGGCAGCGGCAACGCGGGGTCCGATTTGACGAAACCGCCCGCCTCGGCCAGGTTGCTGGTCAGGAAGCCGCGTCGGTGGCGGTGGTAATCAATGATGCCTTTGAGCAGGCGCGGCAGAAACGACAGCGCGAAGCCGTAGGAAGCCCGTCGGCATTCGCGGTGGGCGACGACCACGTCCAGATGATCCTGCAAATTCTGACCGACGCCCGGCAATTCATGCACCCGCGGGATACCGTGCCGTTCCAGTTCGGCGCGCGGCCCGACCCCGGACAGCAAGAGCAGTTGCGGCGAGTTGATCGCGCCGCCGGACAGCACGACTTCCCGTCGCGCCCGCAGTTCCACCATTCGGCCGTCGCGGTTGCGATAGGCCACGCCCACCGCCCGCTGGCCTTCAAACAAAACCCGGCTGGCCAGCGCATGGGTCATCACGGTCAGGTTCGGGCGCTCGCGCACCGGAAACAGATAAGCCCGGGCGCTACTACACCGGTGGCCGTCTTTCTGCGTCACCTGATAGAATCCCACCCCTTCCTGCTCGGCGCCGTTGAAATCATCGCTGAGCGGATAACCCACCTCGCCGGCGGCGCGGACGAACACCGCGCTGATCTCGCTTTTCTGCCGCAAATCGGCGACGTTGAGCGGCCCGCCGACGCCGTGGTAGTCCGACGGGCCGCGCTCCTGATTCTGACTGCGCTTGAACAGCGGCAGCAGATCCGCATAGCTCCAGCCCCGATTGCCCAGTTCCGCCCAGTGGTCGTAATCCCAGCGATGGCCGCGAGTGTAGACCATGGCGTTACTGGAACTGCTACCGCCCAGGGTCTTGCCGCGCGGCCAGAACAAACGGCGGCCGTACAGATGCGGTTGCGGCTCGGTTTGATAGCGCCAGTTCAGCGTCTTGCTGCGCATCATGAAGAAGAGACCCACCGGAATATGAATCCACGGGCTGGTATCCTCGGGACCTGCCTCCAACAGGCAGACCTGTCGGCCCGGGTCGGCGGACAGCCGGTTGGCCAGCACGCAGCCAGCCGAACCCGCGCCCACGATGATGGTGTCGTACATGGCTCCAGATCCTTTTGCCCGGCGCTGGGCCGGATGGTTGTTCGGGGGACGAGGGACGTTGAGGCTTTCCAAGCCTAATCACTTCGCGGGAGTCGGGCTTGTCGAAAATGGCAGCGATTTGTCAAAACTGGCTAGCGCCGCGCGAGCGCATTACACTTTCATGACCGTTCGCGCGGCCGGAATCCGGCCCGGGCGGCAGTTCCGAGTTCCGACCCGGCTTGCGCCCGGCGCGATCCGGCCCCCGTTTACCACCAGAAAGGCAAGACCTTGAGCAAGCTGTACGTTTGGCAAAATCGCGGCTTTTTCATGGGCCGTCTGCCGGATATCTCCGAACACCGGCTCGGGTCGGCGGCGCTGTGCGTGGGTATCGACCAGCCGTTCCGGGTGCTGGAAAGCGAAAGCAGCGTCTGGCGGGAGTGTCGGAGCGCGCTGATCCCGCCCGGCTGTCTCCATGAAATCCAGGTCGGCGGCGCGATCATGGCGATCCTGTTTATCGAGCCGGAAAGTCCCGACTACCTGGCCATCCAGAACGCCATGCTCGACGGCGAGTGGCAATGCCTGTACGGGCTGGCGCATGAAGCCGAGGTGCTGGCGGCATTGCGCGAGGCCTGGGAATCCCAGCCGGACGCCGCCGCGATTCACGGCCTGCTCGACCGCCTGATCCCGCCGCCCAATCCCGAAGAGCGCCAGCAACCGCTGGACGGGCGGATCCAGCGGGTGATCCGGCTGATGAAGGAAGATTTGACCCACAGCTACTCGATGACCGAGTTGGCCGAATATGTGAATCTCTCGCCGACCCGGCTGGTGCATCTGTTCAAGGAGGAGGTGGGGGTGCCGATCCGCCGCTTCCGGCAATGGCACCGGATGCGGGTGGTGGCGGCGCTGATCGCCAAGGGCGACACCCTCACCGACGCGGCGCTGGGCGCCGGCTTCGCCGATTCCTCGCACTTCAGCCGCGCCTTCCGCAACATGTTCGGCATCACCCCCTCCTCAGTGTTTGGCCGGGCCGCCAATGTCCGGATCGTCATCGCCTGACGCGCGCCGCCGATGCTCGCGCTGATCGACAGTCACACCCATTTTGACGACGCCGGCTTCGATGCCGACCGCGACGCTGCCTACCAACGGGCGCGCGCCGCCGGGGTAGAGGCGCAAGTGCTGGCGGCGGTCAGCGCCCGGCTATGGCCGAAACTCAAGGCGGTCGCGGCGAACTATCCGGGGCTGTATCCCAGCTACGGCCTGCATCCGGTCTGGCTGGCCGAGCATCGCCCGGAGCATCTCGACGCGCTGGCGGACTGGCTGACGCGGGAACGCCCGGTGGCCATCGGCGAGTGCGGGCTGGATTACTACCTTGCAGACCTCGATCCCAACCTCCAGGCCGAGTATTTCGTCGGGCAGTTACGCCTGGCCCGCCGCCACGATCTGCCGGTGGTGATCCACGCCCGCCACGCGGTCGATCAGGTGATCAAGCTGGTGCGACGGTTTGTGGGAGTGCGGGGCATGGTTCACAGCTTTTCCGGCAGCGAGGATCAGGCTCGGCGGCTGCTGGACTTGGGCATTCTGCTCAGCTTCGGCGGACCGCTGACCTATCCCCGGGCCAACCGGCTGCGCGGCTTGATGAAAGTCCTGCCGCTGGACGGTTTCCTGCTGGAGACCGACGCGCCCGACCAACCACCGAGCGCACACCCGGGCCAGCGCAACGAACCGGCGTATTTGCTGGAGGTGCTGGCCTGCGTCGCCGAACTGCGCGGCGCCGACCCGGCCGAGATCGCCGCCGCCACCACGGAAAACGCCCGCCGGCTGTTCCGGCTACCCGATGCCACATCCCCAGGCCCGGACTGAAATCCTGATCGGCGCCGAGGGTCTGGTCCGGCTGCGGGCGGCGCATGTGCTCGTCGCCGGGCTGGGCGGCGTGGGCGGTTACGCGGCCGAGGCGTTGGGCCGGGCCGGCGTCGGCCGGCTGACCCTGCTGGATCACGATGTCGTCTCGCCCTCCAACCTCAACCGGCAGTTGCTGGCGCTGCACTCGACGCTCGGCCGACCCAAGGTCGTGGTGATGGCCGAGCGGCTGCGCGACATCGATCCCACTCTCGGCCTGACCCTGATCGGGGAATTTCTCCAGCCGGACATGGCTGAGGCGCTGGTCACCGCCGCTCATTACGACTACGTCGCCGACTGTATCGACAGCATCGCCTGCAAGGCGGCGCTGGTCGCGGCCTGTCATCGTCATGGTGTGCCGGTGATTTCAGCGCTGGGCGCGGGCAACTGTCTGGACGTGACTCGGGTGCGGGTGGCGCAATTGAATCAGACTCAGATGTGTCCGCTGGCCCGCGAGTTGCGCCGGCAACTGCGGGAATTGAACGCGCCGCTGAACTATCCGGTGATCTACAGCGACGAACCGCGCCGGCCGCCGCTGCCCCATCAGCCGGTTGGCGGCGATGCGCCCGGCCGGCCAAGGGCGGTAAACGGCACGATTTCCTATCTGCCCGCGCTGTTTGGCGTCATGCTGGCGGGGGTGATTATTCGGCGGTTGCTCGGCGAGGTCGAACGCGACTGATGGAACCCGAACGCTGCGCTTGGTGCGGAACCGATCCGCTGTATGTGCGCTATCACGATCACGAGTGGGGCATACCCCTTCACGACGACCGCCGGCTGTTCGAGATGCTGATTCTCGAAGGCGCGCAGGCCGGCCTCAACTGGCTGACCATCCTGCGCAAGCGGGAAGGCTACCGCGCGGCGTTCGACCACTTCGATCCGGAGCGGATCGCCCGCTACGACGCCGCAAAGATCGGGCGCCTGCTGGCCGATCCCGGCATCGTGCGCAACCGCCTGAAGATTCAAGCAGCAATCCGCAATGCCCAGGGCTATTTGACCATCCGGGAACAGCATGGCGGATTCGACGCTTTCCTGTGGCGTTATGTAGACGGTCAACCCCAGCAAAACGCTTGGCCCACACTGGCGGAGGTGCCGGCGCGCAGCCCGGAAGCGGACGCGATGAGCCGGGATTTGAAACGGCTCGGCTTCGCGTTCGTGGGACCCACCATTTGTTACGCTTTCATGCAGGCGGTCGGCATGGTCAACGATCACACGACGAACTGTTTTCGCCAACGGGAACTGTCAAATCCGCCGGCCTGACCGCCCTCAAATCCCAAACTCCGGCGCGGTCTCAACCGCCACCGGCAAACCAAACTGTTCTGAATAACGCACCACCCATAGATACAGACCTTCCGCCGGCGCGGTGATGCCCGCCTGCGTCCGGTCGCGCCGCTCCAGCACCTCCCGCGCCCATTCGACCGGCCGGTCGCCGGCGCCAATCGCCATCAGCACTCCGGCGATGTTCCGCACCATGTGATGTAAAAACGCATTCGCTTCCACCTCCAACACGATGCCATCGCCCCGCCGCCGCACCGTCAGTTCGCGGATTTCCCGGATTGGATGGCGGGCCTGACATTCGGCGGCACGAAACGAACTAAAATCGTGCTCGCCGACCAGCATCTGCCCGGCGTCATCCATTTGCTCGGCATCGAGCGGCTGGTGGCGCCAGGCCGCTCGCCCCCGCCACAGCGCCGAACGGTGGGGCTGGTTGAGGATCAGATAACGATACCGGCGAGCCAGCGCCGAAAAGCGGGCGTGAAAGTCGTCTGGTACTTCCCGCGCCCAGCTTAGACTAAGATCCGGCGGTAGATGGGCGTTGCCGCCCAACACCCAAGCCCGTTCCGAACGCACCGCCACCGTGTCGAAATGCGCCACCTGGCCAACCCCATGAACCCCGGCGTCGGTGCGCCCGGCGCAAACCAGACCGATCGGATGATCGGCGACCCGGGCCAGCGCCTGTTCTAAAACGGCCTGCACGGTTCGCACGCCCGGCCGCTGGACCTGCCAGCCCCGGAACCCGGACCCGTCGTATTGCACGCCCAGCGCCACGCGCATCCATCGCCACTCCGTTCAAAACAAAAATCCCCCGACCGCCAGGGCCGGGGGATGCTTGCGCACCGCCGACGGACTAGGCGCCCTTGCCGCTGGCGCCGCCCTGGTACAGCGCCCGAGCCATCGGCTTGTCGCGCTGGTAGATGTCGTTGCGGAAGTTCGCCAGCCCATCCTCGTCCACCCAGGCGGTCCAGTACAACAGATACACCGGGACCGTCTGCGGCAGGTTGACCACCTGCTGCTTGCCGCTGGTCGAGGCGGTCTTGATCTTGTTCCGGTTCCATTTTGGATCGGATTTCAAGAGATACTCGGCCAGTTCGAGCGGGTTGGAAATCCGGATGCAGCCGGAGCTGAAGGTGCGCTGGTTGCGACTGAACAGCTCGCGAGACGGGGTGTCGTGCAAATAGACGTTGTAGGGATTCGGGAACATGAACTTGATCCCGCCCAGTGCGTTGCGCGGTCCGGCGTCCTGGCGCAACTGATAGTTGAAGTTGCTGGCGCTGACTGCCCGCCAGTTGACCGAACCCGGCTTGATCTCCTGGCCGGCGTTGTTGAACACCCGGATATTCTGCCGCGCCAGGGCGTAGGAGCTACGCTTTAGTTGCGGCAGCTTGTCCTTCACCGCGATGGAGCGCGGCACGTACCATTTCGGGCTGAGCACCAGATAGGCCATGTTGGCGGTGAAGGCTGGGGTTTGCCGTTCCTGCCGGCCCACCACCACGTTCGACTCGATGACCCGCTTGTCATCTTCGAACACCTTCATCTTAAAGCTGGGGATGTTGACCAGGATGTAGCGCGAGCCCAGCTCATCCGGCATCCAGCGCCAGCGCTCCAGATTCAGTTCGACCTGACGGATGCGCTCGGTCACCGGCACGTTCAACGCCGCCAGCGTCGCGGCGTTGACCGCGCCGGTCTCCGCCAGGCCGTGGCGCTTTTGGAAGCGGCGCACTGCGTCGGCCACCGACTTGTCGAACACCACCGACCCGTTCGTGCCGGCCGCGTCGCCGCCGGTCAAGTCGCCGCTGGCCTGCAACCGGGCGCGCAAATCCCGCACCCGCTGACCTTGCGCGCCCTGCGCCAGACTGCCGGCAACGGTCGGCCAGCCGCCCGCCGCCGCGACCTCGCGGTACTTGCGCAGCACCTCGCGCAACTGGACATAGCCCTTGCCCTGCGGCCGCAGCCCCTGCAACGACAGGCTCACCGTATCCTTGGCCAGCGCCTCTTGCAGCACCGCCGCCAGATCGCGGGAGCGCGGCTTGATCGCCCAGTCGGGATCCACCTTGCGGGGCGGCAACCGGCCGGCCAACAAGTGAGAGCCATAGGTCAAAAAGGTGTCGGTGAACAGCAGATCGAATTCGGCCAACGAACCCTCCCCCGCCGTCGCCCCTTCCTGCTGGATGGTTTTGAGTCGCTTGCGTAACTCGGTTGGCCGGTAATCAGCGCTCTGCAAACCGTCCTGCTCGGCCTCGGCCAGGGCCTTCAGCAAATCCTCGGCCGCCACCGAGGGGCGGCCGCTGGCATCGAGCCAGCCAGCCCGGTAATCGCGTTGGGCGTAGAATTGGATGGTGGACTCCAGCGACCGCAGGGGATGGCCGTCCACCTTCAGGCTGGTCGGCGGCGGCTCGGTCCGCACCCGCTGGCAGATCTGGCCGGCGATCCGACTGTCGAGCCCGGCGACGCTCGCCGGGCAGGGCGGCAGGGGCGGCGGCGCGGCCACCGTTTCCGCCGGTTGCGGCAACGTCTCATCGGGGGCCGCCGGCTCCAGTTCGTCGGCCGCCGGCTCGGCATCTCCGGATGGCTTGGAAGCTTCCGACGGCTGGGGCGCATTCAGGCTGGCCACGACCGGGGCGGCGGCGCTTTGGACCTGAGACCCCGGACCACCGACAACTTGTGCTACCACCGGCCAGGTATTGAATGCACAGGAGCCCAGCAGGGTACAAAACCATACAGGTAAAAGGATTCGCTTCGACATGGTAACGAGCAACTCAAGGCTTCTGGAGGACATACGGTATCGTATCATCATATCCACACAGTATCAAAAAAACCACGGCTTGGCTACAAAAACAACAGATGTCTGTCAATATCGCTTCCTTAATATCTTAAAATGTTAGAGCACGGCGGAGGCCGATAATTTCAGTTTCTACCCTCCCTACCAATGCGATACTTCCCGCAGTTCCAGCAGGATTTCGTTCAGCGGCGCGCCGACGCTATCCACGATGCAGACCAGATTGCCGACGCCGCACACCGACTGGGTGACGCCCCGCACGACCCAGCCGCGCGGTGGGGTCCACCCCCTCATGCCGGTAAACATCGCCAGTTGATCGGCATTGCCTTGGGCCATGCGCCGGTAATCACGCGCAAATTGGGCCAGCCTGCCCATATCGTTGTGGCTCATCAGACCATAACCTTCGATCAGATAGCCATCGTCACGGAAATGGCAGACCACGTTGACTCCGTCCAAAGCCAGCAACCGTCGGATCATGCTCATTAGGCCGGCTCCTGCCTTTCCAGAATCGCAAACGCCGCCTCGTAGTCGGCCTTTTCGTTGGCCAGCACGACACCTATGAATGGTGGCAAGCTGAACTTGCCGGCTTGCTTGTATTGTTCTCGGTGCAGGCCGCTCACCACGACAGACCAATCGAAACCGATCAGGGTGAACTCTTGGACCGGATAGAACCCCTTCATGGCGGTCACCTTCTCCCAGCCGCGCGCCTGCATGGTGGCGATGCTCATGTTCGCCGAGCACATGTGGGCCAACAAATCGAGTGTCGATTCGTTGATCCGGTCGGGATAGGCGATTCGTTGCTCCAGCAGTTCGCCGCTGCCCCGGAACTCGAAGGCTGCCATCGCTCCAGGCAATTTCATCAATTCGTCGAGTGTCGTCATGGGTCGCTTCTCCTCACCTCTTCAATGGGGAACGAATTCGAGTTTAGATCAAGTCAGCGGGAATGTTGGCCAACCCCTGGCGCATGAACCCAACGATGTCGTTGATCGAACCCTTGCTGTTATCGAGCAGGCAAAATACGTTCGCTATCACGCACACGGTATAGTCAGAACCATGCACGATCCACCCTCGCGGCGGCTGCAAACCGCTGCGCGGCCGCAAGGCCTCCAGCATCCTGCCTTCCATGTTGACGCCCATGGTGGTGGCGCGACACATGATGGACGCCATGCGGGCATGGTCCTCGGTCAGGACGCCTCGATAGGAAAACCGGTCGCCCCGGTAGGCGTATTCGCCTGCGGCGATAACGCCGGGCTTGGCCAGCAAATCGGTCACAATGCTCATCCGGTGATGTCCTCGGGTGGGGGCTGACGTATGATGTGGATCAGCAAACAGCAGGACCGGGAGCCGATCCAAACCTAACACATTTTGCTCAAACCATAGTCAAAGCACTGCGAAAATGCACGCGGCGTTGCAACTTATCGAACAATCAATCGAAAACCGTCCGCCGCTTTAGATCGAACCGTGACCCAACTCCTCCCTTCGCTCGCGACCGACGCGCTGGCCACCCTGCCTATCGAACCGTCGCTGCCAGAAATTCGCGCCGCGTTGCGCGAGGCTACCACCCTCGTTTTACAAGCGCCGCCGGGCGCCGGTAAAACCACTCGAGTGCCGTTGGCGCTGCTGGATGAGCCTTGGCTGGCTGGAAAGACCATTCTCACGCTGGAGCCGCGCCGGCTGGCGGCGCGGGCGGCGGCGGCGCGCATGGCCAGCCTGCTGGGCGAGCCGGTCGGCGCAAACCGTGGGCTACCGCATCCGTTTCGACCAGCCAGGTATCGCGCCAGACCCGGATCGAGGTGCTGACCGAGGGCATTCTAACCCGCCGCCTGCAACGCGACCCGGCGCTGGAGGGCGTGGGACTGGTGATTTTTGACGAATTCCACGAACGCGGCCTGCACGCCGATCTGGCCCTGGCCTTGTGCCTGGACAGCCAGCGCGGCCTGCGCGAGGACCTGCGGCTGCTGGTGATGTCGGCGACCCTGGACGGCGCGGTAGTGGCTCGGTTGCTGGGCGACGCGCCCATCGTCACCAGCGAGGGCCGCGCCCATCCGGTGAGCCGGCATTACCTGCCGCGCGATCCCGACGGTCTCGATTTCAATGCCGTGATTCGCGCCGTGCTGACCGCCCTGCCCCGCCATCTTGGCGATCTGCTGGTGTTCCTGCCCGGCGGCGGCGAAATCCGCCAGATTCTGCGCCGGCTGGAGGCGGAACCGGCCTGCGCCGGCTTGGCGCTGGTTCCACTGTACGGCGATCTGCCGGGCGATGCCCAGCAACGCGCCCTCCAGCCCGACCCCAATGGCCGACGCAAGATCGTACTCGCCACGCCCATCGCCGAAACCAGCCTGACCATCGAGGGAGTAAGCGTGGTAGTGGACGCCGGCTGGACCCGCGTCCCGCGTTTCGACCCGCGCAGCGGCCTGACCCGGCTGGAGACGGTGCGCATTGCCGTCGACGCCGCCGAACAGCGCGCCGGTCGCGCCGGTCGGCTGGGGCCGGGCGCGTGCTACCGCCTGTGGAGCGAAGCCACGCAGAACCGGTTGCGGCCTCGGCGCACTCCGGAAATTCTCGACGCCGATCTGGCGCCGCTGGCGCTGGAACTGGCGCAATGGGGCGTGAGCGACCCGCTGGCGCTGGCCTGGCTCGATCCGCCGCCGCCCGGCGCGCTGGCGCAGGCGCGGGCGCTGTTGACCGAACTGGAGGCGCTGGACGAGCAGAGCCGCATCACTCCGACCGGACAGGACTTGGCGGAGCTACCGGCTCATCCCCGGCTGGCGCACCTGCTGCGGCGCGGCGCGGCGCTCGGGCACGGCGCGCTGGCCGCCGATCTCGCTGCCTTGCTGGAGGAACGCGACCTGCTGCGCGGCGAACATCCCTTCGGCTGCGATCTCACGGCCCGGCTGGACGCTTTACAAGCCTTCCGGCGCGCTGGCCACGACGGCGCGCGGCGCGGGCTGGCTGATCCCGCCGCCTGCGTCCGGGTGGATCAGGCGGCGCGGCGCTGGCGACACCTGCTGCGGGTTGATTCCGGACTCGCAACGCCGCCAGCGATGGAAACCGTCGGCCTGCTGCTGGCGCTGGCCTATCCCGACCGGGTGGCGCGACGCCGCGACGGCGGCGCGGACCGCTATCTGCTGGCCAACGGGCGCGGCGCGCGCCTGCTGGCCGGCGATCCGCTCGCAGGGCGTGACTGGCTGGTGGCGGCGCACCTGGACGCCGGCGCCAGCGAGGGCCGGATCTGGCTGGCCGCACCCGTTGATCCCTCCGACTTGGAAACGCAACTGGCCGCGCGGCTGCGGACAATCGCGGAGGTCAGTTGGGACGAGCGGCTGGCGGCCGTGGTCGCCCGCCGGGAGCGGCGACTGGGAGCCCTGATCCTCGATAGCGCCCCACTGGCGGATGCCGACCCGGAAGCGCTGCGTCAGGCCATGCTCTCCGGCATCCGTCGGATGGGATTGGACAGCCTACCGTGGAGCCACGAGTTGCGCGACTGGCAGGCGCGGGTGCTGGCATTGCGGGGCTGGTTTCCGGAAGACGGCTGGCCGGACCTGTCCGACGCCTGGCTGGTCGACCATCTGGACGATTGGCTAGCGCCGTGGCTGGACGGCATTAGCCGGCGCGAACACTTGCAGCGGCTGGACTTGGCGACGGCGCTGCACGGCTTGCTCGATGGCCGGTTGCGGGCGCGGCTGAACGAACTGGCGCCGACCCATCTTCAAGTCCCCAGCGGTTCGCGCTTGCGGCTGCGGTACGCGCCGGGCGAACCGCCGGTGCTGGCGGTGAAGTTGCAGGAATTGTTCGGGCTGGCCGATACCCCGCGCATCGCCGACGGGCGGATTGCGGTGACGCTGCACCTGCTGTCGCCGGCGCAGCGGCCGATTCAGGTGACGCAGGATCTGCGCGGCTTCTGGGAACGGACCTACGCCGAAGTCAAAAAGGAGTTGAAGGGCCGCTACCCCAAGCATCCTTGGCCCGACGATCCGTGGACCGCCACCCCGACCCGGCGGACCCAAGCGACCCGGCGATCCAGTTGATTTCTCTGCTGTAGCAATCCTGTCAGAGGATACAATATATAGATTATTAACTGATGTTAAATATCTATATATAGAAAATAGGCTCTTCACAGAATAATTTTACAGCAGAACATTCCTAGCCCGACATTCCGCATTTCGCCGACGTAACCAGTTGAAATTCTATCTATATAAGCATTCTCTGATTTAGTCAGCATGAAAATTAATATAGATTATTCAGTTAGTTGCGTTGGTATCCGAATATTGGCTGGTGATTTACTTGTAATTTTTACCGATCAATATCGTTAGGGTTACGACAATTTCATGTGCATGGCTCCGCCGGCGGATGCTGCTAGCAACGCTGACCGCACGCAGATCAGGGTTTCAACCAGACCGGAGTCGCGTGATCGACCACAGAACTTTCAGCCAACATGGATGCATCGGATGCGAAAAACACATGAAGTTGGCGTGACTTGAGCCTGATGAGGAGGCGGTTAAGCTCCATCGCTCTGCCGCTTTGGACGGTTGATGCTTGGGTTGGATCGAATCCTGACTCAACCCGTCGTAAAAATTTTACCGTCCTTAGAACCTTTGCGCTTCTGGAGGGAATTATCGAGTAGAGGACAGTGTGAAAGCGTGTTCTCGGTCAGGTGATCACACTTCATGTGTATCCCGGCTTGGGCTGATAACCCACGGTACCATTAATCTAGCCACTTTCAGTAACCTTAACCATGAGGAATTTCCGAGATGAAAAAGACCACCCATCTGTTATGCGCTAGCTTAGTCGTCGCGGCTTCCAGCGCTTTCTCCACGCCAAGCCTGGCGGTCGATATCATCACCTTGCCCGGTTCGATCTGTCAGCCGGAAATCGGCGCCCAGCAAGGTTTCTTCGATAATACCGTCACCAACGGCATTCAAAACATTTCGACGGTTACCAGATTTGTCACGTGCCCGCTGGTTCGCGACAATCACAATAATCTGAACGGCACTGATAATGTCCTGGTCGTGGTTAATCGCGACGGCGTGGCTGCTGGCAACACGCCGGTGATTTGCACTCTCTACAGTAAGACTGTTTCCGGCGGCACTTTAGCGGCGAATAGCGCCCAGTTTTTGGGCGCTGGCGCCACAACGCTGGCCCTCGACGTCAACGCCAGCGCGCTGAATGGTTATTATGCCTTGCGCTGCAGTCTTCCTCCCAAGGCTCGGGTCATCGACATCGTCGTCAATGAACCCCTGTAGTCGCAGTCGCTTTTTGCGAAGAGGATACCCATCATGACATCCGCTCACCCTTGGCTGATCGCCGCATGCACGCTCAGTATCGGCGCGCTCTCCAGTACAAGTTACGTGGCGTTGCAGTACGCCGACCTGAATGCCCGTATGACTACTCTGGCGCAGCCCGGCGATACCACTGGCACCGGCGGCGTTAAGCCAAGGGATGAGAAAAATGCCGTGAGGGTATCCTCCCTGGCGCAAGAACTTGATCTTCTCAAAACAGAAATGATGGCAGCACAGCGCAAGTTTGACGACTGGGCCGCCACGGTCAAACAGCAACAAAGCGCCATCGGGGAAGCGTTACGCGCCGTTCAACTTAAAGCGGAAGCACGTCATAAAATAGACAGCCAAGAGCGCCCTTTGACTGCTGACGAGCTTGAATATCAGGCACAGCGACAGACGGAGGAGTATGCGGCCAAGGTGCGGGATCATTTCCAAGCTGATCCCATCGATTTGAAATGGTCGTCACAAATGACCGGATTGATCGAAGAAAAATTCAATAACCCAGAACTGAAACAGGCGACCTTGCTCGATACCGAGTGCCGGGCCACGCTGTGTCGGCTCAACGTCGAACATACCGATGCTGGGCGGCAGGCCGATTTCGAAAACCAACTTCCCATGCTGTTCGCCGCTGAACTGCCGCGCACCACGATCCTTCAAGAAGAATTAGCCAATGGCTCGATCCGAACCACTGTTTACCTGGCGCGCGAAGGCCATAATTTGCCCTGACTCCGAAGATTGCTCGGGACACCGTTATTTGGGACCTCGGCCATCGACCTATCAAGCCGAAATTCATTACTCTCCGCCAGGCGTTTCTACCCGGATAGGGGTTCCGCCTGGCGGAGATTTCGCGTCACATATTCCTTCGATACTGCCCGCCAACATCAAACAGCGCCGTGGTAATCTGCCCCAGCGAGCAGCAGCGCACCGCGTCCACCAGCACTGCGAACAGGTTCTCGTTGTTGATCGCCGCCTGTTTCAACCGCGCCAGCATTGGGCCGCTGTCCCGGCGATTCCGTTCCTGGAAATCCCGCAAGCGCCGCAACTGACTCTGCTTCTCCTCATCGGTGGAGCGGGCCAATTCGACGGTCGCCTGTTCATGCTTGGCGTTGGGGTTGCGGAAGGTGTTGACGCCAACGATGGGCAATGAACCGTCGTGCTTCAGGGTTTCGTAATACAGCGACTCTTCCTGAATCTTGCCACGCTGGTAGCCGGTCTCCATCGCTCCCAATACCCCGCCGCGCTCGCTGATCCGCTCGAATTCCTTGAGCACCGCTTCTTCCACCAGATCAGTCAATTCATCAATGATGAATGCACCTTGATTGGGGTTCTCGTTATTCGCCAGGCCCCACTCCCGGTTGATGATTAACTGTACCGCCAATGCCCGCCGCACGGATTCATCCGTCGGCGTCGTTACGGCCTCGTCGTAAGCGTTGGTGTGCAAGGAATTGCAGTTGTCGTAAATGGCTATCAACGCCTGCAAAGTGGTGCGGATGTCGTTGAAATCCATTTCCTGCGCGTGCAGCGAGCGGCCCGACGTCTGAATGTGGTATTTCAGCTTCTGGCTGCGTTCGTTCGCGCCGTACTTGTAACGCATCGCCGTGGCCCAAATCCGCCGCGCCACCCGACCCATCACCGAATATTCCGGGTCCATGCCGTTGCTGAAGAAGAACGACAGGTTCGGCGCAAAATCGTCGATGTGCATCCCGCGCGCCAGATAGGTCTCAACATAGGTGAAGCCATTAGCCAGCGTGAAGGCCAGTTGCGAGATCGGATTGGCTCCGGCCTCGGCAATGTGATAGCCGGAAATCGAGACTGAATAAAAATTCTTAATGTTGTGATGGACGAAATACTCCTGAATGTCACCCATCATCTTCAAAGCGAACTCAGTGGAGAAAATGCAGGTATTCTGGCCTTGGTCTTCTTTCAGAATATCCGCCTGCACCGTGCCACGCACGTTCTCCAATACCCATTCCTTGATTTTCTCGATTTCGTCGTCGGTCGGTGGCCGGTGATTATCGCGCTCGAATTTTTCCAACTGCTGATCGAACGCCGTGTTGAAGTACATCGCCAGGATAATCGGCGCCGGACCGTTGATGGTCATCGACACCGAAGTAGTGGGCGCGCACACGTCGAAGCCGGAATACAGCACCTTCAAATCGTCCAGCGTGGCGATGGACACCCCGGAATTGCCGACCTTGCCGTAAATGTCCGGGCGCTCGTCCGGGTCGCAACCGTACAGCGTCACCGAATCGAAGGCGGTGGATAGCCGGGTGGCCTCGGCGTGCTCGGACAGCTTCTTGAAGCGGCGGTTGGTGCGGAACGGGTCGCCTTCGCCGGCAAACATCCGGGTCGGGTCCTCGTTCTCGCGCTTGAAGGCGAATACGCCAGCGGTGTACGGGAAACTGCCCGGCAGGTTCTCCAGCATCATCCAGCGCAGCAGTTCGCCGTGCTCCTCGAAGCGCGGCAACGCCACCTTGGGGATGCGGCTGCCGGACAGCGAGCGGCTGGTCAGCTTGGTGCGGATTTCCTTGTCGCGGATTTTCACCACGTACTCGTCGCCGCTGTAGCTTTCGCGTACCTGCGGCCACATATCCACCAGCTTGCGGGCGTGCGGATCTACCTGTGCCTCGACCTGTTCCAGCAACGGTTCCAGATCAACGGTCGGTTTGCCCGAAGCCTCCAACATGGCCTTGACCGCGTGCAACTGTTGGCGCTGGCGGATCAGCTTCACCTGCTCGTCCACCTGCTGGTGATAGCCGCGCACGGCATCGGCGATTTCGGCCAGATAGCGGGCGCGGGCCGCCGGCACGATCACGGTCTTGCCGGTGGCGGCCTTGTTCTCCACTCGCGGCAACCGGCCCGGCGGCAAATCCAGTCCCTTATCGCGCAGTAGCGCGGTCACGCCCTGATATAACGCGGTCACGCCGTCGTCGTTGAAGCGGGCAGCGATGGTGCCGTAAACCGGCATCTCCTCCGGCGACTGACCGAACGCCTTGTGGTTGCGTTGCACCTGCTTGCGCACGTCGCGCAGCGCATCCTCGGCGCCCTTGCGGTCGAACTTGTTGATCGCCACCGCATCGGCGAAATCCAGCATGTCGATTTTTTCCAACTGCGAGGCGGCGCCGAATTCCGGGGTCATCACGTATAGCGAGCGATTCACCAGCGGCACGATGGCGGCGTCGCCCTGACCGATGCCGGAGGTCTCGACGATGAGCAGGTCGAAGCCGGCCAGCTTGCAGGCGGCCAGAATGTCGCCCAATGTTTCCGGGACCTCGCTGCCGGCGGCGCGGGTCGCCAGCGAGCGCATGTACAGGTTAGAACCGGAGATGGCGTTCATGCGGATGCGGTCGCCCAGCAGCGCGCCGCCGGTCTTGCGCCGCGACGGATCGGCGGCGATGACTGCGATTTTCAGCCGGTCGTCCTGATCCAGCCGGAAGCGCCGCACCAGTTCGTCGGTCAGCGACGATTTGCCGGAACCGCCGGTGCCGGTGATGCCCAGCACGGGTGCAGTGTGCGCCTTGGCTTGGTCGAGAATCTGCTGGCGCAGTTCGGGCGCGACGGTGCGGTTTTCCAGCGCGGTGATCAACCGGGACAGCGCTCGCCAATCGCCGGCTTTGATCTCGTCCAAGGTTTTGGGTGCGTACTGACCGGGATCCATGTCGCAAATCGCCAGCATGTGGTCGATCATGCCCTGCAAGCCCATCGCCTGACCGTCTTCCGGCGAGAAGATGCGGGTGACGCCGTACTCGTGCAGTTCGCGGATTTCCGCCGGGACGATGACGCCGCCGCCGCCGCCAAATACTTTGATGTTATCGCCGCCACGCTCCCGCAGCAGGTCGATCATGTACTTGAAGAATTCGACGTGGCCGCCTTGATAGGAACTGACGGCGATGCCCTGGGCGTCTTCCTGCAGGGCGGCGGTGACGATTTCCTCGACCGAGCGGTTGTGACCGAGATGGATCACTTCCGCGCCGCTGGCCTGGAGGATGCGGCGCATGATGTTGATCGAGGCGTCGTGGCCGTCGAACAGGCTGGCGGCGGTGACGAAACGAACCTTGTGCTTGGGCTTGACCTTATCGGCGCCGGGCATGGGGGATTTGAACTGGCTGACGACCGCGGACATTGGGTGGGTTCTCCTGTCGGTAGTTATGAACACAATCATACGCTTTTACCGCGCGGCGGCGAGGGTCAGCGCTACAAAGCCAGCCTCGGATTGGCGATGCCGGCCTGTCGTGATGGTTGCAATGATATAAAGAACCCAGCAGCGAGGTTTGCCAACATGGTTGCAATTTTTGCCAGCAGGAGCGCCAACAGAGTTGCAATTCGTGCCACTCCGGCTAGGATTGGTATTTAATATGCACTGATGAGCCGAGCGAGGATGCCCGTGATTCCCGAGATCGCGATAACGCCCGTGGCGTTCGTTCGCGCTATCGTGGCGGCCTATCACCGCTATGACAAAGACCCGAGCGATGCGCTGCGGCGGGCGCGCATTACGCCGGAATTCCTGTCGGACCCGCAAAACCGAGTCGCCGGGTCGCAAATGCAGACCCTGTTTGGCATCGCCATCCAGGAGTTGGACGATGAGGCGCTGGGCTGGTTTTCGCGCCGGCTGCCATGGGGCAGTTATGGAATGCTGTGCAGAGCAACCCTCGGGTCGCCAACCCTGGAAATTGCCCTGAAAAGGTGGTGTCGCTATCACGGCTTGCTCACCGATGACATCGCGCTGAAATTCACTGTGACCCGCTCGACGGCATCCATCGCGATTCAGGTCAACCGGGATTTGGGCGAAATGGAGGAGTTCTGCTTCGCGACGCTCTTTCGATATATTCTTGGTTACGCCTGTTGGGCGGTTAATTCGCGGATCCCGTTGCTGGAAGCCTGTTTCCCGTTCGATGCCCCGGCGCATGTGAGCGTCTATCAGGCGCTTTTCCCCGGCCCGCTGCATTTCCGCTCCGAGTCGGCCAAGATCAGTTTCGATCCTCAATACGCTGCACTGTCGATTCGCCGGGACGACCGGGCCTTAAACAAGATGCTCCAGCACGCCGTACCCCTCACGATTTTTCCCTATCGGCGGGACCGGCTGCTGGTCCAACGGGTGCGCGACTATTTGAGAATGCGGCCCGATAGTCCGCATACCGGCGAATCGCTTGCCAAGGCGTTGCATGTTTCGCCCAGAACGCTGCACCGGCAATTGCAGGAGGAAGGCGCATCGTTGCAGGCGCTAAAAGATGAAGTTCGACGGGACCGGGCGATCGATCTGTTGAACAGAACGTCCCGGCCCATCAAGCAAATTGCCCTGGCGGTGGGATTTCTGAATGAAAAGAGCTTCTCCCGCGCATTCAAGCAATGGACGGGAGCGACGCCGGAATCTATCCGGGAAAAGGGCCAGCATTTCGGCCCGTGACGGCTTATGAAAACCGACAACCTGTTCTATCGAATTTTCAACACGTTGCCTGGACTGGCCCTGGAATTGGCCGGCGTCGCTGTCGCCAATCCCGCCGGCTACGGGTTTCGCGCCGAGGAGGTCAAGCAAACCGCCTTTCGTTTGGACGGCCTGCTGATTCCGCCCGCTGACGATCCCGCCGCGCCGTTGATTTTCCTGGAGGCTCAGGCGCAACCCGACGACGATTTCTACGGCCGGTTCTTTTCGGAAATTTTTCTCTATCTGTACCGTTGCAACCCTCGTCCGTGCTGGCGCGCGCTGGTGCTGTATCCACGTCGCGCCATCGAGCGGTCGGACCCCTGCTACGCTTCGCTGCTGACCCTGCCGGAAGTGCGACGGGTGTATCTTGACGATTTGGCGAGGATTTCCACGCCCAGTCTCGGCTTGCAACTGCTGCAACTGCTGGTCGTCACCCCACATGATGCTGCTGAACAGGCTCGGCGCCTGGTTCAACGGCTTCGAGCGGCCGACAAACCGTTACCCTTGCCTTTAGCTGAAGCGTTGGACCTGATCGAAACTATTCTGGTCTATCGTTTACCCAAGCTGACTCGACAGGAGATTCAAGCCATGCTCGGATTTACTCATGCCGATTTGAAGAAGAGCGTCTTTTATCAGGAGGTTTTTGCCGAAGGCCGACAGGAAGGCCAACAGGAGGGCCGGCAAAAAGGAGGGCCGGCAGGAAGGCCGGCAGGAAGAATGTGTTGCATTGATTCTACGGCAATTGCAACGACGCTTCGGCCGCCTTCCGGCCAAGCAGGCGCGGCGGGTTCGCGGTCTGTCGCTGACGACCGCTGAAAGCTTGGCGGAAGCCCTGCTCGATTTTCAGACTTTGGACGATCTTGCCGCTTGGCTAGACGGTCAAACCGACCCGCCGGCTTCTTGAAGCGTTCGCTTTCAGATGGCGCGGTGAAACGAGGATGGAGATCGAGCGGGAGACCTTGACCGACGCTCTCGGCGTCCAGCACGCGCCGGTTAGCGCGCCCGCCCGCATCGTCTCGCTGGTGCCCAGCATCACCGAACTGCTGTTCGCGTTGAAGCTGGGCGATCAGGTGGTGGGCCGCACCCATTACTGTATTCATCCCGGCCCCGCTGTCAGCCGTTGCCAGCGTCGGCGGCACCAAGAAAATTCGCTACGCCCGGCTACAGGCATTGCAACCCACCCACGTCATCGTCAACATCGACGAGAACCCGCGCGAACTGGCGGAACGGTTGATGACCGACGGTTTGCAAGTCATCGTCACCCATCCATTGGCCCCAGAAGACAATGTGCCGCTTTTTCGGCTGTTCGGCGGGATTTTCAACCGTGCAGCGGAAGCGGAGGCGCTGGCGGCGCGGTTCGAGCGGGCTTTGGCGGAATTGCGGCAAGCCGTTTGGCCTCGGCGGCGGGTGCTGTATTTGATTTGGCGCAAGCCGTGGATGGGCATCAGCCGGGAGACTTATATCGCCCGGATGTTGGCGCTGGTCGGTTGGGAAACGTTGCCGGTGGAGTCGGAGGCGCGCTACCCCGAATTGGCGCTGGACAAGACGCTACTGGATGCCGCCGATCTGATCCTGTTCAGCAGCGAGCCGTACCGCTTTCTACCGCAGGATTTGGAAACCTTCGCCCGCGATTACGACTGCCCGCTGGAAAAACTGCGGCTGATCGACGGGGAAATGACCTCGTGGTACGGCAGCCGGGCAATTCAGGGGTTGCGTTATATGGGGCAATTTGCCCGTGAGGTTTCCGAGCCTGCTCGCTAATCGCTTATTTCTCGATTTTCCCGGTCTCGACCAAACGGCAAGCTCGTTGTCGGCAGGGTCCTTGAAGTGAAAGCGACGCCCGCCCGGAAAAGAAAAAATGTCTTTGGTGATAACGCCTCCAGCAGCGACCACCTTTTCTCGCACGGATTCTAGGTCCACCGTATAGATGACAGCGAGAGGATGATCCGACCGGTGTTCGGAGTCTGCGTTGATGCCACTACCCACGCCGCTACTTGTGGTGTCGGAATAATCGTCGCCCCAGTCTTTGTCGATTCCAGCCGAATACGTTGGAAAAAAAGCGTCGAGCATTTCCGAGTTGATCAATGTCCCTATCCGGAAATTCGATGAAGTCAAATTTATTCGTTCAGTTTTTAGAAGGCATTTTGCTTCAAATCTTTTGTGGTTTTGACCAATTCAGCGGCATATCTAACCCCCAGCCCTTTGAACATGGTAACTAAAATCAATGTTATAGCGCAAAGCTCTGTTGTACAAAGCATCAAAATAACCCATTGAAAATAATATTTTAATACTATATGTTCAAAGGGCTGATATAACCTCGTACACGATTTCTTAACATCATTCGCTTCCACTAAAGTGAGATTTGCAAACAGGGCACTCCCATTTACCAAATACGGTAAAATGACCGTTAAGCTTTGATAAGCGAATAAGCTTCTTGTTATTATCGTAGCAGGCGGTACAAAATGACCATCACCATTCTGGGGCCAGTATACACCACCTTTTACGATAATTCGAAAGCAATTTGGGTACATTAGAAGTTGAATGAGTAGCAAAACCGCAAGATTTAATTGCTTGCTTGATTTGTGTACAGACAGGCCCCAACGCAGCTTGCAAGTTATTGTCGCTACGTAAGCCATAAGTCGCAGCGGTCACACCTGCCAAATCAGATGGCAAGTCAATCGAATCATCGCGGCAATACACCATAAAAGTACGTTCTCGGCCGAGCGCGCCCATGAATAATCCAAGTTCGAAGATAACATTATCGCGAGGACTGTTGACAGTTTTTTCACGTTTGTTCGTTAAATCATCGGGAGTGAGTATAAGAGCTGCAAAATCGAATTTGTGCGAAGCGTTTACAAGATCATCGAGTGAGCCTTTCGATAAACCAAAAACACCTTGAGCGCGCCAGACAGTTACTTCAACATCATGGTCGAGCCGCGCCGTGAAAGCCAGCATATCCTTGCCTTCTTTTGATGCCCCGATAAATAAACGTGTTTGCTCATTGCTTGATTCCAGATTAATAATTAGATTAGCTTCTGCAAGTTTATCAATGACAGTTTTAAAGCAGCTTATCCATCTAAAAGTCTTGGCGCTGTAAAAGCAAACCTCTTTGCATTCCCCGTACTGATAATCAACGCTTCGAAATCCCGTCCAGCACCCCGCGCAAAATCTGTCGACCTAATTGATTGCCCATGTACGCAGGGTGAATTTCGCCATCGTCTCCAGCACACCTTACCGGCGATTGGTGCCGAGCAGCTTATCCTTCATCAAACTACCAATGCCGGGCATTCAGTTCCGCCGACTGGCCCCACACGCCTACAACTTATGCGTCTCCGGCGCACAACCCTGCTCGCGGTATTGCTTGAACCGCTCGCGCGATTTCGCCAACACCTCGGGATTCTGATCCACCAGTTCCACCACCCGTTCGAAGCGCTCGAAACCTTCGGGCAGCCGGTCGGCGAAATTGATCAAAACTTGCGCGGTCGCCTCCGCTGGCAAGACCGTCCCGACCAGCACCGGCGACCCCTCCTCCCCCACCAGCGGATAACGCTCGTGCGGGATGAAACTGTCCTGCCGGAAGGTCCACAGCAGATCGTCCAACGCCGCCGCTTGGGCGTCGGACGCGGCGAGGATGTAGACCGTATGGCCGAGGTTGTACGCCTTGTCGGCCAGCCGGCAGGCCAGCAGCGCCCGACCGCTGTCCCGGTGGTCGGGCAGCACGTAGAAATCAATGCGCGGCATGCCCGTTCTCCCGCTCCAGTTCAGCGGCCCGATCTAGCAGATATTGGGTCAGCAACGGCACCGGCCGGCCAGTCGCGCCCTTGGCCTTGCCGGTCTTCCAAGCGGTGCCGGCGATGTCCAGATGCGCCCAGTGGAACTTCTTGGCGAAGCGCGACAGGAAGCAGGCCGCCATGATCGCGCCACCGTCCCGATTCCCGGCGACATTGGCCATGTCGGCGAAATTACTGTCCAGCCCCTCCTGGTAGTCCTCCCACAACGGCAGTTCCCACACCCGGTCGTAGGCAACGTGGCCGGCGGCCTGTAGCGCGTGCGCCAGCGGCGGATGGTTGCTGAACAAACCGTGCGGGTGGCGACCCAGCGCGATGATGCAGGCTCCAGTCAAAGTGGCGATGTCGATGACCGCCACCGGCTCGTCGCGCTCGGCGTAAGTCAGGGTATCGCACAGGATCATCCGCCCTTCGGCGTCGGTGTTGAGGATTTCGATGGTCTGGCCGGACAGGCTGGTCACAATGTCGCCCGGCCGGCTGGCTCGTCCACCCGGCATGTTCTCCACCGCCGGAATCAGCCCGATCACGTGCAGCGGCAGCTTCAATTCCACGCAGGCTCGCAGCGTCCCCAGCACGCTGGCCGCCCCGCACATGTCGTACTTCATTTCATCCATGCCCTCGCCCGGCTTGAGCGAGATGCCGCCAGTATCGAAGGTCACTCCCTTGCCGACCAGCACGTAGGGCTTCTCCGCCGCCGGCCCCTGCCGGTAGTCCAGCCGGATCAACTTGGCCGGCTGGACGCTGCCGTGGGTCACGGCCAGCAGCGCGCCCATGCCCAGCCGTTCCATCTCGGCCTCTTCCAACACCTCAACCCGCAACGCCGGGAACTCCCGGGCCAAGGCCTGAGCCTGTTCGGCCAGATAGGTAGGCGTACAGATATTGGGTGGCAGATTGCTCAGCTCCCGGGTCAGCTTGACGCCGGCGGCGATGGCCGCGCCCTCGCGTACCGCCTGTTCGCCACCGGGCAGTTCGCGCCGACCGGGCACGCTGAGTATAATCTTGCGCAAGGGCCGCCGCGGCACGTCCTTTTTGCTCTTGAGTGCGTCGGACCGGTACTGCGATTCCTCGACCGCCTCGACGATCTGGCGGATTTTCCAGTTCAGATCGCGACTCTTGACCGGAAGATCGGTCAAATAGACCACTGCCTCGGTGGCGCCGGTCTCGTTCAGGGCGGATGCGGCATGGTGCATGATCTGGCGGAAGCGGCGATCATCCACCTCGCGTTCCCGGCCGCAGCCGACCAGCAGCACCCGTTCGCACAGCGCGTCGGGCACATTGAGCAGCAGCAGCGACTGGCCGACCTTGCCTTCCAGATCGCCTCGACGCAGCAGGTTACCGAGCACTCCGCCGCGAGCGGCATCGAACTGCTCGGCGGCCGGCGTCAGCCGCCGGGATTCGTAAATACCCAGCACCAGGCAGGCGGTGCGCTGTTTTTCTGGATTACCGCTTTTGACCGTGAATTCCATGGCTGGGCTACCCTCGATTTCATTGGGTGTTTGTTTTCATTGGGCGAATCGTGAATTCGATGAGTTTAGCTGGAAATCGCACCCCCTCACAGTTCGCGCGCGGGAGCGCCATCGGTCGTGCCTTCGATCATTGATCGCTACCTGATCCGCGAGATCGCTCTGACCCTGCTGGCGACCACCCTGGTGTTGCTGGCGATGGTGCTCAGCCACCGCCTCGCCGGCTACCTGAGCAAAGCCGCCAACGGCCTGCTGGCCCGAGATTCCATCTTCCTGTTGCTGGGCTTACAGGCGATCGAAGTCCTGGCCATACTCATCCCCCTGGCGTTTCTGCTCGGCATCATGCTCGCCCTGGGGCGGCTGTACCGCGATCACGAGATGACCGCGCTGGCCGCCTGCGGTTATGGGCCGCTGTCGGTTTATCGCGCGGTCTTCCTGCTGGCGGCGCCGCTGGCCCTATTGACCGCCGGACTGTCGTTCCTGGTGGTCCCGGCGACCATGGAGTTCCAGTTCGAGGTTCTGGCCAAGGCCCGCAAGGAAGCCGAAGTCTCGATGTTCACGCCGGGCGCGTTCCGCGAGGTGTTGAACGGCCGGCACGTAGTCTACATCGGCGCCCTGGACGGCCGCGAACTACGCAACGTCTTCATCCAGAGCCGCGAGCCGGACGGCGACATCAGCGTCACCACCAGCGATCAGGGCCGGCAAGAAATCGGCGAGGACGGCATCCGGCGCATCATTCTCGACCACGGTTACCGCTACCGGGGCACGCCCGGTCAGGGCGACTACGAGATGATCCAGTTCGAGCGGGCCATCGTGCGGGTCGATACCACCCCCCCGCCCGAGGCCTGGCAACACCGGGAGGCGCTTCCCCTCCGCCAGTTGTGGGGTTCGAGCGAACCTCGCCTGATCGCCGAATTGCAGTTGCGGTTCAACAGCCCGATCCAGGTGTTGACCATCGCCCTGTGGGCGCCGCTACTGGCCCGCGCCCGACCCCGGGAGGGTCGTTACGGTCGGGTCGTCGCGGCCGCGCTGATCTACGCGATCCACTTCAACTTGATCGGCATCGGCGAGTCTTGGCTGAGCCACGGTATCGTCGGCGCGAAGGTCGGCCTGTGGTGGGTCCACGGCCTGTTCCTGCTGTTCGGCGCCGGATTGCTGCTCCAGCATTATTCCGGCAGTCGGGGCTTCCGGTTGTTCCGGCGCGCGACCCGACCGGCGGGCGCCTCATGAAAATCCTCGACCGCTACATTTTCCGAACCGTCGCAACCACCACCCTGGTCGCCCTGCTGGTCCTGCTGCTGCTCGAATTCTTCCTGAGCCTGCTGGTGGAACTGGAAGACGTCGGCAAGGGCAGTTACGACTTCCTGGCGGCGTTCCGCTATCTGCTGCTGATCCAGCCACAACGCCTGTACGAGCTGTTCCCGATGGCGCTGTTGGTGGGCGGCCTGCTGGGCATGGGCGCGTTGGCTAGCGGCAGCGAACTGATCGTCATGCGCGCCGCAGGCCTGTCCCTGACCCGGCTGACCGGCTCCGCCCTGCAAGCCGGGCTGCTGCTGAGCCTGGCGGTGCTGGCCCTCGGGGAATTCGTCGCTCCGCCGCTGGAACAAATGGCCTACGAACAGCGGGCCGCCGCCAAGAGCGAGAGCATGGCCATTCGCGGCGGCCGCGGCTTCTGGGCTCGGGATGGCGATTACTTCATCCACGTCCGGGCGGTGTTGCCCGGCATCCGCCTGGTGGATATCCACAGTTTCAAGATGGGCCCCGACGCCCGGCTCGAAATCGTCGTCGCCGCGCAGGGCGCGCGCTACGTCGCGGGACGCTGGCTGCTGGAAGGCGTCAATCGCAGCATTCTGAACGGCGAGGCGGTTCGAACCGAGCACTTGCCCAGCCTGGAGGTCGCCTCGGCCATCAGCCCGCGCATCCTGGACGTGCTGGCGACCAACCCCAGCGAATTGTCCATCCGCGACTTGATGGTTTACGTCGACTATCTGGAACGCAACGGCCTGGATGCCCAGGATTACTGGTTGGTGCTGTGGCGCAAGCTGCTGGCGCCGCTCGCCTACATGGCCATGTTGGTGATCGCCATGCCGTTCGTGTTCGGGCCGCAGCGCTCGGCGGGGACGGGCCAGCGTCTGCTGATCGGATTGCTGCTCGGACTGGCGTTCTTCCTGAGCAACTATCTGTTGGGCAACGTGGTGTTGCTGTACGGCTTTCCGCCGCTGGTGGGCGCCAGCTTGCCGACGCTGCTATTTTTGGGTGGGGATTCTACGCGTTGCGCCGGCTGCGCTGAACGGTTTTCACACGGCCTTGGGCAACACGACCAGTTCCGTTTCCGACACCCGGTCGGGCAGGCGCAGGGCCAACCCCAACAGCAGAACGCCGAGGCCAGCAGCCAGGCTGAGGCCGACGCTGACCCCAAACACCCGATGCAGGTAGGCGACCGGCGCCAGCCACAGCCCGGCGATCAGAAACCGCAGCAGCGCGTGCCACCAGCCGATCCCCCGGCCATCGCGCCGTTGCAGCCGCAACCGCCAGGCGCGCATCCCCAGGGTCTGGCCACCATGGGTCCAAAATCCGCCATAGAAGAAGAAGCAGATCAGCAGCAGATAGGTCTGGAAGAACGGATTGGCCTGTAGCGGATTGTGGAGTTTGACGGCCTCGCCGCCGAGCAGCGCCGCCGCCAGTCCGAGCGCCAGCGCGGTCGCGCCGACCAGCACCCCAATCAGCAGCAGACCGTCGTAAATGATAGCGGCCAGCCGACGCGGCAACCGGGCCGGCAATGGCGCGGTGATGCTCATGCGGGTTGCCCGGCTATTTCGGTTCGACGGACGGCGGCTTGCCCGCCGGCGCGGGAGCTTTGCCGGGCGGTGGCGCAGGCGGAGGTTCTCGACCGGCGGTCTGGGTAGCGGTGCTCTTGCCGTTCGCCTTTTTCTTGTTGGCGCCCGGTTTGGCCGACTCCTTGGCCGCCGTTGCAGGGGGGGCGCCATCCGTCGGCTGAGGTTTGCCCAGCCAACCGTTGATTTCCGCCAAATCCGCATCCGACAACTGACCGGCGGCCTGCCGTAACACTAGATAATTGGCTATGAATGAATAACGGGCAGCGGAATAATCGCG
>CAVRCC010000031.1:0-158767 GCA_963719395.1 uncultured Gammaproteobacteria bacterium | reverse complement strand
GAAGTCAAAAAGGAGTTGAAGGGCCGCTACCCCAAGCATCCTTGGCCCGACGATCCGTGGACCGCCACCCCGACCCGGCGGACCCAAGCGACCCGGCGATCCAGTTGATTTCTCTGCTGTAGCAATCCTGTCAGAGGATACAATATATAGATTATTAACTGATGTTAAATATCTATATATAGAAAATAGGCTCTTCACAGAATAATTTTACAGCAGAACATTCCTAGCCCGACATTCCGCATTTCGCCGACGTAACCAGTTGAAATTCTATCTATATAAGCATTCTCTGATTTAGTCAGCATGAAAATTAATATAGATTATTCAGTTAGTTGCGTTGGTATCCGAATATTGGCTGGTGATTTACTTGTAATTTTTACCGATCAATATCGTTAGGGTTACGACAATTTCATGTGCATGGCTCCGCCGGCGGATGCTGCTAGCAACGCTGACCGCACGCAGATCAGGGTTTCAACCAGACCGGAGTCGCGTGATCGACCACAGAACTTTCAGCCAACATGGATGCATCGGATGCGAAAAACACATGAAGTTGGCGTGACTTGAGCCTGATGAGGAGGCGGTTAAGCTCCATCGCTCTGCCGCTTTGGACGGTTGATGCTTGGGTTGGATCGAATCCTGACTCAACCCGTCGTAAAAATTTTACCGTCCTTAGAACCTTTGCGCTTCTGGAGGGAATTATCGAGTAGAGGACAGTGTGAAAGCGTGTTCTCGGTCAGGTGATCACACTTCATGTGTATCCCGGCTTGGGCTGATAACCCACGGTACCATTAATCTAGCCACTTTCAGTAACCTTAACCATGAGGAATTTCCGAGATGAAAAAGACCACCCATCTGTTATGCGCTAGCTTAGTCGTCGCGGCTTCCAGCGCTTTCTCCACGCCAAGCCTGGCGGTCGATATCATCACCTTGCCCGGTTCGATCTGTCAGCCGGAAATCGGCGCCCAGCAAGGTTTCTTCGATAATACCGTCACCAACGGCATTCAAAACATTTCGACGGTTACCAGATTTGTCACGTGCCCGCTGGTTCGCGACAATCACAATAATCTGAACGGCACTGATAATGTCCTGGTCGTGGTTAATCGCGACGGCGTGGCTGCTGGCAACACGCCGGTGATTTGCACTCTCTACAGTAAGACTGTTTCCGGCGGCACTTTAGCGGCGAATAGCGCCCAGTTTTTGGGCGCTGGCGCCACAACGCTGGCCCTCAACGTCAACGCCAGCGCGCTGAATGGTTATTATGCCTTGCGCTGCAGTCTTCCTCCCAAGGCTCGGGTCATCGACATCGTCGTCAATGAACCCCTGTAGTCGCAGTCGCTTTTTGCGAAGAGGATACCCATCATGACATCCGCTCACCCTTGGCTGATCGCCGCATGCACGCTCAGTATCGGCGCGCTCTCCAGTACAAGTTACGTGGCGTTGCAGTACGCCGACCTGAATGCCCGTATGACTACTCTGGCGCAGCCCGGCGATACCACTGGCACCGGCGGCGTTAAGCCAAGGGATGAGAAAAATGCCGTGAGGGTATCCTCCCTGGCGCAAGAACTTGATCTTCTCAAAACAGAAATGATGGCAGCACAGCGCAAGTTTGACGACTGGGCCGCCACGGTCAAACAGCAACAAAGCGCCATCGGGGAAGCGTTACGCGCCGTTCAACTTAAAGCGGAAGCACGTCATAAAATAGACAGCCAAGAGCGCCCTTTGACTGCTGACGAGCTTGAATATCAGGCACAGCGACAGACGGAGGAGTATGCGGCCAAGGTGCGGGATCATTTCCAAGCCGATCCCATCGATTTGAAATGGTCGTCACAAATGACCGGATTGATCGAAGAAAAATTCAATAACCCAGAACTGAAACAGGCGACCTTGCTCGATACCGAGTGCCGGGCCACGCTGTGTCGGCTCAACGTCGAACATACCGATGCTGGGCGGCAGGCCGATTTCGAAAACCAACTTCCCATGCTGTTCGCCACTGAACTGCCGCGCACTACGATCCTTCAAGAAGAATTAGCCAATGGTTCGATCCGAACCACTGTTTACCTGGCGCGCGAAGGCCATAATTTGCCCTGACTCCGAAGATTGCTCGGGACACCGTTATTTGGGACCTCGGCCATCGACCTATCAAGCCGAAATTCATTGCTCTCCGCCAGGCGTTTCTACCCGGATAGGGGTTCCGCCTGGCGGAGATTTCGCGTCACATATTCCTTCGATACTGCCCGCCAACATCAAACAGCGCCGTGGTAATCTGCCCCAGCGAGCAGCAGCGCACCGCGTCCACCAGCACTGCGAACAGGTTCTCGTTGTTGATCGCCGCCTGTTTCAACCGCGCCAGCATTGGGCCGCTGTCCCGGCGATTCCGTTCCTGGAAATCCCGCAAGCGCCGCAACTGACTCTGCTTCTCCTCATCGGTGGAGCGGGCCAATTCGACGGTCGCCTGTTCATGCTTGGCGTTGGGGTTGCGGAAGGTGTTGACGCCAACGATGGGCAATGAACCGTCGTGCTTCAGGGTTTCGTAATACAGCGACTCTTCCTGAATCTTGCCACGCTGGTAGCCGGTCTCCATCGCTCCCAATACCCCGCCGCGCTCGCTGATCCGCTCGAATTCCTTGAGCACCGCTTCTTCCACCAGATCAGTCAATTCATCAATGATGAATGCACCTTGATTGGGGTTTTCATTATTCGCCAGGCCCCACTCCCGGTTGATGATTAACTGTACCGCCAATGCCCGCCGCACGGATTCATCCGTCGGCGTCGTTACGGCCTCGTCGTAAGCGTTGGTGTGCAAGGAATTGCAGTTGTCGTAAATGGCAATCAACGCCTGCAAGGTCGTGCGGATGTCGTTGAAATCCATTTCCTGCGCGTGCAGCGAGCGGCCCGACGTCTGAATGTGGTATTTCAGCTTCTGGCTACGTTCGTTCGCGCCGTATTTGTAGCGCATCGCCGTGGCCCAAATCCGCCGCGCCACCCGGCCCATCACCGAGTATTCGGGGTCCATGCCGTTGCTGAAAAAGAACGACAGGTTCTGCGCGAAATCGTCGATGTGCATTCCGCGCGCCAGATAAGCCTCGACATAAGTGAAGCCATTGGCGAGCGTGAAGGCCAGTTGCGAAATCGGATTGGCGCCGGCTTCGGCGATGTGATAGCCGGAAATCGAGACTGAATAGAAATTCTTGATGCCGTGATGGACGAAATACTCCTGAATGTCGCCCATCATCTTCAAGGCGAATTCGGTGGAGAAAATGCAGGTATTCTGCCCCTGATCCTCTTTCAGAATATCCGCCTGCACCGTGCCGCGCACGTTCTCCAATACCCATTCTTTAATTTTCTCGATCTCGTCGTCGGTCGGCGGGCGGTGGTTGTCGCGCTCGAACTTCTCCAACTGCTGGTCGGATGCGGTATTAAAGTACATCGCCAGAATGATCGGCGCTGGACCATTGATGGTCATCGACACCGACGTGGTCGGCGCGCACAAGTCGAAACCGGAATACAGGACCTTCAGATCGTCCAGGGTGGCGATGGAGACCCCGGAATTACCCACCTTGCCGTAAATATCCGGGCGCTCGTCCGGATCGCAGCCGTACAGCGTGACTGAATCGAAGGCGGTGGACAGCCGGGTGGCCTCGGCGTGCTCGGACAGCTTCTTGAAGCGGCGGTTGGTGCGGAACGGATCGCCCTCGCCGGCGAACATCCGGGTCGGGTCCTCGTTCTCGCGCTTGAAGGCGAACACCCCGGCGGTGTACGGGAAACTGCCCGGCAGGTTTTCCAACATCATCCAGCGCAGCAGTTCGCCGTGCTCCTCGAAGCGCGGCAGCGCCACCTTGGGGATGCGGCTGCCGGACAGCGAACGGCTGGTCAGTTTGGTGCGGATTTCCTGGTCGCGGATTTTCACCACGTACTCGTCGCCGCTGTAACTCTCCTTCACCTGCGGCCACATGTCGACTAGCTTGCGGGCGTGCGGATCTGCCTGTGCCTCGACCTGTTCCAGCAACGGTTCCAGGTCAACGGTCGGTTTGCCCGAAGCCTCCAACATGGTCTTGACAACGTGCAACTGTTGGCGCTGGCGGATCAGCTTCACCTGCTCGTCCACTTGCTGGTGATAGCCGCGCACGGCATCGGCGATTTCGGCCAGATAGCGGGCGCGGGCCGCCGGCACGATCACGGTCTTGCCGGTGGCGGCCTTGTTCTCCACTCGCGGCAACCGGCCCGGCGGCAAATCCAGTCCCTTATCGCGCAGTAGCGCGGTCACGCCCTGATATAACGCGGTCACGCCGTCGTCGTTGAAGCGGGCAGCGATGGTGCCGTAAACCGGCATCTCCTCCGGCGACTGACCGAACGCCTTGTGGTTGCGTTGCACCTGCTTACGCACGTCGCGCAGCGCATCCTCGGCGCCCTTGCGGTCGAACTTGTTGATCGCCACCGCATCGGCGAAATCCAGCATGTCGATTTTTTCCAACTGCGAGGCGGCGCCGAATTCCGGGGTCATCACGTATAGCGAGCGATTCACCAGCGGCACGATGGCGGCGTCGCCCTGACCGATGCCGGAGGTCTCGACGATTAGCAGGTCGAAGCCGGCCAGCTTGCAGGCGGCCAGAATGTCGCCCAACGTTTCCGGGACCTCGCTGCCGGCGGCGCGGGTCGCCAGCGAGCGCATGTACAGGTTAGAACCGGAGATGGCGTTCATGCGGATGCGGTCGCCCAGCAGCGCGCCGCCGGTCTTGCGCCGCGATGGGTCGGCGGCGATGACCGCGATTTTCAGCCGGTCGTCCTGATCCAGCCGAAAGCGCCGCACCAGTTCATCGGTCAGCGAGGATTTGCCAGAACCACCGGTGCCGGTAATGCCGAGCACCGGCACGGCCCGGATTTTGGCTTCGGTGAGGATGTGCTGGCGCAGTTCAGGCGCGACGGTGCGGTTTTCCAACGCGGTGATCAAACGCGACAGCGCCCGCCAGTCGCCGGTTTTGATCTCGTCCAGGGTCTTGGGCGCGTACTGGCCGGGGTCGGTGTCGCAAATCGCCAGCATGTGGTCGATCATGCCCTGCAGGCCCATGGCCTGACCGTCTTCCGGCGAGAAGATGCGGGTCACGCCGTATTCGTGCAGCTCGCGGATTTCCGCCGGCACGATCACGCCACCGCCGCCGCCGAACACCTTGATGGTATCGCCGCCACGCTCGCGCAGCAGGTCGATCATGTACTTGAAGAATTCGACGTGGCCGCCTTGATAGGAACTGACGGCGATGCCCTGGGCGTCTTCCTGCAGGGCGGCGGTGACGATTTCCTCGACCGAGCGGTTGTGACCGAGATGGATCACTTCCGCGCCGCTGGCCTGGAGGATGCGGCGCATGATGTTGATCGAGGCGTCGTGGCCGTCGAACAGGCTGGCGGCGGTGACGAAACGAACCTTGTGCTTGGGCTTGACCTTATCGGCGCCGGGCATGGGGGATTTGAACTGGCTGACGACCGCGGACATTGGGTGGGTTCTCCTGTCGGTAGTTATGAACACAATCATACGCTTTTACCGCGCGGCGGCGAGGGTCAGCGCTACAAAGCCAGCCTCGGATTGGCGATGCCGGCCTGTCGTGATGGTTGCAATGATATAAAGAACCCAGCAGCGAGGTTTGCCAACATGGTTGCAATTTTTGCCAGCAGGCGCGCTAACAGAGTTGCAATTCGTGCCACTCCGGTTAGGATTGGTATTTAATATGCACTGATGAGCCGAGCGAGGATGCCCGTGATTCCCGAGATCGCGATAACGCCCGTGGCGTTCGTTCGCGCTATCGTGGCGGCCTATCACCGCTATGACAAAGACCCGAGCGATGCGCTGCGGCGGGCGCGCATTACGCCGGAATTCCTGTCGGACCCGCAAAACCGAGTCGCCGGGTCGCAAATGCAGACCCTGTTTGGCATCGCCATCCAGGAGTTGGACGATGAGGCGCTGGGCTGGTTTTCGCGCCGGCTGCCATGGGGCAGTTATGGAATGCTGTGCAGAGCAACCCTCGGGTCGCCAACCCTGGAAATTGCCCTGAAAAGGTGGTGTCGCTATCACGGCTTGCTCACCGATGACATCGCGCTGAAATTCACTGTGACCCGCTCGACGGCATCCATCGCAATTCAGGTCAACCGGGATTTGGGCGAAATGGAGGAGTTCTGCTTCGCGACGCTCTTTCGATATATTCTTGGTTACGCCTGCTGGGCGGTTAATTCGCGGATCCCGTTGCTGGAAGCCTGTTTCCCGTTCGATGCCCCGGCGCATGTGAGCGTCTATCAGACGCTTTTCCCCGGCCCGCTGCATTTCCGCTCCGAGTCGGCCAAGATCAGTTTCGATCCTCAATACGCTGCACTGTCGATTCGCCGGGACGACCGGGCCTTAAACAAGATGCTCCAGCACGCCGTACCCCTCACGATTTTTCCCTATCGGCGGGACCGGCTGCTGGTCCAACGGGTGCGCGACTATTTGAGAATGCGGCCCGATAGTCCGCATACCGGCGAATCGCTTGCCAAGGCGTTGCATGTTTCGCCCAGAACGCTGCACCGGCAATTGCAGGAGGAAGGCGCATCGTTGCAGGCGCTAAAAGATGAAGTTCGACGGGACCGGGCGATCGATCTGTTGAACAGAACGTCCCGGCCCATCAAGCAAATTGCCCTGGCGGTGGGATTTCTGAATGAAAAGAGCTTCTCCCGCGCATTCAAGCAATGGACGGGAGCGACGCCGGAATCTATCCGGGAAAAGGGCCAGCATTTCGGCCCGTGACGGCTTATGAAAACCGACAACCTGTTCTATCGAATTTTCAACACGTTGCCTGGACTGGCCCTGGAATTGGCCGGCGTCGCTGTCGCCAATCCCGCCGGCTACGGGTTTCGCGCCGAGGAGGTCAAGCAAACCGCCTTTCGTTTGGACGGCCTGCTGATTCCGCCCGCTGACGATCCCGCCGCACCGTTGATTTTCCTGGAAGCTCAGGCGCAACCCGACGACGATTTCTACGGCCGGTTCTTTTCGGAAATTTTTCTCTATCTGTACCGTTGCAACCCTCGTCCGTGCTGGCGCGCGCTGGTGCTGTATCCACGTCGCGCCATCGAGCGATCGGACCCCTGCTACGCTTCGCTGCTGACCCTGCCGGAAGTGCGACGGGTGTATCTTGACGATTTGGCGAGGATTTCCACGCCCAGTCTCGGCTTGCAACTGCTGCAACTGCTGGTCGTCACCCCACATGATGCTGCGGAACAGGCTCGACGCCTGGTTCAACGGCTTCGAGCGGCCGACAAACCGTCACCCTTGCCTTTAGCGGAAGCCTTGGACCTGATCGAAACCATTCTGGTCTATCGTTTACCCAAGCTGACTCGACAGGAGATTCAAGCCATGCTCGGATTTACTCATGCCGATTTGAAGAAGAGCGTCTTTTATCAGGAGGTTTTTGCCGAAGGCCGACAGGAGGGCCAACAGGAGGGTCGGCAGGAGGGCCGGCAGGAAGGGCGGCAGGAAGAATGTGTTGCATTGATTCTACGGCAATTGCAACGACGCTTCGGCCGCCTTCCGACCAAGCAGGCGCGGCGGGTTAGCGGTCTGTCGCTGACAACCGCTGAAGCCTTGGCGGAAGCTCTGCTCGATTTTCAGACTTTGGATGATCTTGCGGCTTGGCTGGACGGTCAAGCCGACTCGCCGGCTTCTTGAAGCGTTCGCTTTCAGATGATGCGGTGAAACGAGGATGGAGATCAAGCGGGAGACCTTGGCCGACGCCCTCGGCGTCCAGCACGCGCCGGTTAGCGCGCCCGCCCGCATCGTTTCGCTGGTGCCCAGCATCACCGAACTGCTGTTCGCGTTGAAGCTGGGCGATCAGGTGGTCGGCCGCACCCATTACTGCATTCACCCGGCCCCGCTAGTCACGCCGTTGCCGAGCGTCGGCGGCACCAAGAAAATCCGTTACGCCCGGCTACAGGCGTTACGACCCACCCACGTCATCGTCAACATCGACGAGAACCCGCGCGATCTGGCGGAACGGTTGATGACCGACGGCTTGCAAGTGATCGTCACCCATCCATTGGCCCCAGAAGACAATGTGCCGCTTTATCGGCTGTTCGGTGGTATTTTCGACCGTGCAGCGGAGGCGGAGGCGTTGGTGGCGCGGTTCGAGCGGGCTTTGGCGGAATTACGGCAAGTCGCTTGGCTCCGGCGGCGGGTGCTGTATTTGATTTGGCGCAAGCCGTGGATGGGCATCAGCCGGGAGACTTATATCGCCCGGATGTTGGCGCTGGTCGGTTGGGAAACGTTGCCGGTGGAGTCGGAGGCGCGTTACCCCGAATTGGCGCTGGACAAGGCGCTACTGGATGCCGCCGATCTGATCCTGTTCAGTAGCGAGCCGTACCGTTTTCTACCGCAGGATTTGGAAACCTTCGCCCGCGATTACGGTTGTCCGCCGGAAAAACTGCGGCTGATCGACGGGGAAATGACCTCGTGGTACGGCAGCCGGGCGATTCAGGGATTGCGTTATATGGCGCAAATTGCCCGTGAGGTTTCCGAGCCTGCTCGCTAATCGCTTATTTCTCGATTTTCCCGGTCCGACCAAACGGCAAGCTCGTTGTCGGCAGGGTCCTTGAAGTGAAAGCGACGCCCGCCCGGAAAAGAAAAAATGTCTTTGGTGATAACGCCTCCAGCAGCGACCACCTTTTCTCGCACGGATTCTAGGTCCACCGTATAGATGACAGCGAGAGGATGATCCGACCGGTGTTCGGAGTCTGCGTTGATGCCACTACCCACGCCGCTACTTGTGGTGTCGGAATAATCGTCGCCCCAGTCTTTGTAATTCCAGCCGAATACGTTGGAAAAAAAGCGTCGAGCATTTCCGAGTTGATCAATGTCCCTATCCGGAAATTCGATGAAGTCAAATTTATTGGTTCAGTTTTTAGAAGGCATTTTGCTTCAAATCTTTTGTGGTTTTGACCAATTCAGCGGCATATCTAACCCCCAGCCCTTTGAACATGGTAACCAAAATCAATGAGTTATAGCGCAAAGCTGTGTTGTACAAAGCATCAAAATAACCCATTGAAAATCAATATTTTAAGACTATATGTTCAAAGGGCTGATCTAACCTCGTACACGATTTCTTAACATCATTCGCTTCCACTAAAGTGAGATTTGCAAACAGGGCACTCCCATTTACCAAATACGGTAAAATGACCGTTAAGCTTTGATAAGCGAATAAGCTTCTTGTTATTATCGTAGCAGGCGGTACAAAATGGACCATCACCATTCTGTTGCCAGTATACACCATCTTTTACGATAATATCAGAAAGCAATTTGGGTACATTAGAAGTTGAATGAGTAGCAAAACCGCAAGATTTAATTGCTTGCTTGATTTGTGTACAGACAGGCCCCAACGCAGCTTGCAAGTTATTGTCGCTACGTAAGCCATAAGTCGCAGCGGTCACACCTGCCAAATCAGATGGCAAGTCAATCGAATCATCGCGGCAATACACCATAAAAGTACGTTCTCGGCCGAGCGCGCCCATGAATAATCCAAGTTCGAAGATAACATTATCGCGAGGACTGTTGACAGTTTTTTCACGTTTGTTCGTTAAATCATCGGGAGTGAGTATAAGAGCTGCAAAATCGAATTTGTGCGAAGCGTTTACAAGATCATCGAGTGAGCCTTTCGATAAACCAAAAACACCTTGATGCCAGACAGTTACTTCAACATCATGGTCGAGGCCGAGCTGTAGAAAGTCAGCAATATCCTTGCCTTCTTTTGATGACCCGATAAATAAACGTGGTTTGCTCATTGCTTGATTCCAGATTAATAATTAGATTAGCTTCTGCAAGTTTATCAATGACAAGTTCAAAGCAGCGTAACCATCTAAAAGTCTTGGCCCTGTAAAAGCAAACCAAAATCATCCCCAGTACTCAAAATCACCGCTTCATAATCCCGCCCAGCACCCCGCGCAAAATCTGTCGACCCAATTGATTGCCCATGGTACGCAGGGTGAATTTCGCCATCGTCTCCAGCACACCTTACCGGCGATTGGTGCCGAGCAGCTAATCCTTCATCAAACTACCAATGCCGGGCATTCAGTTCCGCCGCTGCCCCAAACACGCCTACAACTTATGCGTCTCCGGCGCACAGCCCTGCTCGCGGTATTGCTTGAACCGTTCGCGCGATTTCGCCAACACCTCGGGATTCTGATCCACCAGTTCCACCACCCGTTCGAAGCGCTCGAAACCTTCGGGCAGCCGGTCGGCGAAATTGATCAAAACTTGCGCGGTCGCCTCCGCTGGCAAGACCGTCCCGACCAGCACCGGCGACCCCTCCTCCCCCACCAGCGGATAGCGCTCGTGCGGGATAAAACTGTCCTGCCGGAAGGTCCACAGCAGATCGTCCAACGCCGCCGCTTGGGCGTCGGACGCGGCGAGGATGTAGACCGTATGGCCGAGGTTGTACGCCTTGTCGGCCAGCCGGCAGGCCAGCAGCGCCCGACCGCTGTCCCGGTGGTCGGGCAGCACGTAGAAATCAATGCGCGGCATGCCCGTTCTCCCGCTCCAGTTCAGCGGCCCGATCTAGCAGATATTGGGTCAGCAACGGCACCGGCCGGCCAGTCGCGCCCTTGGCCTTGCCGGTCTTCCAAGCGGTGCCGGCGATGTCCAGATGCGCCCAGTGGAACTTCTTGGCGAAGCGCGACAGGAAGCAGGCCGCCATGATCGCGCCACCGTCCCGATTCCCGGCGACATTGGCCATGTCGGCGAAATTACTGTCCAGCCCCTCCTGGTAGTCCTCCCACAACGGCAGTTCCCACACCCGGTCGTAGGCAACGTGGCCGGCGGCCTGTAGCGCGTGCGCCAGCGGCGGATGGTTGCTGAACAAACCGTGCGGGTGGCGACCCAGCGCGATGATGCAGGCTCCAGTCAAAGTGGCGATGTCGATGACCGCCACCGGCTCGTCGCGCTCGGCGTAAGTCAGGGTATCGCACAGGATCATCCGCCCTTCGGCGTCGGTGTTGAGGATTTCGATGGTCTGGCCGGACAGGCTGGTCACAATGTCGCCCGGCCGGCTGGCTCGTCCACCCGGCATGTTCTCCACCGCCGGAATCAGCCCGATCACGTGCAGCGGCAGCTTCAATTCCACGCAGGCTCGCAGCGTCCCCAGCACGCTGGCCGCCCCGCACATGTCGTACTTCATTTCATCCATGCCCTCGCCCGGCTTGAGCGAGATGCCGCCAGTATCGAAGGTCACTCCCTTGCCGACCAGCACGTAGGGCTTCTCCGCCGCCGGCCCCTGCCGGTAGTCCAGCCGGATCAACTTGGCCGGCTGGACGCTGCCGTGGGTCACGGCCAGCAGCGCGCCCATGCCCAGCCGTTCCATCTCGGCCTCTTCCAACACCTCAACCCGCAACGCCGGGAACTCCCGGGCCAAGGCCTGAGCCTGTTCGGCCAGATAGGTAGGCGTACAGATATTGGGTGGCAGATTGCTCAGCTCCCGGGTCAGCTTGACGCCGGCGGCGATGGCCGCGCCCTCGCGTACCGCCTGTTCGCCACCGGGCAGTTCGCGCCGACCGGGCACGCTGAGTATAATCTTGCGCAAGGGCCGCCGCGGCACGTCCTTTTTGCTCTTGAGTGCGTCGGACCGGTACTGCGATTCCTCGACCGCCTCGACGATCTGGCGGATTTTCCAGTTCAGATCGCGACTCTTGACCGGAAGATCGGTCAAATAGACCACTGCCTCGGTGGCGCCGGTCTCGTTCAGGGCGGATGCGGCATGGTGCATGATCTGGCGGAAGCGGCGATCATCCACCTCGCGTTCCCGGCCGCAGCCGACCAGCAGCACCCGTTCGCACAGCGCGTCGGGCACATTGAGCAGCAGCAGCGACTGGCCGACCTTGCCTTCCAGATCGCCTCGACGCAGCAGGTTACCGAGCACTCCGCCGCGAGCGGCATCGAACTGCTCGGCGGCCGGCGTCAGCCGCCGGGATTCGTAAATACCCAGCACCAGGCAGGCGGTGCGCTGTTTTTCTGGATTACCGCTTTTGACCGTGAATTCCATGGCTGGGCTACCCTCGATTTCATTGGGTGTTTGTTTTCATTGGGCGAATCGTGAATTCGATGAGTTTAGCTGGAAATCGCACCCCCTCACAGTTCGCGCGCGGGAGCGCCATCGGTCGTGCCTTCGATCATTGATCGCTACCTGATCCGCGAGATCGCTCTGACCCTGCTGGCGACCACCCTGGTGTTGCTGGCGATGGTGCTCAGCCACCGCCTCGCCGGCTACCTGAGCAAAGCCGCCAACGGCCTGCTGGCCCGAGATTCCATCTTCCTGTTGCTGGGCTTACAGGCGATCGAAGTCCTGGCCATACTCATCCCCCTGGCGTTTCTGCTCGGCATCATGCTCGCCCTGGGGCGGCTGTACCGCGATCACGAGATGACCGCGCTGGCCGCCTGCGGTTATGGGCCGCTGTCGGTTTATCGCGCGGTCTTCCTGCTGGCGGCGCCGCTGGCCCTATTGACCGCCGGACTGTCGTTCCTGGTGGTCCCGGCGACCATGGAGTTCCAGTTCGAGGTTCTGGCCAAGGCCCGCAAGGAAGCCGAAGTCTCGATGTTCACGCCGGGCGCGTTCCGCGAGGTGTTGAACGGCCGGCACGTAGTCTACATCGGCGCCCTGGACGGCCGCGAACTACGCAACGTCTTCATCCAGAGCCGCGAGCCGGACGGCGACATCAGCGTCACCACCAGCGATCAGGGCCGGCAAGAAATCGGCGAGGACGGCATCCGGCGCATCATTCTCGACCACGGTTACCGCTACCGGGGCACGCCCGGTCAGGGCGACTACGAGATGATCCAGTTCGAGCGGGCCATCGTGCGGGTCGATACCACCCCCCCGCCCGAGGCCTGGCAACACCGGGAGACGCTTCCCCTCCGCCAGTTGTGGGGTTCGAGCGAACCTCGCCTGATCGCCGAATTGCAGTTGCGGTTCAACAGCCCGATCCAGGTGTTGACCATCGCCCTGTGGGCGCCGCTACTGGCCCGCGCCCGGCCCCGGGAGGGTCGTTACGGTCGGGTCGTCGCGGCCGCGCTGATCTACGCGATCCACTTCAACTTGATCGGCATCGGCGAGTCTTGGCTGAGCCACGGTATCGTCGGCGCGAAGGTCGGCCTGTGGTGGGTCCACGGCCTGTTCCTGCTGTTCGGCGCCGGATTGCTGCTCCAGCATTATTCCGGCAGTCGGGGCTTCCGGTTGTTCCGGCGCGCGACCCGACCGGCGGGCGCCTCATGAAAATCCTCGACCGCTACATTTTCCGAACCGTCGCAACCACCACCCTGGTCGCCCTGCTGGTCCTGCTGCTGCTCGAATTCTTCCTGAGCCTGCTGGTGGAACTGGAAGACGTCGGCAAGGGCAGTTACGACTTCCTGGCGGCGTTCCGCTATCTGCTGCTGATCCAGCCACAACGCCTGTACGAGCTGTTCCCGATGGCGCTGTTGGTGGGCGGCCTGCTGGGCATGGGCGCGTTGGCTAGCGGCAGCGAACTGATCGTCATGCGCGCCGCAGGCCTGTCCCTGACCCGGCTGACCGGCTCCGCCCTGCAAGCCGGGCTGCTGCTGAGCCTGGCGGTGCTGGCCCTCGGGGAATTTGTCGCTCCGCCGCTGGAACAAATGGCCTACGAACAGCGGGCCGCCGCCAAGAGCGAGAGCATGGCCATTCGCGGCGGCCGCGGCTTCTGGGCGCGGGATGGCGATTACTTCATCCACGTCCGGGCGGTGTTGCCCGGCATCCGCCTGGTGGATATCCACAGTTTCAAGATGGGCCCCGACGCCCGGCTCGAAACCGTCGTCGCCGCGCAGGGCGCGCGCTACGTCGCGGGACGCTGGCTGCTGGAAGGCGTCAATCGCAGCATTCTGAACGGCGAGGCGGTTCGAACCGAGCACTTGCCCAGCCTGGAGGTCGCCTCGGCCATTAGCCCGCGCATCCTGGACGTGCTGGCGACCAACCCCAGCGAGTTGTCCATCCGCGACTTGATGGTTTACGTGGACTATCTGGAACGCAACGGCCTGGATGCCCAGGACTACTGGTTGGTGCTGTGGCGCAAGCTGCTGGCGCCGCTCGCCTACATGGCCATGTTGGTGATCGCCATGCCGTTCGTGTTCGGGCCGCAGCGCTCGGCGGGGACGGGCCAGCGTCTGCTGATCGGATTGCTGCTCGGACTGGCGTTTTTCCTGAGCAACTATCTGTTGGGCAACGTGGTGTTGCTGTACGGCTTTCCGCCGCTGGTGGGCGCCAGCTTGCCGACGCTGCTATTTTTGGGTGGGGGATTCTACGCGTTGCGCCGGCTGCGCTGAACGGTTTTCACACGGCCTTGGGCAACACGACCAGTTCCGTTTCCGACACCCGGTCGGGCAGGCGCAGGGCCAACCCCAACAGCAGAACGCCGAGGCCAGCAGCCAGGCTGAGGCCGACGCTGACTCCAAACACCCGATGCAGGTAGGCGACCGGCGCCAGCCACAGCCCGGCGATCAGAAACCGCAGCAGCGCGTGCCACCAGCCGATCCCCCGGCCATCGCGCCGTTGCAGCCGCAACCGCCAGGCGCGCATCCCCAGGGTCTGGCCACCATGGGTCCAAAATCCGCCATAGAAGAAGAAGCAGATCAGCAGCAGATAGGTCTGGAAGAACGGATTGGCCTGTAGCGGATTGTGGAGTTTGACGGCCTCGCCGCCGAGCAGCGCCGCCGCCAGTCCGAGCGCCAGCGCGGTCGCGCCGACCAGCACCCCAATCAGCAGCAGACCGTCGTAAATGATAGCGGCCAGCCGACGCGGCAACCGGGCCGGCAATGGCGCGGTGATGCTCATGCGGGTTGCCCGGCTATTTCGGTTCGACGGACGGCAGCTTGCCCGCCGGCGCGGGAGCCTTGCCGGGCGGTGGCGCAGGCGGAGGTTCTCGACCGGCGGTCTGGGTAGCGGTGCTCTTGCCGTTCGCCTTTTTCTTGTTGGCGCCCGGTTTGGCCGACTCCTTGGCCGCCGTTGCAGGGGGGGCGCCATCCGTCGGCTGAGGTTTGCCCAGCCAACCGTTGATTTCCGCCAAATCCGCATCCGACAACTGACCGGCGGCCTGCCGTAACACTAGATAATTGGCTATGAATGAATAACGGGCAGCGGAATAATCGCGCTCGGCGAGATAGACGTTGCGCTCGGCGTCCAGCACGTCCACGATGGTGCGCGTGCCCACTTCGTAACCGGCCTGGTTCGCCTCCAGCGCACTGCGGGTGGACACCCGGGTCTGATTGAGCGCCTTGATCTGGCTGATGGCGGTTTCCTGACCGCGATAGGCGTTGCGCACGGTGCGGATGGTATCGCGTTGCAGATTTTCCAGGCTCTGTCGGGACGCCTCGTAAGTGTATGCCGCCTGGCGGGAACGCGAGGACACCGCGCCGCCGGTGTACAGCGGAATAACCAATTCCAGACCGACCTGACTGCTGGTGGTATCAGTAATGCTGTTGTCGGCATCCGCGCGGCTGGCGTTCAGATTGAGGGTAGGATAATGGCCTGCCTTCTGCAATTGGATATTTTCCCGCGCCTGATCCACCCCGAAACCGGCGCTGCGCAGCGTCAGGTTGTTTTCCATCGCCATGCGCACCCACTCCTCGGGGTCGTTCGGCTGGGGTAGCGCCAGCGGCATCCGCTCGCTGAGCAGGTTGAGCTGTGCGTATTCCTGACCGGTCAACTGCCGCAGAAATTCGCGGGCATCGGCCAATTTGTTGAGGGTCTCGATTTCCACGGAGACAGCGGCGTCGAAGCGCGCTTGGGCGTCGTACACGTCGGTGATGGTCGCAAGTCCGACCTCAAACCGCCGATTGGCCTGTTCGAGCTGGCGGGCGAAAGCGTTTTTCGCGGCCGTGGCGTAGGTCAGGTTGTCCAGCGCCGCCAGCACCCCGAAATAGCCTTGGGATACGCGCAGGATCAACTCGTTCTGGGCGTTTCGGAAGTCCACGTCGGACTGGTTGACCGTGGAGTCCGCCAACCGCTGCTGGACCTGACTGCCGCGGTTGTAGATCGGCTGCTGCAAACCGATCGCGTAGGTATGGCTGTTAAACGATGAGTTGTCCGGGGCGCCCGCGATTCCGAAGGTTCGTCCTTGGTCGAGCGTGGCCCCCGCGCTCGGCAACAACAGCGCCCGCGCCTGCGGCTTGGCTTCTTGCGCCGCTTCCCGTGTGGCGGCGGCGGCCCTGAGCACGGGGTCGCTGTCCAGCGCCTGACGGTAGACTTGCAACAGATCTTCCGCCCATGCGGGTCGAACGCACAGCGCGGCGACCATTCCGGCCAATACCAGACGATGCACTTTGGGCATGGCTGACAGACTCCCCCTCAGGTATTAGTAAACGCTAATATACCAGAGACCCGCGGCAGTGGGGAATCCGTGGCCCGCGACCACCGCTTGCGGGCGCTTAGAACACGAAAACCTTGGCCGGCGCCGCGTTGCGCAGGGGCGGCAATTCGGTATCGAACAGGCTTTCCCGGACCCACTCCTGCTCGCCGACCCGGGTGATCAGCAACGCTTCCATCACCGGCGGCTGGCCCACTACGATGAACAGGCGTCCGCCCAGGCTCAGGCTGCGCGACCACACCTCGGCCACCGTGGCCACCGAACCCGTGACGGCGATGACCTGATAGCGGTGCTGGCCCCAACCCTGGCTGGCGTCGCCGGCGTGCAACACCACGTTGGATAAACCATGAGCCTTGAGTTTCTGGCGGGCGGCCTCGGTGAACTCGGGCACGATGTCCACGCTGACCACGCTGGCGGCCAGCCGCGCCAGACAGGCGGTCAGATAGCCGCTGCCGGTGCCGACTTCCAGCACGTTATCGGTCGGTTGCGGCGCCAGCGCCTGCAAGATGCGGCCCTCGACGGTGGGTTTCAGCATGAACTCGCCATGGCCGAGGGGGATGGCAATATCGCCAAACGCCAGATTGCGATAGCGTTCCGGCACGAAATCCTCGCGCGGAACGCTGGCGATCACGTCCAACACTCGCTGATCCAGCACATCCCAAGGCCGGATCTGCTGCTCGATCATGTTGTGGCGGGCCAGTTCAAAATTGAATGCGGTCATGGTCGGGGTCCTGTCAACGCCGGGTGGTTTTGGAATGCGGGCGGGGGCGACGCCCCCTGGTTCGGAATCGGAGCCGGTGGATTTTAGCATAAGGTTTGTGGCCGCCGCGCCGGCCTAAAGGAAGGTAGCCCCCACCGAGAACAGCCGCTCGACCTCGGACACCCGCTTCTTGTCGACCAGGAACAGGATGACGTGGTCGTCCGCTTCGATCACGGTATCGTGGTGACAGATGATCACGCCGTCGCCGCGGGCGATGGCGCCGATGGTAGTGCCCGGCGGCAAGCGAATCTCCTCGACCCGCCGGCCCACGACCTTCGAGGTTTTATAGTCGCCGTGGGCGATGGCTTCGATGGCCTCGGCGGCGCCGCGACGCAGGGAATGGACCTTGGCCACGTCGCCGCGGCGAACGTGGGTGAGCAGGCTGCCGATAGTGGCCTGTTGCGGCGAAATGGCGATGTCGATGATGCCCGACGACTCCACCAGATCCACGTAGGACACCAGGTTGATCAGCGCCATCACCTTGCGGGCGCCCATCCGTTTGGCCTGCATGGCCGACAGGATATTGGCCTCGTCGTCGTTGGTGACGGCGCAATACACATCCACCTGCTCGATGTTCTCCTGCCGCAGCAGGTTCTCGTCGGCGGCGTCGCCCTGCAGCACGATGGCGCGGCTGAGGTCTTCGGACAGCCGCCTGGCGGTCGCCGGATTACGCTCGATCACCTTGACCTGAAACCGCTCCTCCAGCCCCTGCGCCAGCCGGGCGCCGATGTGGCCGCCGCCGGCGATGATGATGCGCTTGACCATCTTGTCCAGCTTGCGCAGCTCGCCGACGATGGCGCGGGTGTTCTTGCGGGCGGCGATGAAAAACACCTCGTCGTCGGCCGCGATGATGGTGTTGCCCTCCGGGATGATCGGGCTGCCCTGGCGGAAGATGGCCGCCACCCGGGTCTCGATGCCCGGCATCCGATCCGGCAGGGTGCGCAGCGCCTGACCGACCAGAGTGCTGCCTTCATAGGCCTTGACGCCCACCAATCGCACCTGGCCTTCGGCAAAATCCAGCACCTGCAGGGCGCCGGGATGCTCGATGATCCGTTGGATATAGTCGGTCACCAGTTGCTCGGGGCTGATCAACACATCGATCGGCAGCGCTTCGTCCTTGAACAACCGGTCGCTATAGGTGATATAGCCGCCGGCTCGAACCCGGGCGATCTTGGTCGGCGTGTTGAACAGGGTATGGGCGATCTGGCAGGCGATCATGTTGACTTCGTCGTTGTCGGTCAGCGCGATCAGCATGTCGGCATCAGCCACACCGGCCTGCTCCAGCACGCCCGGATAGCAGGCGTGGCCGCAGACGGTGCGGAGATCCAGCCGGTCCTGCAACGCCTGCAGGCGCTCGGCGTCGGCATCCACCACGGTGACGTCGTTGGCCTCGCTGGCCAGGATGTGCGCGACCGAGCCGCCGACTTGGCCCGCGCCGAGAATCACAATTTTCATGGATCGACCCTACTCATCCAGCGCTTTTTTGGGATCGATCCCCAAGGCGCGCAGCTTGCGATAGAGATTGGTGCGTTCCATGCCGACCCGCTCGGCCAAGCGCGCCACGTTGCCCTCGCACTCGCGGAACTGCTGCATCAGGTACGTCCGCTCGAATTGTTCCCGAGCCTCTCGCAGCGTCAGGTTCAGAGGAATGCTGCCGGCGTCCTGGGGTTTGGCGGCGGTGGCGCCGCGCACGGCGGCGTCCACTTCCTCCAGCCCGATTTCTTCCTCGCCACCCAGGATCAGCAGGCGTTGCACCAGATTCTTGAGTTCGCGAATATTGCCGGGCCAGGCGTAGTTGCGCAGCCGGTTCTGGGCGGCCAGGGTGAAGTGACGATAAGTCAGATTTTCCTGGTCGACGAAATAGCCCACATAATAATTGAGCAGTTCCGGCACGTCCTCGACGTGGTCGCGCAGGGGCGGCAACCGGATCGGCACCACGTTCAACTGATAGTACAAATCCTCGCGGAACCGCCCGACCGCTACTTCCTGCTCCAAATCGCGGTGGGTGGCGGCCACCACCCGCACGTTGACCCGCACCGATTCCTTGCCGCCGATGCGTAGGAAGGAGCCGTTCTCCAGCGCGCTGGCCAGCTTGGCCTGGGCTTCGGAATCCATGTCGGCCAACTCATCGAGGAACAGAGTGCCGCCGCTGGCCTGCTCCAGCCGGCCGTAGTGAATCCGGTCGCCCTGCTCGGAGCCGAACAGCTCCAGGCTGGCGTTCTCGCGGGCGATGGAGCCGACCCCCACGTCCACGAAGGGGCCGGTGCGGCGCGGGCTATGGGCGTGCAGGAAGCGGGCATAGACTTCCTTGCCGGTGCCCGGCTCGCCGAAGATCAGCACCGGCGCATCGTGCTGGGCGATTTTGAGCACTTGGGCCCGCAACCGCTGGACGACTTCGCTGCGACCGACCGGTTCGGCGACGACCCGCTGCTGGCGGCGCAGGTTCTGATTTTCCCGCGCCAGCCGGTCCGCCTCCAGCGCTCGTTCCACGGTCAGCAGCAGCTTGGCCATGGATAGCGGCTTCTCGATGAAGTCGTAAGCGCCCAATCGGGTCGCCTCCACGGCGGTTTCGACCGTGCCGTGCCCGGACATCATGATCACCGGACAGGGTAGATGGTCGCCCTCGCTCCATTCCTTGAGCAGGCTGATGCCATCGGTGTCGGGCATCCAGATGTCGAGCAGGATCAGATCGGGCCGCTGGGCACGCCGGGCCTCACGGGCGGCGGCGGCATTTTCCGCGATTGCGACGGTGTAGCCTTCATCCTCCAGAATTTCCTTTACCAAATCGCGAATATCCGGTTCGTCATCGACGACCAGAATATAAGGCGCGTTCATCCGGCCTCCTTCTCGGGGTTTAACGGCACGGCGGGAACGGCGGGCGATCCGACAGCCTCGCGCAACAGCGGTAACCGGATCGCGATCCGGGCCCCACCGTCGGGCGGCGATTCCAACTGGATCCAACCGCCGTGCTCTTCGACAATTTTCTTGACAATCGCCAATCCTAGTCCGGTTCCCTTGGGTTTGGTAGTCACATACGGCTCGAAAGCGTTGGCCAGGATGCTATCGGGGAACCCCGGCCCATCGTCGCGCACGCTCAACTCGACGCAATCGGCCCCGGCGGCATGCTCGCGACTGGCGCCGATCCACAGGGTCGTGCCGTGGCCGTCGCGGATGGCCTCAATGGCATTCTTGACCAGATTGTGCAACAACTGGCGCAGGCGAACCTTGTCGGCGTTGACCGGCAACGGTTCCTGAGCCAGATCCAGCTTGATCTCCACCCCCGCCGGGTAGTCGCGATAGAGATAAAGCACCTCGGCGATAAACTCGTTCAGTTCCAACGGCGCCAGTTGCAGGCGCGGCGGGCGGGCGTATTCGCTGAAGGCGTCCACCATCTCCTTCATCGCTTGAACCTGCTGAATGATGGTGTGCGTGCCGCGATCCAACACTCGGCCCTGCTCGTCGTCGAATTGTTTGAGATATTTGTGGCGGATACGCTCGGCGGCCAACTGGATCGGCGTCAGCGGATTCTTGATCTCGTGGGCCAAGCGGCGGGCGACCTCGGCCCAGGCGGCGTCGCGCTCGGCCCGCACCAAATTGGTGATATCGTCGAATACAATGACGTGACCACCCCGCAGACCGACCGTATCGGGCAGCGAACTGCCGCGGCAAATCAGAATCCGCCGTCCAGCGGGGCCGAACCAGGCGATCTCCTGCCGCCAGTCGCCGGTGGTGTTCAGTGGCGGGCCGATCGCCTCGATCAAATCCTGCAACACCGGTTGCGCGGCGGCGATGTGCTGGTGGTCCGCGTCGATAAACGCGCTTAAATCCACCCCCAAAATCTGGCTGGCGGCCGCGTTGCAGGTTTGCAGGCGCCCGGCCTGGTCGAGCGTCAGAACCCCGGACGACAGCCGCGCCAGCACCGTTTCCAGATAAGCGCGCTGGCCCTCGACCAGCTCCTGGCCGCGTCGCGCGGCATCGCGCGCCTGCGCCAGATTGCGGGTCATCTGGTTGAACGACCGCACCAGAAAACCCAGTTCGTCGCCACCGGCGCCGGGCAGTTGCTGGTCGAACTGGCCGGCGGCGACCGCCTGGGTGCCCTCGGCCAGCTCCCGCAGCGGCCGCACTAACTGGCGCGCGGTATGAAACGCCGCCCAGAACGCCGCCAGCACCGCCAGCAACAGGGCCAGCGACAAGGTCAGGGTAAAGCTGGCCTTAAGCGGCGCCCGTAGGAAAATCAGTTCCTTATAACTATCGAAAGCCGCTTGTACCGCGTCGGCGAGCAGACTCAGACGGTCCGTCACCGGAAACAGTGCTTGCAGCAGCCACTCCTCGCCGCCGGACGCCGCCACCAGCACCGCCGCCCGGATATGAAAGCCGGCGTCGCGGATCGGCTCCAGGCCGACATAGTCGCGACCCTGGTGGACTTGCAACAGTACCGCCTCGGGGGGTGGATCCGGCAGGATCAGCGCCGGATCGGCGGTGGCGGTGGCGATGATACGGCCACCGCGGCCGAACAGGGTCAGTTCGGCCGCTTCGCCGAGCGCGAGCGATTCATCCAGACGCCGGGCCACCTGGTCGCCATCGCTGTCGGCCACGGCTTCGGCGACTCGCCGGGTCTGCTTGAGCACCTCGCGCATCCGCAAATCCAGGGCGGTGCGGCTGAGTTCCAGCGCATCTCCGAGACCGCGATCCACCTGAACGTTGAACCAGCTATCGATCCCCCGTTGCAGGAAATGCAGCGAGAAGCCGTAGACCAGCGCTACCGGGGTGATAGCCAGCACCGCGAAAATCCCGGCCAGCCGCAAGGTCAGGCGGGCGCCGGGTACGTTCCGGCGATACAGGCAGATCAGTCCGACCAGGTTGTACAGGATCAGGACGGCCAGCACGCCCAGGCCGATGGCGCTGAGCAGCAGCAACCCGGAGTACATCCGCCCGAACTGGGCCGAGTTGGTGGTGGCGCGGCCCATCAGCACCAGGATGACCAACAGCAATCCCAGCAACGCCAGCGCCGGCAGTAAGCCCTGGCCGTGGGCCATCCGGCGAATCAGAGCGGCCATAGGTACCACTCGCTGGCCAGCCGCCAGTCTTCCGAGAGATAGGCGAACAGACGCAGCGGCGCCGGCAGGGCCTCGATGTCGAGCTGGACCCGCAGAGCGCCCTCGTAACGCTCGTCGCCGGTTAACAGGCTCCGGTCGAGCAGGGGAAAATCATGAATCTGTCCCATGAATCGCAGCGCGGCGGCCTGAGTGGGAAAACCGCGGCGCTCGCCGCTGTTGAGATTATTCACTAGGTATTGCCGGCTCAGGGCGTGATATTCCAGTTGAAAGCGCTGGGCCAGGGCATAGACGGTCTCATCCCACAGCCAGGATCGCCGCCGCCGGACCTCCATCTCGATGTAAACGGTGAGCGGTACGCCGTTTTGCAGGGCCTCCAGCGCCGCGTTGCTGAACCGGTATTCGATCTGGGCGTTCAGCCGATAAACCCCGCCTTCGAGCCGGGTGGTGGCGCCGATCACCTCGAAACCGGCCGCGCGGCCGCCGATGGCCCACAGCAGGCCGAGCAGCAGAACCAGCAGGCGCGCGGCGCCTCTCCCTCTGGCCGTCATCAGCGCGCTGGCGGGCATGGCGCCACTCCCGCGACCGCTGGCTTGACCAGCAGCGCGTAATAAAACCCATCCATCCCCGCCTCGCCGGGGAGAATCTGACGACCCTGGGCCAGGGCGCGACCCCAGTCCGCCACGATCGGTCGTTCCCGGGCCTCCGGCTGGGCGGCCAGAACAGCCGCCACGACGTGTTCGTTCTCCCGCCGCAACACCGAGCAGGTGGCGTACAGCAGGCAACCGCCGGGCCGTAACAATGGCCATAGACCGGTCAACATCGCCTGCTGCCGGTCGGCCAGCGCGGCGATGTCGGTTTCCCGCCGCAACAGCTTGATATCGGGATGGCGGCGGATCACGCCCGTGGCCGAACAGGAGGCATCCACCAGAATCCGGTCGTAGGGAACGCCGTCCCACCAGTCCGTCGGCCGGCTGGCATCCCCCACGACCAGGCGGGCATCGAGCCGTAGCCGGGCCAGATTGTCCCGCACCCGTTCCAGTCGTTCGGCATTCTGATCCAGTGCGGTCAGATCCAGATCGGGGACGGATTCCAGCAGGTGAGCAGTCTTGCCGCCGGGCGCGGCGCAGGCGTCCAGCACCCGCATCCCCGACCGAACGTCCAGCAACGGCGCCGCCAGTTGCGCGGCGGCGTCCTGCACCGATACCCAGCCCTCGGCGAATCCCGGCAATGCGGCGGCTTCGACCGGTTCGGCCAGCGCCAGCGCCGTCGCTGCCGCCGCCACGGGGTTGGCGACTTTGCCGGCCGCCGTCAGCCGCGCGCGATAATCATCACGATCGCACTGGAGCCGGTTGATGCGCAGGGTGAAGGGTGGCCGGGCGTTGTTGGCGGCGACGATAGCGGGCCAGTCGTCCGGCCAGTCCCGTTGCAGCCATTCCAACAGCCAGCGCGGATGGGCGGTCCGGGCTTCCGCATCGGCTTCCACCCGGGCCAGCAATTCCGCGCGCCGGCGCAGAAACGACCGGAGTACGGCGTTGGTCAGACTCGCCGCCCAAGGCTTGCCCAATTGGCGGGCGGCGGCGACGGTCTCGGCCACTGCGGCATGTTCGGGAATGCGCAAATGGCGGAGCTGATAGAGGCCGACGAGCAGCAGCGCCCGCGCCACCGATTCGCGCGGGTCGAGCGGCCGATTCAGCAGCCCGTCCAGCAGCATTTGTGATTCTGGCTGCCAGCGGCAGACGCCGTAACACAATTCCCGCAACAACCCGCGATCGCGCGGCGCGACGCGCTCCAGCGCCGGCGGCAACGCCACCGCCAGCGACCGGCCCTCGCCCAGAACCTGGCCCAGCACCCGGGCGGCGATGGCGCGGACGTTCATGCCGCGCCCAGGCGCCGACCCGCCAACCGGTGGGCGTTCAGGAACGCCGCAACCGGCAGCGGTCGACCACCGGGCAGTTGCACTTCGGTCAGCCGCAGCACGCCGGAGCCGGTGGCGACCACGATGCCGTCCCGATCCTCGCGCAGTACGGTCCCCGGCGGGTCGGCGGTCGGTTCCGTCTCGGCCCGCGCCCGCCAGATGCGCAACGTTTGACCGTCCAGCAGGGTGCGGACCACCGGATAGGGATTGAAGGTCAACACCCGGCGTTCCAGTTCCAGCGCCGGCTGGCTCCAGTCCACTTCGAAGTCGATCTTGCTCAGCTTGGGGGCGTAGGTCGCGCGCGCCTCGTCTTGCGGTTCCGGCGTCAGGCGGCCCGCCAGCAGATCCGGCAAGATCGCCAGCAGCGTCTCCGCGCCCAGCACCGCCAATCGGTCATACAGTTCGCCGCCGGTGATCCCGCGCTGCAGCGGGTAGACCGCCCGCGCGAACACCGGCCCGGTATCGAGGCCTGCGTCCATTTGCATGATGCTGACGCCGGTCTCGGCGTCGCCGGCCAGCAGCGCCCAGTGGATGGGCGCGGCGCCGCGCCAGCGCGGCAGCAGCGAGGCGTGCACGTTGACGCAGCCCAGCCGCGGGATGGCCAGCACCGCCGGCGGCAGGATCAGGCCGTAGGCCGCCACCACCAGCAAATCCGGCTGCAGCGCCGCCAGTTCGGCCTGGACGACGGCATCGCGCAGGGTGACGGGCTGATACACCGGAATTCCGGCCGCCGCCGCGCGCGCCTTCAGCGGGCTGGCGCGCAACGAACGGCCACGGCCGGCCGGCCGGTCCGGCTGGGTGTAGACCGCCTCGACCGCATACCCGGCGTCCAGCAGCGCGTGCAGGCTCGGAACGGCGAAGTCGGGGGTGCCGGCGAAGATCAGACGCGGCGGAGTGGTGGTCATCAGGAGGCGCGCGCTTCGAGGCGGGCCTGCTTCTCCAACTTCTTGCGAATGCGGTCGCGCTTCAGCATCGACAGGTAATCCACGAACAGTTTGCCGTCCAGATGATCGATCTCGTGCTGGACGCACACCGCCAGCAAGCCGCTCGCGTCGAGTTCGAACGGTTCACCATCGCGGTCCAGCGCGCTGACCCGCACCCGCGCGGCGCGCGTGACCGTTTCGTAGAAACCCGGCACCGACAGGCAGCCCTCCTCGCCCTGGCTTTGGCCTTCCCGTTCCAACAGGGTCGGATTGATGAACGCCAGCGGCCGGTTTTTCTCCTCGGACACGTCCATCACCACGATGCGCTTCTGGACGTTGACCTGAGTCGCGGCCAGGCCGATGCCCGGCGCGGCGTACATAGTTTCCAACATGTCGTCCACCAGGGTTTTGATGCTATCGTCCACGGTTTCCACCGGCAGCGCTGGCTTGCGCAGCCGGGGATCGGGATAGTGCAGTATGTTCAATCGCGCCATGGCAGCTCCGCGAATGCCCGTTTTAATTCGTGCAACTGTTAGTTTGGATGAAATCATACGAGAAACCCGCGCGCCGGGGCTATACTTTGCGCGATGGGAGTGATTCGTTACACTCCCGCCCATCTTTCCGGAGGATGAGCAAGGACCATGAACACCACGCGTTCCTCAAGGCGCTTCGGGACCGCCCTGTCGCTGGCGACGGCGGTTCTGCTCGGGGCGTGCGCCCAAACCCCCCCCCAGCCTGAGTCCAGCCCGGCCGACGGCCAACCCCCACCGACCTTGGGGTCGAAAGCGGTCGTGGCGCAACCCGGCGCGGTTGCCACGCCAGAGCCGGTCGCGTTGCGTCCCGACCATCCCCAAACCTACACCGTGGCGCCCGGCGATACCCTGTGGAGTATCGCCGGGCGCTTCCTCCAGAATCCCTGGCAGTGGCGGGACATCTGGCGGCAGAACCCGCAACTCCGCAACCCCAACCGCATCTATCCGGGCGACGTGCTCAAATTCAGCCACGACGCCAGCGGCAAACCCCAGTTGGAGGTCGCCGAGCGCGCGGAGGTTCCGCTGCTCAAGCTGTCGCCGGAGGTTCGGGTCGAAACGCTGACGCAGCCGATTACCCCGGTGCCCCGCGACGCGGTCGAGTCGTTCCTGACCCGCGCCCTGATCCTGAGCGAGGCCCAGTGGAAAGGGGCGCCCTACATCATGGCCGATGATGACGATCAGGTGGTTTACGCCGACCGCGACCGGGTTTACGCCCGCGGCGCTATTTTCGACCAGCCCCGCTATCAGGTGTTCCGTCCCGGCCAGGAACTGCGCGAGCCGGGTTCGGGCCGTTACCTGGGCACCGCCGGCGTCTACATGGGCGAGGCGCTCCTGGACAAGGACGACGACCCGGCCACGTTTACCCTGACCCGCACCGTCGCGCCGGTCCGCGCCGGCGACCGGCTGTTCGAGCTTGAAGCGGAAAACGAGATCTACAACTTCGAGCCGCATCCGGTTCCACCCGATACCGAAGGCTTCATCCTGGCCAATCTGGACAGCGACATCACCCAGATTACCCAGTACAGCAGCATCATTATCAATCTGGGCGCTCAGGAAGGTCTCGAGCCCGGTCATGTCCTGGCCATTTACGGCAAGGACCGCGTCGTCGAAGATCCCGTCTCCGGCGGAACCGTGACCGTGCCGGGCGAGCGTTCTGGCCTGTTGATGGTCTACAAGGTGCATGACCTGGTCAGCTACGCGCTGGTGATGCAAGCCGAACGGTTCATCCGCCTGCAAGACCGGGTAACCACCCCCTGAACCGGGACGACTTGCCCCCGGTCGCCGATCCGGCCTGGCTGCTGGCGTTGCTGCGGGCGCCGGGCATCGGGCCGGCGCGGTTCGCCCGGCTGCTGGACCATTTCGGTTCGGCGGCGGCGGTATTCGCCGCCGACGGCGCCGAGTTGCGGTCGCTGGAATTGCCGGACGCGGCGCTGGACTATCTGCGCCGCCCCGACTGGCGCCGGGTGGAGCAGGATCTGGCTTGGCTGGGGCAGCCGGGCAACCATTTGCTACGCCTGGACGATCCCCGTTACCCGCTGCTGTTACGGCAAATTCCCTACCCGCCCCCCCTGCTGTTCGTCCACGGCGATCCGGACTGCCTGCGCTTGCCGCAACTGGCCATCGTCGGCACCCGCAATCCCACGCCGCTGGGCCGCGAAACCGCCCAGCGCTTCGCCGCGCATCTGGCCGAATTCGGGCTGGTCATCACCAGCGGATTGGCGCTCGGTATCGACGCCGCCGCCCATCAGGGCGCGCTGGCCGGCGGCGGCCGGACCATCGCGGTCATGGGCACCAGCCTGGACCGGGTCTATCCCGCCCGGAATCGCGATTTGGCCCACGCCGTCGCCGAGCGCGGCGCGCTGATCTCGGAACTGGCCATCGGCACCCCGGCGATGGCGGAAAATTTTCCCCGACGCAACCGGCTGATCAGCGGCCTGGCGCTGGGCGTGCTGGTGGTGGAAGCCGCCACCCAGAGCGGCTCGCTGATCACCGCCCGCCTGGCCAACGAGCAGGGTCGCGAAGTGTTTGCCATCCCCGGTTCGATTCACAACCCGCTGGCCAAGGGCTGCCACGCGCTGATCCGCCAGGGGGCGAAACTGGTGGAAACGGCGGCCGATATTCTGGAGGAACTGGGCGCGTTGGCGGCGGCGGCCCGCGAACCCGCGTCTCGCCCCGCCGCCACGCCCGCCGCGGTGGCGCTGGACGAAGAGTATCGGCAACTGCTGGCTGCCATGGGCGACGAACCGGTCGGCATCGATCTGCTGGTGGATCGCTGCGGATTGACGGCGGAAGCGCTTTCCTCCATGCTGCTGATCCTGGAACTTGAAGGTTACGTGGCGGCTATCCCTGGCGGTCTGTATGGCCGCCTGAAAACCTGAAACCCAAATGCCCGCCGCCGCCCCAAACGGGTGGTGGTTCTGCGCGCGCGGGCACATCCCGCCGTGCGCCAGCGCCCCCGCCCGCCGGCGAGGGCTTTGTACTTCCAAGACGAGCCTCGGAATGAAAGAAAACGTGCTGGACGTGCTGATGTATCTGTTTCAGAACTACATGGACGACGATGTGGATGCCAACCCCGACCGCGAATCCATCCAGAGCGAATTGCTGGCCGCCGGCTTTCCCTCGCGGGAAATTCAACAAGCGTTCGAATGGCTGGACAGTCTGGTCGACCGCCAGGCGACCCCGTTGGTGGTCAATCCCGGCTCCTGCCGCATCTACGTCGGCCCGGAACTGGAGAAACTGGATGTGGAGTGTCGGGGCTTTCTGTTGTTCCTGGAACAGAGCGGCATTCTCGATTCGGAAACCCGCGAGCTGGTCATCGACCGGGTCATGGCGCTGGAACCCGACGACATCGACCTGCATCAATTAAAGTGGGTCATTCTGATGGTGCTGTTCAATCAGCCCGGTCGGGAAGAAGCCTATGCCTGGTTGGAAGACCTGGTATTTGACGACGTTCCCGGCTACCTTCATTAAGCGAACGCTAGCGAACTTTTCTCGTTCCTTCCCGAATTCCCGCCGCGCTGGCGGGTCCTGGCGGGCGGCGCTGCCCGGTCCGGCCTCCGGCCCCATCGGCGCCACCCTGTCCCAGCCACCTGCGTCATGGTCATGAGCAAGCACCTGGTCATCGTGGAATCGCCGGCCAAGGCGAAAACCATCAAAAAATATCTGGGCAAGGACTTCGAGGTCCTGGCGTCCTACGGTCACGTGCGCGACCTGGTTCCCAAAGAGGGCGCGGTCGATCCCGAACACGACTTCGCGATGAAGTACCAAATCATCGAGAAGAACGAACGGCACGTCGAAGCCATCGTCAAAGCGGTCGCCAAGGCCGAGACGCTGTATCTGGCCACCGACCCGGATCGCGAAGGCGAGGCCATTTCCTGGCATCTGTACGAAATTCTGCGCCAGCGCGACCTGCTCAAGGACAAGCCGGTACAGCGGGTGGTATTCCACGAGGTCACCCAGCGGGCGATCCAGGATGCCGTCGCCCATCCCCGGGCGCTGTCGCTGGATCTGGTCAACGCCCAACAGGCCCGGCGCGCCCTGGATTATCTGGTCGGTTTCAACCTGTCGCCGCTGCTGTGGAAAAAAATCCGGCCTGGACTGTCCGCCGGCCGGGTGCAGTCGCCGGCGCTGCGGATGATCGTCGAGCGCGAGGAAGAGATCGAACGCTTCCAACCGCGCGAGTACTGGACCCTGGAAGCCGACGCCGCCAAGACTGGCCAGCCGTTCGTCGCCCGGCTGGCCGAATATGGCGGTGAGAAACTGACTCAGTTCAGCATCGCCGACGGCGACCGGGCGCACGCCATGGAACAGGCGCTGCGGGTCGCCGCCCGCGTCCAACTGGCCGAATCCGGCCTGGCCGCCGCTCCCGAACTGGCCGGCCGGCTGCGCGTGGCCCGGATCGAGCGCAAGCAACGCAAGCGCAATCCCGCCGCACCCTTCACCACCTCGACCTTGCAACAGGAAGCCTCGCGTAAGCTGGGCTTTTCCACCCAGCGCACCATGCGCGTCGCCCAGCAGTTGTACGAGGGCATCGACACCGGCCAGGGGGCGGTCGGGCTGATCACCTACATGCGCACCGACTCGGTCAACCTGGCCCAAGACGCCCTCAACGACATCCGCGCGCTGATCGCCCAGCGTTACGGCGCGCACAACCTGCCGGCCGGCCCCCGGCTGTTCAAGACCAAGGCCAAGAACGCCCAGGAAGCGCACGAAGCGATCCGCCCGACCACGATCTCGGTGCTCCCGGATGCCATCCGCGCCCATCTCAGCGCCGACCAGCACGCGCTGTACGAGTTGATTTGGAAACGCACCGTCGCCTGTCAGATGATTCCGGCCACGCTGGACACGATCGCCGTGGACTTGGCCTGCGGTCGCGGCAACAGCTTTCGCGCCACCGGTTCGACGATTGCCGATCCCGGCTTCATGGCGGTCTATCAGGAAGATGTGGATGATCGCGGCGAGGAGGAGGACGACCGGACCTTGCCGTCGTTGCGGGAGGGCGAATGGGTGGACCTGTTGGCGCTGCGGCCGGAACAGCATTTCACCGAGCCGCCGCCGCGCTATTCCGAGGCCAGCCTGGTCAAGACGCTGGAAGAATACGGCATCGGTCGGCCCTCCACTTACGCGGCGATCATCTCGACCCTGCTGGCTCGCGAATATGCGGTGCTGGACAGCCGCCGCTTCAAGCCGACCGATATTGGCCGGATCGTCAACCGCTTTCTGACCCAGCATTTCACCCAGTACGTGGATTATGACTTCACCGCCCGGCTGGAGGACAATCTGGACGCGGTGTCGCGCGGGGAAGAGGACTGGCTGCCGCTGATGCGGGGTTTCTGGGACCCATTCAAGCAACGAGTCGAGGAAAAGACCGAGAAGGTTTCGCGCCAGGATGTGGTGCAAAGTCGCGAACTGGGACACGACCCAAAAACTGGCAAACCGGTCTCGGTGCGGATGGGCCGGTTCGGGCCGTTCGCGCAGATCGGCGACAAGGACGACGCCGAGAAACCGCGCTTCGCTAGCCTGCGACCGGACCAACGGATGGACACGATTACCCTGGACGAAGGGCTGGCGCTGTTTCAGTTGCCGCGCGACCTGGGAACGACCAGCGAGGGCGAACCGATGCAAGCCAACATCGGCCGCTTCGGACCCTACGTGCGCTACGGAAAGAATTATGTATCGCTGAAAAACGAAGATCCCTACACCGTCACTCGCGAGCAGGCGCTGGAATTGATCGCCGCCCACCGACAGGCTGCGGCGAACAAGGTGCTGCAAGCGTTCCCGGCTTCTGCGATCCAGATTTTAAACGGCCGGTTTGGACCTTACATTACCGACGGCAAGAAGAACGCCCGTTTGCCCAAGGGCCGCGAGCCGGCCAGCCTGACCTTGGCTGAATGCGAAACCCTGCTGCGCGCGGCGCCCGAGAAGAAAAAACCGACCGTTCGCCGCCGCGCCGCCGCGCCCGCGAAATCGAAGCGGTCCAGCGGCGGTTAGAGCGTGAACCGATTGCGGCTGCGCACCGCCGCCCGCGTGGTGAAATCCGGCGGCCTCATCGCCTACCCCACCGAGGCGGTCTACGGTCTGGGCTGCGATCCGCGCAACGAGGCAGCGGTGCGGCGGTTGCTGGCGCTCAAGCGCCGGCCGATGCATAAGGGTCTGATCCTGATCGCCGCCAGTTTCGCCCAGCTTGAACCCTTTCTGCAACCGCTCTCCCCCGCCGATCAGCTCCAACTCGCCGCCACTTGGCCCGGACCGTATACCTGGCTGATTCCCACTCGACCCGACACGCCGCGCTGGCTGCGGGGTCGCCACGAGACCCTGGCGGTGCGGGTGACCGCCCATCCCCTGGCGGCGGCGCTCTGCCAGATTTGCGGGCATCCGCTGGTCTCCACCAGCGCCAATTTCAGCGGCCGGCCGCCGGCGCGCACCGCGTTGGCGGTCCGCCGGCAGTTGGGAACGGCGATCGACTACCTGCTGCCCGGCCCGACCGGCGGCGCGGCCCAGCCCACAGAAATCCGGGACTTGCGCACCGGGCGGCGAGTGCGCGGCGGTTGAGATGCGGTATCAGAGCCTTTGCTGGGAAGTGGGGCGCTGCTGATTCGCCGCTAAACCGCTAAGACCAACCAGCGCGGTCGACTTCGGTGCACAAACCTGCTGTTTTGCGATACTTGATAATTTTGTGGTACCTGCTAGTATCTTATTGATGCCTTAAAAATCGCAAATTTTGTATATTTTATGATACAGCGTACCTAAGATAATTGATTTTATAGTACACATCTATTCTATTATTGTAAAAAAATTGGTTCTTCGTAGATGATTTTAGAGTGCAATCGATGGCCACTAATCCTGAAATTTATCATACAGTGTCGGCTCAAAACCGCGCCGCCTTATTGACGCTTTCAAAAGGCGATTTACCCGTTTCTTACACAGATAACCTAACAGGGTTGTATAATCATAGCTTCTTTCAAATTAGTTTGGATCTGGAGTTAAAAAGATTTGAAAGATATGGTGCGCCTTTTGTTCTAGTGTTAGTTGATATTGATTGGTTTTCGTATTTTAATGAAAATAACACCCATATTGTTGGCGACTTGATGTTAAAAGAAGTTGCACAAAAAATATCGGCAAACATTCGAGATGTTGATATTGCAGCAAGGTATGGGGATGATCAGTTTTTTATAATAATTCCTGAAACTGAATTGGATGAAGCCCTGATCATAGCTCAACGTATTAGACAATCAGTAGAAAAAATAGAAACCGCTAAAATAACTATTAGCATCGGTCTGGTTGCATGTCCGATGGATGCTATTGACCGCCTCGGTCTCATTCAAAAAGCTTATGAAGCTCTTCATGAAGCAAAAATCAGGGGTAAAAATAAAGTTTTTCGCTTCGAATCACAAAAACAGGTAGATGATTCAACAAATTACGTTTTAATCGTAGACGATACGCCGGCTAATCTCAAGATGCTGGAAGCGCTTCTTGTATCGGAGAATTATAAGGTCATAAAGGCGTTAGGAGGAAAGGAAGCGCTTCATACTATTATTAAATACGAAAAAAACATCGACTTGATTTTGCTGGATATCATGATGCCTGGGATAAATGGGTATGAGGTTTGTAAGCACCTGAAACAAAATAATCATACCCGTTTGATTCCGATTATCGCGGTAACAGCGTTAAGTGATATTGAAGCAAGGGTAAAGTGCATCGAAGCTGGAGCGGATGATTTTATAACCAGACCCTTAAATAAAATTGAATTTCTCACCAGGATTAAACATCTCATTGATTTTCGTAAGACTATAAAGAAGCTAACTGATATCAAGGACGTTTTGCTATCCTTAGTCAATATCGTGGAAGCAAAGGATGTTTACACTCAGGGTCATGTTGAGCGGGTTGCCAATCTAGCCGTGTTGATTGGAAACAAACTAAATCTGTCATCAAAGGAAATTGAGTCGCTGTGGTTTGCGGGCATTCTACATGACATTGGCAAAATAAGCATACCGACTGAGATACTGAACAAGCCTGGTCCTTTAAGTCCGGAAGAGTTTGATTTGATGGCTAGTCATTCAATAATCGGTTATAAAATCTGTCTACCTCTTGAAAGTACATTAGGATACGCCCTTCATGCAATACGTCATCATCATGAAAGACTGGATGGTAGCGGATATCCGGATCAATTAAAAGGAGATTCTATTCCTATTATTACTCGGATTATGTCGGTCGTGGATATGTTTGATGCCATGACCACAGATCGCCCATATCGAAAAGCAATACCTTTGAACAAAGCCTTTGAAATACTACAACAGGATGTAAGCAAGGGCAAATTGGACGCAATGATTGTTGAAAAATTATATAATATAGTTATAAAGCAAAAGAGTTAAAAATGGCTGACGATTCCAAACAGAATACGATTAATGAATACCAGCCGAAAATACTGGTTGTCGACGATGAACCTAAGAATGTGAAACTGCTGGCGGCAATTCTGTCCAGATACAGATTTGAAGTGCTTACTGCTTATAATGGCCAAGAGGCTATTGATATTACCCAGCAAAAATCACCGGATATCATTTTGCTGGATATCATGATGCCTGTCATGAATGGTTACCAGGTCATCGAAAAACTTAAGAGTGATCCGCTTACCGAGCGTATTCCTGTCATATTGATCACTGCGTTGGATGGTGAGGAGGTTAAACTTAAAGGTCAGAAGCTTGGAGCTGAAGAAATTCTGAAAAAGCCCGTCGATACTACCGAATTGATCGTAAGAATTAATACTATGCTTCGGCTTAAGCAATACAAAGAACAACTTTCCATTCGGAAAAAATCCGAGGAAGTGTTTTCCATTAAACAAATCTTGGCAAAAGAGAGATTATTACAGGACTGTCCTCAAATCCTTTTAGTGGAAGATAATCCAAATGATGTGAAAATTATCAAATCGCTTCTGCATGAACTTAACTACCGAATTCTAGTTGCCGAAAATGGGGCGGATGCTATAAAAATATCACAAAATCAACAGATCGATCTCGTCCTGTTGGATATCATGCTACCGGATACAAATGGCTTTCAAATTTGTAAACAACTCAAGGAAAATAATGCGACTCATAATATTCCGGTCATTATAACAACAAGCTTAAATGATCAAGAAAGCAGGATAGAAGGAATTAGGGCCGAGTGTGAGGATTTTCTGACTAAGCCCATCAATGGTTTTGAACTTAGGGCAAAAATCGAACTATTCATTAAAAAGAAGAAACAACTCGATGATTTACAAAAACAATACCAAACAATGCTGAATTTAGCGACTAATGATGGACTGACTGGACTTAATAATCAATTGCATTTCAAACGCTCACTTGAGCTTGAAATTAAACGTGCTTATCGTCATAGTCACTGCTTGTCGTTAATTATGATTGATCTTGATAACTTTAAGAAATATAACGATAGTTTAGGTCACTTAACAGGAGATAAAATTCTTCATGCGTTGGCTCAAATTATTCAAGAAAATGTTAGAGAAACGGATTTTGCAGCCCGTTATGGAGGAGAAGAGTTTGCTGTAATATTACCATTTGCAAAATCCACGGATACCACGATTGTCGCTGAAAGAATTCGGGTTGGGGTGGAAAATTTGCATAAGCAATTGCCAATTCCACCGGAACTTGTACCTATAACAGTCAGTATAGGCGTAGCCACTTATCCAACTCATGCTTTCTCAGCTAATGACTTAATCATCAAGGCGGATGAGATGCTTTATTATGCTAAACAGACTGGTAAGAATAGAATCTGTTTATTCAATTGAGGTGACTCACCATGAGTTTTAGCCTACCAATTGGTGATTGTGAAAATATCCAAAATTTTAAACGAGATCAGGTGCCTTTTGATTGGCGGAGCTTGTTTGCCTGTTTAATATCCTAGTGAATCCTTTTCTAATTATTTATAGTAAGGAAAGATACATGCTTCATTCCGCTGAAAAAATAGACATATCCATGCAACCAAGGATACTCATTGCGGACGATGAGGCTAATGCTCGGTTGTTGGCAGGGATAATCCAGAAGGAGCATTTTCAGGTTTTAACGGCTTTCGATGGCTATGAAACCTTGAGAATTGCGGAAAGAGATTTGCCAGATATTATCTTGCTGGATGCGATGATTCCAATAATCGACTGTTATCAGGTTATTAAAAAGCTAAAAAATATAACTTCAACTGCATCCATTCCAATTATATTGGTCACTTCATTGAATGACAATGATGAACGGAAAAAAGGATTGGATGCTGATGAGATATTGAACAAACCGGTTAATGATATTGAATTAATAACGCGCATTCATTCAATGCTGCGTCTAAGGCGATATCAGGATGCTCTATCGATTAGACAAAAAAGTGAGGCTCAATTTTGCGCGGATCGTCAAAAAAAGGCAGATAAAGCAGAAGTGGACCCGGCGGATATTGGGGTTGCTGTGACTACTGACTTGAAGGAATCGAAGCCGAGTAAACCCATACGGATTCTACTTGTTGAAGATGACCCCAAGGATGTTAAGCTGATGCGGGCCTATCTGCAGGAGCCAGAGTATCGGCTGATGGTAGCGTCCCGGGGGGATGAGGCATTAACAGTAGCGGAACAGCGGCCAATTGATTTGATCATTCTTGATGTCATGCTGCCTGACATGAATGGTTTTGAAATCTGTAAACGCTTGAAGACTCAAGATGTTACACGACGTGTGCCAGTAATTTTCACAACAGGTTTGGGAGATGTGGAGAACAGGATACAAGGAATTGAGGTAGAGGGTGATGGATATCTGGTCAAGCCGGTTGAGCGTCGGGAATTGTGGATGAAAATCCAGGTATTAGTTAGGAAAAAAAGGCAATGGGATGATATTCAATCTATTTATGAATCAACGGTCCGTTCGGCTATTGGCGACATGTTGACTGGGTTATACAACTATGCCTATTTTAAACATTTTCTGGATTTTGAGATTAAACGGTCATTAAGACAGAATAACAAGGTGGCTTTGATGATGATCGATATTGATAACTTTAAGAAATATAATGATTCGTTTGGCCATTTGGCTGGTGATTTAGTTTTGCGCGAGATGGGTCGAATCATAAAAAGCTGTATTCGAGAAATTGATCTAGCGGCACGCTATGGAGGAGAAGAGTTCGCGATAATTCTGCCTTTTAACGAAGATGAGAAAGTGACCATAGCTATCGCTCAACGAATACAAGCAGCCATTGGTTCGGTACAACTGCCTTTGGAAATTGATAGCATTCCACAGATTACGGTCAGTATAGGCATTGCATTTTGTCCGTTTGATACTCCAAATGCGGATGATTTGATTGAGAAAGCTGACATAATGCTTTATCACGCGAAGAAAACAGGCAAGAATAAAATCTGTTCTTCATTGGTTATTAACTCAAATGCCGGATATTCATTGTCTTCGTGATAGACATTTATCATTAAGGAATGCAGGGTGGCATAAGATGGCAGTACCATCACTTGGACTATTGATATTCAATGATTAATTCTGCTGACTAGGTTTTTAAGGTAAATTTAATCAGGCTATGTTTACCTCCCTTAAATCAAAAATTATTTTATTAATCGTTGCAATTTTAACAATCACTGCAGCAGCGATCATGTATGCAACTTATACTGATATGAGAAGAGCGATGCTTGATGCGGAGGTGGCGTCTGCCAAAAATGTTTTACAATTAATCGAGCTAAATATTGGTGCTGCATATAATCGACTAATTAGTGATAAAATTGAGATACTGAAAAGACTACAAGCCGAACTAAAAAATATATCCTCGCTTGCAGCATCGATAATTAACGAATTTCATTCTTTGGAACAAAGAGGTAAGTTAAACATAACAGAAGCACAGCAACAGGCAATACAATGGATTAGAGCCACTCAATTTGAAAAGGAGAAGCTTTTTATCTTTGATGATGATTCGAAAATTATTGCTTATCCTAATAAGATTTTAGAAGGAGTATCGCTTAATAACATTAAAGATATGAAAGGGCGGAATATCGCTTCTCTATTCGAAAAAGATGTTGATCGTGGTGAAATTGTCGTTTTTAATTGGAAACCCAGCTTGGAAGATATTGAAAGAAAGAATTTGGGGTATTTTGTTCCTATTGTAGGTTGGAATTGGACCCTTAGCGTAACTATTAATTTTGATGATGTCGAGGCTGAAAGTCAGGAAAAATTGAATACTATTATTAGTGTGCTCGGCAAAACCATTTCTAATCTTAAAATCGCAAAAAGTGGTTATGCTTTTTTATTTGATGGGAAGAAAAAAATACTCGTTGCTCCACCGACTGATAATCTACATGGTCAGCAGGATACTATTAACGAAAAGTTAACTAGTTTTATATTGGATGATTTGATGATGAAATCTAATGTCGCTGATAACTTACTAAGATATAGTGACCCTTTTAGTAATAATAAGCTTATAGAAGCGCATGTTAGCTACTTTAAGGCTTTTGATTGGTATATTGTAGTTGCTGTTCCTGTTGAAGAAATAGAAGATCCAGCAAATCGACTAGTTGCTCGCCAAAGCATTATTGTAGGTACTATTTCCATTATCAGTTTAATGATAGCATTTTTTATTGTATCGAAAATATCATATCCTCTAAAGGTACTGACAGCTTACGCAAAAAATTTACCAAAAATGGATTTTACGTCTAACACTATTCAAAATCAGGAATTGATCGCTTTACCAGCCAAGTATAAAGATGAAGTTGGCCGACTGGCGGAGTCATTTACTTTCATGACGAATCAATTACAAATCAATATTAAGAATGCAATTGAATCAACTGCTGCCAAGGAAAGATTGGAAAAAGAGGCTGCTGAAGAGGCCAGTCGGGCAAAAAGTGAATTTCTAGCAAACATGAGCCATGAACTACGGACGCCATTAAATCATATCATTGGATTTACTGAACTTATAATAGATAAAACATTTGGTGATTTGAATGAAACACAGGAAGAATATTTAAATGATGTTTTAACCAGCAGTCGACATCTGTTATCACTAATCAATGATATTCTCGACCTTTCCAAGGTTGAAGCGGGTAAATTGGAATTGCAATTAGAGGAAGTAAGTCTGGAGGATATTCTGGAAAGGAGCCTGATCATGATTAAGGAAAAAGCTCTAAGACACGGAATTACCCTGAGAAAACGGATTGATGCCACCACCAAATTCATTTTTGCGGATGAGCGCAAGCTTAAACAAGTATTGTTTAATTTGTTATCGAATGCCGCTAAATTTACACCAGATGGCGGAAAAATTACAGTAGTCCTACGAGAATTACCTAATGAATCGACAGCAATTGCCCAAGATAATTCTTTTATTAATAGGCAGTTAGTTGGTATAAATAACAACGCATGCCGATAAAATCATTGAATTCTCAGTTACTGACACAGGTATTGGTATTGATAAGAAAGACCAAGCTCGTATTTTTGCGCCGTTTGAGCAGGTCGATGGCTCATCAACACGTAAATATCAGGGAACTGGATTAGGTCTAACCTTGACGAAGAAGTTGGTTGAGTTGCATAAGGGTTATATTGTTGTTGAAAGTGAAGGTGCGAATAAAGGCAGTACTTTTCGCTTTGGTATCCCCTGCTAGCAGATTATGTTGGCGATAAAAGGATAGATGTAATTGAATAGTGGGTGATAATGAAAATGCATCATACAAAAATACTGGTTGTTGAAGATAATAAGATGAATATGAAGCTGGTCCGTAGCCTGCTTCAGCTAAAACAATTTGAAGTTCTTGAGGCTGAAGATGCTGAAAAAGGTATACTTATGGCGGAGAAGTATATACCAAACCTTATACTTATGGATATTCAACTACCCGGTATGGATGGATTAACCGCTACCAGAATTATAAAGAATAATCCTGCGTTAAATCATATACCCGTTATTGCTTTAACATCTCATGCCATGCGGGGCGATGATCTAAAAGCAAGCAAAGCAGGTTGCGATGGTTATATCACTAAACCGATCAATACCCGTCAGTTTATTGAAAATATACTGCGGTACTTACCTATCAATGAAAATTCACATGATGCGCAAGTAGGAAAAACGGATCGATAGTGTCAAGAAAGAAGAAGCGGTCGACGACTCACAAAGTCAATATACCCTATTGGTTGTTGATGATGAATTGCGTAATGTTAAATTAATAACTGCAATGCTCTCATCCGAGCCATATAATATACTACAAGCCAATAGTGGTGAGAAAGCCTTGGAGATAATCAATAATCACAAAGTCGATTTGATTTTGCTGGATGTCATGATGCCTGGTCTCAATGGATTTGAGGTCACTAAAATATTAAAAAATAATCCAGAAACAAAATATATTCCGATTATATTAATTACCGCTTTGGATGGAATTGAAAATAAACTGAAAGCAGCGGAAGTTGGTGCCGATGAATTTTTGACAAAACCCGTGAATAAGATAGAAATTATTGCAAGAATTAAGTCTATATTGCAAATGAAACAATATCAGGAACAACTCAATGTTCGTATTAAAATAGGAGAGAAATTGGCGATACCCCAAAAAATACTTAAGTTGCAAGACCAGCCACAGATTACCGATCAAAACAGCAATAATCAGCAAACAGTCATGCTGGTTGAAGACGATGCTCAATATATTAAGTTGTATAAATCATTGGTAGCAACCGAACCCTATAATTTTATAGTGGCCACCAGTGGGGAAGAAGCGGTCAGGATTGGAAAACAAAGAAATATAGATCTGATTTTGTTGGATATTATGCTACCAGGCATGAGTGGATATGATGTTTGTGAATATTTTAGAAATAATTCAGCGACTCGTAACATACCAATAGTGGCTATTACCAGTCTAAGCGATCTGGAGAGCAGGGTTAAAAGTATAGAAAAGGGAGTTGATGATTATCTTCTGAAACCTTTTAATAGTAAAGAAATTAAAACAAGAATAAGTACGTTGTTAAGGAAAAAGTTCTATTTTGATCAACTGCATGCGCATCATAAGGAAGTGCTGAATTTGGCAATTATTGATGGATTGACTGGATTATATAATCAAGCCTATCTTAAAAATTACCTACAGTTGGAAATTGAGCGTTCACTGGAGCGTGGTTATTTGGTTGCGCTGATTATGCTCGATCTTGACGATTTTAAAAAATGTAATGATATTCTAGGTCATCCGGCAGGCGATGCCGTATTGAGGCAATTTGGTGATCTTATAAAATCGAATATTCGAGATATAGATTTGCCTGCCCGTTATGGTGGTGAAGAGTTCGCCATAGTTATGCCTTATGCCAGTAAAAATATTGCATTGGGTATTGCTGAAAAAATACGTGTATCTCTACAGAGTTTGTCTATTGATTCAGATGAAGATAACCGGATTGGAAATATCACCGCCAGTGTTGGAATTGCCCTATGTCCAATGCAATCATCAACTTTAAATGGCTTGATAGAAAAAGCGGATTATATGCTTTATCATGCAAAAAAAACAGGCAAGAATAGGGTATGTTGCTGGGATTAGAAAGCATGATTACTCGTATCTCTATCATACTATCGACAGATGTTGGTATTCATTACTTCAATGGATTAAGCGAGTTACTATGTCTTCTATACCTTTTATAAAATATACGCATTGTGGCAATAGCTTTGTTATTGTCGATGAAATCTCCCAATTTTATATTCCAGAGCAAGAAAAGCTTCATTTTGCTTACCAGGCAAGTGATGTTTCCTTTGGTATTGGTTCAGATAACCTACTGGTTATTCAACCCTTTCGAACTGACGTTCTGAAAGATATTAATTATACTTATAGCTACTGGGAAACGCTGCCTACTGCCCAGAGTTGTGATTTTATTTTTAGATTTTTTGACAGGTATGAGAGCTCTTACATGTGGTAATGGCTTATTATGTATCGTCAGCTTATTTATACAGGCAATATGGTATCGATAATGCCCGTATAATGACTGAAATTCCACTGTCTCAACCAAATATCGTAACCATTGGTGTTAAACAGGATTTAAATTTGTCTTGTTGGTGCAATTTGGGCTATCCACGGAGATCACCAGAAGAAGTTGTACGCAGGTTTATTTATCGAGCACTATAAAGAGTCTGTTGATATTATTAATGGGCTAAAAATAGGCTTTCGCAGCCATGATCTACATTCGTTTACTGAAGATACGCCGTTGCTCTTATCTGGGTTTTTAACCTTTACGGGTGAGCCACATCTGGTTATTTTTCCGGATGAATGTATGCCGCCAGAACTTGCAAATACCCTATTTATGTCGCTTGAAGCAAACCAAAGGGAAAAACGCAAAAATTTTGGCTCGTGGCTGGTTAATCATATTGGGGCCTATATCAATAAGCACTATCATGTATATTTTTCCTGTTGGAGTTAATGTTAACTTCGCGCGTATTTTTAGTAATACGGGCACGATTCAATACCGTACTTACGAACGTGGCAATTGATCACGAGACCTTAGCCTGCGGTACGGGTGCTGTAGCGGTTTCCTATATTGCTAAAAAATTGCAACTGCTTACCGATGATAATAAGACAGTAACTATGATGCCTTACCAATGCAATTTTTATGAACCTAATGCCAGATTGATAGTTACTACAATCGGATGACGGCATATTACTTAGTGGCGAACCTTCACTTTTGTTCGTTGGCAAGTTTATGTACAGGGGGCGCAGTAAGAGAGGATGACATGGATGACATGGATAGCACGGAGTTGACGGGCTTCATATAGTCTAGCATTGTACGGGACAAAAAATACTAACAGCTTGAATTTTATATTAAATTTTTACTTGGTAGCGTACCCCTCGGGGGTGGAGAGGAGCCATTTTGGGAATTCCATCCCAGTCGTTTAAAGAGCGACTCCAGTGCCTGATGAAAAGCATATTGCCGAGCGGATTCTTGATCGTGAAACAAACAACCTCTTAAATAATCCAATCCACACCGAAAAAGACTTTGGGCAGGACGGCCATGTTTTTTGATCTTGATCGGCTTAACTTCATGGCGCCATTCACCAATAATGTGCGCCCAACTAAATGTGATAGCAAGAAAAACACATCAACTTTTCAAGTCGCTGAGGTGGTCATCTGGGTGGATTCCAGATCGAAACCCCGGGTTTTCAAACCAATGAACAGCGTTTCGATGGGCCACGTTCCTTATAATTTTCCAAAGCGGTTTCCGGTTGTTCTTGCGTAGCGATAATGACGAATTCACCGTCGGGCATCTTCAGGCCAATGACATAAAGAGAGTGCCCCCATACCATTCGTTGACCCGATAAAATGAGCGCGCCGCCGCGTGGCAGGCCTCGAAAGAGATTTTCCGCAGGGACGAGGACGCCTCGGGAATTAGAGACTTGCGTGTTTTTCTTGATGCGTATGACGAATTTAATATTATTTTCAATAAGATATCCAAACCATTTGATCCCAACGAACTCACGATCCGCAAACAAGCAGGCGATCATTTGAGCGCCAAAGATCGTTAGAAATCGGGTGATTATTTCGATTCTTTCTTGGGTATTTGAGTTGCCTTTCTTATCTAAAGCGACCCATAATATAGGAAAAGCGGATCCGCGATAGACGATTCCCAAAACGAGGTCATTGATATTAGCGTCACCGCATTTCCAATTGGTTCTATCGAGCGTCAATTTGAACTGAAGTAAAGGAATGAGACTGGCAATGAACCGAGCGACCTGATTCAAGTCCAGAGGAAATTGACCAAAAAGCCGTTGAAGACGTTTGTAATTAGAGGAGGGTTGTGCATTTCCAGGAAAAGTGGTGGCGATCTTTGCGTAGATTGACGGTTCCCATCTGGATTATTCCGATGATCAAATAGATAATGCAATAGATACGAGCTCGGTTCCATGAAAATGATGAGTGCAGCATTTCTGCAAGGTGTCGGGTATTAAAAAGGGGGGGATTCACGGAATTAACCTCGCCTATTCGGAAATTAATGTTATTAATCAATGAATTATGATAACACAAACCTTCCGATCCTGCTACTCTCAAAATAGTTGTAATTTTTTATCTTAATTTTCAGTAAGTTATTTTTGTCCTGTACAATGATAGTCTAGTCGAGAGTTATAACGAATTGCATAAAATTAGTATTATAATCAATAATGATGGAGAATTTCATGGCAAAATTGAAATTGTCCTGTGTCGCTTTCACCCTGCTTCTGCTGTGCTTTAGCTTTAGCAGTTATTTTGCGCTTACAGCGTTAGCCAGGCTATATAGAAATCCCTAAATGCACCCGACCAGTGGCTGGGCCAGTCATGCTGCTCCAACAGCTTGAAATCGATACTTTTATCAATCAACAGTTATTTTTCGCGCTGCTGATTTTGCTGAGTGGCGGCCTAGTAATACTGGCCATGGTTTTCTGGCGAATGCCACAGGAACCGGAGCAATGGTCACTGAAAAAAGTCGGATGGCCACTGTCCCTGGTCAGTAGCACAACACAATTATTAGCATTGGGTATGTTTATTATAATTTTACTGGGGTAGCGCCAGCGATTCAGGTCGTTGAGGCTGGATTGTTTGATGTTATTGTTGAAATAATCACGACTTTGGTAATCTCGACCTTATTGTTCCTGAGTTATTCATTCTACTTCTTAAGTTATTTCAGAACGACAAAATATTGAAGTGCTATCGATCATCTACCATTGATCCTAGCAGCATTCGACCAGCTATTTTCTTATTCTTGTTTGGCGTTGATTTATCGGCGGCATTCGTGCCATTGCACATGAAAAATCTCTATCAGCCGCTGTTGGATTTGCCCAAGGATGTGGTGCTGGGGTTGCCGATCTCCTCAATGTTTCTGTGCGTCAGTTTTACCATTGTAGTGGCGGGCATCTGGCTTGACCGGCGCGGATGGCATGAACCTTTTCTGACGGGTCTCGCCTTGACCGCCTGCGCCATGCTGTACGCTTGGCTGGCGCCTAATGGGGTGCATTTCATCATTGCGATGGGGTTGGTTGGGCTTGGCTATGGTCTGGCCTTGATGGCCTCGCAGGGATTTGTCATCGTACATACCGATGACAGAAGTAAGGCGCATGGTTTGGCCAATCTATTCGCTGGCATTTATGCTGGCAGCATTTGTGGAACGGCCGTCGGCGCCATGCTGGCCGAGCAAATTGGTTACGGTCCAGTTTTCCTGCTCAGTTCGGTAACGCTTTTCCTAACGCTGGGTTATACCTTACTGGCTATGCGTGGCGCGATGAAACAGGCTAAGCCGTACATCTGCATGGCTGGGATCGGACAGACCGCGGCAGTGGTGACGGCCAAACATTATTGGAATTTTCTGCGAAATCGATATGTGTTGGGTCTGATTTTTTTGAGCAGCCTGCCATCGGCTATCGCGGTAATTGGCTTACTGAACTATTTTGGCCCCGTTTATCTTGACCGTTTGGGTGTTTCTCAGTCCATCATCGGTAGTGTGCTGATCCTCTATAGCATTTGCATGGTCTATCTCGGTCCTTTCGTGAGCAAATATATCGACGCCTCGGACAACAAGCGTCTATTCGTTTTCATCGGCTGCGCACTAGGGGGAGGCGCATTTCTCAGCTTCTATTTCTTTACCGGCCTCACCGCGACGGTCGTTGCGGTGCTGCTGTTGGGTGTGTCGAGTTGTTTTGTGCTGGCGTCGCAGACCACTTATGCATTAACGTTGGATGTCACCCGACAACTTGGCTATGGACGAGCAATCGGGATATTCCGCGCGTCCAGCCGTATCGGTCAGATGCTAGGCCCCATTTTATTTAGCTGGCTGATGGTCGCCACCGATATCAACCAGGGCCTTACTTACTTTGGCATTGCCTATCTGGCTACGGCGGTGCTTTTTCTGCTGTTGACTTTCGAACGGGTTAAATACAGGGAAAAGGTGATCTGTGAATCAGGTCCAGCAAGTCATTAATCCACCCAATGCCAGCTTTATTGACCAGTCGCTGGCACAGGTTTGCGCACGGTCGCCGGTGGTCAAGCGAACACTGGACAGCTATGGCCAGGCTTCATTGGTTGACTATTTGCGCCAGACGCTTACAATTTGCAAAAATCCCTTACAGCCGCGCAATGATTTACTCGAAGTGGTCTATCGCTATGCCGCGCCACTGCTTGGTGACACGGTTGCGGAGCAAGCAGTGCAGGAGTTGCAAACCTTGCCGGCGGTATTGACGGCTAATCATCACGGTGTCGATTTTATGGCACAATCGGTGCAGGGGAGTTTGCTTTTTTCGCTTAGAGAAGTGGGTAGCAAGCCGGCGAAGACAGTGCCGGTTTTTGCCTGCGGCAATGTTGCCCTGAATAATCCAACCTATCCAAGGGGTCTGTTGCTGTACAGCGCCGACCGGCAAGCAGCCGAATTTAAGCTGCCAATGCGGCTGCCGATTTTTTTAGATCGGGATAAAAGAAAATCAGTCAGTATCGTCGATGCTTTTGACCTCAAGATGATCGCCAAGGCGCAACAACGCCTTGCAATGTGGGTGCAGAAACAAGCAATTGACCGCTACCCTGGCAGTAACGGCTGCAAAAATCCTTAGCGAGGATTATCAAGATAGTATTGTTTTAGGATTAAAAGACTACTCGCAACAAGCAGTGGTATTGAACAACCGAATCTGGAAACGCTGCTTTAGCGAGCCGGAACAGGCTCCAGAATTGGTCTATCTGGAGCTGGAGAAAATCACCAGTCTACTGTTGCATGCGGACTTGAACAATGAAGACAGCTTAGTCTGGCAGGTGATGTTCAACCCAAATCTTAGAGCAGAAGTGCTAAGCCAGCTTGATGGCGCTAAAGCCTGTTGGGACCGGAGCAAGCTTGCCCGGCGAGTGTACCAAAACCTGAATAATCAATGCGCCCTTCCAGGCGGAAGTGGCACAATGTTCTTTTGGGCGGTTGACGCCGCCGGCAGAAGGGTTCCACTGTCGTTGATGGAGGGTCCTGACCGTGTGGCGACGTTGCAAGGACGGGATGAACAGGGCAACCTCTGGATCATTCCCTTTAGCCCGAGAGATATTCTCCAAGACTTGCAAGCGGGAAAGCTACTGCCTTCGCTGTTCACCTGCTATACGACGATTGGTTTCGCCCGCGGAATCAGTTGTTGTGGAGGATACTTTCAGGCTGAATATTTAGCGGGCATGCAGCGTGGTCTGATGAAGGCGTTGCGCGAGTCGGCAGGCTGTGCGGGGTTTGCCGAGCATTTATCCCAAGTGTCCAGTGATATTTATCTGTCGGGTATGCAAATGGTGATGCGTCATTCGGACGATGATCTACTTTTACCGGCGGGTCCAGTTGAAATAATTGCTAGCGGAGGATTATCGCGGAATCAACTTGAACGGGCGCGTTCGCTAACCGTCCGAGACACTCACTTGGCCGGATTGATGGAAACGCTTCCAGATTTTCAACCTCATGAAGATCGCCCGGACGGTTGGTGTCTGATGTTAGCTAGAGAAAGTAGTCAGTTACTGAAAGATTGTATAGTTCTTATCTGACTATTCCTAAACTTCACGATTAAAGGGGATACACGATGAAAGCGTTAGTGAAAATCTTTTTCTTGGTTCTAATCGTTGGCCTATGCGGTGTGAACGTGCTGGCTGCCGATAAAACGATTTTTAGCATGGAACCCACTACCAATCACGGTAAGAAATGGCGTATCGCCTATTATGAAGGTGGCTCTTATATTGATTACCAGCAGATTTTTACTGAAACCGTGCGTGGGCTGATGCATCTTGGCTGGATAGAAACGGCGGAGTTACCACTGCAGAAAGGCGAAGAAACTAAAACACTTTGGGAGTGGTTGACGACAAAAGCAAAAAGTAATTATCTAGAATTCACTAAAGATGGGTATTACTCGGCTGAGTGGGTGAATAATACCAGAATACAAACAGTTGACCAATTGATGCGGCGACTTAATGAGAAAAAAGATATTGATCTTCTTATCGCTATGGGCACCATGGCTGGGCAGGATTTTGCCAATAACAAACACCATACGCCGACTATAGTGGTATCCTCTAGTGATCCAATTGCGGCTGGGATTATCAAAAGCGCCGAGGATTCGGGCTTCGAACATGTTCATGCGACCGTTGACCCTAAGCGCTATGAGCGTCAGGTTCGGGTCTTCCATGAGATTATTAACTTTAAAAAACTCGGTATGATCTTTGAGGATTCTGTTAACGGTAAAGCCTTTTCGGCCATCGAATTGGTGGAAAAAGTTGCCAAGGATCGCAGTTTCGAGGTTGTCAAGTGTTATAGCTTGGACGAAAGTGTTGATGATCAAAAGGCGCGTGAAGAAAGCGTTAAGAAATGTGTCAACCAGTTAATCGGGAAAGTTGATGCTATCTATATTACTCAACAAAGTGGTGTGAATGAGGTTACTATTCCAGAGATAGTAAGGTTACCAATGAGCACCACGTCCCAACATTCTCACAGCAGGGCTCAACGGAGGTGAAATATGGACTCCTCCTGAGCCTTTCGCAGGCAGGGTTTAAATATGTGGGTGAGTTCCATGCACAGACAATTGCCAAGATACTTAACGGTGCCAAGCCTAACCAGCTTGTACAACTCTTCGAGGAACCACCGAAAATCGCCATTAACCTGAAGACGGCTGAGATTATTGGGTTCAATCCACCCATGGTGTTGTTAGGAGCTACTGATGAGATATTTAGTGAAATAGTCAGCCCGAAATAAGGGTAGCACAACTTTATAAGTCAGGATAAGCGAGAGTAACCAATTGAATTATTGCAGACGTGTCTTATTGATACTGATTGTTGCCTTAGCGGTTATGACCACCGGTTCGGCTTGGTCAGTGGAAAAAAAGGATAATTATAACTATCAGCCGGTATCTAAGGCAGGGAAGAAGTGGCGCATTGCATACTACCAAGGGGGAACTTCGTATAACTATTACCCCTATCTTGTTGCTACTGTCAAAGGTCTCATTGGTCTGGGCTGGATTGAGAGACAAGATCTACCAGTTAGTAATGACAAGGATACTAAGGTACTTTGGAATTGGCTAGCCAAGAACCTGAAAAGCAATTATATCGAATTCATTGCCGATGCTTATTATTCGGCTGACTGGGACAGTAATGTAAGAACAGTCATGAGAAAGGACATTATTGATCGCTTAAATACCAAGAAAGATGTGGATGTGATTATCGCCATGGGCACTTGGGCGGGAAAAGACATGGCCAATAACGAGCACACCACACCAATCATGGTGATGTCTTCGACTGATCCAGTCAGAGCGGGTATTATCGCGAGCGATGAAGATTCCGGCTATGATCACGTATTTGCGCGTGTTGACCCGGGTCGTTGGGAGCGTCAGATCCAAATTTTTCATAAGATTATTGGCTTTAAGAAACTAGGAATCGCCTATGAAAATTCCGTTCTCGGCAGAAGTTACGCGGCTATCGATCTTATGGAAAAAATTGCTAAGGAAAAAGGTTTTGATATCGTCAGATGCTTTACCAAGGACGATATCCCTGATCAGGAACAGGCTGGGGAGAGTGTAGTCAAGTGCTTTGAGGAGATTGCGCCCAAAGTGGATGCTATCTATGTCGTCATGCAAAATGGCGTCAATGACAATACGCTCCCCAAACTGGTCTCCATCGCCAACAAGTATCATATTCCGACCTTTTCCCAACAGGGTTCGGAAGAGGTGAGCAAGGGTGTATTACTAAGCATTTCCCGCGAGGGTGGCTTCGGACCTGTCGGGCGATTCCTGGCAATCTCCATGGCGAAGATATTTAATGGCACCAAACCACGACAGATCAACCAGATATTTGAGGAAGGACCAACCATCGCTATCAACCTCAAAACGGCCGAGATCATTGGTCTGTATCTGAATGCTGAAATACTGGCGGCCGCTGACGAAATCTACCGGGAAATAAAAACTCCCTGATCGTAAAGTGATTTCTTATGAGTTGCATCATCTGCGCGAGTGGCTGGGGGTGGAACTGAAGGTTGGCGCGTTCACCAGACATCCGCTAAGCCGGTGTTAGTGCGGGCGACCTATTTTGTCGAGCGTATAACAGTGGTTTGTCGTTTAGGTCTGAATAATAAGATCAAAGTGATCAAGCGGCGTTGCTACGGAATCCTCAACCGAAATCGTTTCTCTCCAACGGCTTTTCATCGACCTTAGGGGATACGAATTATTTGCATGATTATTAGCAAGTTACTAGCAACGGGAACTTCCAAATAGCCAGCGAGTTTTCACTGATGAAAATGTTGTTGTTTATGCCAATGCTACTCATCATAGCTTCTAATGTTGTCTATCACTTGTCGCAAAAAACGATTCCTCATGAGGCAAACCCAGCACTTTCATTGCTAGTGTCGTATGCCGTGGCTTTTGTGCTTACGCTAATGATGTTACCTCTGTTTGGTCGGTCTGTTGCGTATACTGAAGCCTTGCGGACTCTTAATATAAGCAGTGTGCTTGTTGGTGTTTCAGCAGTTGGGGTGGAACTTGGTTGGCTTCTGGTTTATCGATCCGGTTGGCAACTTAACATTGCAGCTCTTACCTCCAGCTCGGTTTTGGCGATCATCCTGTTAGTGATCGGAACTATTTTCTTTCATGAAGACTTGTCTGCAAAACATTTTGCAGGGATTATCTTGTGTCTAGCTGGACTTTTCTTATTGAACTATTGAGTGATTTAAGGAATTAATTATATTTAAACTCATTATTCCGATCTAGTCATTCGCATTGTAGTGTTCTTGTCTGGAGATTGATGAGTGACCCGATTGTTTGAATCACTTCCTGTGAGGTTATTTTTATGGAAAACATAAAAATTCTTGTCGTGGAAGACAATAAGGTCAACATGAAACTTTTTAGAAGCCTTTTACAACTTGGAAAGTTTATCATTTTTGAGGCCGAAAATGCGGAACAAGGAATCGATCTGGCGGAAAAAATTATACCCGATCTCATACTGATGGACATTCAACTGCCTGGAATGGACGGATTAACTGCTACAGGCCTGATTAAACAGAAAAGTTCGCTCAGCCATATTCCCGTGATAGCGCTTACCTCTCGCGCCATGCAAGGCGATGAGAAAATGGCATTAGATGCAGGTTGTAATGGTTATATAAGCAAACCCATTGATACACGACAATTTCTTAATACTCTCGCAAAATATCTACCTATGAACCAGAACAATAATGCGAATCAGAACAACCATGAAGACAAAGCAATACAAGCTGATGCGGCTTCTATAGACAAAGCAAAGATATTGATTGTTGATGACGAGCCCATGAATGTTAAGCTGATGCGGCTTATTCTTTTATCAGCAGAAAAATATGAAGTTCTGGAAGCTTGCGACGGTAATAGTGCAATAAAAAAAGTGAATGAGGCAAAGATTGATCTTATTTTGCTCGATGTAATGATGCCTGACTTAAATGGGTACGAAGTAATAAAGATTCTGAAAAATAACCCGCAAACTAAAAGTATACCCATTATTTTGGTTACCGCACTGAGTGGTCAAAATGATCGGATGCAGGGTCTCAACGTTGGAGCGGATGAATTTATTTCCAAACCGGTTAATAAGATTGAGCTGTTGGCCAGGATTCAATCGTTGCTTCAGCTCAAACAGTATCAGGAACAATTGAATCTTCATGTTAGATCTGAAAAAAATGAAATTTATTCAGCGAGGGAAGACAATAAACGACAAAGAGTTCTTCTCGTTGAAGACAATGAAAAAGATATTAAATTATTCCAAAACCTCGTCAAAAATGAACCATTTGAATTAGTTCTAACTCGGTCTGGAGAAGAGGCAATCGAGATTGTTTCAAGTGAAAAAATTGACTTAGTTCTTCAGGATATTTTATTACCTGGCATCAATGGGTTTGATGTATGTCACCACATCAAACATAAAAAAGAAACTGCCGATATTCAGATTGTAATGATTACCTGTCTAAGTGACTTGGAAAACAGGCTTAAGAGTATCAGCTATGGCGTGGATGACTTCCTTGTTAAACCAATTGATAGTCGCGAACTCAAGGCTAGAATTAATGTTCTGCTTAAGAAAAAGGCATGTCTTGATCAGATTCATTCTCATTTTAACGAAGCCTTAGGCATGGCAATCACTGATGGGCCAACCGGATTGTATAACCATATTTATTTTAAACGCTACCTGGAAACGGAGATTGAACGGTCCTTAAATAAAAATTATCCGATAGCGTTAGTGATGATGGATTTGGACAATTTCAAGAAATATAATGACACTCTGGGGCATTTCGTGGGAGATAAGATTTTGCAGGAATTTGCGTTCATAATCAAAAATAATGTACGAGAAATTGACTTGCCGGCACGATATGGTGGTGAAGAGTTTGCGATAGTATTTCCATACCTTGAAAAAGAATCTATTTTACATATAACAGAAAGAATTCAAAACGCGTTGCGTGATCATGTATTTCCTGTTGAGTGTAATTCGCCTCTAGGTAATATTACTACAAGTATTGGAGTGGCGTTTTGCCCATCGGATGCTATCACTGCGAGCGATCTGATTGATAAGGCGGATTTTATGCTTTATCGTGCTAAAAAAGCTGGTAAAAATCGGACGTGCATTACGAATTAGCTCCTAGTGTAAATTTTCCTTTGAGATTCTTTTGACTGTTTTTGTGGAAGCAAATAAACCCGAGAATCATTCGTAGCAATATTAGAGATGTTCCTAAATAATTTTTATTATTATTTTCAATATGTTACAAGAAAGCCATAAAAAGATTTTCCTTCTTTTTCAGAGGATTGGGATTGATTTTTTTGAATCAGACCCCATCTCTTATAAGAATCTAGCGATCCGGAGTGCCGCCATGCGAAAATTTCAATCGATCATTGTTCGCAACGAACGACAATTTAGAGCCTTCACTGGACTCCCTCAGAAAGAATTTGATCGCCTCCTACCTGATTTTACGCGTTGTTTGGAAGCGATACAAAAACAGCGCTACCAAAAACATCGGGTCCAGCGTAAACGCCAGCCCGGCGGCGGTCGTAAGGGCGCGTTATCTACACCCGAATTGAAGCTCTTTTTTATCCTCTTCTACCTGAAAACCTATCCGACTTTTGATGTCTTAGGGGGGCTATTTAATCTGAGCCCAGGCAAAGCTGAAGAAAATGTGATGAAGTTACTGCCGATCTTAAAACAGACCGAGAAATGCCTCCAAGTTTTACCCCATCGTCACTTCAAACCCGTCAGCAATGACGAACAACCGACTGAAAAAATTCAGAAAATTATTATCGACGCCACGGAGAGACCCTGTTGCCGACCCCACCACGCCCGCAAACAAAAACACTATTACAGTGGCAAAAAACGCTATCATACCCTGAAAAATACGGTGATCGGTGATGTCAACAAGGGAATTTCGGTCATCGGTCCAACCGCTCCAGGTAGTCGGCATGACTATGCTTTATTAAAAGAAGAATTAGATCCCCATCAACCCGGTCTTTCCTCGGTTGAGGCTTATGTTGATTTAGGGTTTCAAGGTATTATAGATCGCTATCCGACTTTCCATGAAATTCATATTCCTCATAAAAAGCCCCGAAAGTCAAAGAAGAATCCAAACCCAACATTAACCCCACGACAAAAGAAAGAAAACCGGGCCATCAGTCGCGTCCGCGTCGCAGTGGGACATCTGATTGGCGATCTGAAGAGCTTTCAGATCCTCACGATTAAATTCCGAAACCGAGTCAAAAACATGGCCGATCAAGTTATTTTATGGGTCGCTGGTCTGTGCAACCTCAAAAATGACTATGTTGTTCAGTAGGTTGCGAAAATTATTAAGGAACAGGTCTATTATCTAAAATAACTATACGCGAGACCCTGGCGGTGCGGGTGACCGCCCATCCCCTGGCGGCGGCGCTCTGCCAGATTTGCGGGCATCCGCTGGTCTCCACCAGCGCCAACCTCAGCGGCCACCCACCAGCCCGCACGGCATTTGGCGGTCCGCCAGCAGTTGGGAACGGCGATCGACTACCTGCTGCCCGGCCCGACCGGCGGCGCGGCCCAACCCACGGAAATCCGGGACTTGCGCACCGGGCGGCGAGTGCGCGGCGGTTAGTGGCCGCCGCTCGGCCCGATTCCTACCACCCCGCAAGCGGGATCATCAAGCCAACATCACCGCCAAGTTATCGATCAACCGCGCCCGGCCCAGCCCAGCCGCCGCGAGAATCCGCAAGTCTGCGTCTCCATCGGTGGGAGGCTGCAAATCGTGGGCGCGGCGGATTTCGAAATAATCCGGCCGGAAGCCCGCCGTTGCCAACCGTGCCTTGGCCTCGGTCGCCAGCCGCGCGCAATCCCGCTCGCCCGCGCGCAACCGCTCCGCGCTCGTCACGAGCGTGGCATACAGCGTCGGAGCGATGGCCCGTTCCTCGGTCGATAAATAGCCGTTGCGCGAACTCATCGCCAGTCCATCGGCTTCCCGCACCGTGGGCACACCGACGATCTCGATCGGAAAGTCGAGGTCGGTCACCAGCCGGCGAATGACGACCAATTGCTGCCAATCCTTCTCGCCGAACAACGCCACGTCCGGTTGCACCATGTTGAACAGCTTGCTAACTACCGTCGCGACGCCGCGAAAATGAATCGGCCGACTGGCGCCGCATAAAATCCCGGACAGTTCCGGCACCGTCACTTGGGTCATCTCCGCCAACGGGCGTGGATACATTTCGGCGACGCCGGGCGCGAACAGCAGGTCGAGTCCGGCGGCTGTCAACTGACGGCTGTCGTCATCCAGCGTGCGCGGGTAGCCGGCAAAGTCCTCGTTGGGTCCGAACTGGGTAGGATTGACGAAGATGCTGGCGACGGTGCGCGGCGCCCGCTCGCGCGCCCGCTCGACCAGATGGATGTGACCCCGGTGCAAGTTGCCCATGGTCGGTACGAAAGCCACTCGTTCGCCGGCCCGCCGCCAAGCGGCGACCTGGACGCGCAATTCAGCAATGGTGTGGACGGTCCGCATGACGCGCGCTCCTTGGGAATCAGGCGATGCAGTGTTCGGGACCGGGGAATTCGCCGCTCTTGACGGCGCCCACGTAGGCTTCCACCGCCGCCTGCAGGCTGTCGCGACCGGTCAGGAAATTTTTGGAGAACTTCGGCCGGCGACCGGGCGTGATGCCCAGCATGTCGTAGCTGACTAGCACTTGGGCGTCGCAGCCCGCCCCGGCGCCAATGCCGATCAGCGGAATCTCCAGCGCCTCGGTCAACCGTGCCGCCAGTTCCGCCGGAATGCATTCCACCAACGCCACGTCGGCGCCGGCCTCCTGCAGCGCCAGCGCCTCGTCGATAATCTGGCGGGCGGTGGCTTCCTCGCGGCCCTGCACCTTGTAACCGCCCAGCTTGTGGACCGACTGCGGCAGCAGGCCGAGATGGGCGCAGACCGGAATCCCGTTGCGACCGAGCTGGCGCACCGTCTCGACCAGGATGCCACCGCCTTCCAGCTTGACCATGTGCGCGCCGCCTTCCTGCATCAGCCGGGCAGCGTTGCGCACCGCCTGCTCGACCGTGGCGTAACTGGCGAAAGGCATGTCCGCCATCAGCAACGCCGTGCGGCAGCCGCGCGCTACCATCCGGGTGTGATAGATCATGTCCTCCATCGTGACCGGTACGGTGGTGCGCTGGCCCTGGACGACCATGCCCAGCGAATCGCCGACCAGAATCACCTCCACGCCCGCCGCTTCCAGCAGCGCCGCGAAACTGGCGTCGTAGGCGGTCAGGACCGCGAATTTTTCCCGGTCGCGTTTCATTTTCGCCAGGGTCGTGATCGTGATCGGCTTTCGAGTCGGCTGTTCCTGGTACATGGAGTGCTCGGTTTGGGGTCGCGCCGCATCAGCGGATGCGGATGGAGCGGCGGCGGGATTAAGAGGAGGATACGGCGGGGTTACGCTGACGGCGTTATCGTAACCACATTAGAGTTGTTCATCAATAAAGCCCGCCAACCTATTGAACAACAAATGAATTTTTGAGGTTCCAGAGGCCAGCAGTCGCAAAAATAAAGTCATCGGCTAAATGCTTCAGATGGTTTCTCAGCCGAAGGGTTAATACCCGAAAAACCTTCATGCCGCCGATCGCATGTTCCACGAGGACACGAACCCGTCCGATCCGACGATTGTCGCGCTTTTGCTGACGCGTTAACTGCGGATCGGGATTCTTTTTCGACTTGCGGGGTTTTTTATGAGGAATATGAATGTTTTCGGGCGATAAATAATCGGTCTTGATGCCTTGATAGCCCAGATCAGTCGAGGCTTCGGTCGAGCCGAACCAATCGATTTTCGGGTCGAACTCTTGTTTAAATAAAGAGTAATCATGCTGACTTCCCGGGACGGTTTCACCCAGAATCAAGATGCGTTTATCCGTATCCGAGACCGTCGTGTTCTTGACGGTATGAAAGCCTTTTTTTCCACTGAAATGCTTTTTTTGTCGGGCGGGTTTTTGGGGACGTTGGATGGGTCTTTCCGTGGCATCGATCAAAATATGATCAACACTTTCAACAAGTTGCAAGAGTTCTTGGGGATCGTCCGTCGTGCGTTTGGGTAAAACTTTCAAATTTATTTGCGTTTGTTTTAAGATGGGCAAGAGCCGCTGGACGGACTCAAACGCGCACCCGCGACTGAGGTTAAAAGTAAAAGCTAGCACATCATAAGTCGGATAATTTTTGAGATAGAACAAGATAAAAAGTAACTGATTTTCTGGTGAACCGAGCGTCGATTTACGTCCGCCTCCTTTTTTTCTTTGGCGATGTTTTTTGGGCTTTCCTTTACAATTTTTACGCTGATCTTCTTTCAGACAAGAGGTAAACTCGTTCAAAAGTTTTTCGAACTCCTCACGACCTAGACCAATTAAAGATCTTAATTGGCGATCATCGTTCAAGACTTCTGAAACATTTATGGAAGGTGGAGTCATCAGTGTTTTTCTCCAAAATCAGCGCCGATAACGCTTGATGCCAAAAGTTTTCGATTCTAAGTTATTGAATTAGAGAGAAACATAAAATCAACGTTTATCATAACACATTGATTTAAAATGGTAAAATTATTTATGGACAACTCTATTATTTTCGCTGTCCAGACGCACGACCGTCTGTTGCGGACAATTTGCGAGTAATTCGCTCAGCCGGCCTCGGCCGGGAATGGTCAGGGTTGGAGCGATGTCATACAGGGGATACAGAACGAACGCCCGTTCGTGCAGGCGGGGATGCGGCAGGGTCAGCCATGGATCGTCGCAGGTGAGTTGATCGTACAGCAGCAAATCCAGATCCAGGGTCCGTGCTTCCCAGCGCGCGGTCCGGGTTCGGCCGTGGGCGAGTTCGAGCGCCTGCAACACCATCAGCAACTGCTGGGGCGTCAGACCGGTGTCCAGGGCGGCGACGGCGTTGATGTAGTCCGGCTGATCGGGCGGCCCGCCGACCGGAGCGGTTCGGTACAACGGCGACCGCGCCACGCAACAACTGGCCAAAATGCCGGTCAGCGCCTCGAACGCCCGCCGTACGTGACTGACCGGGTCGTCCAGATTGCTACCGATGCCGATATAAGCCCGCGCTGGCTGCATGTGACCGTTTTCGGAGGAGTCAGGTTTCGGGCGCCGGCGAGGGGGATAGAGCGTCCTTGCGGGCAGAGCGCGGCTTGCGCCGGCGACGGGTCTTGCCCTTTTTGGCCGTGGTCGCCGGTTGGACGGCACGGGCGCGGCCGGCATCATCCAGCGCCATAAACCGGGTCCACCAGTCGGCCAGCGCCATCGCCTGCTCGTCGGCCTCGGCGCGCAACAGCAAGAAGTCGTAGCCGGCGCGAAACCGGGGATGGGTCAGCAGTCGCAACGGCCGCTTGCCGGTGATAACGACCAGCCGTTGTTGCATTTCCCAGATTTCGCGCATCTGCAAGCTGTAGCGACGCGTCAGGGCGGTGTGGCGGATTTGGGCCTGAATGACCCGTTCGGCCGCTTCTTGCAACGCCTCGTGCTCGTCCAGCCCCTCGGCTTCCAGGTGGCCTATCTGTTCCCGCAGCGGCTCCCATAGCAGAGCGGAGAACAGGAACGCCGGGTTAACCGGCTTGTTTTCGGCCAACCGGCTATCAGTGTTGGTCAGCGCTCGGACCAGCAGGGTTTTCGGGTAATGATGCTGCTGATGGTTCAAGCAGTGTTCGGTGGCCGGAAACAGCCAGCCGAATAGCCGGTAATGGCGCAGCAGTTCGAAGGTTTGGATGGCGCTGCCGCCCAGGAACAGCTTGAGAATTTCATCGAGCAGTCGGGCCGGCGGAATTTTTTCCAGCAGGTGGCCCAGCCGGTGCAGTGGCGCTTCGGTGGCGGGGTCGAGCCGGAAACCCAGCTTGGCGGCAAACCGTACCGCCCGCAACATCCGCACCGGATCTTCCTGGTAGCGCTGTACGGGATCTCCAATCAATCGGATCAGGCCGGCCTTGAGGTCGGCCATGCCGCTCACGTAGTCGAGTACCGCGAAGTTGGCAATATCGTAATACAGCGCGTTGATGGTGAAATCGCGCCGCCAAGCGTCGTCCTCGATGCTGCCGTAGACGTTATCGCTCAGAATGCGGCCGTCCGCTGCCCGTTCCACGGTGGGACCATCGCCGTCCTCGCTGTCGTCGCCGTGGGCGCGGAAGGTGGCGACCTCGACGATGTCCTGGCCGAACTGGACGTGCGCCAGTCGAAAGCGACGGCCGATCAGACGGCAGTTGCGGAACAGTTTATAGACCTGTTCGGGCCGGGCATCGGTCACGATGTCGAAGTCCTTCGGTTCGCGGCCGAGCAACAGATCGCGCACCCCGCCGCCGACCAGACAGGCGCGATGGCCAACCTCGCGCAGCCGGTAAAGGACTTTAAGTGCGTTAGGGCTGATGTTGGCCCGCGAGATGTTGTGTTCGGGGCGGGGGATGATGACGGGTGGGGGATTCGGGCGTGTGGATTCCAAGGCGCGTTCGCCAACTCTTGTATGGAGCGGAAGCGTGGGTATAATACTACTTTCCTTTCAAGACGCCAGCCATTCCGCTCCCTTCGTCTAGTGGCCCAGGACACCGCCCTCTCACGGCGGGAACAGGGGTTCGAAACCCCTAGGGAGCGCCAGTCAGATCAAGCAAAAAGGGGTTGCCGCTCGGGCAACCCCTTTTTCGTTTGGCTGGGGGACTAGGATTCGAACCTAGGTTGGTGGAGTCAGAGTCCACAGTCCTGCCGCTAGACGATCCCCCAGAAAAACCGTTAGCGCTTGGAGTACTGAGGCGCACGGCGGGCCTTGTGCAGACCGACCTTCTTGCGCTCCACTTCGCGGGCGTCGCGGGTGACAAAACCGGCCTTGCGCAATGAGGGGCGCAGGCTGTCGTCATACTCGATCAGGGCGCGGGTGATGCCGTGGCGGATCGCACCGGCCTGACCGGTGATGCCCCCGCCCTTGACCGTGACGTAAATATCGAATTTTTCCTTGAGATCCACGACTTCCAACGCTTGATTCACCACCATGCAGGAGGTTTCGCGCCCGAAGTATTCATTCAGGGGCCGTTGGTTGACAAGGATTTTACCCGTGCCGGGCCGCAGGAACACACGCGCCGCGGCGGTCTTGCGCCGGCCCGTGCCATAATGCTGGTTTTCGATCATGCTTGCCTGTTCCGTTCCTGTGAATGCGCCAGTCGGTTAAAAATCCAGCGATAACGGCTTGGGTTGTTGCGCGACGTGCTGGTGCTCGGCGCCCGCGTAAACCTTCAGTTTACGGAACATCGCCCGCCCCAGCGGATTCTTGGGCAACATGCCCTTGACGGCGATCTCGATGACGCGCTCTGGAGCCTGCTGCAACAACTTGTCCATCGAGATGGACTTGAGGTTGCCGACGTAGCCGGTGGTCCGATAATAGAATTTGTCGGTCTTTTTACGACCGGTTGCCCGCACCTGCTCGGCGTTAACCACGATGATGTAGTCGCCGGTATCCACGTGTGGCGTGTATTCGGGCTTGTGTTTGCCCCGCAAGCGGCGAGCGATTTCCGACGACAGCCGACCCAGAACCTTGTCCTTGGCGTCGATCACATACCAGTCGCGCTTGACCTCGGCCGGCTTGGCGCTGAACGTTTTCATTATGACGGTGCTCCGAAAAGTCCATATCCGCTTGGAAAGTCGCGTATCTTACCCAAGCGGTGCGCGCCCCGCAAGCCTTTGAACCGGTGCGAAGTGGAAATGACGCCGCCTCCTAGATGCGCAGGCGGTCCACGGGGTGGCCGCGGACGAGATGTTCCTCGATGATTTCATCCAGATCGGCCTGGTCCACATAGGTGTACCAGGTTTCCTCGGGGTAGATCACGACGACCGGTCCCTCGGCGCAGCGGTCCAGACAACCGGCGGTGTTGATCCGCACTTTATACGGGATGGCCGGTCCGAGTTGCTTGACCCGTTGCTTGACGTAATCGCGGGCCTCCTGAGCGCCGCACTGCTGGCAGCACTGCGAGCCGTCGGGCCGCAGGTTGGTGCAAAAGAATACATGATAGCGATAATAGGACACTTCCACTCCTCATCCCGGTTTTGGACATTCACCGATGACCACTCGTAACTATACCCCCGTTGACGATCTGCTGATCAATCTGGATCAGGCGGTTCGCACTCTGTTTGGCCAACCGGCGACCACCGGCCGACCCAATCCCGCCGCTGACGCGCCGCCGGCTGAATTGCCGCCGGAGGAACAGCGGTTGGCGGGGCGGCTGATGCGGGTCAATCACACCGGCGAGGTGTGCGCCCAGGCGCTGTATCAGGGTCAGGCGCTGACGGCGCGGCTGACGGCGGTGCGGGGCCGGATGGAGCGGGCCACCGTCGAGGAAAACGACCATTTGGCCTGGTGCGAGGCGCGTCTTCAGGAGCTGGACAGCCGCCCCAGCGTGCTGAATCCATTATTTTACGCCGGCGCTTTCGCTATTGGCGCGCTGGCCGGCGCGGCTGGGGATCGCTGGAGTCTGGGCTTCGTCGCCGAGACCGAACAGCAGGTGGTCGAGCACCTCAATGCCCATCTGGAACGCCTGCCGGCCGATGACCAGCCAAGTCGGGCGATTCTGGAACAGATGAAGGAAGACGAGGCCCGCCACGCCGCCAACGCGATGGCGGCGGGCGCCGCGCGCTTGCCGTTCCCGGTGCGCGCGCTGATGAAGGGTGTGTCGAAAGTGATGACCAAGACCACTTATTGGGTCTGACCAAGGCGCCCTCTCCCGCTGGGAGAGGGTTGGGATTAGGACGAACGGGCGAGGGATCGCTAAATCTGCAAGCCCTTGTGCAGGTTCTCGCCGTAAAAGATCTCGGCCATTTCCCGCCGCACGCGCCGCTCGATCTCCGCTTGCTCGCGGGGCGCCACATCCTGCTTGTCCACGCTGAACAGATAATTGTTCAGCTCGAAGTCCTTCAGAATCATCTTGGTGTGAAAGATGTGCTCCTGATAGACGTTGACGTCGATCATCTGATAGCGGTCGCGGGTGTCCTTGGACAGAAAATTCTGGATCGAATTGATCTGATGATCGATGAAGTGCTTCTTGCCGGTGACGTCCCGGGTAAAGCCGCGCACCCGATAATCAATGATGACGATGTCCGACTCGAAGCTATGAATCAAATAATTCAGCGCCTTGAGCGGGGAAATGCGGCCGCAGGTCGAAACATCGATGTCGGCCCGGAAGGTGCTAATGCCGTTATCGGGATGGCTTTCCGGATAGGTGTGAACCGTGATGTGGCTCTTGTCCAGATGACAGACCACCGCATCCGGCAGTGGGCCGGGCGACTCGGAGTTGGACAGGCGGTCGGAGATGATCGGCTCCTCGGAGATCAGCATGGTGACGCTGGCCCCTTTCGGTTCGTAATCCTGGCGGGCGATATTCAGGATGTTGGCGCCGATGATCTTGGAGACGTTGGTCAGAATCTGGGTCAGCCGCTCGGCGTTATACGCTTCGTCGATATAGGCGATGTAGCGTTCCTGCTGCTCGGGCGTCGAGGCGTAGCAGATATCGTAGAGGTTGAAGCTGAGCGTTTTCGTGAGGTTGTTGAACCCCTGCAACCGCAGTCTGGGCATTGGCCTTAGAGACACCGCGTCTATCCTCCCCAGGCGAAACAGCCAAACCTGCCGACCCACGCGCCGGCGCCCCTTTCGGAAAGCGCGCGAGTATAGCAGGATTGGCCGACAGCGCCAGGTTTTTGAAGGTTTTCAGGCGTCGCGGATTTCAAAGGTGTGGGTGATCCGGGCGGTCTGGCCGAGCATGATCGAGGCCGAACAGTACTTTTCCGCCGATAGTTGGATAGCCCGTTCGATGTGTTTGGCGCTCAGGCTGCTGCCGGTCAGGATGAAATGCACGTGGATCTGGGTGAAAACCTTGGGGTCGCTATCCGCCCGTTGGGCTTCGAGTTGCACCTCGCAACCGCGCAACTCCTGCCGCGATTTGCGCAGGATGTTGACTACGTCGATCGCGGTGCAGCCGCCCATGCCCATCAGCAACATCTCCATCGGTCGCGGCCCGAGGTTGTGACCGCCCAGTTCCGGCGGGCCGTCCAGCACCACGGCATGGCCGCTGGGGGATCGAGCGACATAGGTCATGTCCTCCAGCCAGGTGATACGGGTTTTCATGGTTATTTTTCTCCCAGGTGGAGTGTTCTCCCCGCCTTGGACTTAAGGAGGAGTGGCGCAAAGCGCCGGGGTGGTTTGCGCTTTTCGATGGGGCGAAGTGGCCTTCACGCGCCGAACAGTTCGGCCAGTTTCGCGCCGGGATCGGGCGCGCGCATGAAGGCCTCGCCGACCAGGAAAGCGTGGATTCCATGCGCGCGCATGAGCGCAACATCCGCCGGGGTGTGGATGCCGCTCTCGGTGACCACGGTGCAGCCGGCGGGAATCCGGGGTAACAAATTCAGCGTCGTGTCCAGCCGGGTTTCAAACGTTCGCAGATTACGGTTGTTGATGCCGATCAGCGCCGCGCCGCTGGCCAGCGCCCGTTCCAGTTCCGTGGCATCGTGGACTTCCACCAGCACGCCCATATCCAGTTCCACCGCCAGCCGCGCCAGTGCCAGCAGCGCGGCATCGTCCAGGGCGGCCACGATCAGCAGAATGCAGTCGGCGCCGATCAGTCGCGCCTCGTAGATCTGATACGGGTCGATGATGAAGTCCTTGCGCAACACCGGCAGCGCGCAGGCCGCCCGGGCTTCCTGTAGGTAGTCCTCGTGACCCTGGAAAAAATCACGGTCGGTCAGCACCGACAGACAGCAGGCGCCGGCGGCGGCGTAACTCCGGGCGATGGCGGCGGGCAGAAACGGGTCGCGCAACAGACCCTTGCTGGGCGAGGCGCGCTTGATTTCGGCGATCACCGCCGGCCGACCCCGGGCGATGGTCCGCTCCAAATCGCCGAGGAACGGCCGGGGCGGCGGCAGGCGCTCGGCCTGACGGCGCAGTTCCCGCAGGCTTAGCCGCGCGCTGCGCTCGACGATTTCTTCGGCCTTGCGGGCGAGGATTCGCTGGAGAATGTCGGAGGTGTCGCTCATGACGCCAATTTCTGGGTGCAACGCACGAACTCGTCCAGCTTGGCCCGTGCCGCACCGTTGGCGAGGGCCTCCCGCGCCAAGTCGATGCCGCTGGCGATGGAATCAGCCCGATTGGCGGCGTACAGCGCCGCGCCGGTGTTAAGGGCGACGATGTCGCGCGGAGCGCCGGGCTGGTTGTCGAGCGCGGCCAGCAGCAGAGCCTTGGACTGTTCGGCGGTTTCGACCTTGAGACTGCGGTTGGACATCATGGCCAGCCCGAAATCCTCGGGATGAATTTCGTATTCCACAATCTGGCCATCCCGGAGTTCGCCCACCAGGGTGGCGGCGCCCAACGAGATTTCGTCCATACCGTCCTTGCCCCACACCACCAGGACATGTTGCGCGCCGAGCCGTTGCATGACGCGCACCTGGATGCCGACCAGATCGGGATGAAACACGCCCATGAGCTGATTGGGCGCGCCGGCTGGATTGGTCAAGGGCCCGAGGATATTGAAAATGGTGCGCACGCCCATCTCGCGGCGAACCGGGGCGACATTCTTCATGGCGCTATGATGGTTCGGCGCGAACATGAAGCCGATGCCGGTGGTTTGCACGCACTCGGCCACCTGCGCCGCGTTCAGGTCGATGCGCGCGCCCAGCGCCTCCAGCACGTCGGCGCTGCCAGATTTGGACGACACACCGCGGTTGCCGTGCTTGGCCACCCGGGCGCCAGCGGCGGCGGCGACAAACATTGAGGCAGTGGAAATATTGAAGGTGTGCGCACCGTCGCCGCCGGTGCCGACGATGTCGACAAAATGCTCGTGCGGCGGTGGAACGTGGACCTTGGTGGACAGGTCGCGCATCACCGTGGCGGCGGCGGTGATTTCGCCGATGGTTTCCTTCTTGACCCGCAGGCCGGTGAGGATGGCGGCGGTCATCACCGGCGAAATCTCGCCAGCCATGATCTGGCGCATCAGCGACAGCATTTCATCGTAGAAGATTTCCCGATGTTCGATGGTGCGTTGCAGGGCTTCCTGGGGGGTGATGGACATGAGGATCTCCGAGCGATTCAGTGCGGGTTGAGAAAGTTGCGCAGCAGGGCGTGGCCGTGCTCGGTCAGGATGGATTCGGGATGAAACTGCACACCCTCGACAGCTAGCGTCTTGTGCCGCACGCCCATGATCTCGTCCATCGCGCCGTCCGGGGTTTCGGTCCAGGCGGTGATTTCCAAGCACTCCGGGGCGGTGGCTTTTTCGATCACCAGGGAATGATAGCGCACCACGGTGAACGGGTTGGGCAGTCCGGCGAACACGCCTTGGCCGCGGTGATGGACGGCGGAGGTTTTGCCGTGCATGACGTGGCCGGCGCGGACGATGTGGCCGCCGAAAGCCTGGCCAATGCTCTGATGACCCAGGCAAACGCCGAAGATTGGAATTTTACCGGCGAAGGCGGCGATGACCGCCAGCGACACGCCGGCTTCCGTGGGCGTGCAGGGGCCGGGTGAGAGAACGATGCGCTCGGGGTGGAGTTCGGCGATTTGGGCTGGGGTAATCTGGTCGTTACGATACACCCGCACGTCCTCGCCCAATTCGCCCAAGTATTGCACCAGGTTGTAGGTAAAGGAATCGTAGTTGTCGATCATCAGCAGCATATGGCTTGCGTCCTTTTGATTATCCGAGGACTGATCTCTGATCATGGCGTGCGATAACCGCTTGGATACCCACTTTGGTTTCTCGATACCCCGTGCCGTGATTGGAGCCGAATGCGGAAAAGCAGTATTGTTGCTTAGATTGCTTCCCGGAAAAACCCGCATTTTGCGCAACAGACTCACCGCTCCAGCCCCCAGCCTCCACAAACCATTGGATCATCCCAGCCAACGGCGGCGCTGTCCATTCCCTGGCCAGTGTTGTGGAGCGATCCCGTGGCGCCGGCCGGTTCTGTTATAGTGCCGCTCCCTCATCATTTCCCACGTTTAGACCACAGGAAGCTGTCCATGCGTCCCAGCAACCGCGCCGCCGATGAACCGCGCCCGATCCGGATAACCCGGCAATTCACCAAGCATGCCGAAGGCTCGGTGCTGGTGGAGTTTGGCGATACCCGGGTGATTTGCACCGCCAGCGTCGAGGAGCGAGTGCCACCGTTCCTGAAGGGCAAGGGGCGGGGTTGGGTGACAGCGGAATACGGCATGCTGCCGCGCGCCACCCATACCCGCTCCAGCCGCGAGGCCAGCCGTGGCCGGCAGGAGGGGCGGACCATGGAAATCCAGCGGCTGATCGGGCGAGCGTTGCGTTCGGTCATCGACTTGGAGGCGCTGGGCGAGCGCACCATCACCCTGGACTGCGACGTGATCCAGGCCGACGGCGGCACCCGCACCGCCGCCATTACCGGCGGATTCGTGGCGCTGGCCGATGCGGTGCGCCATCTGATGGGCCGGAAACAGATCAGAAAGAATCCACTGCACGGGCAGGTGGCTTCGATCTCGGTCGGCATCTACCGAGGCGAGCCGGTGCTGGATCTGGATTACGCCGAGGATTCGGAGGCGGAAACCGACATGAACGTGGTGATGAACGACGCCGGCGCTTTTGTCGAACTCCAGGGCACCGCCGAGGGTCACGCCTTTCGCATCGAGGAGTTGCAGGCGATGCTAAACCTGGCGCGGGCCGGCATCGAACATCTGTTGCGCAAACAACGGGAAGTGCTGGGATTGCCGGATTGAAGCCATGCGCAGGATCGTTCTGGCAACCAACAATCCCGGCAAGGTTCGGGAATTTAGCGCCGTGCTGGCGGGGCTGAATCTGGACATCGTGCCGCAGTCGGCTTTCAACGTGCCGGAAGCGGAAGAAACCGGATTGACCTTTGTCGAGAATGCCATCCTTAAGGCCCGCAACGCCGCGCTGCATACCGGCTTGCCGGCTCTGGCCGACGATTCCGGTCTAGTGGTGGACGCCCTGGACGGCGCGCCGGGCATTTATTCGGCTCGTTACGCCGGTCCCAGCGCCGGCGACCGCGCCAACATCGACAAACTGCTGGCCGAGTTGCGCGGAGTGCCGGTGGAACGACGCACCGCCCGGTTCGTCTGCGCGCTGGCATTGTTGCACCATCCCGCCGATCCGACCCCATTGATCTGCCAAGGAAGCTGGGAAGGCGTCATCCTGACCGAGCCGCGCGGCGCGAACGGTTTTGGTTACGACCCTATCTTTTTCGCGCCGGGCGAGCATCGGACCGCCGCCGAACTGGAACCGGCCGTCAAGAACCGCTTGAGCCATCGCGGTCGGGCGCTGGCGCAACTGGCGCAAGCGCTGGCATTGGACCCGCCCCCGCTGGCGACGAACTGAGCGCATCGCGATGCCGATTTTCACTACGCCGATCCCACTGGCGCTGTACATCCATATTCCCTGGTGCGTCCGCAAGTGCCCCTATTGCGACTTCAATTCCCACGAGGCGCGCGGGCCGGCGCCGGAGCAAGCCTATATCGATGCCCTGCTGGTGGATTTGGAGCAGGATTTGCCGCGGGTGTGGGGACGGCGGATCGAGAGTGCGTTCATCGGCGGTGGTACACCCAGTCTGTTTTCCGCCGAGGCGCTGGATCGGTTGCTGTCGGGCTTGCGCGCTCGGTTGCCGCTGCGCCCGGATACGGAAATCACCCTGGAAGCGAATCCGGGCGCGGTGGAGCGGGGCCAGTTCGCCGAATTCCGCGCGGCGGGCATCAACCGGCTGTCTATCGGCGTGCAGAGTTTCAACGACGAACACTTACAACGGCTGGGGCGGATTCACGACCGCCGTGAAGCGTTCGCCGCCGCCGAGGCCGCTCATGCCGCCGGACTGGAGAATTTTAATCTGGACCTGATGTTCGGCCTGCCGGGACAGACGGTCGAGCAGGCGCTGGCCGACATCGCTAACGCCGTTGCCCTGCAACCGGCCCATCTTTCGTATTACCAGCTCACCATCGAACCGAACACCCAATTTCACCAATCGCCGCCGACCTTGCCGGACGACGAGACGACCAGCCTTATTCAGGAGCGCGCCCAGGCGGAACTGGCCCGGCACGGTTATCGGCAGTACGAAGTGTCGGCCTACGCCCGCGAAAACCGGCGCTGCCGGCATAATCTGAACTACTGGGAATTCGGCGACTATCTCGGCATTGGCGCCGGCGCGCACGGCAAGCTCACTGATCCCGCCGCCGGTCGGATTGACCGGCTGTGGAAGCTCAAGCACCCGCGCGATTATCTGGCATCCGCTGGAACGCCGGCTAACATCGGCGGCGATGCGCCGATCCGCGAGGCCGAGCTGCCGGTCGAATTTTTGATGAACGCACTTCGGCTGGTCGAGGGCGTACCGGCGGCGCTGTTTGGGGAGCGCACCGGATTGCCGCTGACCGCGCTGGAACCGGGGTTGAGCCGGGCGCGGGCGCGCGGGCTGTTGGTTGCCGACTCGGAGCGCTTACAGCCGACCGAACTGGGATTGCGATTCCTGAATGATCTGTTGCAGGAGTTCATGCCGGGATAGCTTCAGGGGCAACAGCCCCCGCCGGTAACTGCATGGTCGCGCAATGCAGGCTGCCGTACTGGCGGATCAGGGGCGTGCAGGGTATGCCCACCACGTCCCGCTCCGGGAAACAGCCGCGCAACCGTTCCAGCGCCACCGCATCCAGCGGATCGTCATACGTCGGCGCGAGCACCGCCCCATTCAGAATTAGGAAATTGGCGTAACCGGCGGGTAGTCGGTTGCCCTCTTCATCGTACCGGGCGGCGGGCAGCGGCAGTTCGATCAGGCGATAAGGTTCGCCTTCCACCGTGCGGAACGCGCGCAATTCCTCAGCCATCGCTTGCAGTGGCTCGAAATGCGGATCGGCGGGATCGTCGCAGCCCTGGTAGACGAGGGTGCGCGAATCGCCAAAACGTGCCAGCGTGTCAATATGGCTGTCGGTATCATCGCCGGCCAAGTGTCCATGCCGCAGCCACAGGAAGCGGGTAAATCCCAGCGTATCCCGTAGCCGTTGTTCGATCACCGCTCGATCCAGCCCGTTGCGGTTGGGATTCAGCAGGCATTGGGTGGTGGTCAGCAGCGTACCTTGGCCGTCGGATTCGATACCGCCGCCTTCCAGAATCAGGTCGACCGGCTCGCGCGGGGTTGCGCCAAACGCGCCCAGCGCGTGCAACCGGGCGGTGATTTGATCGTCGAGGTCGCAGGCGTACTTGCCGCCCCAGCCGTTAAAACGGAAATCCAGCAACACCGGGCAACCGTTGCGGTAGACGGTGATCGGGCCGTGATCGCGCGCCCAGACATCGTTCGACGGCACGAGGTACCGCCGGCAGCGCTCCAGGTGGGCGCCAGCGGCGGCCAGCAGGTCGTACACATGCTGGCTATGCTTGTGGTCATGGCAATTGATGATAACCGCTTGATAATGGCTGATGGCAGCGGCCAGCGTGGCGAAGGTGCGGTCGGCTTGGTCCAGCCAGGGGCGCCAGTCGCTGTCGGCATGGGGCCAGGTCAACAGGATGGCGTCCTGCGGCGCCCATTCGGCGGGCAGTCGTGCTTGTAATTTGCGACATGAGACGGTTTCCAGTTCACCACGAATGAGGAGAGCACATGAAGATTAAAGCCTTGCATCAGTATGCCAAGGATGTGGATACGGTTTTCGGCCTGTTTCACGATCCCGATTTCATGAAGGTCAAGTATGCAGGGAATCGGGGCGCGCAACGTCGAGGTGCTGGAATGCGCCGGGAGCGAGGGCCGCTATACCGTCAAGGTCAAGCGGGAAGTGCCGGCCGACGTGCCGGCGCTGCTGAAGAAGTTCCTCAATCCCTGGAACACCATCGTCCAGAGCGAAACCTGGGAAGGCAAGGCCGGCGGTCCCTATCGCTGCAAGTTCACGGTCGAGATCGCCGGCGTGCCGGTCAGCATGAGTGGGGAGATGGAGTTGCGAACCCAGGACGGCGGCTGCGTCAACGACGTGCGCATCGAGGTCAAGTGCGGGATTCCGCTGATCGGCGGCAAGCTGGCCGATTTCGTGGGCAGCGACGCCGAAAAGGCCACCCAAGCCGAATATGAGTTCATCCGCGCCCATCTGGCCAAGGGGTGACGCCCTCTCCCCTTGGGGAACGGTCCATTACCCATCAGTCACCCTCTCCCCTTGATGATCTTTTAGGAATTCATCAGGCATTTTTTCCCCTCCTTGGATAAGGAGGGGTGGCGCGGAGCGCCGGGGTGGTTTGATCCCGGTGGCAGCTACCTGATTATTTTGTTGAAGATCATGAGGGAGAGGGCCGGGGTGAGGGGGGATGAAACGCTCCTATCCCGATGACGGCAAATTTGTGGGGCAGTATTGACATGCCGCCACTTTTAAGAATGACTTTTTCCGTCTAGCATTAATGATGAAATCATTTAGTGTTGGCTGGCGTTAATACGTGATCAGTTTAGTCATGATTATGTATATTTTTTGTGACAAATGAGGAGGAAATCCTATGTCTCTGACTCGCTGGTTGTCTACGCTGGGTATCTTCCGCACGCTATTGGTAGGGGTGATAGCCCTCTGTGGGTTGTTGTTCACGGGAACCGTCTACGCCGTGGACTGCGCTCAATGGTTGGCGGTCAAGGAATGGCGGGCCGATATGACTATAAGTGGCCAAGGACAAAAAAATGAAATTAGTGGTGATCTCAGACGTGAATGGGTATTTCAGTCAAGCGCCAGTGCTACGTATAAGTTAAAGGTCGGCGACGTAAATTGCTTCAATGGTAATATTGGGATGCGTGCCGATTTAGCATTCAATGGCACTTTACCCAATGTCACTTGGGATGCTAGGGCGCAAGTAAATTATTCTGAGCAGAAAATCGAACGAAGAGAGGACGGGACAATAATTAGTACATCTACAACCACTTGTAATGGACCTATTCCAAATGATCAAATAGCGGGGCCTAGTGTAGCCAATCTATTCATCGTATCCAACTCGTATAGGTTTACCCCCAGCGGTACTCCCGTTCGTTTTAAAGATAGCGATGGTGATGATGTTTTTTGCTATTGGATCCCACTGGAATATTTAGTTTTCGGGCCTCGTCCTTTTTTTCCGATTCCAGCAAGGGATCTTATCTTAACCAAGACCATAAATTATAAATTTCTAGATGATTATAAAAACTGGACCATCTCCTGGACCCTCTACCCCGCCAAGCTGGAGCCCAAATGTCCCTGTCAAACCTGTGGCTCGATCATCTGTATCGAGCCGCAAAGCCTGGCCGAAACGGTGGGGTTGGCCGGCACATCCTTCAGCCTGCACTATCAAAGCGAACGAGTGCCAGGCCGCCAAGGGGCAACGTGGAACGCCCAGAAACAAGCGCTGGGCGGCTGGACGCTGAACGTCCACCATGCCTACGACCCCGCCAGCAATGCGCTCTACCTCGGCGACGGCACGCGGCGCGGCATCGATGCGCTCGGCGCGATCTCGCTAGTGGGGGGCAAATACCGCATTCCCGCCGAGGATGGCAGCGAGATCTACGAATTCAATACCGCCGGGCAACACCTGCGCACCCTGGATGCCCTGACGAACGCCGTTCGCTACGCCTTTACCTATACCCAGGGGCGGCTGACGGCCATCACCGATCGCGATGGCAACCTCAGCCGGGTGGAGCGAGACGCTAAGGGCGCCCCCACAGCGATGGTGGGGCCGTTCGGCCATCGCACCACGCTGACGACCAGCGCCGGCTACCTCAGCGCGATCACCGATCCGGCCGGCGCGCGCCATGCCCTCCAGTACGGCGCCGGCGGGCTGTTGACCACGTTTACCAACCCCTTGGGGCGCAGCCGCCACTACACCTACGACAGCGCCGGTCAACTGCTCACCGCCACCGATCCCGCAGGCGGCACCAAGCGGCTGACCCGCACCGACACCGCCCACGGGCATAAGGTCAGTCTCGCCACCCCCCTGGGTCGCACCTCCACCTATACGCTCGAGCAACTGCCCGGGGAGCAGGAAAGACGCACCGTGACTGGGACCGACGGCTTGGCGAGGGGGCGCTGCGGACGCAGAACGGCAATACCACCAACACGTTCCCAGATGGTTCGCGCTATAGCCAGGTTGCCGTCGAGGATCCCCGCTGGGGCCGACCCGTGCGCCTGCCCCAGCGCCAGACCACGATCCTGCCCAGCGGGCTGACCTCCACTACCACCTCCACGCGCCAGGTGAAGCTGGCCAACCTTGCCGATCCCTTGAGTCTGGTGTCGCAAACCGACACGCGGACGGTAAACGGTCGCACTTACACCCAAGTGTATACCGCCAGCAATCGAACGCTGGCCGCTACCACTCCGCGGAAGCGCTGGGCGAAAACGACCCTGGATACTCGGGGCCGGATGATTCGGGCCGAAAGTGCCGGGTTGCTGCCGTTCACGTTCACCTATACGGCGAACGGCCAGTTAGCCACCGTCACCCAGGGAGGGCGGACCTACGCCTTCGGCTACCAAAACGGTCAGCTCGTTCGCCTCACCGATCCGCTGGGGCGCGCCGTCAGTTTCCAACACGACGCCGTGGGCCGGGTGGTCAAGCAAACCTTGGCCGACGGGCGCGCGATCGGCTATGGCTACGATGCCAGTGGCAACCTGACCTCGCTCAACCCGCCGGGGCGGCTCCCGCACCGCTTCACTTACACCCCGGTCGACGAACTCAACGCCTACGACCCCCCCGATACGCCGACGGCCGGCGCGAGCACCGTCTATGCCTATAACGCCGACCGCCAGCTCGCCCGCGTCACGCGTCCCGATGGCAAGACCTTGACCCTGGCCTACAACACGGCCGGCCGCTTGAGCACCCAAACGTGGGTCGGCGGCAACCGTACCTTTGGCTATGGCGCCACGACTGGCCAACTGAACCGGATCGCCGTGCCCGGCAGCCAGTTGAGCTACACCCATGACGGGAGCCTGCTGCGCGACAGCGCTTGGGCGGGCACGGTCACCGGCACGGTCCGGCGCGGCTACGACGCCAACTTCCGCCTGACCTCGCTCGCGGTCAACGGTAGCCCCATTCCTTTTGCCTATGACACCGACAGCCTGCTAACGGTGGGGGGCGCCCTGACCTTACGCCGCGATGCCCTCAGTGGCCGCCTGACGGGCACCACGCTCGGCTCCCTGACGGATGCGTTCACTTATAACGGCTTTGGAGAGGTCACCGCCTATCAGGCGAGTCGCGGCGGTACGACGCTGTTCGCCGCGCAGTACACGCGCGATGCGCTGGGCCGGATGACGCGCAAGAGCGAAACGCTCGCGGGGAAAACCACGTCCTCCGATTACGCCTATGACCCCGCCGGGCGCTTGCAGAGCGTCCGGGTGAACGGTACGCTCCTGGCCACTTACAGCTATGACGCCAACAGCAACCGGGTCGCCGTGAGCGGCAGCCAGGGCGCGGCCCAAGGCGTGTATGACGCCCAGGATCGCTTGTTGCGCTACACGGTCGGTGGTGCCCCCATCACTTATGGCTACACCGCCAATGGCGAGTTGCAAAGCAAGACCGCCGGCGCCCAGAAAACCACTTACACCTACGACGTGTTGGGGAACCTGCTGCAAGTGAAGCTGCCGAATGGCGCCACGATCAGCTATGTCGTGGACGGACAGAACCGGCGCATTGGCAAAAAGGTCAACGGCCAGCTCGTCCAGGGCTTTCTCTACCAGGATGCGCTACGTCCCATCGCCGAACTCAACGGCGCCAACCAAGTGGTCAGCCGCTTCGTCTACGCCAGCCGCGCCAACGTACCCGACTACCTCATCCGCAGCAGCGTCACCTATCGCATTATTGCTGATCATCTGGGTAGCCCTCGGCTGGTGGTCAATGTGGCGACCGGCCAAATCGTGCAGCGCCTGGATTACGGCCCCTTCGGCGAAGTGCTCAGCGACAGCAATCCCGGTTTTCAGCCGTTCGGATTTGCTGGCGGGCTGTATGACAAGGACATCAAGCTGGTGCGCTTCGGGGCGCGGGATTACGACGCGCAGACGGGACGGTGGATGGCGAAAGATCCGATTTTGTTCGCCGGAGCGGATACCAACCTTTATGGGTATGTGCTAAGCGACCCCGTGAACTTACATGATAGCTCTGGTCTTCACACAGAGATCATCGTATGGCGCCCTGTCGTCGATTGTTCCCACCCGGCTTCGATCGCGGGGCATGTTTCGATAAGAATAAATGATCAGTCGTTCTCTTGGGAAGGGAACGGGATGAATCAGACTACCTGGTCTGGGTATCGATCCCAACAGACTTTCCGTAATGGGGTTGGCATCGTGCTTGCGTTGACAAGTGAGCAAGAGGCTCTACTTGCATGGCATCTGCGAAAAGACAATGCAGCAGCACGGTATCCTGGTGGATATAACCTTTTAAAAAATAACTGTGGGCAAGTTGCTCAGGACGCAATAAATTTACTGTATACAATCCCCTCTCTGGGATTCGATAGAGCAACTACCCCAACGAGAATTGAGGCAGACCTTCTTAATAGCCCCTTGGCAATCGCTCAATATCACTATCCAATGACCGGAATGTGTCAATGACTTTGAGCCCGGTAGGGTACGCATTGCGTACCTTTTCCGGGGCTGGGAATGGGTATACGGTGCATACCCACTTCTTTGGGTGATATAGATTCTGACCAGGGCAATCCCCTGATTTCCCCTCCTTGGCTAAGGAGGGGTGGCGCGGAGCGCCGGGGTGGTTCGCTGGGCCGGTCCAACCACCCCGTCCCTTCGGGACACCCCTCCTTGTCCAAGGAGGGGAACAGGAGCAATCCAACGGGGCTGGGTTGGATAAAAACGCTGCTCAGTCGAACAGCCCGCCCACCGACAGATAACGCTCGCCGGTGTCGTAGCAGAAGGTCAACACCCGGCTGCCGTCGGGGAGTTCCGGCAGTTTCTGGGCCACCGCCGCCAGCGAGGCGCCGGAGGAAATGCCGATGAAAATGCCTTCCTCCCTGACGCAGCGCACCGCGTACCGGAAGGCGTCCTCATGGGCGACCTGCACGATGCCGTCGAGAATGGCCATGTTCATGACCGCCGGCACGAAACCGGCGCCGATGCCCTGAATCGGATGCGGGCCACGCTGGCCGCCGCTCAGCACCGGCGAGGCGGTGGGTTCGACCGCGAACGCCTTCAGCTTCGGGAATTTCTCCTTCAACACCTCGGCGCAACCGGTGATATGGCCGCCGGTGCCGACGCCGGTGATCAGATAATCCAGCCCCTCGGGAAAATCGGTGAGAATTTCCTGGGCGGTGGTGCGGCGATGAATCTCGACGTTGGCGGGATTTTCGAACTGCTGCGGCATCCAGGCGTTCGGCGTGTCCCGCACCAGTTCCTGCGCTTTCTCGATCGCGCCCGGCATCCCCTTTTCCTTCGGCGTCAGCACCAGTTCCGCGCCCAGCGCCGCCAGATAACGCCGTCGTTCCAGCGACATCGACTCCGGCATGGTCAGGATCAGCCGATAGCCCTTGACCGCCGCCACCATCGCCAGCGCGATGCCGGTATTGCCGGAGGTCGGCTCGATGATGATGGTGTCGGATTTGAGGATGCCGCGCCGCTCGGCATCCTCGATCATGGCCAATCCGATACGATCCTTGATGCTGCCGCCGGGATTAGCCCGCTCCAGCTTCATCCAGACCTCGACCTTGCGGTCGGCGAACAGCCGGTTGATGCGGACATGGGGCGTGTTACCGATGGTTTCCAGGATGTTATTCGCCTTCATGATTTTTCCTCTCGCGCGCCGTGAATTATTAAAATGATTATCAAGCTTAGAGTGTTCAAATAGGAAACGGTATCAAAAAAGCTTATTCATAAAATATAATAAATTTTCACTTTGGTATGCCTGTATGGCATATAGAGGAGACCACATTCCCATGTTCCAAACCCGTTTCAGCGGCACCGACCGCTATGTCGTCACCGACGATTTGATGATGGCGGTGAACGCCGCCGTCACCGTGGGCCGGCCGTTGCTGGTGAAGGGCGAACCGGGCACTGGCAAGACGCAGTTGGCCGAGGAAGTCGCCCTCGCCCTGGACCGACCGTTCCTCCAGTGGCACATCAAGTCCACCATCAAGGCCCAGCAGGGCTTGTACGAATACGACGCCGTGTCGCGGCTGCGCGATTCGCAGTTGGGCGACGCGCGGGTCCACGATATCGGCAACTACATTGTCAAGGGCAAGCTGTGGGAGGCGTTCGCCAGCGAGGTGCAACCGGTGTTGCTGATCGACGAGATCGACAAGGCCGACATCGAGTTTCCCAACGATCTGCTGCTCGAACTCGACCGCATGGAGTTCTACGTCTACGAAACCCGGCAGACGGTCAAGGCCCGGCACCGACCGATCATCATCATCACCAGCAATAACGAGAAGGAACTGCCGGACGCCTTTCTGCGCCGCTGCTTCTTCCACTACATCCGTTTTCCCGACAAGGAGACCATGGAACGGATCGTGCGGGTGCATTACCCCGATTTGAAGAAGCGGCTGCTGAGCGAGGCGTTGGAGGCGTTCTTCGAGATCCGCGAGGTGCCGGGGCTGAAAAAACGGCCGTCCACCTCGGAGTTGCTGGACTGGATCAAGTTGCTGGTGGCCGAGGACATTCCGCCCGAGGCGCTGCGCGGCGACCAGCGCAAGCTGATTCCGCCGTTGTACGGCGCGCTGCTGAAAAACGAGCAGGACGTGCATCTGTTCGAGCGGTTGCTGTTCATGAGCCGGCGCAAGAAGGATTGAGTGAATCTCCCCTCGCCCGCTGGCGGGAGAGGGGCTGAGGGTGAGGGTTCTGTTGATGATGACCGACTTCTTCTTCAAGCTGCGCAAGGCCAGCATCCCGGTCACCCTGACCGAGTTTCTGACCCTGATGGAAGCGCTGAGCCAGCGCGTCACCGCCCATAACATCGAGGAGTTTTATTACCTGGCGCGGGCGGCGCTGGTCAAGGACGAACGCCATTACGACCGCTTCGATCAGGTGTTCGGCAGCCATTTCAAGGGCCTGGAAACGCTGTTCGATGAGATGATCGGGGTAACAGTGCCCCTGGAATGGCTGCACAAGCTGGCGGAACTGACCCTGAGCGAAGAGGACAAGCAACTCATCGAGGCCATGGGTGGCTGGGAAAAGCTGATGGAGACTTTCGCCCAGCGCATGGCCGAGCAGGAGGGCCGTCATCAGGGCGGCAACAAGTGGATCGGCACCGCTGGAACTTCGCCGTATGGGGCCTATGGCTATAACCCGGAAGGCATCCGCATCGGCCAGGACGACTCCCGCCACCGCCGGGCGGTCAAGGTCTGGGACCGCCGCGAGTTCCGCAATTTGGACGACACCGTGGAACTGGGCACCCGCAACATCAAGGTGGCGTTGCGGCGTCTGCGCCGCTTCGCCCGCGAAGGCGCGGCCGAGGAACTGGATCTGGATGACACCATCCAGTCAACGGCCCGCAACGCGGGCTATCTGGATTTGAAGATGGTGCCGGAGCGGCATAACGCGGTGAAGGTGCTGCTCTTTCTGGACGTGGGCGGCTCGATGGACGATCACGTCCGCGCCTGCGAGGAGCTGTTCTCGGCGGCGCGCAGCGAGTTCAAGCACCTGGAATATTTCTATTTCCACAACATGGTCTACGAGGGATTGTGGAAAGACAACCGCCGCCGTTACACCGAGAAGACCGAGACCTTATCGGTGCTGAATACTTTCGGGCACGATTACAAGCTGATCCTGGTCGGCGACGCCACCATGAGTCCGTATGAGATCAGCTATCCGGGCGGCAGCGTCGAGCATTTTAATCCCGAAGCCGGGGATGTGTGGCTGAGCCGGCTGCTGAGCGCCTGGCCGCGCGCCATCTGGCTCAATCCGCAGCATCAGAACCGCTGGAGCTACATTCCCTCGATCCAGATGGTCCGGGAACTGATGGGCGAGCGGATGTTTCCGCTGACGCTGGAAGGATTGGAACAGGGGATTCGGGCCTTGCAGCGGGCGCGGTGAGTGGGAAGGTTCCGCCATGGAGACTGGCTTTTAACCGTACAACGTTTGAGTTCAGCAGCGCGCGTAGCGCGTCCGCTGGAACGAATTGTTAGGAGCCATATACGTCGATCTCCTCGCGCAAATCTAATCGTGATTGCCGAAGATAATCTTCGATATTGACAGACTCTCCTGCGAGGATCCTGGCATAGATTGATTTCATCACATCAAGCGGTGTGTCTTTATCGAGAAGGCGAAATGACGAAGCTGCGACATATTCAGGCAACGCTTCAAATGCCATCCAGCGGCGACCTTCTTGCTCTGCAACCTGCCCCGTAGTGTTTGAACCGCAGAAAATATCCACAACGAGGTCGTCCGGCTCTGTGAGCATCCGAATGAAGAACTCCGGCAGCTTCGCCGGGAAGCGCGCCGGGTGGCTCTTGATGCCTACCGCTTTGCAGCCGGACAGGTACTGACCGTTGGATTCTGAGTTGGAAATCTGAAGCAGGTTCGGCGGGATAGCTCCTCCGTTGTCCTTTGCGAACCCCTTACCGATGTCGTGCCCAGAGGGGCGGACCTTGGGTGTGTAGAACTTGTCCGGGTCCTCAATCAGCTTCTTCATGCGGTCGCTGTAAGGGGCGAGGACCTTGGTGATGTCGGACTTCGGCCACTCGGTCTTGCTGAACCACCACACAGTGTTGACCGAGTCCTTCACGCGCAACTTGCGCTTATTCACCCACTCAATCGGGCTTGGCAGCTTCGACGGGTTGAACCAATAAAAGTCCTCGGCGAGGAAGAAGCCCAGTTCATCGACCATGCGGATGAGGACGCGGAAGTTGTAGAGGCTGCGGGCAGGGAGGCCCTTTATGTAGGCCCCGCCGAAGTCAACAACGAAGCTGCCGTCATCGCGCAGCTTGCGGTGGGCGATCCGCCCAAACTCCAGGAACCAGTCGATGTACTCGTGCTGGTCAAGGTTCCCATACTCCTTCTGACGCTGTAGGGCGAAGGGCGGACTGGTGATGACGAGGTTCACGCTTCCGTCTGGCAGTTCTTCCAGCAACTCCCGCGAATCTCCGATAAATGTGGCCCCCTTGGACGTGTAGTAGGCGGGCGCGGTCTTCGTCGTCATCAGCATGAAGTGCTACTCAAAGTCTGTAGATTCATTGTCATCATGCGCCCATTATCTCGCGCGTGAACAAGAAGTTAAAGCCCTCAGCTACAAGAAAGCATTTCGCTCTCAATCTGAGGAAAACGCGGGAGCAGCTCGGCCTGTCTCAAGAGGCGCTGGCCGATGCCGCAGGCCTCCATCGAACCTACGTGGGTTCCGTGGAGCGCGGGGAGCGGAATATCTCCATCGACAACATCGAGCGGTTGGCAGCGGCACTCGGGGTTTCTCCAGCGTCCCTACTGGAGGAACCGAAGAAGTGACCCTGACCCCGCACGACGATTACGCGCGCCTTCTCGAAATCTGGCCCGCCGTCCAGGAGTATCAAGCCCTTGCCACGACAGCGATTCAGAGCGTTGGTAAAAAATGTTTAAATTCAATTGGTTAATCCCATACCGAAAAAATATTTTTCCGGCTGTCTGGGGCGCTGGGAGGTCACGCGGCGGTGCTGAGGGATTATCCTTCAGGGGATTTTCCCTCGACTATTCCGGAGACCCTGATGAGCCACGCTACCGCCGCCTTCCTTCACCGCCGCCAGCACCGGCGGGCGCGCCACACGGCCAAACGTCAAGCCCTGCGCCGCGCCCGGCGGCGCGCCGCCGCCGGGCGCCCCAGCCGCGGGCAGGCGGTCCTGTGCGAACTGTGCAAGACGATCCATCATTTTTTTCCCAATCTGTTCGACCAGTTGCGCCAGTTGGAAGATTGTCGGCGGCAATCCGACTATACGCTGGCGGAAATTCTGCTGGCGGGGATCCTGCTCTTTGTGTTTCAACAAGGTTCGCGCAACGCCTTCAATAACCAGCGGGCCGAGGCGAAATTCCGGACCCATTACGAGCGCTTGTTCAAGTTGCGGCTGCCCCATCTGGACACGGTCCACCAGGTGCTGTGCCGGCTGCCCGAAACCGAGCTGGAACAGCTCAAGCACACCTTGGTGAAAACGCTGTTGGAGAAGAAGGTCCTGCACAAGTACCGCCTGTTCGGACGCTGGTTTGTGGTGGCCATCGACGCGACGGGGGTGGCGAGCTTTAGCGAGCGGCACTGCGCGCAGTGCCTGCATCGGACCTCATCGACCGGGAAAACGACGTATTTTCATCCGGTCTTGGAAGCCAAGCTGATCACCCCCTCCGGGTTGGCGATCTCGTTGGCGACCGAATGGATCGCCAATCCGACCGGTGAGTATGACAAACAGGATTGCGAGCGCAAGGCGTTCGCCCGCTTGGCGGCCCAGCTCAAACAGCGCTATCCCCGGCTACCGCTCTGTCTGACCGCCGATGGCCTGTATCCCCATCAGGGCTTCTTCGAAATCTGCCGCGAGGCCGGTTGGGCGTTCATCATCACCTTCCAGGACGGCAACCTGCCCACCGTCTGGGAGGACGTGCAGGGATTGCTGCCCCTGACTCCCGCGCAATGCCGCCACGAGCGGCGTTACCACGGGTCCGCGGTGATCGACCAGCGGTTGCGCTGGGTCAACCACCTCACCTATGGCGATCACACCCTGGCGTGGCTGGAGACCGTGGAAACCGTCACGCCCGCCACGGGCGCGAACCCCACCCCGCACCGCTTTGTCCATCTGACCAACCTGACGGTGACCGCCCGCACCGTGGCGACGTTGAGCCGCACCGGCCGGTTACGGTGGAAAATCGAAAACGAAGGCTTCAATACCCAAAAGCACCTCGGCTACGGCCTGGAGCATCGGTATGCCCGGGTCAGTTGGCAAGCGGCGAAAAATTACTATCAATGTCTGCAAATCGGCCACCTGATCAATCAGCTCACAATGCTCAGCACGAGCTTTCAGACCCACTTACAAGGCAAGATGACCTGCCGCCACCTCTGGCGGTGTCTGCTGGCGTTCCTCCTGGAGGGCGACCTCAGCCAGGGTCTTCTCGACGCCCTGCGCCCGCGGCGGATTCAAATCCGGTTGCTCTAAGGCATCAGGAGATCGCCTGCTCCGGCATCCAGGCGCCACCCGTCAACCCGCTCGGGAGGTGAAGCCTACCCCAACTCGACCATCGAACGTGGTGTCGGCTTCTTCAACGCCAATCCCGTCACCGGGGAGGCGTGGAGGAGAACGGGAGAGGTGCGCCCGGTGATGGCTCCTCCGCTCCCCTTCGCTCAACATAGGCCGGACGCTCTGAATCGCTGGCCACGAAGCACGGGATTGACGACATCTTTCAGGACAACGGCGGGAAGCTGCTTCAGGTCCTCTTGCTGATGGGTCTGACGATCCTTCCGGGCCGCGAGGGTAATGATGCGGTGGACGCCTCCGGGCGAGAGTATGAACTGAAGTCGGTTAATATCGAACTGACCAAAGGGTTCTCGACCCATCACCACATGAACCCGACCATTATCGCCAAGTATCGGCAAGTGCCTTGGGTTTTCGCCATCTACCGACACATCGCGTTACAGGCGGTGTACCTGCTCGAATCGGCTGACCTTGAGTTCTACTTCACGAAGTGGGAACAGAAGTGGCACGCGGACGGCGGGAAGGACATTAACAACCCGAAGATTCCGGCTGTCTATGTGATGGAGCACGGGAAGCTGCTTCATGGTGAACCGCCAATTCTCAGTGTACGCCGCAAGCATGGCACCTAACGCTAGGCTTCAGCCGCCGAGGAACGAGGTCGACTGGAAGCCTTTATTAGTAGTTTTGGTGGCAGCGATACGAGTGTGTGCCCGCATACACTCTCTATCCTTTTTAGGTCGCGACAGATTGCCACAAGATCGTGATTGAATTCTCTTGCATGATCTTGCCGCGCTTTTCGCACTTCTTCTACTATAAGATCTTTCATATCAGTCTCCCAAGAATTCCTCTGGTGAGCAGATTACTGGCGGGATAAACCCTTGCCCCTCGATTGTACGGATGATCTGTGATTTCTTGAATGCATTGTTGATATGACTGAAGTTCCAAGTCAATAGAAAATCTATGCCATTTGTACTTGCTACCGCGATATGTAAGGCATCTTCTTCAGATTCAGCAGGGATTGCACCTGTGTTGATTAAGGACTCGGCAAGCTCTCGCGTCTCCCGTGAAATTTCCAGCACAGGAATACCAGATATTGCACTGAGGCGTTTCCTAGCCGCTTCAGTATTTCCCCGTGATGCTTCTTGTATAACAAGCGCTGAAATAAATAGTTTGAATTTCTCTTGGAGTATCGGCCATACCTCGTGCGTAATCTCCTGCCGCGCAGCGATAACCAAATCCCTGTTTGGTCTCGCTGTGTAATAGCTGACAATAGATGTTTCGACGTAAGCTTTCTGATCCATGGTGTCTTCTACCTATTGCTAACGTCTGGCATCAGCGGCGAGCGTAGCGAGTCCGCTGCATGCCGGGGTTAGACAGCGGACTGCCCTTGCGCGCCGATGCGAGATGCGATGAACGTTTGTGCCTCTTCGGTGAGGTCGGCCAGTGGAAGGGTCATGAACTGGCCCTTTCCGAAGATGAGGAGCCAGAAGTCGGGGAACCGCCAGAGGCCAGTGAATGTGGACCACGGAGCAGAGAAAGAGCCAGCCTGAGAGGAAGCGATGAGCTCTGCCTCGGTGAGCTGAAGGACGGCGTGGGGCTGCTGCATGCGTGCGAGCTTGGCCATGCCCTGGCGATAGTGGAGAAAGTAGAGCCCGACTAGCAGAAGGATGAGGACGGCAACAGCGCCGGAGACGACACCCGCCAGCCACGAACCGGGCTCGGTGACCACAAGGAAGACGGCTGCGGCAAGAAGGCCGGCAAGAGCTGCAAGGCTGCCCGTTCCGAAGCCGCGTCGCAGGTACGCGAAGACTGAGCGCCGGACGAGGGCGGGTGAGTAGTGAAGGGTGACTGTCAGCATGGCGAGAGCTGCCTAACGTTTGAATTCACCGGCCTGCGCGGCTTTTCGCGCAGGTCCGGTGGAATGATTGGTTAGCCCCGGCGATCTCATATGGCAGCAAGCGCCTGGACAAACTTTCGCGCAGCCTCAAGTTCTGGGTCCGTTGCAAGTTCGCGTGTGAGAACCGCGTTTACCCACTTCGGTCCATGTCCACCCTCGGTCCGAACGTAACCTTCAAGCTCGCCGACCTCAACGACGTGGAGACCACCAGCCCGTAGGTTAGACAGAAGCCGTTCGCACGCCTTTGAAGGATCTCCAGACGGGACGAACGCTTTGCCAACAAGTTTCGCATGAGCCCAAGGGGATGTGCGTTTCAGGACTGTTTGAATATCGGCTTTAGTCCTCAGAGGAAATATGGTCGTAGTAACAGCCGAGAGCAGTTCTCCAATTTCTTTTCTTACTTCATCCGTACTTAGATCAGGCTTTTTGCTGTCAACTGCGTTTTTGACTAGTCGCCAATCGGGCTGTATTTTCGCCCAGTCAATGCCGAGAGCCTCGGCGATTGTCTTTAGAGGCTCTTCCTCAGATAAAACGTCAAAGTCGGCGACCGCTCGTACCGGTACATCGACTTCGCGAAGAGCCCGAATCACGACTGGAAGCCGAGCTTTTCCTCCACAATGTGTGAACATCAGATCCGGACGTTTTGCGTCGTCAGTGTTCCCTGCCATGGTTGCGTCAAGAATCGCTGAGTAAAAACGGCAGTCGGCATCAGCCTCACACACCACGACACTCTCATGAAAAAGACCATCAAGAATGTTTGAGTAGCGAAGCAACGGATCACCCCAAAGTTCCTTGATCCTTTCGTTGCTCAACAAGCGGACTGTGTTTGTTGATCCGCTTCGCCGAATCCGGATTACGCGTACGTCAGGACTCTCGGTGTCGAGGACGCCCCGCAGAATGTCCGTGCTGTGCGTCGCAATAAACATCTGCCGTTCCTTGTTCCGGTCTTGGACAAGAGTCGTGCCCAACAAACGCGCCTGTGGCGGATGTAAAAACGCTTCAGGTTCATCTATCAACATGATGCTCTCGCGTCCGACCGAAGTTGCCAATAGGACACCCGCAAAGCTTCGCATACCATCACCTTGGGTATGCAGCGTTGGAAGCTTCTCCAGTCTTTCAATGTAACTAACGCTGGCCCGATCTTCGTCGGCAGTTGGCGTTGGTCGCTCGCCAATATGCAAGGGAACTTGGCTCCCGGCATTACGATGAACAACAAGATCAACGCCAAAAGCTTTTCGAAACTTCGAACTCAATCGGGATTCGAGTTTGTCGTCTCGTAGCAAGAAGTGGATCGGGTGACTTGGGTTATCTCGCGCGAGCGCGATGTTTCCTGGCGGATTGCAGATTTGAAGCCGTTCGTCGGCAGACAGTAAATGGCAAAACCAACGTGCCAATCCTCCTAGCACGTTGTCTGCACGCTGCCACTCGCTGTGGGCTTGGTTCCGATGAAGCGCATGCCCAAGCGCTTGGTAGATTGGGTTATCAGGAGGCGACTCCATTTGCCGGACAGTCCAACCCAAGAGCCACCTGCTGAATTCATCCACACTGCCGGTTCGTTGAATCTGTAGGCTCTGTAGGACTGGGCTCTTTTGGGCAGCGTTTTGTAACTTTTCTCTTATTGCACGAAGACCGGCACTCTTCCCAGCGTTATTTGGCCCGACAACAAGCACGACATCATTGGGTGAGATTGGAACATCGGTGCCGTCACTGAACGTGAGACTACTGATTGCTACCCGAGGCGTCTGCGATTCGGCCATGTTGGATTGATCCATAAGGGGCTAACGGGGCGGTGGATAAGCCGCGAAAGGCGAGAAAGCCGCAGGCTTTTCCGGCCGGAGTCGGCTTGATCCGCGTGGTTGTGAGGCGCTTCGCGCCGAACAAGCAGCGGATGTGCAATCCGCCGCCCCGTTGTCGCGGGCGCGAAGCGTCCGCGACAACAAGTGATTATGTAGTCTCCGCCCATCTACCATAATTTGCCATCATTGACAATAATTAATTGATTTTACTAGCCTTTATTAGCAGTATAACATTCATCGCCAGCCCTACCACCCTGGAAATCCCGCCATGCTCGCTGTTCCCCCCGAGCTAACCCGTCACTACGAGGCGCGGTTGACGCAAGCAGAACATCATGGCCGGGCAGCATCCTCACTATCACAAGTGGCTGCGCTATTACCTGGACTTCTGTCACAACTATAGCTTCTCGCCGACGGATCGTCTGACTTTGCCCGCTTTTCAGGAGAAACTGCGAGCCAAGCATCAGTCTGAATCGCTGTGCCAACAAGCCGAGCACGCCGTATCGCTGTATTGGGAGATGGTATCCTCCACCGCCACCGAGCCGTGCCTTGCAGCGGATGCCGCCACGCAGCAGGGAGTCGAGACTCGCAATGCGGCTCTTGCAACCTCTGGAGAGCGCCTCCCAGTCAGTCTCCGGTGGGGAAACCCCCGACAGAATCACCCTTGCCGCCGTCCCCAACGGCCAAACCCATCCTGCGACCGGAAGAAACAATTGCGCAGTCCCCCCACTCGCCCGTGGCGTCGCAACCGTCACCCCGACCGGAAAAGGCAGCGGTTGGTAGGGTGCCGGACGCGCCCGCGAACCCCGTCCGGGCGCTTTCCCAAAACGACCAAACGGATTCGGCTGGATTCAAATTAACTGGAGCCAGTTGGGTGTGGGTCTACGACGGACTGACCTCGGCCATCAAGGTCCGGCATTATTCCCCCAAGACCTTGGAGGCCTATAAAATTTGGACGCAGAAATTCCAGACCTTTACTCAAAGCAAGAACCCTCGACGAGTGTCGATGGACGATATTAAAGGGTTTTTGAGTTTTCTGGCGGTGACCAAAAAATCGCGGCGTCCAGCCAGAACCAGGCCTTGCGCAGCGTCACCCGGAAGGATGCGAAAAGCCCGCTGGATTTTTAGCGGCTTCGGCGATTTCCTTCGTTGCAACGGACGCGATGAGCACCCGGCGCCCTCACCGCCACCCCACCACTTCGTCCAACCGCCGGCGCGAACTGGGTTCGGGCAATTCCGCTGGATAGCCCAGGCTCATCAGCGCGATGGGGACCAACCCCGGCTCCAGGCCCAGCACCGCGCGCACCTGGTCCTCCTCGAAATAGCCGACCCAGGTCGAGCCCATGCCAGCGGCGACGATGGCCAGTTGCGCATACGCGGCGGCGATGGTGGCATCCTGCACGGCGTACAAGCTGGCGCCGCGCTCGCCGAAGGTGGTCGCCGAACGGGCCGGGTCGGCGCAAAACACCAGGCACACCGGCGCCTCGGCGATGAACGCCTGGTCGTGGGCGACGTGGACCAGCGCCCGGCGTTCGACCGCGTCGCGCACCACGAAGATCCGGTAAGACTGCAAATCACCCGCCGACGGCGCCGCGCAAGCCATCTCCAGAATGGCATGCAGCTTCTCGGTTTCGACCGGCATGTCCGGCTGGTATTTGCGGATGGAATGACGATGGCGGACGGTTTCAAAAAAATCCCACATGGCGCGGCCCTCGCGGTGATCGAGCAGTCATCATTCAATCCCCTCTCCTCCTGGCCAGAGGGAGAGGGCTAGGGTGAGGGGGTTGGACCGTTCAGCCGGTGCTGCCCTTGACCAGCGCGTTCAGCTTCGGCAGTTCCGGCGATTGTGGATAATTACGCTCCAGCACCCGCAGGCTGTCGGCGGCCAGTTGCGGCATGCCCATCTTGATGTAGGCTTGGGTCATAATGCCGAGCGCGTCCTCGACAGCCGGGGTGCGGGCATAGGTTTCCAGCACATATTTGGCGCGGTTGGCGGCCGCGACGTAAGCGCCGCGCCGCAGGTAATAGTCGGCGACATGGACCTCGTAGGCCGCCAAGTTGTTATGCAGGAACAGCATCCGCAGGCGGGCGTCCTCAGCATATTTGCTGTCCGGGAATTTCCGCGCCAGTTCGGAAAAATCGTTGTAGGACTGCCGAGCAGTCGCAGTGTCGGTCTTGGCGCGGTCGCTGGGAGCCAGCCGGTCGATGATCGTATTGCTGCGCTCGAAATTCACCAATCCCTTCATGTAATAGGCATAGTCCACATAGGGGTGTCGCGGATTGGTCTTGATGAAACGGTCGGCGGCGGCAAGAGCGGCGTCCGGCTCGTTGTCCTTGTACTGGATGTAGATGGTGTCCAGTTGAGCCTGCTGGGCGTAGCGGCCGAACGGATAGCGGGCCTGAATCTTGTCCAGATATTCGAGGGCGGTCTTGTAGTTACCATCGCTCATGGAACTCCTGGCCTCGCTGTACAGACGCTGGGCCGACCAGCCCCTGGTTTCGTCGATTTGTTCCGGGAGCAGGGCGCAGCCGGCTAGCAGGACGGCGGCCAGGAAGCCGACGAGGAATGGTTTCGATATGCGGCGCATGGGTGACGGCATGGAACGGCGGTTGTTGGGAGTAGAATGAATCATGAATCTCAGTATAAACCCCGAACCGGCAAAAACCATCATGCCGCCAACCGAACGGATCGACTGTCAAATACCCGCCAACCACGCCGGGATGCGGCTCGATCAGGCGCTGGCGGAGCTTATTGCCGGCCTATTCGCGCAGCCGCCTGCAGCAGTGGCTGAAGGCGGGCCAGTTGCGGGTGGATGGCTACATCCGCCGGCCCCGCGATCTCGTCGCCGGCGGCGAGACGGTGAGCGGCGAATGGGCGCTGGCAACGGAAACCACCGCGGTGGCCCAGGACATTCCGCTGGACATCCGCTATCAGGACGCCGATCTGCTGGTCCTCAACAAACCCGCTGGGCTGGTGGCGCATCCCGCCGCCGGCAATCGCGACGGTACCCTGGTCAACGCCCTGCTGCATCATTGCCCGGAACTGGCGACCTTGCCACGCGCCGGGCTGGTGCATCGGCTGGACAAGGATACGACCGGCCTGCTGGTGGTCGCGCGCAGCCTGCGCGCCCATACCGCGCTGGTCGAACAGTTGCAGGCGCGGCGTATCGAACGGGAGTATCTGGCGGTGGTCAACGGCATACCGGTGGCCGGTGGCACGGTGGATGCGCCCATCGGTCGCCATCCGGTGGATCGGCAGCGAATGGCGGTGACTCCGGGCGGCAGGTCGGCGGTGACCCATTACCGGGTGTCGCGCCGGTTCCGCGCCCATGCGCTGTTGCGGGTCAAGCTGGAAACCGGCCGCACCCATCAGATTCGAGTGCACATGGCGCACGTCCGCTGGCCACTGCTGGGCGATCCGGTATACGGCGGTCGACCACGGTTGCCGCCGGGGGCGTCGTCGCGCTGCATCGAGGCGATTCAGCGCTTTCGACGGCAGGCGTTGCACGCCGAGCGACTGGCCCTGATCCATCCCGCCACCGGCGAGTGGCTGGAGTGGCGGGCGGAGATTCCCGCCGATTTGGCCGAACTGCTAGCGATACTGGCCGAGGATGCCGACCATCGACATGAATGAATTGCGCCCCGAACACTTGATCATCCCCGACTGGCCGGCCGCCGCGCGCGTGCGGGCGGCGAGCACCACCCGCCTTGGCGGGATCAGTTCGCCGCCCTACCACAGCCTGAATCTGGCCGAACATGTCGGCGACGATCCGGCCCACGTTGCCGAAAATCGCCGACGGCTGGCGGCGGCGGTCGGCTATCCCGCCGAGCCGGCCTGGCTGGAACAGGTTCACGGCAATGAGGTGGTCGCCGCCGAGACGGTCCGCGCGCCGGTCGCCGCCGATGCCGCCTGGACCCGTGCGCTGGGCCAGCCCTGTGTGGTGATGACCGCCGATTGTCTGCCGGTGTTGCTGTGCGACCGGGCAGGGACGGTGGTGGCCGCCGCCCATGCCGGCTGGCGCGGGCTGGCCAGTGGGGTGATCGCCGCCACCGTGGCGCGACTGAACGTGCCGCCGACGGAGCTGCTGGCCTGGCTGGGACCGGCCATCGGTCCCGATGCGTTCGAGGTCGGGGAAGAGGTGCGGGCTGCGTTTCTGGCGCTGGATGCCGGGAACGTGGGTTGTTTTCAACCCTCGCCGGCTGGGCGCTGGCTGGCAAACATCTACGAACTGGCGCGGCGGCAGTTACGCGGCTGGGCGTGACGGCGGTTTACGGCGGCGATTACTGCACCTTCAGCGATTCCGAGCGGTTCTTTTCCTATCGCCGCGAGAATCGCACCGGACGGATGGCCAGCCTGATCTGGTTGGCGTAGCGACGCGGCTTGGTCCCCACCCAATTCCTGGAGATGCGGTTCAGGCGGCGAGCCAGGCGGCTTGAAAAAAGTCGTACTCGCATTGCATGGCGTGGCGGTAAGCGTTAGCGGCGGTTGCGGTGTCCGGCGCGTAGCGGTCCAGCAGCCGTTCCAGTCGCGCGGCCAGCCGTTCGAAATCGGTGCTGCCGTAGGCCCGAACCCAGTCACTGTAGGCGTGCGCCTCGCGCTGCCGGCTGGTCAGTTGCTGGCCGAGAAAGGCGTACAGCCTCATGCAGGGCGTCATGGCGGCGATGGTGATACCCGCATGATGCCTCCAGGCGGTGGCGAGCAGAAAATCGGTGTAGCGCTGTGTGGCTGGGCCGGGTTCGCACGGAATCCAGATTTAACCCCCAGGCGGTGGCAACCCCCTGGTGCAGTTCCAATTCCCGCAGGACGCCGCCCGCCAGTTCGTGCAGTTCCCGGAAACCGGCCCAGTCCGGCGCCTTGGCGGCGGCGATCGCGTAGGCGCGGGCGAAGGCTTGCAGGTAGAACGCATCCTGCCCGATGTACCAGGCGAAGCGCGGGCGGGACAGCGAGCCGTCACCGATGCCCTGCACGAAGGGATGATCGAGACAGGATTGAGCCAGACCGGTGTTGGTTTGCCAGAGAAGGTGAGAGAAGGGCATCGCGAGAGTTCCTTTATCAGACGGGCGTGGTCTCGATATGATGTTAGGTCGATTTTGTTCTTGAACGCTGTTCATCGATGATTGTTCCATGCCATGCGTTCGATTATTCAAAGGTTCCAACCATGACCGACCCTTCCCGTCCGCTGGGTTTCGCCACCCGCGCCGTTCACGCTGGCCAATCGCCGGACCCGACCACCGGCGCGGTGGTGACGCCGATCTACGCCACCTCGACCTACGTCCAGTCCAGTCCGGGCGTGCATCGGGGCTTTGAGTATTCGCGCAGCCAGAATCCTACCCGCTTCGCCTACGAACGCTGCGTGGCCGATCTGGAAGGCGGCGACGCCGGTTTCGCTTTCGCCTCGGGCTTGGCCGCCACCTCGACGGTGCTGGAACTGCTGGACACTGGCGATCATCTGGTAGCGCTGGACGATATCTACGGCGGCACCCGCCGGCTGTTCGAGCAGGTGCGGCGGCGCAGCGCCGGCTTGACCTTCTCCTATTCCGACCTGCGCGACCGGGCGGCGCTGGAAGCGGTGTTGACGCCGAAAACCCGGATGATCTGGGTGGAGACGCCCAGCAATCCGCTGTTGAAGCTGGTGGATTTAGCGATGGTCGTCGAAGTCGCTCGCAAGCGCGGCATTCTGACCGTGGCCGATAACACCTTCGCCACGCCCTGGGCGCAACGGCCCCTGGAATACGGCTTCGACATCGTGATCCACTCGGCGACCAAGTACCTGAACGGCCATTCCGACATCATCGGCGGAGTGGCGGTGTGCCGGGGAACGGGGCTGGTCGAGCGGCTGGGCTATCTGCAAAACGCCATCGGCGCGATTGCCAGTCCGTTCGACAGTTTTCTGGCCTTGCGCGGCCTGAAGACGCTGGCTTTACGGATGGAGCGCCACAGTACGAACGCGCTGCACATCGCCGCCTGGCTGGAACGGCATCCGAAAATCGAGCGGGTGATCTATCCTGGCTTGCCCAGCCATCCGCAACACAAACTGGCGCAGCGACAGATGCACGGCGGTTTTGGCGGAATGATCGGCGCGGTGGTGCGCGGCAGTCTGGCGGAGGTCACGCGGTTTCTGGACCGCTGCCAGGTGTTCGCGCTGGCGGAGAGCCTGGGCGGGGTGGAAAGCCTGATCGAGCATCCGGCGATCATGACCCACGCCTCGGTGCCGCCGGAGGTGCGCCGGGAACTGGGGATTGACGACGGCCTGGTGCGGCTGTCGGTGGGGATCGAGGACGTGAGCGATCTCGTCGCCGATCTCGCCCAGGCGCTGGATGGGAGAGAATAGAACGAGCCAGCGGGAGCATTCAGGGATGATCGAGCGTGTGGTCGATCTTTTGCGGAGCCAAAGAGTAGCCGAGGGCCTGCATGATGGCGTTGATATTCTCGAATCTTGGGTTTCCTTTTTCAGACAAGGCCTTCTGCAGGCCCTTGCGGGTGATTCCCGCCGCGTTGGCGGTTGCGGATACCCCTTTCACGCGGCTAATGATGCGCAGGGCCGAAAGCAACGCGCCGGTGTCGTTATCCTTGGCATATTCCTCGAAAGTGATCTTGAGAAAGTCGTCGATTTCTTCGGGGTGGTTACGGTAGTGCTCTTCCGTGACTTCGCTAAAGGTTCTGTATTTACGCATGACGGTATTCCTTCCAATAGGCTTTTGCCACTTCGATGTCTCTGTCTTGTGTGTTCTTGTCGCCGCCGCAGAGAAGCACCACAATGTTTTCAGCGTCTTGGCCAAAATAGACCCGGTAACCTGGGCCGAAAAACATTCTCAACTCAAACACGCCTTCACCAACAGGCTCGCAATCCCCATGGTTTCCCTGTTGGAGCCGTAGCAACCGCGCTTCAATCCGTTTCCGTCCTTGCTGGTCGCGCAGAGCGGTCAACCATTCAGTAAACGGTTCACGGCCCGCTTCATCGGCAAAGACGATCATCTGCTTCGGCTGCGCGGCTTGGGTCACGGTTAAACCCTCTTTACGCTAACCATACCATCTGCGTACCACAGTATGCAAGCGGGGCAAACAGTGGGTTGTTGTTCCTGGGGTGAGTGTGATGGCCCTCCCACTCATTGATAAATTTCTGGCGGGGCGCTGGGAAAACTGAACGGCATGCCCTTGGCCTGGTTTTCCCGTCTGCTGCACGCTTAGCCGGAGCAGCGACTTCGCTTTGAAATCAGCGGCGGCGGACAGGGATTGCACTGGGACGAACTGGACGAGGGCATTTCTGTGGTGGGGTTGCTCGCCGGAGGAGCGATTTGACCCGAGCAATGGCCGTGGCGGCCTGAGTTATTAACCCACGCGGGAATACGGCTTGGTGCGGCTGTCGGTGGGTATCGAGGAGGTGGGCGATCTCGTCTTGGATCTGGCCCAAGCGCCAAACGGGACGCGATAAAAAAGGCAACGCAGGTTGTCGGTGGGTGTCGGGGGTTGCTGATTTCAGGGGCGGTGCCCGCCCTCGCCGCTTCCCTTGTTGGTAGAAAACCGAACCGCCCCGAGGCTTCCCACGGGGCGGTTCGACGATTTATTGGGCATGTAGAGACATGCCCAACCTACCCAGCTATTTCTTGCCGCCAGTATGGATCATGATCGATCCGCCGCCCAGCCCCTGCTCGACGCCGTTGTCGTAAATGACCTGATCACCATTGTTCTGGTCCCAGATCTTGATGCGGAACATGTCGACATCGCCAACATTCGGGGTCGATTCGGCATCCGTCGCAGACAACAGGAAGCCGAAGTTTCCCATGCACCATTGATGGTCCCGACGCCCTTGTACTGGAACTTGCCGCCCGAGACGACCAGCCACTGGTACGTCTTGCTGTGGAAGTTCAGATTACCGGCGTGGAACACGAACTGCGTGTTCCCTTCGGGCACCGTAGCCCCCTTCTGGTATTTGGAAACGAAACCGAAGGTCGCCTTTCCCGCAAGACTCGCATCCGGCTTGTAGGCCCCGACCGGCGAGTCGATCCAGCCACCGCCCGTGACGAACCCCGCGCTCGGGTCGTACATGACCACGATCCGCTCGGCGGAGCCGGACGCACCGTATTTGTCGGTGATGGTCACGTGGATCGTGTAAACGCCGGCCTTGGTAAACAGATAGGAACCGGTGCACTCGTCACCGAAATACAAGCGGATCCGGCAGGTACTGGAAAACACCGTCGTCCGCCGTGAGTCCCTCGTCCCAAGTGATCATGCAGGTGTACGGGTCGTCCGCGGCGCCTGCTCGGGTCCTCAAACGTGGCGGCTGATGGACCAACGTCGTATTGTACCGGGTACAGGCCGCCGTCGTTCGGCGAGATCACGATCGAACGACGTCACGGTGGGCGCGAGCATTCGGTGCCCCGAAAGACGGCACATTGATCCGCACGTGTGGCGGATTGGTGTCGGTCTCATTGTCCGGTGTCGGCGCCGGGTAGTTTTCCGTGGTGCCGAAACAGATGCCGTCAAACCCGACCAGGCTCGGGTCCGGCACTGCGGGCAGCGGCGTGGGCCACGGCACCGGCGGCGTCGGATAGAACTTGTGGTAACTCATCGTGTAGCAGCCGCTGAGCACATTCGGCGTCACGATGCCGCCGGCCGCCGACCCTGCTATGAAGTGGCCGTTCAGGCTCACGCCGACGCCGGCGTCCGTGTACCAGCGGACCCGCACGGTCGGGATCTTGCACCAACAGCGGTTCCGCTTGCGTCGGGACTTTGACGTTGACGTAGTGCGTCACCGCGCCCATCGGCCACGGCACGGCGGCTGTCGATCTTCAGCATTTCATATATCGCCGAGTGCAGGCCCTCGGGACGAGTTCGATCGCTGGCCCGCAATCTCCCGCCGCATCCGTCGCACACGCCGGGGTGGCTAGCCCCGTCGATGTAGACATTGATCGATCTGCACCGGATATCCCGGCCGAGCGGTTAAGAATTTGACGGGCGTTGCCTGCGTGAGGCCACTCGTGCTTGCAAGCAATATCGCCGGGTAACAGGACTCTGATTGATCCTTTCATGCCTTCTGCTCCCTAGACTGGGGTACCTTCGTCCCTAAAATCGTCCTCATTTGTTGTTCTTCCAAGCCTTCGCACCGCGAAAACTCAAACGGTGCTCGGCCGCTGACTGCACACTGGGCACTGCCGAGTCACGTGTCACCAACTGCTTGACCATGTCCCGGTCCAGTAAGTGCTCGTGAAACTTGTCTTGTGCCACAATCGACCTGATCGGGCTGCTTCCCGCCGGTGGTCAGGATATCGTGTTGTCCGCACCCGAAGCGAGCAAGTGATCAAATCCTGTTCAGCTCCGTATAAGTAGGTATCAGATCCGCAGGATAGCTCGATCGGCCTTTCGGTGACGATCCGGGCCCTGGATAGGGTCGTGGAAGCCGGATCGCCCTGTAGTAGGCTCGCGGTGTAGCATCCGCTCATCAGGTTGGTGGTGTACGTGCCGCCGCCCAGTGCCCAGCACGCGGTATCGCCGTTCAGGCTTACACCTACGCCGTATTTCGTCTTCCACTGAACCTGCACCGTCGGGATTCTCACCTGAAAACGCGTGCCCTGATCCGGCACGTTGACGTAGTGCGGTAAGCTCACCAAAGTTCGCGCAGGTGAAGCGGATTGTTGCATGCAGCAAAGACGTAACGCGCTGTATGCAGGCCTGGCGAAAGTAGCAGATCGGCACCTGTGCAGTCGCCGTTGGCTTCTGTGTAGCACCTGAGCGTACCGTCCACGTACACGCTGATGTATTGAACCCTGTTACGCGTCTGCCGTGCCGGCAACGGCATCATTGGTGGTGAACTTCACCGGGGTCGCCGAAGCGATCCCGCTCATGCCTGCGAGCAACGCGGACGAAAGTAGAAGAAAATTAAGCGGTTTCATGGCATACCTCCTCTGATGATTGAAATTACTTTGGCAAGCCATTACACTATGTAAGATCATCGAGGTGGTTGTCATCACCCAAACGGGTGAAAATTCTGGAGCGCCGAACTCGGTCTTTACGGATGAACAAAGGCGAAGATCAGCCGCAGCAGTTGAACCTGACGGTGCGTGCCGGTCTTGTCGAAAATGCTCTTGAGTTGCGAGCGCGCGGTGTAGGGACTGATGTGGAATTTCTCGCTGTACTCGTCGAGGGCAATAGTGTTCGGCATAGCAATTGCTATTAACTTTGGGATATAATTTTCTAATTTGTAATCAAGTTGTTATGTGAAATCACAATTCACTGCCTGCCTCGGGACTCTAGTTTAATCCAGCGACGACTGGGGGGTAGAGGAAGCGAGTCACCTGGGTGGGCAGTACCATCTGATGAAATGAAACTATGCTGACTTTTGAAAAGATTATTGAACCTGTGATTCTATTAATTAAGGAAGAGCAGAATCGCTTAAAAAATGATGAGAAGCTTTACAAGCTATCACTGTACTATTTTATGGTGAGTCTGATTTATGCAGTGATTAATAAAACCCAATCGATTCGTTTGCTAATCACAGAAATAAAAACAAATCCTGATTTAAAAAAGCTCGGTTTTGTTTTAGCATCGCCATCGATGTATTCGGAAGCATTTTCACGGTATAAGCCAGAGGTATTTCAGCGTATTTTTGCTAAATTAATAGAAATCATTGAGATTAAAGATATTCCTGAGATAAGAACGTTAGGGCGTTTCATATTGTTTGATGGTTCGTTATTTCCTGCATTTAAAAACATGGAATGGGCCAAATATACTTCCAAGTGCCAAGCCTTGAAGATGCATTTAGCTTATGAACTTAATCGCATGATTCCTGTACAATTTATTAGTAGTGAAGCGAATTATTCCGAGCGAAAAGTGTTCATGGAATTGCTGGAAGCTGGGGTGACCTATATCACGGACCGGGGTTATCTTGCTTTTGATATTTTTCAACAAGTTACGGAAAAGCAAGCGTTTTTTATTACTCGCATTCGCTACAATATGCGAGCATCTATTCAAACGGTACTTGAGGTGAATATTCCCGAATCATGGAACTTTTACCTTTCAGAAGTCACCGATGCGCTCGTTATTTTTTCAGGTGATAAATCGAAAGTGACTTATCGTTTAGTTTGTTTTTATGTTTTGGGTGAATGGTATCGAATTACTACAAATCGTTTGGATTTAAAGACCAGTGAGATCATTATTCTTTATGCTTATCGCTGGCAAGTAGAGTTATTTTTCAGGTGTATAAAGCGAACACTGGATGCTCTCCATTTGTGGAACCACGAACCGAATGGAGTCAAAATTCAATTTTACATTTATTTAATTGTTTACGTTCTTTTAATTTACTTTAAGCAAACGCTTGTTAAAGAGCAAGAAAGCCAAAAAGAAGCCCTGCGAGTTTTAAAAGATTCCTCTTCAAAGAAAGAAGATCATTTACGGAAAACAGGAAGTTCTCGATTGCCAGTAGAATATAGTTTGGTTTCTTTTCTTGGATCTAAATTGAAAAAATTGTGGAAAATTTCTATTCACTGGTTAATCTGTATTAAAAATTTATTACTTCATCCAATGACTGATGAACATCGAGACATTATTTTGTCTATCCAATAAGTGTGCCGAACACTATTGCGTCGAGGGTCAACCCGTTAGCCCAAGCCACGCAGAGGCGGAGTTCCGCATCGGTCAGATGGAACTGCCAGGCGAAGACCTGCCACTGCACGGCGGGCTGACGGTCAGGGTCGCGCAGGATGACCATGATGCGCGCGGCTGCGGAGTCGGCCGGGACGCGGGGGGGGGGGAGATGAAAGGCAGAGACAATCAGCGGCTGCCGGGGCAGCGCGCGCTCGATGAGAATCGTGTGGCCTGACTTATCAGCGGGGCCGGCGGACAGCGTCCACTTGGCGTAAGCCTCGAACTGGCTCGCGTCCTTTTTGCGGTGAAAAATCAGGCGCCGGTTCTGGACGCTGATCTGCTCTTCGCAGGTTCGCAGCAGATCGTGGGCGGAATCTGTCATGTCAACGACCATGCACGACCCATCGAGCAGAAGGACGCCGTCGCCTATGTGTTCTAGCGCGGAAAGCGTTGAGCCGATGCGCTGCAGGGTAAGGTCGGAAGCGCGGCGTAGTTGCCTGCGGCGCTCGACCCAGTCAGCAGTTGGACTGGGTGTAGCGTGCGCAGGAGGTTGGTCAGTGGGTAAAGGCCAGTGCGGTAACCATTGATCGGTAGGGTCCATGCGATTTCTACTCGTTGCGAGCAACGCGCTTTATAAAGCATAGATCAACCATGGTTTTGACGCCCTGGCTTTGAAGGCGCTGCAGCGAATCGTGGATAGTCGACAAACTGGGCAAGCCCAGCCGACGAGGTCAGGCCACGCATCAGGCAGCGCGGCGCTGGGTCAGCGGTTTTGGAGCGTTGCCAAGTGTTCACCTTGATCGAGAGCCTGGGCGGGGTGGAAAGCCTGATCGAGCATCCGGCGATCATGACCCACGCCTCGGTGCCGCCGGACGTGCGCCGGGAACTGGGCATCGACGACGGGCTGGTGCGGCTGTCGGTGGGGATCGAGGAGGTGGGCGATCTCATCGCCGATCTGGAACAGGCGCTGGAGGGATGAGAAGCGCTAAATCTCCACCACCCCGGCAGTGGTTTCCATCCTTGGAGCGCCTTGCTGTTCCCGGATCACCTCGGCCAATACCACCATGCCCCGTTTCAGTTGTTCGGGCGTGGCGTGGCTGAAGTTGAGCCGCATGAACGCCCCATGCTGCGCGCTGGCGCTGGCGAAAAACGCTTCGCCCGGCATGAACGCCACCTTGCGCTCCAGCGTCCGCACCAGCAGGGCGCGGGTATCGCCGCCGCCCTTGAGCCGCACCCAGAAAAACAGTCCACCGTTGGGCATCGTCCATTCCGTCAGTTCGCCGAGATGCCGGGTTAACGTCGCCTGCATGGCGTTGCGCCGCTCCCGGTAGAAGGCTCGCAGTCGTTCGAGATGCGCCGGATAGTCGCTAGAATTCAGAAACCGGGCGCACCACCACTGGCCGATGCGGTTGGTGTGCAGGTCGGTGGATTGCTTGAGCCGCACCAGATAGGGATGCACGTTCTCGGACGCCGCCACGTAACCAACCCGTAGCCCGGGAATGCCGGTCTTGGAGAAGGTGCCCATGTACATCCAGGTGTCGCCCTCGCCCAGCCGGGCGCACAGCGGGCCACGATCCACTGGCTCGTAAACCAGTTCCCGATACGGCTCGTCCTCCAGCAGCGGCGTGCCGGTTTCGCGCAGCACCGCCGCGGTCGCGGTGCGAGTGGCTTCGTCGTAACAAACGCCGGCTGGATTCTGAAAGGTCGGGATGAGATAGACGAACGCCGGCCGGTGGCGGTGAATGACCTGCCGCAACTGCTCGGGATCGATACCACTGACCCCCAGCGGCAGCTCCTCGAAGCGGGCGCCGAACAGCCGGAACGATTGCAGCGCCGCCAGATAACTCGGCGCCTCCACCGCCACCGGCGTGCCGGGGTCGATATAGAGCTTGGAGACCAGATCGATGCCCTGCTGCGAGCCGGTGGTGACCAACACTTGCTCCGGCCGGCAACGCCGACCCAGCTTAGTCAATTGCTCGGCGATGGCCGCGCGCAACTCCGGTTCGCCGTCGGTGGTGCCGTACTGGCTTAGATCGGTTGGCGCATCAGCGAGTTGCAGCGGCGGCATCGCCTCGCGGGCCGGCAGGCCACCCGCAAAGGAGATGATGTCGGGCTTCTGGGTGAGGGCGAGCAACTCGCGAATCAGGGAACTGGTCAGGCGGTCCACACGTTCGGAAAACATCGGCGATAGTCCTGGAAAAACTTGGGGTCAGTGTCGGGGGGCCAGCGGATCGTCCTGTCGCGGCATCTGCAAATGCCAGCCGCATTCCTGGAGGTTGTGCAGTACTTCGGCGGTATCCTCCTGCGCCAGCTTGCGCTCCGGGGACAAGTCCAGATCCATCACGTGAACCAGCTCGCCGATGAGTTTCAGCAGGGTTTCGGGAACGCGGGAAAAGTCGTCCTTGGTCGCCGTGTAGAGATAAGTATCCTGTTTCTTGCGGCTTTTATAGATCGCGCACTGCATGAACGTCTCCAGGCGGAAGGTTCGGGAATGACAGGGTATAATGCGAGGCTAACCAAGGCTAACAAGATGATGCGCCATGACCAACATCAACGAGCTATTGCAAGGCTTCCAGCGCTTCCGCGTCAAGAGCTTCGAGCCGAACCGGGAGCTGTTCAACCGGCTGGCGATGAAGGGGCAAACGCCGCGCACTTTACTGATTGGCTGTAGCGATTCCCGGGTAGACCCCGCCATCCTGACCGATTCCGCGCCCGGCGACCTGTTCGTGGTGCGCAACGTCGCCAATCTGGTGCCGCCCTACGAAACCACCGGCCGCTATCACGGCACCAGCGCTGCCCTGGAATTTGGGGTCTGCAATCTGAAAGTGCATAACATCATTGTCCTCGGTCATTCGCGCTGCGGCGGCATCAGCGCCCTGTTGGACGGCTACGGTGAAAATGACGAGGGCGAAGGTTACATCGCGCCCTGGGTCCGGATCGCCGCGCCGGCCCGCGACGAGGTGCTGCGGCGCTGGCCGGACGCCAGCCGCGAGTTCAGGCAGCGAGCCTGCGAGCGGGCCGGCGTCCGAACCTCGCTGACCAATCTCATGACGTTCCCGTTCATTCGCCAGCGGGTCGAGGAGGGCTGCCTGAACCTGTACGGCTGGTACTACGATCTCGAAAACGGCGAACTGATGCAGTACGACCCTGAAAAGGATCGGTTCTACGATCTGTATTTTGGCCCGATGCCGGTGGACGCCGCCTGAGCGCTGACCATTGGGTCTGGACTCCCGCGACGCGGTCAGCGTCTTTGCTTTCCGGCTAAACGATATCGGACCACGACCATGATTCCAGCATTGAATCCCCCGACGGTTTCCGTCGAGTACATCGACCAGCGCGTTCGTTTGCACAATATTGATTGGGAAGGCTACGAATCCTTTCTGGCCCTGCGCGGCGAGCAAAGCGGCACGCGCGTGACGTATCTGAACGGAGAACTCGAACTGATGTCGCCCTCGATCAATCACGAACTCCTCAAAACAACACTGGGTCGCCTGCTGGAAGCCTACGCGGAGGAGCGGGGCATCGAGTTGAACGGCTACGGTTCGTGGACGGTCAAGTCCGCCAAGGACAAGCTGGGCGTCGAAGCCGATGAATGCTATGTCGTGGGATTGCGGGACGGGCTGCCGACGATCCCGGATATCGCCATCGAGGTGGTTTGGACCTCGGGCGGGATCGACAAGTTGGAAGTCTACCGGGGTTTGGGGATACCGGAAGTCTGGTTTTGGCAGAAAGGCGTGCTCCGGTTTTTCCTCCTTCAGGATGATGGCTACCTCTCCAGCACGAGGAGCCGTCTCCTGCCCGATCTTGACCCCGCGCTGATCGCCCGTTGCATGGGCGAATCCAGCCAGACCCAGGCGGTGCGCGCCTTGCGCGCCGCGCTTCGGGACGCCGATACTCGCAATTAACCTTGTACTCTCTACTCTCCGACGCAACGGACTTTCGCATGAATTCAACAACCGCTCTTCCCATCCGCCGCGCCCTACTCAGCGTTTCCGACAAGACCGGCATCGTCGATTTCGCCCGTGCCCTGATCGAACGGGGCGTGGAGATTCTTTCCACCGGCGGCACCGCCAAGTTGCTGGCCGAGCAGCGGCGTTCCCGTCATCGAAGTCGCCGATTACACCGGCTTTCCCGAGATGATGGACGGTCGCCTCAAGACCCTGCATCCGAAAATTCACGGCGGCTTGCTCGGCCGGCGCGGGGAAGACGACGCGGCGATGGCCGAGCACGGTATTCCGCCGATCGACCTGCTGGTGGTGAATCTCTATCCGTTTGAGGCCACGGTCGCCAAGCCGAATTGCGCGCTGGCCGACGCGATTGAAAACATCGACATCGGCGGGCCGGCGATGCTGCGGGCGGCGGCCAAGAATCACGCGGCGGTCACCGTGGTGGTGAACGCCGGCGACTACGAGCGGGTGCTGGCCGAAATGCGGGATAACGCCGGGGCCGTGAGCGCCGCCACCCGCTTCGATCTGGCAGTCAAAGTATTCGAGCATACCAGCCGTTACGATGGCGCCATTGCCAACTATCTCGGTTCGATCAAGGCCGAGGGCGAGCGCGACCCGTTCCCGCGCACCTACAGCGTCCAGTTCCGCAAAGCCCAGGACATGCGCTACGGCGAAAATCCGCATCAGGGCGCGGCGTTCTACGTGGAGCCGAAGCCGGCGGAAGCCTGCATCGCCACCGCCTGCCAGTTGCAGGGCAAGGAATTGTCCTACAACAATGTCGCCGATACCGACGCCGCGCTGGAATGCGTCAAGGGCTTCGCCGCGCCGGCCTGCGTGATCGTCAAGCACGCCAATCCCTGCGGCGTGGCCATCGGTTCGAGTCTGCTTGAGGCTTACGACCGCGCCTATAAAGCCGATCCGACCTCGGCCTTCGGCGGCATCATCGCCTTCAACCGGCCATTGGATGGCGCGACCGCCAAGGCGATTGTGGATCGGCAGTTCGTTGAGGTGATCATTGCCCCGGAAGTCACGCCGGAGGCGTTGGCCGCGACCGCCAGCAAACAGAACGTGCGGGTGCTGGCTTGCGGCAACTGGGGCAACGTTCGTGCGCCGGGTTGGGACTACAAGCGGGTCACCGGCGGCCTGCTGGTGCAGGATCGTGACTTGGGCCAGGTGGCGGCATCCGATCTGAAAGTGGTCACCAAACGGAAACCGACCGATCAGGAGATGACTGACCTGCTGTTCGCGTGGCAGGTGGTGAAATTCGTCAAATCCAACGCCATCGTCTACGGCAAGGACGGCATGATTCTCGGGGTCGGCGCCGGGCAGATGAGCCGGGTATTCTCGGCGAACATCGCCATCATGAAGGCGCAGGAAGAGAAGCTGGACTTGAAGGGCGCGGCGATGGCTTCCGATGCCTTCTTCCCGTTCCGCGACGGCATCGATCTCGCCGCCGAACACGGCATCGCCGCCGTCATCGAACCGGGCGGTTCCATGCGCGACGCCGAGGTGATCGCCGCCGCCGACGAGCACAATATGACGATGGTGTTCACCGGTATGCGGCATTTCCGGCACTAAAGAACCTATACAAAAACTCCCCTCTCGCTTTTGCTCCTCTCTCCCTTCGGGAGAGGGGTCGGGGGTGAGGGAGAGAGGGGTTGGGGGGTGAGGGTTATTTATGAACATCCTAATCGTCGGCGGCGGTGGCCGCGAACACGCCTTGGCCTGGAAGGTCGCGCAATCCAGCCGGGTGAGCAACGTCTACGTCGCGCCGGGCAACGCCGGCACCGCCCGCGAACCGAAGGTGACCAACATCGCCATCACCGCCGACGATCCGCCGGACCTGCTCAAGTTCGCTCAGGGTCATCATGTGGACTTGACGATCATCGGTCCCGAGGTGCCGCTGGTATTGGGCATCACCGACCTATTCGCCAACGCCGGCCTGCGCTGTTTCGGGCCGAGTAAGGCGGCGGCGCAACTGGAGGGTTCCAAAGCCTTCGCCAAGGATTTTCTGGCCCGCCACCATATTCCCACCGCCCGCTACCAGAGCTTTACCGACGCTGACGCGGCGGAAGCCTACATCTGCGAGATGGGCGCGCCGGTGGTGGTCAAGGCCGATGGCTTGGCGGCCGGCAAGGGCGTGATTCTGGCGCAGAGCGAGTTGGAAGCTATCGCCGCCGTTCGCGGAATGCTGAGCGGCGCGGATTTCGGCAAGGCCGGCCACCGGGTAGTGGTGGAAGAGTTTCTGCACGGCGAGGAAGCCAGCTTCATCGTGATGACCGACGGCGAGCATATTTTGCCGTTCGCGTCCTCGCAGGATCACAAGGCGCGCGACAACGGCGACCGAGGCCCCAACACCGGCGGCATGGGCGCCTATTCCCCCGCGCCGGTAGTGACCCCAGAACTGCACGCGCGGATCATGGCCGAGATCATCGAACCGACCGTGCGCGGCATGGCGGCGGAAGGTTGCCGCTACGTCGGTTTCCTCTACGCCGGGGTGATGGTGACCGCCGATGGCCCCAAGGTGCTGGAGTACAACTGCCGGTTGGGTGATCCCGAAACTCAACCGCTCATCATGCGGTTGCGTTCCGATCTGGTGGAACTGTGCAAGGCGGCGTTGGACGGGCGGTTGTCCGAGATCAAGGTGGAATGGGATCCGCGGCCGGCGCTGGGCGTGGTGATGACGGCCGCCGGTTATCCGGGTCGTTACCGGCAGGGCGATGTCATCGAGGGCCTGCCGCGCCACGACGAGGAACTCGGCGACGACGTGAAGCTGTTCCACGCCGGCACGCTGGAAGCGAAGGATGGTCATATCGTCACCCACGGCGGCCGGGTGCTGTGCGCCACCGCGCTCGGCGGCACGGTCGCCGAAGCGCAGAACCTGGCCTACAACCTGGTCAAGCGGGTGCGCTGGGAGGGCGCCTACTACCGCACCGACATCGGTTATCGAGCCATCGCGCGGGGACGGGGGGAGTAGAATCCAGAGAACGGGCCATGAGCAGGGTTCTCGATATCGCCGCAATTGGCGCGAACGTGTATGTGCGCAGCCGCGATCATTGCCCGCCCCATGTTCATATCACCCATAAAGGCGAGGGCTGGGAAGCGCGCTTGGCATTTTCCTTCCTTGACGGATCGATTCATCTGTTGGATGTGATACCGCTGGCCCATGCTCCGCGATTGACGGTTCTCAACATGGCGGCTTCGGCGGTCGTGGCAGCCCTGCCGGCATGTCGGGCTGCATGGTGGAATATTCAAGGAACAACCTGTCTTGATGGACAATGGTTGAAAATCGCGGAGAACGATATCTGTCTGCCAGTCAGTCGGACAGAAGTTGGAGCCTTACAGGTTGATCGTTCTCACTATGACATCCAGCGGGCAGCCGTGGTGGTGGTGTTCAAGAACCAAACTGAATCGCGGTCCTGGAGGCTGACATGACTGACCTGATTTCCGAAGCGGATTATCTGAAGGCATTGCAATCTGGCCATCGGCGAACCTTTCGGGAACTCCGTGCCTTGGCGGTTGCTTATAACGCTGCTCAGGATACTGTCGATATCGTCATGGCGGATGGTTGGCGCATCCAGATCGACCGGACGAAAATCGCGGAACTTGCGACGCTGTCGCCATCCGCTCTGGAAAAGTTGTCCTTGTCACCCGCTGGCGCGGCCATCGAATTGGATGCCGAGGACGTGCATATGAGTCTTGAGGGGTTGTTGGCGACCATTATTCCTGTTAAGGCTTTGGCGCGTCGGGCCGCCAGACCGATAGTGAAACCCATGCGGAAAGCGCTTGTGGAGTAATTCGCGTAATTCCGCAACCCTCATTATCAAGACCAGCCAGTGGTCCAATCCGCCGCCGACTTTTTATAGATCAAACCACATTATCTCTCCCAAAGGTCAACTGACTTCATGGCTGTTTCCAATTCCTCTATCCCGTCCAAACCCCTGGAACTGGTCTGTCCCGCCGGTAATCTGCCCTCGCTGAAAACCGCCGTGGATCACGGCGCCGATTCGGTTTACATCGGCTTTCGCGACGACACCAACGCCCGTCATTTTCCCGGCCTGAATTTCGATGCCAAAACGGCGGCGCAGGGCGTGCAATACGCCCACGCCAAGGGCCGGCGGGTGTTCGTCGCGCTCAACACCTTTCCGCAACCCAGCGGTTGGGAACGCTGGCAGCGGGCGGTGGATCAGGCGGCGGAATTGGGCGTGGACGCGGTTATCGCCGCCGACATCAGCGTGCTGGATTATGCGGGTCGCCGCTATCCGAATTTGCCGTTGCATCTATCGGTGCAGGGTTCCGCCACCAATTACGAGGCGATCCGCTTCTATCACGAGCATTTCGGCATTCGGCGAGTGGTGTTGCCGCGCGTGCTGTCCTTGCCGCAAGTGAAGCACGTTTTGGAGAACAGCCCGGTCGGCGTCGAAGTCTTCGGCTTCGGCGGGCTGTGCATCATGGTGGAGGGCCGCTGTCTGCTGTCGTCCTATGTCACTGGCGAGTCGCCCAATATGTGCGGCGTCTGCTCGCCGGCCAAGGCGGTGCGCTGGGAGGAAACGCCGCGCGGGCTGGAAACCCGGCTGGGCGGGCTGCTCATCGACCGCTACGCGCCGGGCGAACCGGCCGGTTATCCGACTCTGTGCAAGGGCCGGTTCGAGGTGGCCGATCAGACGTATTACGCCATTGAGGAGCCGACCAGCCTGAACACCTTGGAACTGTTGCCGGAACTGTACGCGATGGGCATCGCCGCGATTAAGATCGAAGGCCGCCAGCGCAGTCCGGCCTATGTGACCCAAGTGACCAAGGTTTGGCGCGCGGCCATCGACGCCTGCCGGCGCAATCCCGCCGCTTACACGCCGAAACCGGAGTGGCAACGGGAATTGGGCAAGGTGTCGGAAGGCCACCAGACCACCTTGGGCGCTTATCACCGGACTTGGCAATGAGGGCGGCGACCATGACCGAACATCAGCCGAAATTGGCGCTGGGGCCGGTGCTGTACTACTGGCCGAAGGAAAAGCTGCTGGACTTCTACGAGCGGATGAGCGCCGCGCCGGTGGATATCGTTTATCTCGGCGAGACGGTTTGCTCCAAGCGCCGCGCGTTCAATACCGATGAGTGGCTGGAACTGGCCGAACGGTTGACCGCCGCCGGCAAGGAAGTCGTACTGTCCACGATGGCATTGCTGGAGGCGGAATCGGAACTGAAGACGCTGCGCCGGCTGTGCGAGAACGACCGTTTTACCGTGGAAGCCAACGACATGGGCGCGGTGCGGTTGCTGTCCGAAAAGGGGGCAGCGTTCGTGCTGGGGACCGGCATCAACGTCTACAGCGGTCGGACCCTGCGCTTTCTGGCCGGGTTGGGCGCCAAGCGTTGGGTGATGCCGGTGGAGTTGTCGCGAACCACCTTGGCCGCGATCCAGGCCGAGCGGCCGGATCAATGTGGAAACTGAGGTATTCGTTTACGGTCGTTTGCCGCTGGCCTATTCGGCCCGCTGCTTCACCGCTCGGCATCACGATTTGCCCAAGGACGATTGCCGGTATCGCTGTCTCGATTACCCGGAAGGGCTGACGTTGAGCACTCGCGAGGGGCAGGCGTTTCTGGCGATTAACGGTATCCAGACCCAATCGGCGCAGACCTGCAACCTGCTGCCGGAATTGGCGGAATTGCGGGAATTAAAGGTGGATGTGCTGCGAATCAGCCCACAACCGGAAGGTACGGAAACAGTGATTGAGGCATTCGCCGCCTGTCTGCGCGGGGAGCGCGATCCGGTCGAAGCAGCGCGGGGACTTAATGCCGCGTTGCCGTATGGCGCTTGCGATGGCTATTGGCAGGGCCAGCCGGGATTGAGGCAGGTGGTGGAAGTGGGATAGCACTTCGAGCGGTTGTGATGAGCCGACTGGGAGATTTGAGATCGAAGCTATAGTCTTCCCAATTCAGTTCAGTACATCATTTTAATGCTAAGTTTTTGATTTTTAACCACTAAATAAATCTACACTATTAGCAACGTATAGATCATAATTGGCAACACTATAATAGAATGCAAAGTGTTAGTGTACCGGGATTAAGAAATTGTGGGTTCCAAGATGAAACCTACATCTCTCTCCAAGAGGCTGCAGCATGTTATTTTGGAACTATATAATCAACTGGAAATAACAATGGATACTAGATACTATTTTCACGGAGATGAAGTCGAAGACGAGCCGGGGCGGTATTATTGTGCTTACTGCGATTGGTTTGTAGACCAAAAACATTTTACCGAAGAATCGCATTCTGGCACAGATAAAGAAAGGTATGATCGATCCATGAAAAGCTGGACGGTTCTTAAGAAAAATTCACAAGATAATCTTCATAGGCCGATCAACGCATCCAATATTTTTTCCAGTCTCCCAAAACCTAAAAAGCCAAAAACTAGTCCTTTTTATCGTTGGTTAGTGAAGCAGCAAGATCGAGATGATCCTATCGGCGACCTATCAAAAGATACACAAAGAGACAAAGGTTTTCCCGTAGAAACCAGTTTATTAGAGAAAATCAAAAATCACTTAATTCATCAATTCGCATGTAATGAAGCAATCCAAGCTCTTGAAGAAGCTTACCAGGAATTTAAGACTAAAAAAAGGATTCGCTCAGGTCTCTCGTTATCACTACGATTCGATGTATTTCGTAGAGATGAGTTCCGTTGTCAGATATGTGGGGCGACTGCATCTGACGGGGCTCGGTTGGAGGTCGATCATAAAGTTCCTGTTGCAAAAAGTGGATTAGATGAAATTAGTAACCTATGGACTTTGTGCTTTGGCTGTAATCGTGGCAAAGGAACAAAAAATATATAGCGAAAAATGATTGCAAGATAAAATGAATCCAAAAGTCTATAGCGCTCCTATACAGGTTGTGGAATTATTAAATATATCATCCGAAATTACTAAAATAGAATTTTCTAATTGCTAAAAATGTGCTATCATTTAACTAAAAACCCTTAGAGGAGAACCGGCTATGTCAACTTTAGAAGATATTATTGATTCGCTAGAGAATCTTGAAATCAAAAGGGCATTGGCCGTAAAAATGTTTTTTGCTGATTTTAAGACGGAGGATATCTGTGCTTTGTTAAATGTGTCTGACTCGTTTGTCAGCAAGTGGAAAATCATTTATGAGAACGAAGGCGCGGGAGCGTTGAAAGTAAACTATAAAGGGGGCACCGGTTTTTTGACGGAAGACCAGCGCTATAGAATTATCTTTCATCTCAGGAATAAACCTCACTGTAGTGTGGAAGAACTGCGGGATTATATTGAAAGTCACTATGGAGTGGTTTATCAGTCGAAGCAATCGTATTACGATCTTCTGAAAGCAGGGGGACTGAGTTGGCATCAGACCCAAGCGGTGAACCCGAAACGGGATGCAACGCAAGTGTTGCAAAAACGGGAGGAGATCAAAGCCGAACTGGCGGAGCGTCAAGCGGACATCGTGTCTGAAGAAGTCATTGTTTTTGCTGAAGATGAATGTCATTTGCTGGCGGGAGATACGATCGGCCACGTGTGGGGCCGGCGCAATGAGCGAACGGAGGTTCCGATTGAAAACAGCAAACAACGACAGACCTACTATGGCGTCATGAATCTCTATAACCAAGAGTTCATCGTTATTCCCTACACGCGAGGGAATGGGGAATGCACGGTATCTTTTATGAAAGATTTACAAACGCTTTATCCAGATAAGAAGTTGATCATGATTTGGGATAGAGCGAGCTATCATAAGGGCAAAAAGGTTCGGGCTTATTTGAGTCAAATGAACCAAGGGTTAGAAGAGAAGGATTGGAAAGTAACGTGTCTGCCATTTGCGCCCAATGCGCCGGATCAAAACCCGGTTGAAGATGTTTGGCTGCAAGGAAAGAATTTTTTGCGAAGGCATTTTTATGAAAATAAAACTTTCAATAAAGTTAAATCGAGTTTTCTTAATTTCCTCAATAAAAAAGTTTTCAACTTTGGTAAAGCAGGCTGGTATTTAGAAATTCCACAACCTGTATAGGAGCGCTATACATTGAAACATCCATACCAAGTTACCTGACTGCCCGGCGTAGCCGCGATTTGATTTTGTCGGCAAATCAGGAAATAACCCAGGAATGGTGGGATAGCCGAGAACAGTTCGATTTGTACATATCGGGTTTGGTCATTCAGGAAGCCGCAGCCGGGGACCCAATTGCTGCCCAAAAACGCATACAACAACTGGATGGTATCCCGGAAATTAACATAACAGAAGAGGCTGAGCATTTCGCGGAAATGTTGATTCAAGGAGTACCACTGCCAGAAAAGGCGAAAGTTGATGCCTTGCATATCGCCATTGCGACGCTTAGTGGCATGGATTATCTTCTTACTTGGAATTGTGCGCATATTGCGAATGCTATCTTGCGCCCGAAGATTGAGGCGATATGCCGGACATTCGGTTATGAACCGCCAACAATTTGTACACCGCAGGAACTAATGAGGTACGAATAATGTGGAAAGACTTGATTGTTGAGGAAATTCGTCAGTATCGTGATGAATATGCAAAGAAATTTAATTATGACTTGCATGAAATTTGTCAAGATATAAGAAAAAAACAAGGGCAAGATGGGCGGCAGGTTATTTCCTTATCCCCTCGACCAGCAAAAACCATCCCCAAAGTTGCCTAACTCGACGTTCCAGCCGATTGCTCACCACAGCATTCTTTTGGTATTTTCATGCTCAAGCGAACGCTCGTAAGTTCGCACCGTTTAACCAAATCCACCGGATCATGAAAAAAGGTCTTCGCTTTGCGAAGACCTTTTTATTTTTACCCACTTCCGCCATGAAGCAAGGCGAGAGCGACGATCAGGCCGATTCCGTGACGGTCTCGCCCTCGTCCGTGTCGTTTTCGTCCCTCGGCGCTTCAACGTCGATCCGCATCCGGTAGAAGCTGCGGAACACGAACACCAAATTGACGACCAGGAACAAGGCCGCCATGTTCAAGGCCAAGGTTTGTTGGCCCTGAGCCGCCAGTCCGACCGCCATTTCGACCGCGAGTAAGCCGAACAGAGTGGTGAACTTGATGATCGGGTTCATGGCCACCGAGCAGGTGTCCTTGAACGGATCGCCGACGGTATCACCCACCACGGCGGCGGCGTGCAGATCGGTGCCCTTGGCGCGCAGTTCGGTTTCCACGATCTTCTTGGCGTTGTCCCAAGCGCCGCCGGCGTTGGCCATGAACACCGCCTGATACAGCCCGATGATCGCCAGCGAGATCAAATAGCCGATGAAGAAGAACGGTTCGATGAAGGCGCAGGCCAGCGTGCCGAAGAACACGGCCAGGAAGATGTTGAACATGCCCTTCTGCGCGTAGATCGTGCAAATCTCCACCACCTTCTTGCTGTCCTTGGCGGAAGCCTTGGTGACGCCGTCGAGCTTCATGTGCCCCTTGATGTATTCCACCGCGCGATAGGCGCCGGTGGACACGGCTTGGGTCGAAGCGCCGGAGAACCAGAAGATGGTGGCGCCGCCGGAAATCAGGCCGAGCAGAAACGGCGGATACAGCAGCGACAGCTTGTCGAGATTTTCGGTCAGGCCGCCGGTCAACAGCATCACGATCGAGAACACCATGGTCGCCGCGCCCACCACGGCGGTGCCGATCAGCACCGGCTTGGCGGTGGCCTTGAAGGTGTTGCCGGCGCCATCGTTCTCTTCCAGCAACTCCTTGGCGACTTCAAAGTCCGGCTCGAAGCCGAAATCGCGCTGCAACTCAGCCTCAATACCGGGTAATTGCTCGATGGTGGACAACTCGAAAACCGATTGGGCGTTGTCGGTCACCGGACCGTAGCTGTCCACCGCGATGGTCACCGGACCCATGCCGAGGAAGCCGAACGCCACCAAGCCGAACGAGAACACGGCGGCCATGATAACGGCCTTGGTCGGGTCCGGGTTGATGACGGCGGCCAAATCGTACTGCGATACGATGTAGGCGCCGGACATCAGACCCACGATCACCACGCCCATCCAGAAGGCGGAGAAGTTGCCGGCGGTCAGGCCGGCGAGAATGTTCAGGCTGGCGCCGCCCTCGCGGGAGGCGGTCACGATTTCGCGCACATGACCGGACCGGGTCGAGGTAAAGATTTTCACCACTTCGGGGATGATCGCGCCGGCCAGCGTGCCGAAGGTGATGATCAGCGATAGTTGCCACCACAGGCTGCCGTACACCTTGCCGCCGATGGCGATGTCGCCGATCAGCAGGTACGACACCGCGAAGGTCAGGGCCAGCGACACGCCGGAGGTGATCCACACCAGCGAGGTCAGCGGCGCCTCGAAATCGAAGCGATCCTGGTCGCCGTAGCGGCGTTTGGCCAGGGCTTCGTTGATCAGATAGGAGGCGCCGGAGGCGACGATCATCATGACGCGCATCACGAAAATCCACACCAGCAATTGCACCTGCACGGCGGCTTCCGGCACGGCCAGCATGATAAAACTGATCAGCGCCACGCCGGTCACGCCGTAGGTCTCGAAACCGTCGGCGGTGGGACCGACCGAATCGCCGGCGTTGTCGCCCGCGCAGTCGGCGATCACGCCGGGATTGCGGGCGTCGTCTTCCTTGATCTTGAACACGATCTTCATCAGGTCGGAGCCGATGTCGGCGATCTTGGTGAAGATGCCGCCGGCGATGCGCAGGGCAGCGGCGCCGAGCGATTCGCCGATGGCGAAGCCGATGAAGCACTTGCCGGCCAGCGCCGGCGAGACGAACAGCAGAATCGCCAGCATGATCAGCAGTTCGGTGGAAATCAGCAACATGCCGATGGAAATGCCGGATTGCAGCGGAATGGCGTAGACCGGATACGATTTGCCTTGGAGCGCGGCGAACGCGGTCCGGCTGTTGGCCAAGGTGTTAATGCGGATGCCGAACCAAGCGACCCCCAGCGAACCGGCGATGCCGACCAGCGAGAACGCCAGGATCAACAGCACCTCGGAGACACTCATGTGCTGGACCCCGCCGAAGTAGGCGACCATGATCACCGCGATGAATGCTTCCAGGATCAGCAGGAACTTGCCTTGCGTGATCATGTAGGTCTTGCAGGTTTCGTAGATCAGTTCGCTGACTTCGGCCATCGAGCGGTGCGTCGGCAGGCGGCGGACCCGACCGTAAATGACCGCGCCGAAGATCAGTCCGCCGACGCAGACCAACAGGCCCCAGGACAGCAGGGTCCAGCCCGAAACGCCGCCGAAAAACGTGGCGAGCGAAGTGTCACCGAGGTTGGGTAGTACCAGATTGGCCTCGCTGACGTGGGCCGGTCCGGCGAACGCCGGGAAGGCGCTCGAACCGAGCGCCAATAGCATCAACAGCAACAGTTGGCGTGCCATGCCCTGACGCCGTGCGGGCATGGGGGCCGAGCTTGCGAATGTCATGAACTTTACTCCAAGAGTGACCCGAAAGTCGTCGAGGGCGGGTCTTGACCCGCCACCGCCTGGGAACGGGCGGCACGCGGTCGCTAGCAATCGCCATGCCTGATAGTTTTATTTTATAAGTTATTGTTAAATAATGTTTTTTATCGGATGGAAACAGCCCGCTGTGGCGGATGTCACAATGCGGAGGGGGTGATTGTCGGCAATAACACAGGGCGGGATAGAGAATGCACGCCACTTCACCGTCAGGCGTGTCAAGGGGCTGCTAGACCCGGGAGGAGCCGGACCAGACGTGAAGCGACGCTCCGACCGTCTGCTTTACTCAGGGGGAAAGGCGGAAATCTCGGCGCTATTCATGCCATTAACGCTGAGATTGAGCGGAAGAGCCAACCGTAAAATGCAATCTATTTCCTGAAATCAGTTTTGCTGAATTCCTCTTAAGCCGCGGGTTCGCTGAATCGCTCGTAAACGCCCAGCAAGCCGCTGGCAGCGCGCAGCAGCGGCGGCAGCGGCCCGCCGAGCGCCTCCGGGTCCATCCCGTCCAGTAAATTTTTCAATTCCAGCCCCAGGGCGGTATCGCCTTCCATCACCACCCGGCGGTTGAAGAACAGGGTATCGGAATCCTCGCGCCGGGTGGCCAGCGCCAGAAAATCGTAGATCGTGCCGCTGATGGTCAAATCCGGCGGTTGCGCCGTCTGACTGGGCACGAAGCCGGCGGAACCGGCATAACGAAATCGATATTCCACCCGGGCGTCGCGCACCTTAATCGCCAGCACCCGATCCCGCAGGAACTCAAACTCCCCGCTTTGTTGGATCTGGGCGGCGAATAGCACGTTCAACGCCGTGGTCAGGATGGTCGAATGCACCGGACCGGGAATCAGCGTCAACGGCAACGCCAGCAGGGCGGGTAAAGTCGGGCGGGGCGGAAGCTTAAAATGGGCGGTGGTGTCGGCGGCGGCGTTCATGGCGGGTTCCGGCGCTTGGGAGAGTGGAGAGAGTCGCTGCTTCAGCGCCTCATCGACTCAAAGAAATCCTTGTTGGTCTTGGTGTTCTTAAGCCGCTCCAGCAGGAATTCCATCGCCTGCAACTCATCCATCGGATGCAGCAGCTTGCGCAGAATCCACATCTTCTGCAAATCGTCCGGATCGGCCAGCAGTTCCTCGCGGCGGGTGCCGGAACGGTTGATGTCGATGGCCGGGAACACCCGCTTCTCGGAAATCCGCCGATCGAGATGGATTTCCATGTTGCCGGTGCCCTTGAATTCCTCGTAGATCACATCGTCCATGCGCGAGCCGGTGTCGATCAGGGTGGTCGCAATGATGGTCAGCGAGCCGCCCTCCTCGATGTTGCGGGCGGCGCCGAAGAAGCGCTTGGGTTTTTGCAGGGCGTTGGCGTCCACGCCGCCGGTCAACACCTTGCCCGAGGCCGGCACCACGGTGTTGTAGGCCCGCGCCAGCCGGGTGATGGAATCGAGCAGGATCACCACGTCGCGCTTGTGCTCGACCAGCCGCTTGGCCTTGTCCGACACCATTTCCGCCACTTGGGTATGGCGGGTGGCCGGCTCGTCGAAGGTGCTGGCGATCACCTCGCCGCGCACCGAACGCTGCATCTCGGTCACTTCCTCCGGCCGCTCGTCGATCAGCAGCACCATCAGGTAGCACTCGGGATGGTTGGCGGCGATGCTCTGGGCGATGTTCTGCAACATCATGGTCTTACCGGCCTTGGGCGGCGACACGATCAACCCGCGCTGGCCCTTGCCGATCGGCGCGATCAGGTCGATCACCCGCGCCGTGATGTCCTCGGTACTGCCGTTGCCGCGCTCCAGCGTCAGCCGCTCATCGGCGTGCAACGGCGTCAGGTTCTCGAACAGCACCTTGTTCTTGGAGGCTTCCGGCGGCTCGAAATTGATGTCGCCGACCTTGAGCAGGGCGAAGTAGCGCTCGCCTTCCTTGGGCGGGCGAATCTTGCCGCTGACCGTGTCGCCGGTCCGCAGGTTGAAACGGCGGATCTGGCTGGGCGAGACGTAGATGTCGTCGGGACCGGCCAGATAGGAACTGTCGGCGGAGCGCAGGAAGCCGAAGCCGTCCTGCAGGATTTCCAGCACGCCGTCGCCGGAGATGTCCTCGCCGCTCTTGGCCAGCGCCTTGAGGATGGCGAAGATCACATCCTGCTTGCGGGATCGCGCCATACCTTCGAGCTTCAGCTCCTGGGCGATGGCGATCAGGTCGGCGGGGGATTTTTTCTTGAGTTCAGTCAGATTCATGGAAGCAACAGACTCGGGACGGCGGGCGCGACGGGAGCGCGTCCGTGGGGAGGAGTGAATGGGTGCTCCTGGGTTAGAGGCCGAACCGGACAAGGGCGGAGCAGCGCGAGGAGTGATTGAGAGATGGATAGAGGTTGTGGTGCGCGGCCTACGCTAGCACGGCCGCGACGTGGCGTCTACCCTGGGGGCGGACGCCATTTGCGCGGTTCAACGCAGGCTGCTGTCCAGGAAGGCGACCAGTTGCGATTTGGACACGGCGCCGACCTTGGTGGCCTCGACGTTGCCGTTGCGGAACAGCATCAGGGTGGGGATGCCGCGAATGCCGTATTTGGGCGGCGTGGCCTGGTTTTCGTCCACGTTCAGCTTGCAAATCTTAACGCGCCCCGCATAGTCGGCCGCGATGTCGTCCAGAATCGGCGCGATCATCCGGCAGGGACCGCACCACTCGGCCCAGTAGTCGACCAGCACCGGTTGCTCGGCTTTAAGCACCTCGGCCTCAAAGGTGTCATCGGTAATATGCACAATTTGCTCGCTCACGGATCAAGTTCTCCAGTTCGGGATAGCAGGGCGGCGTGGTTCGCCAAGACAGATGAATCGGGAAGCACGAGGGCGGCCAAGCGGATGACGGAATCGCCGCCGGCGGTGCAGCCGCGAAAATCGGCGGCGCCCGGCGTTCGACGACAGATATTGTGGCAAAATAATCAATCGGGGCACAAATTTCTTTCAGTCCATTTCAGCCCAAACCGGGCGCGCGCGCAAGCCCCCCACCCTGCTCATCCGGGATTATCGCTAACCCATGCAAACCGATCACCTAACGCATACCCCGTTTTCCTCGCTCGGCCTGAGCGATTCGCTGCTGGAAAGCGTGGAGGACGCCGGCTTTGTCTACTGCACGCCGATTCAGGCCGCCACCCTGCCGCTGGCGCTCAAAGGCCAGGATATCGCCGGTCAGGCTCAGACCGGCACCGGCAAGACCGCCGCTTTTCTGCTCGCCGCTCTGCACCACCTGATGGAAACCCCCGTCGCCGGGGACGCAGTCGGCCCCTGGGCCCTCGTCATCGCCCCGACTCGCGAACTGGCGGTGCAGATCCATCGCGATGCCGAACTGCTCGGCCGCTATACCGGCCTCAGCTTCGTCGCCGTGTTCGGCGGCACCGGCTACGACTCCCAGCGCCGTCAACTCGAAGCCGGGGTAGACGTGCTGATCGGCACGCCCGGCCGCCTGATCGACTACTACAAACAGGGGATCTACAAGCTCAGCAACATCGAGGTGGTGGTGCTGGACGAGGCCGACCGCATGTTCGATCTCGGCTTCATCAATGATATCCGCTACCTGCTGCGCAAGATGCCGCCGCCCGGCCAGCGCATCAACATGCTGTTTTCGGCCACCTTGAGCAACCGGGTCATGGAACTGGCCTACGAGCACATGAACAACCCGCAGGTGGTCCGGATCGAGGCCGAACACGTGACCGCCGACAAGGTGCGCCAGACCCTGTATCACGTCTCCGCTCACGACAAGATCGCGCTGCTGTTCGGGGTGCTGCGCCAGCAGGAACCCAAGCGCATCATGATCTTCGTCAACACCAAGCGGGCGGCGGACCGGGTGACCGGCTATCTGCTCGGCAACGGCTACGAGGCCGGCGTGCTATCGGGCGACATTCCCCAACACAAGCGCTTGCACTTGCTGGAATCGTTCCAGCGTGGCGAACTGCCGATCCTGGTGGCGACCGACGTGGCGGCGCGCGGCTTGCACATCGCCGATGTCACTCACGTGATTAACTTCGATCTGCCGCAGGAACGGGAAGATTACGTTCACCGCATCGGTCGCACCGCTCGCGTGGGCGCCAGCGGGGACGCCATCAGCTTCGCCTGCGAGCAGTACGTCTACTCGCTGCCGGAGATCGAGAACTTCATCGGCCAGAAAATTCCAGTGCTGCCGATCACCGAGGAACTGTTGGTGGAGTACAAGCCGCCCCGGCGGATGGAACGGCATCGGCCGCCGCTGGCCGGCGGCGAGCGCGGGCGCGGGCGCGCGCCGCACCGGCGGCCGACCCACCGGGCCTGACCGGCGTTCGGCTGAGACGGCGCGACCGTGACCGCTCCCCTTTCGCGCAAGGCCAGCGTGGCCAGCGGTCATCCGCGCGTGACCGAGGCCGCCAGCGCCCTGCTGCGCGCCGGCGGCAACGCCTTCGACGCGGCGGTCGCGGCCGGGTTCGCCGCCGCCGTGGCCGAACCGGCGCTGACCAGCCTGGGCGGCGGCGGTTTCCTGCTGGCGCGCACCGCCCAGGGCCAGGCGGTACTGTTCGATTTCTTCGTGGACACGCCGGGCCGCGACTTGCCGGCCGGCCAACTGGAGCCGCATTTCCTGCCGGTGACGGTGCGCTTTCCCGCCAGCGAGCAGATTTTCAACGTCGGCCTGGGGTCGGTGGCGGCGCCGGGCGCGCTACGCGGTTACTTGCACGTCCATCGACGGCTGGGCCGGCTGCCGCTGCGCGAGGTGCTGGCGCCAGCCATTGACTTGGCGCGCGACGGGGTGACGGTCAACCCCCAGCAGGCGTATTTTCTCGATCTGCTGGTTCCCATCCTGACCCTGACCGCCGCCGGCCGGGCGCTGTTCCAGCCGGACGGCCGTTACCTGGGCGCGGGCGACGTTTACCGCAATCCACAACTGGCGACATTTCTGGAAGCGCTGCCCGATGGTGGCGAGCGGGAGTTCCACGAGGGCGAACTGGCCCGGCGCATCGCGGCGGATATGCGCGAAGGCAGCGGGCTGCTAACCGCGACCGATCTGGCGGTCTACCGGGTCATCGAGCGCGAACCGCTGCAGGTCAATTATCGCGGTTATCGGCTGCTGACCAATCCACCGCCCTCGTTCGGTGGCTCGCTGCTCGCGCTGGCGCTGCGCCTGCTGGAGGCGTGCGTCGTGGCCGAACTGGGTTTTGGCTCGCCGGCGCATCTGGCGTTGCTGGTCGCGAACATGGCGGAAGTGGATCGCCGCCGCGCCGAGGGCTATCTGAGTCCGGCCGATCTGGGTCGGACCGGCCTGATCGAGAGCCAGGAACGGGTGCGCGTCGCCTCCGGCGGCACCACTCACGTCAGCGTCCGCGACGCCGAGGGCAACGCCGCCAGTATGACCACGTCCAACGGCGAAGGCTCGGGCTACTTCGCGCCCGGCGCCGGTATCATGCTCAACAACATGATGGGCGAGGACGATCTGCATCCCGAGGGCTTCCACGTCAGCCCGCCGGGGCTGCGGGTGGCCTCGATGATGGCGCCGGCGCTGCTGCTGGCCGGCGATGCGGTGCGGCTGGCGCTGGGCAGCGGCGGCAGCAAGCGCATCCGTACCGCGCTGCTGCAAGTGATCAGCAACACGGTGGATTTCGCCATGAATCCGCGAGACGCAGTCGAAGCGCCGCGCCTGCACTGGGACGGCCAGCGCGTTCAGGTCGAGCCGGGTTTCCCCGAGGCGGCGCTGGCGGCGCTGGCGCAACGCTGGCCGGTCAACCGCTGGCCGGCGCCCGATGTGTACTTTGGTGGGGTCCACGTCGCGGCCTCCGATGGCGAAGGCGCCGGCGACCCACGGCGCGGCGGTCACGCGGCGACGGTCAGTTGAGGCTGCGGAGTAGAGGGATGATTTCGCTCGTCGCAACCGATCCCTATCTTGCCGATAATCCATTGGATCGATCTTGCCAGCGACCGGCTGTTTGCCTTTACAGAATATTTATTAGGAAGACTATATTCCATAGCTGTCATGAGTGCTAAATTAATAATTTGTAAACTCTAATATTCATTAAATCATTAGAGATACACAGACCATCATTTGCGGGATCATATAACGAGGTGTAAGCCTATGGAATTGAAGGACTATCTGTTAATTCTGTCGCGTCGGGACGGGTCCGACATCTATCTGAGCACCGGCGCCCCGCCTTGCGCCAAATTCCAGGGCGTGTTGCGAGCGTTGGACAAGGAGCCACTGCCGCCAGGCCGAGTCAAGGAGATCGCCTATTCGATCATGGATCGGGCGCAGATCACCGAATTCGAACAGACGCTGGAGATGAACCTGGCTATCAGCGAAATGGGAGTAGGTCGGTTCCGGGTCAACATCTTCAAGCAACGCGGCGAGGTGTCGATGGTGATCCGCAACATCAAGACCGACCTGCCGAATGTCAAGGATCTGGGCCTGCCTCCCGTGTTGACCGAGGTGATCATGGCCAAACGCGGGCTGATCCTGTTCGTCGGCGGCACCGGCTCGGGCAAGTCCACTTCGCTGGCGGCCTTGATCGACTACCGCAACACCAACAGCGGCGGTCACATCATCACCATCGAAGACCCCATCGAGTTCGTCCACCCGCACAAGCGTTCCATCGTCAACCAACGCGAGGTGGGCGTGGATACCCTGGGCTATGCCGAAGCGCTTAAGAACACGCTGCGGCAGGCGCCGGACGTGATCCTGATCGGGGAGATCCGCGACCGCGAGACCATGGAACACGCGCTGGCTTTCGCCGAAACCGGCCATCTGGCGATTTCCACCCTGCACGCCAACAGCGCCAACCAGGCGCTGGACCGCATTATCAACTTCTTCCCCGAGGAGCGGCGACCGCAGTTGCTGACCGATCTGTCGGGCAACCTGCGGGCCTTCGTTTCGCAGCGACTGATCCCCACCGTGGACGGCAAGCGAGTGGCGGCCATCGAAGTGCTGCTGCACTCGCCGATGGTGGAGATGCTGATCAAGCGCGCCGAGATCAGCGGTCTGAAGGAAATCATGGAGAAATCCACCGGGCTGGGAATGCAAACCTTCGATCAGGCGCTGTTCGCGCTGCAACAGGCCGGCAAGATCAGCTTTGACGAAGCGATCAAGAACGCCGATTCCGCCAACAATCTGCGGTTGCGAATCAATCTGTCCGGCCGGGCGCCGGATGCCGAGCGGCAGGCCGGCCCGGGGTTGTCGCTGGAAGCCTTCGCGGAGCCGGAAGAGGAAGAGAACCCCGCGCCGCCGCCAACAACGGCGGCTCCCCGAACGCCGCCGCGTCCGGGTGGCGCCTGAGCATGGAAACTGTTGTCGACCCGCCGCCCGTCCTGGAGGTGCCTGCCTGGGTCCGGGGGTTGATTTTCGACTGCGACGGTACCCTGGCCGATACCCTGCCCTTGCATTACGCGGCATGGGAGGAGACGTTCGCGGCGCTGGGCCTGCGTTGTCCGTTGGAGTTCCTGCTCCGGCACAACGGCAAGCCGACCGACCGGATCGTGGCTCTGTACAATCTCGAATTCGGGCAGAATATCGACATCCACCAGTTTACGGCGGACAAGGAACGCCGGACTTATGCCCGACTCGACCAGGCGCGGCCACTGGAACCGGTGGCCGCGCTGGCGCGACGGTATCGCGGCCGCTTGCCGATGGCAGTGGTATCGGGCAGCAACCGCGCCAACGTGGAGCGGACACTGCGGACGACCGGCCTGCACGAGCTGTTTCCGGTGGTGCTGACCGCCGACGATGGCCTGCCGCCCAAACCGGCGCCGGATTTGTTCCTGGAAGCAGCTCGTCGGCTGGGCGTGAACCCACGGGATTGTCAGGTGTTCGAGGACGCCGACGCCGGGCTGGAAGCGGCCCGCCGCGCTGGGATGTTGACAACCGACGTACGGCCGGTCCTGGAAAACGGGGCGGGACGGGTATCCCGGCAGGCATCCAAGGGCTAGCCGCCCCGGCACTCGATTTTCACCACGAAGTCGCGGGCCTCGGCGGCGATGTCGGCGGCGGCGCGGGCGGGGCGCGGGGCGCGACTTTGGTAGGCTACCCCCGCCGCTTCCAGGAAACCGCGCGCCAGCCCGGCTTTGATGGCGAAATTGACGTTCTGCGGGATATCGCCGGTCATTTCATGGACGCGGACCACGTTCAGCTTCGAACTGACCACCCCCACCACCGCGCCATCGCCATCCAGCAACGGGCCGCCGCTGTTGCCGGACTGGGTCGGGGCGGTGAATTGCAGGGAGCGGGTATCATCGCCAGGACCGATCAGCGAGCTAACGTTGCCGGTGGTCACCTGCGGCCCCGACCCGAGCAACCCCCCCAGCGGATAACCGATCACGATCACCGATTCGCCCAACCGCGCCTGCGGCCCATCGCGGAACACCGCCACGCCGGCCAGGGGCGCGGCGGCCCGCAACAGGGCCAGATCGTTGGTGGGATCGGCGAACACCGGCTCCAGGGCACAGCGCTGGCGCGGCGAACGGGCCAGGATTTCGGTCGCGCCCTCGATGACGTGATGGTTGGTCAGCACGTAGCCGTCCGGATGGACGCAGAATCCGGTGCCGCTGAAAGCGGTTTCGCCCCCCCGGTCCGGCCCACGACGCGCGCCCGGATCGCCAGGGGCGGGCCGTTCCGGCGGCGGTTCCGGCAGATGCAGGCCGAAATGCGCCGCCAGCGCCGGCAAGCCGGCCGCGAACCCCTGCCCTACCGCCCGGAATTTCCATTGCCCCTGATGCCGGTACAACTCCGCCAGAATCATCGCGGTCTCACCGCGATAGGCCAGCGGCAGCGGAAAAACCAGCAGCGGCGCACCGGCGCCGTCCGTCAGCCAGACGCGGATCGCGGCGAACACGCTGAAGGTGGTGCCCAGCGGCGACCCCGGCTTGACCGTCAACACCAGAGCGATGCGGGCGACCTCCACCGGCACCGCGTCCAGATCGATTTGAAACTCACCGGACTGTTCGGCGAACGCCACCGAGCCCTCGCGGGAACGCGGCTGCTCGGCGCTGACCAGATCAGTGAGATCCCGCACGCGACCCTCGGCCGCCACCAACACCGCGCCGGTTTGCGTCCGGACGGCGAAATCCTCGCGCGGTTCGCCGGCCACGCCGATGACGACCCGGCCACCCCCGATCGGGCGATTCTGTCCGGCCTGAAGTTCCTGCATGACTGCGTGACCTCGCGCCCGCGCCGATTGGGGTGTCAACCGAGCGGCAACAATTCGGAAAAGTCGTGAATCGCCGGAAACTCGCCCGGCGGCTGGGGTGGATGGGCGGAATCCGGCCGCGACACCGACACCACATAGGCGATTCCCTGCGCCCGCGCCGTGCGCAGAATGGCTAGATTATCATCCACCAGCAGGGTCGTCGCCGGCTCGAACGGCTCCCGCTCGCGCAACCGCGGCCAGAACTCCGGCTGCTCCTTGACCAGGCCCAGATCGTGGGCGCAAACGATAGCGTCGAAATGGCCGATCAGCCGGGTTTTCTCCATCTTCAGCGCCAGACTGCGCGGATGGGCGTTGGTCACCAGCATGACCCGCCGGTCGGCGGCGCGCAGGGCGTCCAGAAACTCCAGGACGTGCGGATGCACGGCGATCAGATGCTCGATTTCGCGCTTGAGGGTCACGATATCCAGCGCCAGTTCCCGCGTCCAGTAATCCAGACAGTACCAGGCCAGCGTGCCCTCTACCGCCCGGGTGCGGGCGACCACCTCGGCGCGGGCCTGGTCGAGAGGGAGGCCGTGGCGCTCGGCGTAACGCGCTGGCACCAATTCTCGCCAGAAATGATTGTCGAACCGCAAATCCAGCAAAGTGCCATCCATGTCGAGCAGGACGGTGCGAATCAACGACCAGGGCAACCGCGTGGTCATCACTTAGAACTCCGCCGGTAACCGGCTCGCGCTGGGATTGTGTAGAATTAAAGCAGACCGCGACGCATTCGCGCCCGCCAACCGATTCGCGAGGTTCCCCGCGTCATGCCCGACGCCCCCGACATCGATCTAGCCACCCTGGTGGAGCCGGTTCAGGCCATTGCCCGGGAGGCGGGGCGTTGCATTCTGGACGTCTACGCCGGCGTCTTCAACGTCACCGAGAAAGCCGACCAGAGCCCGGTCACCGAGGCCGACCTCGCCGCCCACGGTTGCATCCTGCACGGCCTGGCGGAGCTGACCCCCGGCATCCCGATCTTGTCCGAGGAAGCGGCCGATGTCGGTTTCGCCGAACGCAGCGACTGGGAGTGGCTGTGGCTGGTCGACCCGCTCGACGGCACCCGCGAGTTTATCAAGCGCAGCGACCAATTCTCGGTCAACATCGCCCTGATTCACCGCCACGAGGCGGTGCTCGGGCTGATTCTGCTGCCGGTCGGCGGGATCTGCTATCAGGCCTGGCGCGGCGGCGGCGCTTTCAAGCAACCCGGCGGCGAGGTCGCCCAGCGGATCCGGGCCACGCGGGTCTGTCACTACCCGGTGCGCGTGGTCAGCAGCCAGGGTTCCTACCGCACCCGGCGCTTGCAGGATTATCTGGGCCTGCTCGGTCCGCACCGGCACATCAGCCTGGGCGGCGCCCTGAAATCCTGCCTCGTCGCCGAGGGCGCGGCCGATCTTTACCCGCGCTTTGGCCCGACCGGCGAATGGGACACCGCCGCCGCCCAAATCATCCTGGAGGAAGCCGGCGGCTATCTGACCGACACTCAGTTTCGACCGCTGCGCTACAACGCCCGGCCGATCCTGATCAATCCCGATTTCTTTGCCTTCGGCGACGCCACCCGCGACTGGTCACAGTATATACCGCCGCCCCATCACCATCCGCGTGGTCGGCCGCTATCCCTGCCCAGCCATTAGAACAACCCGTTTTCGAGTTCCGCCATGCCCTACGAACGCTATCGCCGCGATTTGCAACGGGAAGGTTTCCAGCACGATCCCGCTCAGGAACGCGCTGTCCTGTACCTGCAAAAGGTTTACGAACAACTGGTGGCCCAGCCGGAGCCGGCCGCCAGCAAGAAGTCGGGGTTGCTCGCCCGACTGGCCGGGCGCGACAAACCCGCCGCCGGCCCGCCGGCCGTGCGCGGGTTGTATCTGTGGGGTGGCGTGGGGCGTGGTAAAACCTATTTGGTGGATACCTTCTTCGACGCCCTGCCGCTGGAACGCAAGCAGCGCATCCACTTCCACAGCTTCATGCGGGCGGTGCACGCCGAGTTGAAACAACTGCAAAACCAGCAGGATCCGCTGCGGGTGGTCGCCCGGCGCTTCGCCGAAACCGCGCGGGTGATCTGCCTGGACGAGTTCTTCGTGTCCGACATCACCGACGCCATGCTGCTGTACGGGCTGCTGAAGGAACTGTTCGCTCGCGGCGTTACCCTGATCACCACCTCCAACATCGAGCCGGACGGCCTGTACCGGGACGGTCTGCAACGCGCCCGCTTCCTGCCGGCCATCGCGCTGCTCAAGCAGCATCTGGACGTGCTGAACGTGGACGGCGGGGTGGATTACCGGCTGCGCTATCTGGAGAAGGCGGAGATCTATCACTATCCGCTGGACGAACGGGCCGACCAGATTTTGAACGATCTCTTCGACCACATCGCGCCCGAACCGGGCCATCGCGGCGGCGACGTGGAAATCGAGGGCCGCTACATTCCCACCCTGCGCGAGGCGGACGGCATCGTCTGGTTCAACTTCCGGGCGATCTGCGACGGGCCGCGCGGCACCGCCGACTACATCGAACTCGCCCGCTGCTACCACACCGTGCTGATCTCCAACCTGCCGGTGATGGACTGGCAAATGGAAAACCAGGCGCGGCGCTTCGTCAACCTGGTGGATGAGTTCTACGACCGGGGCGTCAAACTGATCCTGTCGGCCGCCGCGCCGGTGCTGGAGCTTTACCGGGGTGAGAAGCTGAAATTCGAGTTCCAGCGCACCGTCAGCCGGCTCCAGGAAATGCAGTCGCACGAGTACCTGGAACGACCGCATTTGCCGTAGCGAGGTTCGGGGCGAGCGGTGTGGCTGGCGCCGCCGACCCAAGCATCGGGCACGCAACCCGGCTGAACCCTTTCGCCCGCCGGTTGCCAAACGACCGCACCATCGACCCTCGGAACCCACCGACTTCGGAGACCTCATGCCAAGCCGTCGAATCGTTGTCGCCACCCTTTGGTTGGCGCTGGCCCCCGCCGCGTTCGCGGCGGCCCCCGTCCACGAATTCACCCTCGCCAATGGCCTGAAGGTGCTGGTGCGCGAGGACCGCCGCGCGCCAGTAGTGGTCTCGCAGATCTGGTATAAGGTCGGGTCCAGCTACGAACCCAGCGGCCTGACCGGCATCTCCCACCTGCTGGAACACCTGATGTTCAAGGGCACCCCGGCCGTGCCGGGCGGCGAGTTCTCCCGCCTCATCGCCGCCAACGGTGGGGACGAGAACGCCTTCACCAGCCGCGATTACACCGCCTACTTTCAGACCCTGGAAAAGGAGCGGCTGGAACTCAGCTTTCGGCTGGAAGCCGACCGGATGCGCCATCTGCTGCTGAAGCCCGAAGATGTGGCCAAGGAAGCGCAAGTGGTGGCCGAAGAACGCCGGCTGCGCACCGACGATCAGCCCGAGGCGCTGACTCAGGAGCGCTTCCAGGCCGCCGCTTACATCACCAGCCCCTACCGCCAGCCGATCATCGGCTGGATGCAGGACATCCAGAGCATCACCCCGGACCAGTTGAAGCGCTGGTACCAACAGTGGTACGCACCGAACAACGCCACCTTGGTGGTGGTCGGCGACGTGGATCCGGCCAAGGTCCGGGAACTGGCGGACAAGCACTTCGGCCCGCTGCCGCCCAGCGATCTGGCTCCGCCCCGCCTGGATCAGGAAATCCCCCAGATGGGCGAACGGCGCATCGTGGTCAAAACGCCGGCGGAAGTACCCTACGTGGTGCTCGGCTACAAGGCGCCAACGCTGAAAATCGCTACCGAGGACTGGGAACCCTACGCGCTGGCGGTGCTGGACGGCGTTCTCGACAGCGGCGGCAGCGGGCGCATCAGTCGCCATCTGATTCGCGGTTCGCAAGTCGCCGCCGCCGCCGGCACCGGTTACGGTCCAACCTCGCGGCTGGAGGAATTGTTCGTGCTGGCCGGCAATCCCGCGCCGGGCCGCACCAGCGCCGAACTGGAACAGGCGCTGCGGGCCGAGGTGGCGCGGTTGCGCGAGGACTTGATCGATCCCGACGAACTGGCCCGGGTGGTGGCGCAGGTAGTCGCCAGCGACGTCTACCAGCAGGATTCGCTGTTCTATCAGGGGATGCGGCTGGGGATGCTGGAAACGGTCGGGCTGGGCTGGCGCAAGCTCGATGACTACGTGCAACGGATTCAGGCGGTCACGCCCGAGCAGGTGCGCGCGGTCGCCCGCAAGTACCTGACCGACGACCGGCTGACCGTGGCGACGCTGGAGCCGCTGCCGCTGGACGGCCGTCGCCCGAGCACGGCCGGCCCGGCGCTGGATCACGCAATCCGCTAGAACGCTCTCACCCCCGCCCCTTCTCCCGCAAAGGAGAGGGGAGAATTAAGGATTCTTCCCGCCATGCCCTACTTGAAACCTTCGCTGTCCGGCCTTTTCGCCGTCTTGCTGCTACTGGCGTCCGGCTTGGTTCAAGCCATACCCGAAATCCAGCACTGGCGCACCGCCAACGGCGTGCCGGTCTACTTCATCCCCGCGCGGGAACTGCCGATGGTGGACGCACAGATCCTGTTCGGCGCCGGCTCGGCGCGCGATGGCGAGCGGCCGGGACTGGCGAAACTGACCAATGGGTTGTTGGAGGAAGGCGCCGGCGACTGGTCGGCCGATGTCATCGCCGACCGACTGGACCGGGTCGGCGCGCAACTGAGCACCAGTTCGCGGCGCGATTCGGCCGTGGTCGCGCTGCGCAGCCTCGTGGACCCGCGCTATCTGCAACCGGCGCTGGACACCGTCGCCCGGCTGCTGAAGGAACCGAGCTTCGCCCCGGACGCCGTGGATCGGGTCCGCAAGCAAATGCTGACCGGGCTTCAGGAACGCGCTCAGTCGCCCGGCGCCATCGCCCAGGATGCCTTCTTCAAGGCGCTGTACGGCAGTCATCCCTACGGCTCGCCTCCCGAGGGCACCCCAGCCAGCCTGAACGCCATCAGCCGCGCGGATATTCAGGATTTTCACCGCCGCTATTACACCGCCGCTAATGCTGTGCTCGCCATCGTCGGCGATCTGGACCGGCCCGCCGCCGAGCAACTGGCGAACACTGTCGCCGGTGGTCTGCCCGCCGGCGAACCGGTTCCGCCGCCGCCGCCGGTTCCGCCGCTGGCCGCCGGTCAGACCATCCGCATTGCCCACCCCTCCAGTCAGAGTCACATCCTGATCGGCCAGGTCGGGGTCAGTCGCGCCGATCCCGACTATGACGCGCTCTATCTGGGCAACCACGTGCTGGGCGGCAATGGCCTGGTCTCGCAACTGTCCCAGGAAATCCGTGAGAAACGCGGGCTGGCCTACGGCGCCTACAGCGCTTTCACGCCGATGCGTCAGGCCGGCCCGTTTCTGCTGAACCTGCAAACCCGTAACGATCAGGTGGATACCGCGCTGCAAGTCGCCCAAACCACCCTGCGCGAGTTCACCGCCAACGGTCCTGGCGGGCCCATGCTGGAGGAAGCCCGTCAGAACATCACCGGCGGCTTCGCCCTCGACCTCGCCGGCAACGGCAAACTGGCCAATTACCTGGGCGTGATCGCATTTTACCGACTGCCGCTGGATTACCTGCAAACCTTCATCAGCACGATCAACGGGATCAGTCTGGATCAGGTCAAGACCGCCTGGCAGCGCCATGTCCGGCCGGATCAACTGCTGACCGTCATCGTCGGCGGCGACCCGCCCGCGCCCAAACCCGCCGCTGGCTCATGACCCGGCGCGGCGGCCACGCCAACTCCTTGCGCGTCATCGGCGGCCAGTGGCGCGGCCGCCGGCTGGCGTTCCCAGACCTGCCGGGGCTGCGACCCACGCCGGATCGGGTGCGGGAAACCCTGTTCAACTGGCTGGCGCCCGTCCTGCCCGGCGCCCGCTGCCTGGATTTGTTCGCCGGCAGCGGCGCGCTCGGGATCGAGGCGCTGTCGCGCGGCGCGGCGGAAGTGGTATTCGTCGAGCGCCAGCCGCAGGCGGTTCGCGCCCTGCGCGAGAATCTGGGCCGGCTGAACGCCCAAGGCGCGCGGGTCGAGGCGGCGGAGGCATTGGCCTGGTTGCACCAGCCGGGAACGCCGTTCGAGATCGTGCTGCTCGATCCGCCGTTTGGCGAAGGCTTGCTGGAACCGACGTGCGCGGCCTTGGACGCCAGCGGCTGGCTGGCGGAAACCGCCTGGATTTACCTGGAAGCGGAAGCGACTCTCGAACGGTTGCCCTTGCCCGTTCGCTGGACGCGCTACCGGGAAAAAACCGCTGGGACGGTGACTTACCGGCTGGCGCGGCGAGAAATGTCGGCCCTCGTTCCCGAGCCCATGCTCGCCAGCGGGCATGGGGGGTGAACGGTCGCGCGCGCGGTTGCCTTACGGTACGGCTTTCTTGATAATCCGCGCACTTTTCGACACCAGCCAGGAACCGCCATGTCCGTTTTCGCCATCTACCCCGGCACTTTCGATCCCATCACTAACGGTCATGCCGATCTGGTCGAGCGCGGCGCCCGCATGTTCGAGCGACTGATCGTCAGCGTCGCCGCCAATCCCAACAAGCAGCCGCTGTTTACGCTGGAAGAACGGGTCGGACTGGCGCGCGAGGCGCTAGCGCACCTGCCCACCGTCGAGATCCGCGGTTTCGACACCCTGCTGGTAAATTACGCCAAGAGCATCGGCGCCCACGTTATCCTGCGCGGGCTGCGCGCCGTGTCCGATTTCGAATTTGAATTTCAGTTGGCCAGCATGAACCGCCGCCTGGACCCCCAAGTCGAATCGATCTTTTTGACGCCCGCCGAGCAGTATTCCTTTATTTCCTCCAGCCTGGTGCGCGAAGTCGCCAAACTGGGCGGTAACATCGCGCCGTTTGTCCATCCCAGGGTGGAAGCGGCGCTGGCGGCAAAATTCGCATCGCGAAAATAATCGAGTAAAATACTCAAAAATTCGACGCGGCCGGTTGCGGTCGTTTCGGGTTCGAGCGTGTGGCAGCCGGCGAATCAGGTCGGCTGCGGATTACAACAAACAGACCACAGAATTGAGGAGCCAGCCATGGCGCTGATGATCACCGACGAATGTATCAATTGCGACGTGTGCGAGCCGGAGTGCCCGAACGAAGCGATTTCCCAGGGCGAGGAAATCTACGAAATCGACCCAAACCTCTGCACCCAGTGCGTGGGGCACTTCGAAACCCCGCAGTGCATCGAGGTCTGCCCGGTGGATTGCATCATCACGGACCCGAATCACCCCGAAACCAACGAGCAGTTGCAAGCCAAGTACGAACGGCTGACCAGCGCGGCTTGAATCGAGCCCGCCGCAGAGCTTCAAACCACCCCGGCGCTACGCGCCACCCCTCCTGACCCAAGGAGGGGAACCCGGTGGATTTTCCCACCGGGCAATGAATGCCCAGCAGTCGCAACCGCGTGTGGCGCCAGGAGAATTCATCCACGGCATCTCAGCGCCCGGATTTAAGCCGCTGCCAGTACTGGTCGTAAATCGGCAAGGCCGCGCCGACATCGGTCTGGAACTCGACGTTTTTTAGATTCTCGTCGGACGGATACACGGTGGGATCGTTGCGCACCGCCTCCGGCAACAGCTTGATCGCCGCCAGATTGGGCGAGGAATAGCCGACCTCCTCGCTGATCTGTTTGGCGATTTCCGGGCGCAGCACGAAATCGATGAACTGGTAAGCGCCGTCCACGTTTTGGGCTCCCGCCGAAATGACCAGATTGTCCATCCACATCATCACCCCTTCCTGGGGATAGACATATTTAATCTTGGCGTTTTCCCGACTCGCCATGTAGGCCTCGCCATTCCACAGCATGCCCGCCGACACTTCCCGCGACAGGAACTTGGTCTTGGGCGATTCGGCGTCGAACACCCGCACGTTGGGCATGAGCTCGGCCAACTTCTCGTAAGCGGCGCGGATCTGGTTTTCGTCGGTGGTGTTGATGGAATAACCCAGCACCTTCAGTCCCATCGAAAACACTTCGCGCATGTCGTTCAGCAGCAACAGCTTGTTTTTATAGGCCGGATCCCAAAGCGCCGCCCAACCCGTCAGCGCGCCCGGCGGCACCTTGTCGGCGTCGTAGGCAATGCCGGTCGTGCCCCATAGATAGGGAATGCTGTACTGGTTGTCGGGATCGTAGGGCTGATTCAGCAATCGGGGATTGAGATTGCCCAGGTTGCGCAGGCGGGATTTGTCGAGCTTTTGCACCAACCCCTCCCGGCGCATCCGATCCACGTAGTAGGTGGACGGCGCCAGCACGTCGTACCCTTCGCCCTTGACCGTCTTGACCTTGGCGTACATCGCCTCGTTGCTGTCGTAGGTCGAATACCGCACCTTGATGCCGGTTTCCTGGGTAAACTGGCGAAGCACCTTCTTCGGCAGATATTCCGCCCAGTTGTACACGACCAGGGTCTGGGGTTCGGCGGCAACGGCGATACCGCCGCCGAGCAGCAGCAAGCTGGCGAGCAGGGTTCTGAACATGGCGCGATCCTCGTAAGTGGCGAGCGCGCGCAAGTTTAGCAGCGTTCCCACCCTGGAAACCGCGACCTGCCCCGAAAATCCACGGGCAACAACTATCCTTAATGAGGCGAGGCTTTTGCCTTTCGTCGAAAAACCGTTTGGTTTAAGAATAGGCGGTGGAGTCCGGTTGCCGGGCCTGATGTTGCCATTTGCCCCATGGCGGCCCGGCGAGCGGTCGAAGCGCGCGTTTCAAACTGAGGGAGTACACAAAAAATGACAACGCAACGACAAACAGGACTTCGGGTATTACTCGTGGGCGCGACTGGACTGGTCGGCGGTCACTGTCTGGATCGTCTGCTGGCGGACGAAGACATCGGCTCGGTGACCGTGTTGACTCGTCGACCGCTGGCGCGCACCGATCCAAAATTAACGGTCCACATCGTGGATTTCGATTATCTCCACGATCATGCCAAGGCGATGGCGGTCGATGTCGTCCTCTGCTGCCTGGGCGCGACGCACCGGACGGCCGGCTCGCCGGAAGCCTTCGCCAAGGTGGATCACATCTACGTCGCCGAACTGGCCCGGCTGGCGGCGGCGCGCGGCGCATCCCGGTTCGTGCTGATATCGGCGATCGGCGCCGACCCCAGCTCGCCGGTGTTCTACAACCGAGTCAAAGGCCGGGCCGAAACCGTGGTCAGCGAACTGCCGTTCCAGACCGTCCACCTGCTGCGCCCTTCGCTGCTGCTGGGCCAACGCGCCGAACCCCGGGCGCTCGAGGACTGGAGCAAACAACTGGCGCCGTTCTGGTCGCTATTCGCCTGGGGACCGTTAAGCCGTTATCGGCCGGTCGCGGCGGAAACCGTCGCCGCCCGGATGGTGGAACTGGCCAAGAGCGACCAGCCAGGAATACATATTCACTACTTCAACGACTGATGGCGCCATCTTTGCGAACGAGGCCCGATGCAAGAGCGACGACCGCAATGGCCGCGATGAAACCGATGGTGATGGTGCTGGGCGCGCTGCTGGGCTTGGCCGGCGCGCAACCGGCGCTGGCCAGAAGCCTCTACAAATACCAGGACGCCGCCGGCGCCTGGGTGTTCACCGACCGGCCGCCCACCACCGATACCCCGACCCCGGTGGAGGTTCGCCCGCTGCCGGTCCAGGAACTGCCGGCCAAGGTCAGCATCCGCAATCGCGGCAACACGGACGCGCCGGTGCTGACGGTGATCAACGACTATTACGGTCCGCTTGAGGTGGAAATCAGCGCCGAACACATTCAGAACATGGAGGCTCGGCCGTCCCTGCCGGTGCGGCTGGTGGCGCCGGCCCGCGCGGAGGTGTCGGCGGTCACGCTCAGGCCGACCGGCCCGCGCTGGCGTTATGGTTATCAGGCGCGCGCGGTGCTGGGCGATCCCGCCGCCGCGCACCGGCCCGACCGACCCTATTCGCCGCCGTTCGCCCCGGGACAACGGTTCTACATCAGCCAGGCTTTCGATGGCGCTTTCAGCCACCAGCACCCGCAAAGTCGCTACGCGGTGGACCTCACCCTGCCGCTGGGCACGCCGATCCGCGCCGCCCGCGAAGGGGTGATCATGGAAATCGCCGACGATTTTCTGGACGGTGGGCCGGATCAAAAGTATCGGGAGCGGGCCAACGCCGTGCGTGTTCTCCACGCCGACGGCACCATGGCGGTGTACGCGCACCTACAAGCCGATTCGGTGCGGGTCAGACGAGGACAAGCGGTAGAGCGCGGCGCCTGGCTGGCGAATTCCGGTAACACCGGTTTTTCCACCGGCCCGCATCTGCACTTCGCGATCCAGCGCAACGCCGGCATGGAACTGGTTTCCGTGCCCTTCGAGTTCGCTGACGTCGCTGGGCGCGGGATCACCCCGGTGGCGGGAATGCTGCTGACGACGCCCTGAGCGTGGCCAGATCGAATCAGGCAGGGGCCGTGGGGAAATTGCAACGAGCATAAAAAAAGGCCCGGCATTTTCATGCCAAGCCTTTGATTTTTTGGCTCCCCGGCGCGGACTCGAACCACGGACCCAGTGATTAACAGTCACTTGCTCTACCGACTGAGCTACCGGGGAATTAAGAAGGGGAGATTCTATTGGTCTCCGTCCACCCTGTCAATGTCGGTTCAGCGCGCGATGACCCGACCGATGCGCTCCAACGCCTTGACCAGGTTGTCCATGCTGGTGGCGAAGGAAATGCGGGCGCAACCCTCGGCGCCGAAGGCCGAACCCGGCACCAGCGCCACGCCGACTTCGTTGAGCAGCAGTTCCGCGAAGGCGATGTCGTTGGCCAACCCCAGCCGTTCGATCACTTTCTGGAAGCTGGGGAAGATGTAGAACGTCCCGTCCGCCGGCGCCACTTCGACCCCGTTCATCGCTTTCAACGTGGCGTAGACATAATCATGTCGCTCCTTGAACGCCTTGTTCATCACGCCGATGCAGGACTGATCGCCGTTCAGCGCCGCCTCCGCCGCCACTTGGGAAATCGAGGTCGGGTTGGACGTGCTCTGCGACTGGATGTTGGTCATCGCCTCGACCAAATCCTTCGGACCGCCACAATAGCCGATGCGCCAACCGGTCATCGAATACGCCTTCGAGACGCCGTTCAGCACGATGGTCCGGTCGTACAAATCCGGGCAGACGTCGAGAATGTTGTTGAATTTCTCCTCGGTCCACAGGATGTGTTCGTAGATGTCATCGGTGGCGATGTAGGCTTGAGGATGCCGGCGCAGTACCTCGCCCAACGCGGCCAGTTCAGCGCTACTGTAGGCCACGCCGGTCGGGTTGGACGGGCTGTTGATCACCACCAGCTTGGTGCGCGGGGTGATGGCCGCTTCCAGTTGCGCCGGGGTAATCTTGAAGTTCTGGTCGATGCCCGCGTCGACGATCACCGGCACGCCGTCGGCCAATAACACCATATCGGGATACGATACCCAGTACGGCGCTGGGATGATCACCTCGTCGCCGCTGCCCAGCAACGCCTGGGCCAGATTGTAAAAGCTCTGCTTGCCGCCGACCGACACCAGAATCTGCTTCGGCTCGTAGTTCAGGCCGTTGTCGCGCTGGAACTTGGCGATGATCGCCTTTTTCAGCCCCACCGTGCCGTCCACCGGGGTGTACTTGGTGAAACCGGCGTTGATCGCCTTGATCGCCGCTTCCTTGATGAAATCGGGAGTGTCGAAATCCGGCTCGCCGGCGCCCAGGCCGATCACGTCCTTGCCCGCGGCTTTCAGGGCGTTGGCTTTGGCGGTGACCGCCAGGGTCGGCGAGGGCTTGATGCGTTGTACGCGTTCGGAAAGAGGGGTGCTCACGGGGACTCCTGGATGCTGAAAGGTTTGAACACGAGGCTTAACGAGATTGTCGGATAATACTGGAAATTCCTGCCCGGCCAAACTTCCCATGCAGACGAACCAACCTTTCACGCTCCGCGCCCGTTTCCAGCCCGCCGGCGACCAGCCCGAGGCGATCCACGCGCTCGTCGCCGGCCTGAACGACGGTCTGGCGCATCAAACCTTGTTGGGAGTTACGGGGTCGGGCAAAACCTTTGCCGTCGCCAACGTCATCGCCGCCGTGCAGCGTCCGGCGCTGGTGCTGGCCCCGAACAAGACTCTGGCGGCGCAACTGTACGGCGAAATGAAGGAATTTTTCCCGGACAACGCGGTGGAATATTTCGTCTCCTATTACGACTATTACCAGCCGGAAGCCTACGTCCCCTCCTCCGACACCTATATCGAGAAGGACGCCTCGATCAACGAGCACATCGAACAGATGCGGCTGTCGGCGACCAAGGCGATTCTGGAGCGCCCCGATACGATCATCGTCGCCACGGTGTCGGCGATTTACGGGCTGGGCGATCCCGAGTCGTACATGAAGATGCTGCTGCATCTGGTGCGCGGCGAAAAAGTGGACCAGCGCGCCATCCTGCGCCGGCTGGCGGATTTGCAGTACACCCGCAACGATCTGGAACTGGCGCGCGGTACGTTCCGGGTGCGCGGCGAAATCATCGACATCCATCCCGCCGAATCCGACCAGGAAGCCTTGCGGGTGGAATTGTTCGACGACGAAATCGAGTCGCTCAGCCTGTTCGATCCGCTCACCGGCAAGGTGCTGCGCAAGACGCCGCGTTATACCGTCTATCCGAAGAGCCACTACGTCACCCCGCGCGAGCAGCTTTTGCGGGCGGTGGATCAGGTCAAGGACGAGTTGCGGGAGCGGCTGGCCGAATTGCACGCCGCCAACAAGCTGCTGGAAGCGCAACGGCTGGAACAGCGCACCCGCTTCGACATCGAGATGATTCTGGAACTGGGCTATTGCAGCGGTATCGAGAACTATTCCCGCTACCTGTCGGGCCGCGAGGCGGGCGAGCCGCCGCCGACCCTGTTCGATTACCTGCCGCCGGACGCGCTCATCTTCATCGACGAAAGCCACGTCACCGTCCCGCAACTGGGGGCGATGTACAAGGGCGACCGTTCGCGCAAGGAAACCCTGGTCGAGTACGGCTTCCGTCTGCCCTGTGCGTTGGACAACCGGCCGCTGCGCTTCGACGAGTTCGAGCGGTTGAGCGGTCAGACCGTGTTCATTTCCGCCACGCCCGGCCCGTTCGAGTTGGAGCGTTCCGGCGGCGCGGTGGTCGAGCAGGTGGTGCGGCCGACTGGGCTGGTAGACCCCGAGGTCGAAGTGCGGCCGGCCTTGCATCAGGTGGACGATTTGCTGGGCGAAATCCGCGAGCGGACGAATGTCCAGGAGCGGGTGCTGGTCACTACCCTGACCAAGCGCATGGCCGAGGATCTGACTGGGTATCTGGCCGAGAACGGGGTGCGGGTCCGCTATCTGCACTCGGATATTGAGACGGTGGAGCGGGTCGAGATCATCCGCGATTTGCGGCTGGGCCAGTTCGACGTGCTGGTGGGGATCAACCTGTTACGGGAAGGGCTGGATTTGCCGGAAGTGTCGCTGGTGGCGATTCTCGACGCCGACAAGGAAGGCTTCCTGCGCTCGGAACGGTCCTTGATCCAGACCATCGGTCGCGCCGCCCGCCACCTGCGCGGCAAGGCCATTCTGTACGCCGACCAGATCACCGGCTCGATGCGGCGGGCGTTGGACGAAACCGATCGTCGTCGCGCCAAGCAGCGGGCTTACAATCAGACTCACGGCATCACCCCGCGCGGCATCCAGAAAGCCGTGGCCGACATTATGGAAGGCGCCTATGCGCATCCCGGCGCGCCGCTGCCGGCGACGGAATACGCCAAGGTCGCCGAGGAAACGGCGGCTTACGCCCGCGAAACCCCGGCGCTGCTGATGAAGAAAATCAAGCAACTGGAACAGGCGATGTACCGCCACGCCCGCGATCTGGAATTCGAGGAAGCGGCGAAACTGCGGGATGAGATTCAGCGGATTCGGCAGTTTGGGTTGGGGCTGCCGGAGGTGAAGGTGGGTTAGAGGCTACAAAACGCCTTGCTGGGTTCATCCCCGTTCCCGCAACCAGCGTTGCATCAACGGCACCCGCAATCGCCATTCGCCGTGATCCTCCATAACCAGCAACCTCCGCCGTAGAGCTTGATAAACGGACTCGTCGTCCGGGGGCAACTGGGTGTCGCGGGTGCGGAAGCAGCGCAAATACTCCCACTCGCCCGGCGCGGCATCTTCAGGTTGCATCAGTTGCCGCAACACCGTGTCTCCCGCCACGACGGCTTTAGCGATGGCCTCCTCCAGCAGCGTCCGATCCACCTGGGCCTGTTCGCGGTCGTTGCAAAGATCGACGACGATTTCAGCCAGTAGTTGCACCAGATGCGGCCAGCCGCCGGCTTCGGCGTGAATGCGTTCGATCCCACCGTCACCCCAGAAATCCGGGTTAAACCGGGGACGCTTCGGGTCATCTTTTGGCCACAGGGATGAATAACGCAACGGTTCGGTCAGCAGACGACGGGTTTCGGCTTTGGTGAAGGGCGGCACTTCCAGAGTCCGGGCACTCACCAGATAGGAGGACCAGGGCGCGTGCGCCAACTCGGGGATGGCGTGACTACCGGCGAAAACCCAGGTCACCTGTCGGTGCATTTGGATAGATTCGCGCAGGGTAGCCAGAAGATCTTCGTCAAACACCCCTTCGCCCAGCTTGCGATCCAGATTCTCGTATTCGTCGATGGCCAGCAGCAGTCGTCGATCCGTTTCCGCCAGACGTGCATTGCAGGCGGTGAGCCATTGAAAGAAGTCCTTCAGGGTCGCAACTGTTGGCGCGGTGGACGTTTGCCCGGGCTGGATCGCCTCTGACGCCTGACGCGCTATTGCGTCCAGAAAATTAGCCTGTGAGGTAAAGGCATCCGGATTCTGCATGGAGACGACCGCGATTTGCACCGAGGTTGGCAAGAAGCCTTCCAGGTTGCGCAGCAAGGTGGATTTGCCCATGCGGCGGCGACCGTACAAGATCAAACCGGGACAGCCGGTGCTCAGGGTAAGTTGGCGGTCCAGATCGCCGAGTACGCCTCCTCGTGGGATAAAGGCTTCCTGGTTCCGATCCACCGGATCGCCAGCTCGGAATACCGCTGGAGTGGGTTCTTTGGTCAATACGGCCTGAACCTGGCGGTACTGGCGCTCGGCGATGGCCAGCCATTGATTCGCTGCTTGGCGAAATTCGCTCGCCAGTGGTTCGGGAAAACCGGCGACCTGGCTTTGGAAATTCTTGATCTTCTCAACCAGCAGCGCGGCGGTTGGCTCGCCCAGAAATGGGCGGTTCAGAGTATCCAGACGCATTTGCAATTGACAAATGTCGTTGACCATCGCCCGCACTTTTAGCGTCCAAGCGAGAAAACCCCGATCACCTTCCGGGAGTCGGGCGACGTGAGCGTCCAGCCGGGACAGGTTGACCTCCTGGGCGGAGGCACGGGCAATCAACCTTGCCTTGGCGCGCAATGCCGCCATGCGCTGGCTGGGATAATGATCGACGAGGCGCTCGATTTCCTCTTGGCCAGCGGTTGAATCGTGCTCAGCATACGCCACCAGCAGCCGATCCAAGCGGGGAAAGGGCAGCGAACACAAATCATCCCACGCAACCGGATGCCAGGGATACCAGCGACCTTGCAGCATTGGCCAAGTAAAAAATAAACAAAAAGGATGGTAATAAGCGCGCAAAAAAGCAATCCCGAAGGCAATCCCTCCGGCAGTCCCGAAGGCAATCCCGACGGCAATCCCGTAGGCAATCCCTCCGGCAGTCCCGAAGGCAATCCCGACGGCAATCCCTCCGGCAATCCCTCCGGCAATCCCGAAGGCAATCCCTCCGGCAATCCCGACGGCAATCCCGACGGCAATCCCGACGGCAATCCCTCCGGCAATCCCGAAGGCAATCCCTCCGGCAATCCCGACGGCAATCCCTCCGGCAATCCCGACGGCAATCCCTCCGGCAATCCCGACGGCAATCCCTCCGGCAATCCCGACGGCAATCCCTCCGGCAATCCCGACGGCAATCCCTAGGATCGATAATGCACTGTGCGTCAGAACGGACGTTGACCACTCAGCGGGCTGAAGACCTCGCAATTCCAAACCCAGCGCGCCGAACAACACCAAGCGACCAATGATGCCCAAGATCAGGATATAGGGAAGGGTATGGAGAAACAGTGCACCACCCGCCCGCAGGGCTTGAAGTTTCGGCAGGGCTTCCAACCGCTTTTGGAGTTGCCAGGGACGCCGATACAAAATCCCCAACCACCATAGCGCCGAACGGTGATCCCGCCATCGCAGCCTGATTTGCTCTAACGGCAACGGGGTCATGGCCGTGCCCGCAGTTCGACGGTTTTGATATCGATGTCGGAAAGCGGGTGATCCTTGGGCAGCAGCTTGACAAACGGGGTGTGCGACTGCACCAGCAACGTCAGTTTGCGCATCTCCATCATCAGAAAGCGCAAGGTGGCGAACAGATCGACATCGTAATAACGGCGGCGAGGCGCCAGATCGAAATGCGTCAAGGCAACCCGCGTATTGGAACGAGCCGCCAGCAACGCCTTGAAATCGGCCAAATCTCGCGGCTTGTCCGGTAATGAAACCCGTTCCCCCAGAGCTTTGGAAATCGCTGCCAACAAGCCTCGGCGGGAAGTGGTATCGGGGTCTTCCAAGTCCACTCGTGCCAAACCCAGCGGATAATCGTTGACAAGATGCTCCAGCAAGGCTCGCCAATTCACTCCCTGATCAACCACCAGATTCACCGATTGATTCCGTTCCAGATACCGCGCCAGATCGTCCCGCGCCGCCAACCACGCCGGGGCGGTCGTTCCCAGTCCGGTCGCGCCGCACTGCTGGAGCACTTGGTTCCACGGATCGGGTTGGCGATCATCCCGCAGGTCTGCGTAAAGTGGGTTCGGACCGGTGATCGAAGTCGTTAGCGTGCAAGCCTCGCGCAGCGCGGGAACGACAATGCCCGATGCGAAACCGGGGTCCAGCGCGATGGCCCGATCCATTTCGTGGCAACAATACGGGCTACTCAAATAGTCCGCCGACAACACCAGCAAATGCTTGTCAGCTTGATCCTGAAGGGCATCCATTTGCCCGACCAGCGCCTTGCCCACCTCGAACCGTTCCCGGTCGATCAACACCTCCGTGCCACCCGCTTTCAGGCAAGGGACCAACCGCCCCCAAACCCAATCCCCCTGATGGTGGCAATAGCTGACAAAGGTTTTGGTCATTTTTGTTTCCTCTCCCTATAGACTACCGAGTATCAAAGATGAAGCGCGACTACATTTAAAAATAAAATTATCATTGCATTTATTCCACGATCTGGAAAATTTGCAATGTTAATCCAGCGACACGCCTTCTCCATCGTTCAGTCCGCCTTGAGCCGTCAAGCGGCGGTCGCCCTGATCGGTCCCCGCCAGGTCGGGAAAACCACGCTGGCGCGGATGATCGGCGAGCAGCGCAACGCGCTGTATCTGGATCTGGAGGATCGCGAGGATCGCGCCAAGCTGGCCAGTCCGCGCCTGTACCTGGAGCGGTTCGAAGACCGGCTGGTGATCCTCGACGAAATCCACCGGATGCCGGAGCTGTTCCAGACCCTGCGGGGCATCATCGACGAGGGCCGCCGCAAAGGCAAAGGGATCGGGCGGTTTCTGATCCTGGGGTCGGCGTCCATCGATCTGTTGCGCCAGTCGGGCGAGAGCTTGGCCGGACGGATTGCTTACGTGAATTTGACGCCGCTGACGGCGCTTGAGATCGACGCGCAACGCCCGGCGGTCGAGCGATTGTGGTTGCGCGGCGGCTTCCCGAATCACTATCTCGCCGCCGATGACGCCGAAAGCCTGGCGCTGCGCAAGGATTTCATTCGCACTTATCTCGAACGCGACGTGCCGCTGTTCGGTCCCCGCATCCCGGCCGAGACCCTGGAGCGGCTTTGGACCATGCTGGCCCATCACCAAGGGGGGCTGCTGAACGCCTCGGAACTGGGCCGCTCCCTGGCGATCAGCACCCAGACCGTAACGCGCTATATCGATTTGCTGGTCGATTTGCTGCTGGTGCGGCGCTTGCCGCCCTATCACGCCAACGTCGGCAAGCGGCTGGTGAAAGCCCCGAAGGTCTACGTGCGCGACAGCGGCTTGCTCCATGCCCTGCTGAATATCGAGACCCCGGATCGGCTGGCCGGCCATCCGGTGATCGGCGCCAGTTGGGAAGGATTCGTGCTGGAAAATCTGTTGACGGTGTTGCCGTGGCGGACGCAACCGCTGTTTTATCGGACGGCCGTCGGCGCGGAAATCGACCTGGTGCTGGAGCGGCCGGACGGGGAGCGATGGGCCATCGAGATCAAACGCGGTCTGGCGGCGAAGCTCGAACGGGGTTTCCACCACGCCCGTCAGGATCTCGCCCCGACAAAGTCTTTCGTCGTCTATTCCGGCGAGGAACGCTATCCGGTGGCGGACGGCGTCGAGGCCATCGGCGTGCGCGAGATGGCGGCCGTGCTGGCGTCCATGCTTTCATGATCGTTTGGGGAAAAATCGATGGGTACCCTGAAAATTCAACTGGATGACGAACTGATGGAGCATTTGCGGCATACCGCGCAAACCCGGGCGGTCAGTCTGGAAACCCTGGTGCGGACCGCGTTGGAAGCCTATCTGCAACCGCAACCGCGAGCAGAAAAACCGTATTCATTCATCGGGATCGGTCGCAGCGGCAAGCGCCATCTCTCCACGCAAGTCGAGGCAATTCTGTCGGCAGAGGCGGGCCGACGCGAGGGTTGAAGCTGGGTGTCTTGCAGCGCCAAGCGTAGAAGAACCAACGCTTTTTCGCAGTCTTCCGCCGCGCCACGCCTCAGGTAAGTGATTCCGATATTGGCGCGGCAGACCAGCGAATCCTGCGCCGACCGGAGCCGCTCGTAGACCATCGGTTGTTCCTCCCAGCGAACCGCAGCCCATCGTCCAGATCCCCCTGCGCCTGCAGATAGCCGAAATGGAGATGGCTAGCAGGATCGGGGAGCAGGTCGGGCCGCTTCAAGTCATTATGGTACACTCCCCGATGATGCTCGATGGGAGAACCGCCAGGATTGACCGTTTGAATTTCGGGAGGTGATGGCATGGTCGTGCAAACGAAAGAACAAATATTCTTACTTCTCGATCAGGCCCAGGAAGAACTAACAAAATTTGGCGTTAAGCGATGCGGTTTATTTGGCTCTTTCTTGCGTGATCACCAAAATCTTCAGAGCGACATCGATTTGCTCGTCGAATTCGAGACTGGTAAAAAAACCTATGATAACTATATCCACCTTGCTTTTTTTCTTGAAGAACTCTTCGGCCGCCCCGTCGATTTGGTGACACCGGAATCGCTGAGTCCCTATATTGGACCACATATTTTGCGCGAGGTCGAATATGCCTCCGACAGCACGCGAGTATCTGCAACATATCCTGGATGAAACCCGCTATCTTGGCGCGAATTTGCCAGGATTGGACAGGGAAGAATTTCTACGCAACCCCACGCTGCAACGCGCTTTCGTGCGCAGTATCGAAGTCATCGGCGAAGCGGCAAAACAAATTCCCGAATCGCTACGCCAACAGTACAGTATCCGCACATCGAATGGCGCGCGATCACCGGTATGCGAGATCGGTTGATTCATGGCTATTTCGGTGTCGACTACGAGATTATCTGGGATGTCGTGTGCAATAAAATACCCGTGTTGGAAAAAGACATCAGGCAAATTCTTGAAGAGCATAGCGCGTAGAGGGTTAGTGCAACGGCCGTAATGAGTCAACTCAACTGTCATTTAGAGTACGGAGAATGATAAGCCTGACTACTTCCCTGTTGAACCTCTAACCGATTTCCCACATTACCCTATTGACAAGGAGAATCCATGACCGATTCGAATGGCGTGATGATGCAGTACTTCCACTGGTATTGTCCCGACGATGGCACCCTCTGGGACGACGTGAGCAGCCAGGCGACGGCACTCGCCCAAGCCGGCTTCACCGCGCTGTGGCTGCCGCCCGCCTACAAGGGAATCGGGGGCAGCCGCGATGTCGGTTATGGGGTCTACGACCTGTACGATCTCGGCGAATTCGAGCAAAAAGGCTCCATTCGCACCAAGTACGGGACCCGCCAGCAATACCTCCAAGCCATCGCCGCGCTACATGCCGCCGGCCTTCAAGTCTATGCCGACACCGTGCTCAACCATCGCATCGGCGGCGACGCCACGGAAGCGACCCAGGCTACGCCGTTCCTCCAGGACGACCGCTTGCATCCCAGGGGAGAACCACGGGAAGTCGAGGTGTACACCCAGTTCACCTTTCCGGGGCGACGGGGCCAATACTCGCCGTTCGAGTGGCACTGGCAGCATTTCGATGCCGTCGATTACGACGCCAAGACTCGGGAATCGAATAGGGTCTACCTGTTCGCGGGGAAGCAATTCGATGACCAGGTCGCCCTGGAGAAAGGCAATTTCGCCTACCTGATGGGATGCGATCTCGATTTCCAAAACGACGAGGTGCGGGCCGAACTCATCCGCTGGGGACAGTGGTATCTCGACACCACCGGCGTGGACGGCTTTCGGCTCGACGCCATCAAACATATTTCGGCCTGGTTTTTCCCGGCCTGGCTGGATGAGATGGCGGACCATGCCGGCAGGGACTTGTTCGCCGTGGGCGAATACTGGTCGCCCGATGTCAACACCCTGCATTGGTACTTGAATCGCATGGGGCCGCGGATGTCCCTGTTCGACGTGTCGCTGCACTACAACTTCCATTTCGCCAGCCGCATGGGCGGGAATTACGACATGCGGCGCATTCTGGACGGCACCCTCATGCAGCAGCGGCCGTATCAGGCGGTGACCTTCGTGGAAAACCACGACTCGCAACCCTTGCAGGCCCTGGAGTCGGTGGTCGAACCCTGGTTCAAACCCCTGGCCTACGCCTTGATTCTGTTGCGGCGGGAAGGCTATCCTTGCGTGTTCCACGCCGATTATTACGGCGCCGAATACGAAGATCGGGGTCGGGATGGCCAACTCTATCAGATCGTGATGCCCGCCCACCGCTGGCTGATCGACAAATTCCTCTACGCCCGCCACCACTATGCCTATGGTTCCCAGTACGACTATTTCGACCACTGGAACCGGGTCGGCTGGACCCGGCTGGGCGATGCCGAGCACCCCAAGGCCATGGCGGTGCTCCTGAGCGACGGACTTGGCGGCGGCAAATGGATGGAAGTCGGTCAACCCAACGCCAAGTTCGTGGACCTGACCGAACACGTTAAGGAGCCGGTGTACACCAATGACGCCGGCTGGGGCGAGTTCCAGTGTCAGGGTGGTTCGGTCTCGGTGTGGATTCAGGAATAGCCGGCGGGTCGGATTGCGCCTCGCTAACCCGTCGGCCGATCGCAACCCGGTACCGTCACACCTTCAAAACGCCGAAGTAATAAGCAGCGAAGCCATGAAAGTCTGGTCTTTGACCGACTTCAGCATGTCCTCCACACCAAAGCGCCGCGCCAATTGCGGTACGGCGAGCGCGCCTTCGCCGCTCGGAGCCTTGATCAAAATCTCTTCGCCGTGAGGTAGTTGCGACACGTACACCAGCTTGTTACGGTCCATCGCCAGGTTCTCGTCCAGCATCAGGTCGGGATAGCGGCCGTGCCGGGCGAGATATTTGAGGAAATAGAGGCTTAGCGTCGGGTTGTACAACCCATCGAACGCTTCCGTGCTGAACCGATAGCCGTTGTAGAACATTTTCATCACGTCCAGCACGTCCGCCGCCACCCAGGCTGTTCCGATGGCCAGGGTCTCCAGCAGGGACTGAATCTCGCCTTCGGTAAAGCGCGAAGGCCCAACCCCGGGCGGGATCGAGGCGCGATTCCGACCGCTCCGACCGTGGCCGGCGCGGGAAAAAAGCATTTTCCCCCTTGCCAACCCGCCTGCCTTTGGTTAACCTTCCGCGCCTATCGCTTAGGCGCGTAGCTCAGTTGGTTAGAGCACCACCTTGACATGGTGGGGGTCGTTGGTTCGAGTCCAATCGCGCCTACCAATTTTTGTTTGAGCCGCGGAGCGGACAGGTTTTCCAAAGGGCGCGCCTTCCTTCCAAAAGAAGGGTTTTATGGCGCGCCCTTTACTATTTTACCCCCAGCGAAACAGTCAGCCGATTGATAGATAGAGAATCGCAGTAATGCCGATCATCACGCTCCCCGATGGCAGTCAGCGCATGTTCGACCAGCCTGTCACCGTCCACGAAGTCGCCGCCGCGATTGGCCCTGGCTTGGCCAAGGCCGCTCTGGCTGGCAAGATGGACGACCGGCTGGTGGACACGTCGCACACCATCGCCCAGGACGCGAATCTGGCTATCATCACCGAGCGCGACCCCGAGGGGCTGGAGATCATCCGCCATTCCAGCGCTCACCTGCTGGCGCACGCCGTCAAGCAACTCTATCCGAGCGCCCAGGTCACCATCGGCCCGGTGATCGAGAACGGCTTCTATTACGACTTTGCCTTCGAGCGTTCCTTTACCCCCGACGATCTGGAACGGATTCAGGCGCGGATGGAGGAACTGGCGGCGCAAGATATTTCAGTCAGCCGTTCGGTGATGCCGCGCGATGAAGCGGTGACCTTTTTCCGCAACATGGGCGAGGAGTACAAGGCGCAAATCATCGCCGATATTCCATCTGGCCAGGACATTTCGCTGTACCGGCAGGCCGATTTCATCGACCTTTGCCGGGGGCCGCACGTCCCTTCCACCGGCCGGCTCAAGGCGTTCAAACTGATGAAGGTGGCCGGGGCTTACTGGCGCGGCGATTCCCGCAACGAGATGCTCCAGCGCATTTACGGCACCGCCTGGCTGGATCAGAAGGCGCTGAAGGCCTACCTGCACCGGTTGGAGGAAGCGGAAAAACGCGACCATCGCAAAGTTGGCAAGGCGCTCGATCTGTTCCATGTTCAGGAGGAAGCGCCGGGCATGGTGTTCTGGCACGACCGCGGCTGGCGCGTCTACGTCGAAATCCAGAACTACATCCGCCAGTTGTTGCGCGAGCACGGCTATCAGGAAGTTCACACCCCGCAAATCGTGGACCGCAGCCTGTGGGAACGCTCCGGCCACTGGGAAAAGTTCCGCAACGACATGTTCACCACGGCGTCGGAAAACCGCGACTACGCGGTCAAGCCGATGAACTGCCCCTGCCACATCCAGATTTACAACCAAGGGCTGCGCAGTTACCGCGACCTGCCGCTGCGACTGGCCGAGTTCGGCTCCTGCCACCGCAACGAACCGTCCGGCACCCTGCACGGGTTGATGCGGGTGCGCAATTTCGTCCAGGACGACGCCCACATCTTCTGCACCGAGGATCAGATTCAAGCCGAAGTGTCGGCGTTCATGGAGCTACTGTTCCGGGTCTACGCCGATTTCGGCTTCAGCGAGGTGCAACTGGCCCTGTCCACCCGGCCCGACCAGCGGGTCGGCAGCGACGAGGTCTGGGACAAGGCTGAAAAGGCGTTGGAACTGGCGTTGAACCGAAGCGGCTTGCCATGGCAGTTGAAGCCGGGCGAAGGCGCGTTCTACGGGCCGAAAATCGAGTTCGTGCTGCGCGATTGCCTGGACCGGCTGTGGCAGTGCGGCACCATTCAGGTGGATTTCTCGATGCCGGGTCGGCTGGACGCCCATTACATCGCCGAGGACGGCGGCAAGCGGGTGCCGGTGATGCTGCATCGGGCGATTCTCGGCTCGCTGGAGCGGTTCATCGGTATTTTGATCGAGCAATACGCGGGCGCGTTGCCCGCCTGGCTGGCGCCGGTGCAGGCGGTGGTGCTCGACATTACCGACCATCAGGCCGACTATGCCGCCAAGGTCGAAAAAAACCTTATGCAACAAGGTTTCCGCGCCGTGTCCGACTTGAGAAACGAGAAAATCGGCTTTAAAATTCGCGAGCATACGCTACAGCGCATTCCCTACCTCCTGGTCGTCGGCGACCGGGAGATGGAAACCGACACCGTCGCCGTGCGCACCCGTACCGGCAAAGATCTGGGCGTCATGAATCTGCCGGCTTTCGTGGAACTCCTGCAAGCCGACGTCGCCCGGCGCGGACGGACCGAATAATCACTGGAGGACAGCAACATCGCCGCAAACAATGAACTCCGGCTCAACGACGAGATCACCGGGCGCGAAGTGCGCCTGATCGATCAGGACGGCGAGCAAGCCGGTATCGTTTCCCTGGTACAAGCCAGGCGGCTCGCCGAGGAAGCCGAACTGGATCTGGTCGAAATCTCCCCGAACGCCAAACCGCCGGTCTGCCGCATCATGGACTATGGTAAATTCCGGTTCGAGCAGGCCAAGAAACAGAGCGAGGCGAGGAAAAAGCAGAAACAAATCCAGGTCAAGGAAATCAAGTTTCGTCCAGGCACGGACGAAGGGGACTATCAGGTCAAACTACGCAACCTGATCCGTTTCCTGAGTGAAGGCGACAAAGCCAAGGTGACGCTGCGGTTTCGGGGCCGCGAGATGGCGCACCAGGATTTGGGCATCAACCTTCTCAAGCGCGTCGAAGACGACCTCGCTCCCTATGGCGCGGTGGAACAGCGGCCCAGGATGGAAGGGCGGCAGATGGTGATGACCATCGCGCCGGTCAAGAAGAAGTAACTCCCTCCGAACGGTTGGCGGTTACCGTCTCCGGCGCGCGCCGGGGTTGGCCCATGAATTTACCCTATTGAATCGCGGAGTCATGCAATGCCCAAGATGAAAAGCAATCGCGGCGCGGCCAAACGCTTTAGCCGCACCGGATCCGGCCAGTTCAAGTGTTCCCACTCGCACCACCGGCACATCCTAACCAAGAAGAGCACCAAGCGGAAACGCCAGTTGCGCGGCACCACGATCATGGCGGCGGCGGATATCCCGGCGGTGCGCCGGATGTTGCCCTACAGTTGATTCGCCGGACCGGAGAGATGACATCATGCCCCGAGTGAAACGTGGCGTTACCGCCCACGCCCGCCATAAAAAGGTCCTGAACCAGGCCAAGGGTTATTACGGCGCCCGCAGCAAGGTATTCAGGGTCGCCAAGCAGGCCGTCATCAAGGCGGGTCAGTACGCCTACCGCGACCGCCGCCAGAAGAAGCGCGATTTCCGCGCCTTGTGGATCACCCGCATCAACGCGGGCGCCCGCGAGAGCGGCTTGTCCTATAGCCGGCTGATCAATGGCCTCAAGCTGGCCGCCATCGAGGTCGACCGCAAGGTGCTGGCCGATCTGGCGGTATTCGACAAGCCGGCGTTCGCCGAACTGGCCAACCGCGCCAAGGCCGCGCTCGGCATCGCCTGAACCGTCCGCTGGATCGAGTTTCGGTCCAGCGACTCCAGGGATTCCGAACGGGGAAAGGCTGCGGTCCTTTCCCTTTTTTGTTTGTCATCGTTGAGAGACCCACCTGCGTGGACGCATTGCCCGAACTGCTGCAAACCGCCCAGACCGCCATCGCCGAGGCTGGCGATCTCGCCGCCCTGGATCAGGCGCGCGTGCATTATCTGGGCAAGAAAGGCGCGCTCACCGAACGCCTCAAGGAATTGGGGCGACTGCCCGCCGAGCAGCGACGCGAGGCCGGTCAGGCCATCAACGAGGCCAAGCAGGCGCTGGAAACCGCCATCGCCGCGCGCAAGACGGCGCTGGAAGCGGCGGTGCTGGATGCCCGGCTAGCGGGCGAGGCCATCGACGTGACGTCTGCCGGGGCGCGGCCAGCGTCCCGGCGGTCGCCATCCACTCAGTCGCACCCTGGCGCGAATCGAGGCCTTCTTCACCGGGATCGGCTTCGCGGTCGCCGAAGGGCCAGAGGTCGAGGACGATTTTCACAACTTCGAGGCGCTCAACATCCCGCCCCACCATCCGGCGCGGGCCATGCACGACACCTTCTACTTCGATACCCACACCCTGCTGCGCACCCACACCTCGCCGGTGCAAATCCGGGTGATGGAACGGCAGTCAGCGCCGGTGCGGGTGATCGCGCCGGGGCGGGTCTATCGCTGCGATTCGGATCTGACCCACTCGCCGATGTTCCATCAGGTCGAGGGCTTGCTGGTGGACGAGGATGTAAGCTTCGCCGATCTGAAAGGGGTGCTGGACGATTTCCTGCGCGGGTTTTTCGAGCGCGATCTGGCGGTGCGGTTTCGGCCCTCCTACTTTCCGTTCACCGAACCCTCCGCCGAGGTGGACATCCAGTGCGTGATCTGCGGCGGCGGCGGCTGCCGGGTCTGCAAGCACAGCGGCTGGCTGGAAGTGTTGGGCTGCGGCATGGTGCATCCGGCGGTATTCGACAAGGTCGGCATCGACAGCGAGCGTTACACCGGCTACGCCTTCGGCATGGGCGTCGAGCGGCTGACCATGCTGCGCTATGGCGTCAACGACCTGCGGCTATTTTTCGAAAACGATCTGCGCTTCCTGCGGCAGTTTCAGTGAGATCACCAGCATGAAAGTCAGCGAGCAATGGCTGCGGGAATGGGTCGATCCCGCAGTGTCCAGCGCCGAACTGGTGGCGCAACTGACCATGGCGGGTCTGGAAGTGGACCGTATCGAACCCGCCGCGCCCGCGTTTGAACGGGTGGTGGTCGGTCGGGTCATCAGCCTGATTCCGCATCCCGACGCCGACCGGTTGCGGGTGGCGTCGGTGGACGTGGGTGGCGCCGAACCGTTGCAAATCGTCTGTGGCGCGCCGAACGTGGCGGTCGGGATGTACGCCCCCACCGCCCTGATCGGCGCGGTCCTGCCCGGCGGGTTAACGATCAAACCCTCCACGCTGCGCGGCGTCGAGTCGCAGGGGATGTTGTGTTCGGCGAAAGAACTGGGGTTGGCGGAAAGCGCGGACGGCTTGATGCCCTTGCCGTCGGACAGTCCGCCGGGACGCGACGTGCGCGAACTGCTGATCTTGGACGATACGCTGATCGAGATCGAACTGACGCCCAATCGCGGCGACTGCCTGGGCATGGAGGGCATCGCCCGTGAAGTGGCGACCCTCAACCGCCGCGAATTTCGCCCGCTGCCGGCGGATACCGTACCGCCGGTGGTGGATGCCACCTTCCCGGTGGCGCTGCTCGATCCCGCCGATTGTCCGCGCTACGTAGGCCGGGTGATTCGCGGGGTCGATCCCGCCGCCGAAACGCCGCTGTGGATGAAGGAACGGCTGCGCCGCGCCGGGGTGCGCAGCCTGGGACCGCTGGTGGACGTGACCAATTACGTGATGCTGGAACTCGGCCAGCCGATGCATGCCTTCGATCTGAATCGATTGACCGGCGGCATCGAGGTGCGCCGCGCCCGGCCCGGCGACCGGCTGGAATTGCTCAATGGAGTCGTGGTGGAGCCGGATGGGGAAACCCTGCTGATCACCGACCACCACGGTCCGCTGGCGCTGGCCGGGATCATGGGCGGCGAAATCAGTTCCTGCACCGACGCCACCCGCGACGTGTTCCTGGAAAGCGCCTTCTTCGCGCCGGCCAGCATCGCCGGTCGCGCCCGCCGCTACGGCTTGCAGACCGATTCCTCCTACCGCTTCGAGCGCGGCGTGGATTCGCAATTGCAGCGCCGCGCCGCCGAACGCGCCACCCGACTGTTGATCGATATGGCCGGTGGCCAGCCCGGACCCATCGTCGAGGCGGTTTCCCCCCAACACCTGCCGGCGGAACCGGCTATCCGGCTGCGGCCCGAGCGTATCCGCAAACTGCTGGGCATGGACATTCCCGCCGTCGAGGTCGAGGCAATTCTGCGCCGGTTGGGGATGGCGGTGGCGGTCAACGTGGATCACTGGCTGGTCGCGCCGCCCAGCAGCCGGTTTGACCTCGCGCTGGAAGTGGATCTGATCGAGGAGATCGCCCGGATTCATGGCTATGATCGCCTGCCCGGCAACCGGCCGCTAACCCGGATGGAGATGCCGCCGCAGCCGGAAGGGCGGGTCGCGCCGGAGCGGTTCAAGGAAACCTTGGCGCAACGTGGTTTCCAGGAAGCCATCACCTATAGTTTTGTGGATCCGGCGTTTCAGCAGCGCCTCGATCCGGAACGGCAGCCGCTGGCGCTAGCCAATCCGATTTCCACCGATCTGGCGGTCATGCGCACCAGTCTGTGGCCAGGCTTGCTCAAGGCGTTGGTCTATAATCAGAAACGCCAGCAAACCCGGATCCGGCTGTTCGAACATGGCCTGAATTTCATTCCATCGGACGGCGGATTGCGGCAGGAACCCTACATCGGTGGCGTAGCGGCCGGCGCCGCCCTGCCGGAGCAGTGGGGCGTGCCGGCCCGGGCGATGGATTTCTTCGATCTCAAGGCCGACGTTGAGGCGCTGCTGGCCCTGACTGGCGAACTGGAGACCTTTGCCTTCGTCGCCGCCGCGCATCTGGCGTTGCATCCAGGCCAGAGCGCCCGGATCGAACGGGCCGGCGCGGCGGTGGGCTGGCTGGGCGCGCTGCATCCGCGCGTGGCGCGGGAACTGGACGTGGAGGGCGATGCCTTCCTATTCGAGCTACGGCTGGATGGAGTGCAAGCAGCGCGGGCGCCGGCGTTTCGGGAGCTTTCCCGGTTCCCAGCCAGCCGTCGCGACCTCGCCATTGTCGTGGATGAGGCGGCCAGCGCGCGGGCGATTCAGGAAAACATTCGCCATCACGGCGGCGAAAGACTCCGCGAAGCATGGCTTTTCGATGTCTATCGTGGCAAGGGGATCGCCGAAGGCAAAAAAAGTTTAGCTTTTGGATTGATTTTACAAGATTTCTCGCACAATCTTACTGACAGTGTGGTCGAAGAGACCTTGTCTGGGATCATCGCTGGGCTGGTTGGACAGTTCGGCGCAACGCTTAGGGTTTAGGAGCATGGCACTAACAAAAGCCGACATGGCGGAACGACTGTTTGAAGAGCTTGGCATCAACAAGCGCGAGGCCAAGGAACTCGTGGAAATCTTCTTCGAGGAGATTCGCGGCGCCTTGGAACGGGGGCAGCAAGTGAAATTGTCCGGGTTCGGCAATTTCGACCTGCGCGATAAAAACCAGCGACCGGGCCGCAATCCCAAGACGGGGGAGGAAATCCCGATTACTGCGCGACGGGTCGTGACCTTCCGGCCGGGACAGAAGCTCAAGGCGCGGGTGGACGCTTTTAAGGGCGAGGCCCAGTAATTGCGTTCATTGCGAAATGCTTGGCAAGCCAAGCGGATTGAACTACTATTGCCAACCTTCGCGGCGGCCAGTTCGCCGCGAAACGGGGCGTAGCGCAGCCTGGTAGCGCACCTGCATGGGGTGCAGGTGGTCGGAGGTTCAAATCCTCTCGCCCCGACCAATCAAAACAACGGCCCGGTGAGAAATCGCCGGGCCGTTTTCGTCTCGGCGAAATTGCTTGCGGCGCCTCAATTCGACCCACTTCCGCCCGTGCCCAGAGGTCAGGCGGTCGCCACGGTAGACCGCTGGACACTCAGGGGACTCTGGCGGGGTTCGCAGCAATCAGGCTGCAAGCTCCACGAGCGAGGGGTTCGGCTGGAAGCGGGCTTGCGAACTCGCGCGATGGTCGCGTGAGTGGTGGACGGTTGCGTCTGTAGTAACATGAGCGCCGAATTTCACCGAATCGCGAGGACTCCATGGCTACGGCCACCATCATCGACGGCAAACGTTTCGCCGCCCGCTTGCGCGCCGGCATCGCCGCCCACGTCGCCCAGCTCAGGGCAGACCACGATCTTATCCCCGGCTTGGCGGTGGTGTTGGCGGGCGAAGACCCAGCCAGCCAAATCTATATCCGCAACAAAGGGTTGCAAGCGCGGGAAGCCGGCATGGCCTCCTTTGAATATCGCCTGCCAGCGACCGCGACCCAAACCCAACTATTGGCGCGTATCGCCGAATTAAACCAGGATCCGGCGGTCAACGGCATTCTGGTGCAACTGCCACTGCCGAAACAGATCGACCCGGAGGCGGTGATCGAAGCGATTGCGGTCGGCAAGGATGTGGACGGGTTTCATCCCCTGAACGCCGGCCTGCTGGCGGTGGGCGGAACCGGCATGGTGCCCTGCACCCCCCTGGGCTGCCTGATGCTGCTCAAGGAGCAGATCGGCAATCTGGCCGGCCAGCGAGCGGTGGTGCTGGGGCGTTCCAACATCGTCGGCAAGCCGATGGCGGCGCTATTGCTGCGGGAGCACTGCACCGTGACCATCGCCCATTCCCGCACCCGCGATCTGGCCGAAGAATGCCGGCGGGCGGACGTTCTGGTGGCGGCGGTCGGCAGGCCGGGAATGGTCAAGGGCGACTGGATCAAGCCAGGCGCGACAGTGATCGACGTCGGCATCAACCGCATTCCCACTGCGGATGGCAAGGGCCGGTTGGTGGGTGACGTGGATTTTGACTCGGCGATCGAGGTGGCGGGCGCCATCACGCCGGTGCCGGGTGGGGTCGGGCCGATGACGATCGCGTGTTTGCTGCTAAATACCCTGACTGCGGCTTGCCGACAAAATGGCATTCCGCCGCCCGAGGTTCGGCCAGTAGCGACGTGACCGGCGCTCGGGGTGGCGGCGCTTGCCGGAATCGGGCCTTCCGGGGTGGGGCGACCCCGGAAGGCGCCAGCCTTATTCAACCCGTTGCCACTTTTGTTGCTTGCTGAAAAACATCCATTTGCCGATGACATCCAGGGTCTTGCCGCCATCGGTCAGCTTGGCTTTACTGGTGTAGGTACCGCCGTCGGCTGGATTGAAGATCTTGCCATCGGTCCATGTATCGCCTTCCTTCTTCAAGTCCCACAGAATCCGCATTCCGACCAGTGGCTTGTCCTTGAGATCGCCTTCGCATTTGCTGCACGCCTTTTCGCTGGCGCCCTCCAGCAGTTCTACAATCTTGCCGGTCAACACGCCGTCGTTCTCGGTGATCTGCACGATGCTCTTGGGCTTGCCGGACTTGTCGTCGATGGTTCGCCACTTGCCGACCGGTGAATTGGGGTCGGCGGCCTGAGCCGTGGCTAGCAGCCACAATCCGCCCAGGGCGCCGAAACCAGCGCTGAGTTGTGATATTTTCATTCAGGTTCTCCGGGTGTTGGCGGTTTTCCGCAATCATGCGGTGATCGGGGAAGTGTAGGCGAAGCCAGCACCCCCGCCTGGTACGTACCAGCCGTTGTGCAGCCGTGAATGGGTCGGAGAAGCAATGATCGTCCACCGGGAGCGGGTGGAAGATGGATACCGGCAATGCGCGAGGTTGTCTAATGTCGGTATGGCTGGGTTATGCTTGATGGTGATTACCGTTGGATCGCAACATGCTCCCCATCGAACTCGAATTATTGCTGCTGATACTGATCGCCAACGGCGTGCCGATCGCCGCCGCAGCGATTTGCGGCAATTGGGGCGCCCGACCGCTGGATGGCGGCCGGTTGCTGGCGGACGGACGACGCGTGCTGGGCGATTCGAAAACCTGGCGCGGCGTGTTGCTGGCGCCGCTCGCGACCGGCGCGAGCGCGGCGTTGGTGGGATTGCCAGCAGGAGTCGGGGTGGTGGTGGGCGCCGCCGCCATGCTGGGAGATTTGCTGTCGAGCTTTGTCAAGCGGCGTTTGGGAGTGCCGTCCAGCGGCATGATGGTGGGCGTGGATCAAATTCCCGAGGCTTTGCTGCCGCTACTGGCGGTGGCGGGTGAGTACGCGCTGACTTGGCCGGCCATCGGTTGGATCGTGGCCGGTTTCGTCGTGCTGGAACTCGCCCTATCGCCCGTATTTTTCCGGCTGGGAATCCGCAACCGACCCTACTGATCTGGCTGGATTCGCAGTTTGTGCAGGGTGATTTCCGGCGGGCAGTTGAAGCGCACTCCAACCACCGAGGCGCCCGATCCCACTGAGGTGTAGCCGTGCATGGCGTGATAGCGCCAGGCTCCCCGGCAGAAACGCCGCGGACAATCGGCGTTGGTCATCAGCGGAATGCCCCCGGGCAAGCAAATCTGCCCGCCGTGGGTGTGGCCGCTCAGCATCAGGTCAAAACCGGCATGAGCCGCCCGCCGGTAGGTTTCCGGCGAATGCGACAGCAGGATGGCGGTCGCGTCCGGGGGGATGTTCTGGGCCGCTTTGTCAAAATTCTCCACCTGGAAATAATGCGGGTCGTCGATGCCCGCCAGATGAATGGTCGCATCGTCGCGTTCCAGAGCGACCGCCTCGTTGAGCAGCGCGGTGATCCCCAGCGCTTCGATGGCGGGCACCATGCGGATCGAGTCGTGGTTGCCCAAGATGGAGTAGACGGGGCCACGCAGATGGGGCCTAACCTCGGCCAGCGCTGCGATAGCGGCGTCGAAATCGCCGTAAGTTTTGGCCCGAAAATCGCCGGTCATCACGCAAACATCGTAATCCACCTGCCGCAAGCGTTCGATCAGCGCGGCGGGATAACCGTCGTCCATGTCCAGATGCAAATCGCTGAGGTGCAGCAGGGTGAAACCGTCGAAGGCCTTGGGCAACCGGGGAATAACGACTTCGTTGTGGCGGATCTGGATGGCGGCGGCGTTGCGCAACCCCCGGCGATACAGCCCCAGGCCGCGCAGGGTCAAGCGGATCAGCGCATGGATCGAGAGCCAGTTCTCGATGTGGAAGAACGTCCTGCCCCGACCGAAGATCTGGGTGGCGTGATCGGCTTCGATGCCGAGCCGCTGCTGCAAGTGAACCCGTCCGATCCGTTTTTCCAGCCGTTTGAGTTCCACGGTTTCCCGGTCCACGACCACGCCGCTCGACTGACGTAAGCCGGCCAATTTGGACCAGGGAGGGTTATTGTGAGCTGAAGGCTGTTTCATGACGGGTTCTCTTCTGGGTCATCCGCGCATGCCGCACTCATGGTAACCAGGGATCAGCAAGTATGAGGCCAAGTTGGCGCCATGGGATTTGTTGTGACGAAACTTCAAGAGCGGCTGTTGGTTAAAGCCGTTGCCGCAGCACCTCCATGATTTCTGCGTCGCTGAGAACGAGCGGATTGGTCTTCATGCTGCTGCCGCGCGAATGGGCGACGACATGGGCGAAATCGTTATCCTGGATGCCGTAGGCGCTGAGCCGGGGCAAGGCCAACCGTTCGGTCCAGTCGTCCAACAGCGCCAGCAGTGCGGCGTGCGATTCCTCGGGAGTAGCAAAATGTCGCCCGTGCAGGAGGTCGCCGGCTCGGGCGTACTTGCGCCAGGATGGATGATGGGGATCGCGTTCCCGCAGCGCGGCCAGGTTGACGCGGGTGGCGGCCCCAACCAAGGTGCCGCAGACCACGCCGTGCGGAATCGGGAAGAACGCGCCCAGCGGCGAGGCCAGCCCATGCACCGACCCCAGCCCGGTCTGCGCCAGACCGATGCCGGACAGCAACGCCGCGTAGGCCATGCGCGACCGACCGGCGACGGCTTCGTCGCCGCCTTCATACCAGGCGAACAATCCCTCCCGGACCGCTTTCAGGCCGCTTTCCGCCAGCGCGTCGGTGAAGGGGTTGGCCTTGATGGAAACGTAGGATTCCAGCAGTTGGGTCAAGGCATCCATCGCGTTGGCAGCGATTTGTAGCGGGGGGCAGGTCGCCAGCAAATCCGGATCGAGCAGGGCGTATTCCGGCACGAGTAGATCGTGACGGAAGGACTTCTTGAATCCGTCGGGACCGCGCGCGCTGAGGACGGCATTCTTGGTCGCTTCGCTGCCGGTGCCAGCGGTGGTGGGCACGGCGATAAACGGCGTGGCGGGACCGTGATAGGGCTTCTCCGGCCCGACCCCTTCCAGATAGTCCATGACTGAATCGCCGCTCGGCAACAGGCCCGGCTATCGCCTTGGCAGCATCCAGCACGCTGCCACCACCGATGCCGGCGACAATCTGGATTCCCGTGCTGTGGAACTGGCGAACCGCGTCGTCAACCAGTTGCGGCGAAGGCTCGTCGTTAATCCACGCCTGTTCCCAACCGATGCCGGCTTTCTCCAACGCCGCCACCAGCGCCGACCAGTGCGGCGACTCCGAGAATGAGCGTTGGCCGGTCACCAGCAGCACGCGATTGCCGTACTGGGCGATCAGACCCGGCAGTTTGCCGATGAAGCCGGCGCCGAATTCAATGCGCGGCAAGCGGGCGATGGCGAAGGGAGCGATCATGCGCGGTTGCTCCGGAGAGAGTGAGGGTGAGGGGTGAGGGGTGCGGCCGCGCGGTAATTCAGCAACCAACCCAGATGCGTCTCGAACTGTCGTCGTCCTAACTGACCCGCCTGGCACAACGCCTGGCGGTGGCTCTCGACCGGCGCATCCCCCAGATGCTGGCGCAGCGCCTGCAGGTAGCTGGCTTCATCGGGATAGTCGCGCCAGACCCGCGGGTTCAGACGGTAGCACTGGGCCTCGCTGAGCACCCCGCGCAGCGTCTCCTGGACCCGTCCATCCAGCCGATAGCCCGGCGCCAGCTCTTCGAACTGGCCGCGATCGTAGTAAGCCAGTGCTTTCCGCGCCCACGCGACCTGCTCGCTCATCTGCTGCCAACGGGCTTTGCTGCGCGGTGTCGGTGGCTTGAGAAACTGCAGGGCGGTTTGTTGCAAGGCCAGCACACTGTCCTGGCAGTGGCTACGAAAACCCCGGTAGGTGTCGTCGTCTTTCAGGGCGTGTTTCAGCCACAGGGCCACCTGATGGGTGACGTCGTAGGTAAAGCGCACGCCGCAGCGACGTTGCCGAAACCGCTCAATACCGCTTTTTACGTCGCTGCCATGATCGGCGACGAGCTGCCGGATCCGGTCAATGCGTCGCTCTAATCTCTCCAGGCAGGCGGCAATCACCTCCCCGTTGCTGTGCTCCAGCACCTCCAGCGCCAAGCACTCGACATCGCTATGGCTGAGGCAACAACCTTGCTCGCGCCCACTCAGCGCGTGCAGCCGGCTTTGCGGCAACCCGACGATGGCCAAGACCTTAGCCGTGCCCAACTCCACCGTCAGGTCCAAGATCACAATCCAGTCGTCGTGTCGTTGCACCGGTTGTTGGAACACGTAAAGGCCGATCCGAAACAGCCAGGCTGAGGGGTGAGGGGTGAGGGCAGCAGCTTTCGTCCTCACCCCCCTCTCCCAAAGAACGAGAAGTTAGAACCTGTACAGCGCCTTGTATTCGGCGTCGCGGCTGGCGATCAGCTTGGCGAGATTGAACACGACCTTGCACTGTTTCCAGGTGGCGTCATCCTGCATCTTGCCGTCGATCATCACCGCGCCGCTGCCGTCGGGCATGGCCTCGATAACCCGCTTGGCCCAGGTCACTTCCTCCGCTTTCGGGCTGAACACCCGCTTGGCGATGGCGATCTGGTTCGGATGCAGGGACCAGGCGCCGACGCAACCCATCAGGTAGGCGTTGCGGAACTGATCCTCGCAAGCCACCAGGTCGGCGATGTCGCCGAACGGCCCGTAGAAAGGCAAGGCGCCGACGCTGGCGCAGGCGTCCACCATCTTGGCGATGGTGTAGTGCCACAGATCCTGCTGCGCGGTGGGGCGTGGAGCAGCGGGATTGGCAGGATCGGGATCGGTACGCACCACGTAATCGGGATGACCACCGCCGACCCGGGTGGTCTTCATCCGCCGCGAGGCGGCCAGATCGGCCGGACCGAGGCTCATGCCCTGCATCCGGGGACTGGCGTTGGCGATTTCATCGACGTTGGCAACGCCGAGCGCGGTTTCCAGAATGGCATGAATCATCAGCGGTTTTTGCACGCCGTACTTGGCTTCCAGTTGCGCCAGCAGTTGATCGGCGAAGTGGATGTCCCACGCCCCCTGAATCTTGGGCAGCATGATCACGTCCAGTTTGTTGCCGATTTCGCCGACCAAGCGGATCAGGTCGTCGAGGAACCACGGGCTGTCGAGGCTGTTGACCCGGGTCCAGAACTGGGTATCGCCGAAATCCACGCTCTTGCCGATTTGTACCAACCCTTCGCGGGCGGCTTCTTTGCGGTCGATCGGCACGGCGTCTTCCAGATTACCGAGCATGATGTCCACGGTCTTGGCGATGTCCGGCACCTTGACCGCCATCTTGGGGTTGCTGGGATCGAAAAAATGGATCATCCGCGAGGGTAATACTGGAATCTCGCGGAGCGGTTCGGGGGCGCCGACGACCTTGGGTTTGAAAAAGTCACGGGGACTGCGCAGCATGTTTGTATCCTCCCAAGTGAGTGATTTAGTGTCCTTCGTATTGGCGAATCAGCTTTTGCGCGGCCACGGTCGGGGGCAGATGACCCTCGATCACGGCTTCTTCCACATCGGCGCGGATACTACCGACGCCGGCATGGTTGAAAAAACTGGCGCGCAGGTGTTCCTCAACCATGGAGTATACCCAATCCAGGGTTTGCCGTTGCCGGCGCTTCTCGAACACGCCGCTGGCGCTGGTCTGCTGGCGGAAGTCGCCGATCACCTTCCAGATGGCGTCGATGCCCTCGCCGCTGACGGCGGAACAGGTATAGGCCCGGGTACGCCAGCCTTTGGTGGCTGGGGCAAGGTAGTGCAACGCCCGGTTGTAATCGGCCTTGGCGGCGTTGGCGCGAACCTTGTTGTCGCCGTCGGCCTTGTTGACCAGCAGGGCGTCGGCCAGCTCCATGATGCCTTTCTTGATGCCCTGCAACTCGTCGCCGGCGCCGGCCAGCATCAACAGCAGGAAGAAATCCACCATCGAGCGCACCGTGGTTTCGCTCTGGCCGACGCCGACGGTTTCCACCAGGATCGCGTCGAAGCCGGCGGCTTCGCAGACCAGGATGGTTTCGCGGCTCTTACGGGCCACGCCGCCCAAGGTCCCGGCGGACGGCGAGGGGCGGATGAAGGCGCGGATGTCGCGCGAGAGCAGTTCCATCCGGGTTTTGTCGCCGAGGATGCTGCCACGGGTAACGGTGCTGCTGGGGTCCACCGCCAGCACCGCCACCTTGTGGCCCTGTTCGCACAGGTGCAGGCCGAGCGCCTCGATGAAGGTGCTTTTGCCGACCCCCGGCACGCCGGTGATGCCGACCCGGATCGAGTTACCGGTGCTGGGAATCAATTGCCGCAGCACCTCTTGAGCCATGTCGAAGTGGGCTTGGGCGTTGCTTTCCACCAAGGTAATGGCCTGCGCCACGATGTTGCGGTCGCCCGCCAGCACGCCAGCCACGTATTCGTCCACCGTCAGCCGTCGGCGGCGCGGAGTGAACGAGCGTGGCACCGCGACGCTGGCCTGACCGGGAATGCCGTCATGGCCGCCATCGACACCGGACATGACCGAGGTGGTGAACTCCGCGCCGGCGTTGTCGGGAACCCAGTCGGGTTTTTGATTTTTTTCACTCATGGGAATGGTTTTTTACTCTGGATAAAGTCGCCTGAAAAATGGCGTAGTGAAATTGTTATTGATGAGGTCGAAGAAAGCGATTAGGCCATTAATTTTTGGGTGGTTTTTAACGTTATTGACAGGTAGCGGATCGACCACCCCTGGCCGACCTCAGCACGGATCCAATGCCTGCGGCCCAGGGCGTACTTGCCTTCCGCTGCGCCGGTCCCAGACGACCCGACATCCTCGCGGGCAATTTCCTGCAAATTATCGAGTTAGCGCAGGCTGTAGTCGCTCGGGCACATCGGCAAAGGCCGGTTAGTTTATTAAATCTAGTTCTACTTTGTCAGAACACCTGTCACTATTCGTTAAGTTGCTGTTTGCGATAGGCGGAATCGATAGCCGCTTGACGTTTGCGGTGGCGGACCTCCATCTGGCGGAGGACCTCCTCGAGCGTGGTATCCCGCCGCGGCAAGAAGTGGTTCAACAATGCCCGGATATCCCGACCGCTCAACAACGGTCGGGTCTGCTGGTGAAGCTGACGTTCTTCCAGCAGGAACAGCATCGCCATCATGACCAGGGTCATGTGGTGGTGCCAGCCCCGCCAGCCGCGCACTTGATAGTCGCCCAGCCCGACGTCCTGTTTGCCCTGTTGCAAGGCGCGTTCGATCCAGTAGCGCTGGCCTTGCATGAACGCCAGTCGGGGTGCCGGCGTGTCCGCCGCCGCGTTGCTGAGGCTATATTTGATCTCGGTCGGGTCGTCGATCTCCCGGCGCACGATCAGATGCCACAGCCGCGCCTGGGGTTCTTGACCGTCCCACAGCCAGACCCGGCGATGCAGGATCTCCACCTGCAACCGGCCTTTGGTGCCGTCGCGCAAGATCACCCGCTGCCAGGCCTCGGCGGGTTGCTGCTGCGCCCAGTGGTCGACCCGCACCGCCGGGGTTTGCGCCTGAAGGCGCGTCGGCGGACGACCGTGGACCGTTTTGGCCGGTGGGACGAGTGGCCTCGGATCTTCCAAGTAAATCCGCTGGTCCTTATGCACGTCCCCCACGAAGACCTCCCCTCGATCCTCAAGGGCGCGCAGGAACGCCGGATCGCTGCCGTAGAAGCCATCAAAGCCCACCCAGGCAAAGCCGATGCCCTGCTGCCGGGCGTGGACGATCATCGCCAGGGCCAGGTCCGTTTTGCGCTGGAAGCCCCGGTGGGCCTGGGGAATGCCCGCCGCCTGGCAGCGCGCCGAATCGCTCGTCCAGGCCTCGGGCAAAAACAACCGGCCGTCGATCAAGGTCGCCTCGGTTCCCCGACCCAGGGCGGCGAATACGCCGACCTGGCAGTTTTCGACTTTGCCCAACTGCCCACACCACTGCCGCGCCACCCCCACCGACTGCGTCCCTTTCTTCGGGCACCCGCTCTCATCGATCAGCAGGGCGCTGTCGGTATGCCCGCCCAGCAACCGGTTCGCATCCTGGGCGACCTGATCCAGCACCGCCCGCTCGGGCCAGGCCGACTCGCTCAGCATGTGGTGCAAGGCTTGATGATCCGCCTCGGGAATCGCCTCTTCCATCCGCTCCATGTTCTTGGTTTCCGCCTGGAGCAACCCGCGCACGTAGTGTCTCGCCGAGGCCTCGACGGTTGTGTCCGCTGGCGGAAGTGACCGCCGAAGCGGTCGCAGAAGTTCAGGAACCGCTGACCGATTCCGGCCAGCAACCCCACCCCGGCGTCCGCCACCAATTTTTTTAACGCTTCCGGCTGTACCATTCATGCGCTACCTCATCAAGCCTTGTCTGTTAATCCAGGTTGGATTATCTTTACTTGTTAATAAAAATCAAGTACATGAATCTGACAAAGTAGAACTAGTTTCCCATGCCGAACGCGCGAGGGGAAGCTAAAAAGTGATGATTATGAACGACTACCCCCGTATTGTTTCGCCGCGCGCTGGAACGGAGCCCGCCCTGCAAACGCCGCCAATCAGCGATCTTTGCGTGCTGGCGAACCCGTTCGCGGAATTGATCTTCCGCGCCAGTTCCGACGTGCTGGAAACCTGGCCTGCCCTGCTCGCTCTTGACGGCCCAGGATCGGGCGCACCCGAACGATTGTTGGCACTGAATCAAGATGCTCGAACGGATACGCCCCATTTTCACGCAACGCCCGCGAACCTGCCCCATCTTGCATCGTCTATCCCTGACTCTTGCACCATCGCAAGGCATGTTGGGCTTGCTCCATCGAACCAACCCGATCTCACCATTAGTAACTCACTAATAGAAATGAATATTATTGTTGGCACGGTCTCTATTAAAACGCTTTCGAGTTTGTACTCGCGGACTTAACCAACCACAACTCGAGGGCTGTGCATGACAAAGACGATGCCGAAGTTTCTTACT